>CAVWDZ010000003.1:0-187564 GCA_963753905.1 uncultured Acidimicrobiaceae bacterium | reverse complement strand
CCCGCCACCAATTGCATAGGCAGGTCAGGGTCGGTCCGAGAGGTCCGGCCCTTCTGCGATCGGCTACGAATTTCCACCAGTTTCCACTCTTAGCTCTTCTTTCCGGTGCTCCTCCCAGATCGTTGCCCTCTCTTCGTCGGTGAATGGCTTCGACATCTGCACACCTCTTGATCGACGACGTAATGTTCGCCAATCAGGATGGTGTTGCGTTCATCCCTGAACTCGCAGGCGAACGTGGGGCAGGGTTCCCTGTGGGCAGGTATCCCGTCATCGGGCTAAAACACCCGTGAGAAACTGCCTTCGCTGTGGATACCCCCGCTCCCCTGGATCTCGACGAACTCGGCCTTGCCAATGCCCTGGCCCGCTCATGGGATCTGGATGTCGCTCGACTCCACTACATCCCGAAGGGGCTTGGGAGCTATCACTGGCGCACCGAGACCCTCGCGCACAGGTATTTCCTGACCGTCGATGACCTCGACACGAAGCCCTGGCTAGGAGAAAGTCCAGATTCAACCTTCGAGGGCCTCGAAGCCGCCTACGACTCGTCACTCGCCCTCCACCGAGATGGGAACCTCGGCTTCGTCGTGGCCCCCATCCCCCGGCGCGGCGGTAGTACGACATTGCGGCTCAGTGAGCGATACGCCTTGACGGTTTTTCCGTTCATGGACGGCGAGCCGGGCCTTTGGGGGGACACGATCGGCAGCAAGGACCGCGAGCAACTATTGCGGCGGCTCGCTGAACTGCACCGGTCGACACCGGCAGCCGCTTCTCGAACGCCACGGTATGGCGTTGTTCTGCCGGGCCGAGAGGTGCTGGAGTCCGCTCTTGACGACCTCGATCGCACGTGGACTGGTGGTCCCTTCTCCGAACCGGCGCGGCAACGATTGGCCAATCATGCTTCAGAGGTGCAGGAGTGGGTAATCACTTTCGACCATCTTGCTGACCTTGTCGCGAAAGCAGGAGGCGAGGAGGTCATCACCCACGGTGAGCCGCATCCGGGCAACCTGATGCATACCGACAGTGGCGTGCTACTCGTTGACTGGGACACGGTGGGTCTGGCCCCGCCGGAGCGCGACCTTTGGATGTTTGACGATGGGTCGGCGCACGCTCTGAGGCCATACACCCAGGCAACCGGCAGGGTGGTCGACGACACGGCGATGTCTCTCTTCCGACTGGCGTGGACGCTTTCGGACATCGCTGCCTTCACGGCGCTGTTTCGATCCGATCATGGGAGAAACCCGGGTGCAGAGAAAAGTTTGCGCGCCCTTACTGACTCATTGGTGGGAGCGCTGACGACTCGGCCCTATGGGCCAACACCTCCAACAGAGGTACGCTCGTAGGCCCCGCTCGATAACCGCCCCGCTCCCGGTGTTTAGGGGAAGTCACCCCGATCGTCAAAGTGCTGAGCGCAGTCGGACGATGTCGAGAAGGTGATGAGTCGCATCATGAACGATGTGACGGGCAATCCAGTGCGGATCGACCGAGACTCCGTCGATCGTCACAGTGAGGAACCAGTCGTCGGCAGGTAGCTCGGATAGCTGCTGACTCAACGAGCGGGCCTCATAGTCAATGCCATCCAGAGCTGCTACAACGTCAATCTGTCGAGACTGAGAAGCGAACTGCGACTGCGGTGACTGTCCAAGGTCGGTTCCAGGCTGTGAGATGGCGGTATCGAGGAGGAACCTCATCCCGAAGAGCACCTCCCGGACGTGATCTGTGTACTCCGCGATGGACCACATCTGGTGAACGGGTCTACGGAGCTGATCGCTAGGAGTCAATCCGGCGACAGCCGTGTTCCATTGCAACGGCAGGTGCTGGATTGCTGCGATCGCACTGGCATCGCTCCAGTTATCAGAGTCGAAGCCACACTCACCGCACCGCTCGACAGTCACGTTGCTGATTCTGCCCTACCAGCTCGGCCTATCCCACTTACCCGGTGCTCGGGGGGTGCGTCCAGCAGCTTGGGCGCCATGACAACAAGGAGGTTCGAGTTGTGATGACGTAACCAAGCGACAACTGGGGACAGCCAGCCGGTGCAAGTCCGGTCCGGGGAGACGCCAAGGTCCCCGGTAGTGAAGCCCCCGTGCGTGGTCGAGAGGCCGGGTTCGAAGCGGGGTGGAACAACTGACCAGTCCGTAACATCACGTGAAGCCTGCAGCGTCGTTACACCGGTCCGTCAGTGATGGCGGAGCAGGGGGAGTCGAGCCTTTCCCCTAAGGGCGAAGACCATGGACGACACCAGAGATCTTGGAGCGGGTGTCCAGGAACCTCCCGGCGCAGGGGGCTCGGAATGGCCAGAAGGTTGTCCTCGGAACTGGAGAGATCCTCCTCGGCCCCGGATCTGCGGTCCGGGAAGCAGTCCTGTCTATAACCGGTGACCCCGGGAAGTGCCAGGCGGCCGAGAGGAAGTCGGAGGGGGTCGTAGTAGTGACGATGGACAGGACAACACAACCTGTCCGGAGCGAAGGGCCCCTGCTTCACCGGTGCACGACGACGATGTGGAGGGACCCTGATGAGTGCCGAGCTCTCGGCTAAAGCCATCAGCGAAACCGAGAAGGTGGACAAGGTCCGAGCCCTTCAACGCGTGCTCTATCGCAGTGCCAAGCAGGATCCCGCTCGACGCTTCCACGCCCTCTACGACAAGGTCGCCCGCAGCGACATCCTGTGGAGAGCATGGGTCGAGGTGGCAACGAACCAGGGTGCCCCCGGCATCGACGGCGTGACCATCGCGTCGATCGAGGACGGAGGCACAGACGGGGTGAAGGTGTTCCTCGACGGCCTCGCCGCAGCGCTCATGGACAAGACGTATCGTCCGAAGGCGCTGCGCAGGGTCCACATCCCCAAACCGGGCAAGCCGGGCCAGACCCGTCCGCTCGGTATCCCGACGGTGGCCGACCGGGTGGTCATGACGGCGGCCAAGGTCGTCCTCGAACCAGTCTTCGAGGCCGATTTCTCTCCGGTGAGCTTCGGGTTCCGCCCGAAGCGATCTGCCCACCAGGCGCTCGAAGCGATCCGGGTGGCGGCCAACCGGGGAGCCAACTGGGTGCTCGACGCCGACATCAAAGCGTGCTTCGACGAGATCGACCACGACGCCCTCATGGGTCAGGTCGAACGCCGGGTGGTTGACGGTGCGATGTTGAAGCTGCTGCGGAGTTGGCTTCGGGCAGGGGTGTTCGAGGGCGGATTGGTCTCCGACACCGAGTCGGGGACTCCGCAGGGTTCACCCATCTCCCCGTTGCTGGCCAACATTGCCCTCCACGTCATCGACGAGGCTTGGGCCGAGATGGTCAACCTGGGGACGTTGGTCAGGTATGCGGACGACTTCGTTGTCCTTGCCACCAGCCGGAGCCGAGCCGAAGAGGCGAAGCGCCGGATCGAGGAGGTGTTGGTCGGCCTCGGGCTGCGGTTGCATCCCGACAAGACTCGCATCATCAATCTCGCAGGTGGGAAGGACGGCTTCGACTTTCTGGGCTTCCATCACCGGATGACCCCGTCGAAGTTCGGAACTCGCCGCTACCTGTCGAAGTGGCCGTCGGACCGGGCCATGGCCGCAATCAGGGCCAAGATCCGGGATCGCACCAGTCGCCACCTTGCCAGCCGTGAGCTGCGCCACGTCGTCGCTGAACTCAACGCCGTGCTCCGGGGTTGGGGGGCGTACTTCCGCTACGGAAACTCGAACCGGAAGTTCGCCCTCATCGACAGCTACGTGCACTTGCGACTGTCCAAGCTGGCCAGCGTCAAATACGCCACACGAGGCCGTCTTCGGGCCAGTCGGTTCAACTACGGCTGGCTGACCGAACTCGGCATCTATCGGCTCACCGGAAGAGTCAAGCGATGGACGCCTGCGCATGCCTGACGATGAACGGTGTCGGAAAGCCGTGTGCGGGAGAACCGCATGCACGGTTTGATAGGGGGCCGCTGGGGAAGCTGACTCACCCTGCGGGGGCTGCTGGTCCCGGGCCGGTGCGCTGAGAAATGCCACCACGATGGCCTGGTCGGGACCTCAACCGCAGGAGCGATCTGACGAACCAGCGGCCTACCTCACCAGGTCCGCGTCAAATGGCGCTCGCGAGGGCAGAATGGGCGAGCGCGGCGCCGGACCAATTCGGGAACGGGGATCAAAGACCATGACCGAGACATCGGAATCCGCCTGGCCAAGCGAGTCCCCTGCTACGCCGACGCAGGCAGGCGACGCGGCGAACTCCGCACGCAACTCCACGGCACCCCCGACGCCTTCGTTCCCCCCCGACAGCTCGGGGAATAGAGCCGCCTGGGTTGGAGGAGTTCTCCTCACGGTCGTACTCGTAGCGCTCCTCATCGCCTTCATCGGCGCTCTCCGGCATTGGTTCGCGCTTCACACGGGGACCCTTCATGGCGGACCAGACGTGTATTACAACTTCTGGTCCGGGTTCGGCTCCGACCTGGGAGAGGCCACCCTGATCAGTGCCGTGTGCGTGGGTGTCTATACCGGCATGCGCAAGGTGAATTGCCACACAAAGGGATGCTGGAGGATCGGCCACCATGCCCTCGAGGGGACGCCCTATATTCTCTGCAAGCACCATCACCCGGATGTGCCGAACCACGGTGCGACGCACGAGGACATTCTCGCCCAACACCACAAGTTCAAGTTCGAAAAGGCAGCCGAGAAGAACGCCTAAGGTTCGTTCGGCGTCGCTTGGCAGTGTCGCCGCATCACAGTCCCGGCGTTATAGGGGTCACCCGCTTTAGGTGCGGCGTACGGAGTCGGCCATGGCGTCTATCGCTGCGGTGAACTGCTCGCCCATGCTCCCTCCGAAGTGACCGGCGTCATTGACGACGACCAGACGACTGGCTGGCCAGGCCTTGTGGAGCTCCCATGCGGTGTCGAGCGGACCGGAGATGTCATGGAGACCGTGGATCAGTGTCGCCGGAATGTCAGCGATGCTCGCCATGTTCGAGAGCACTTCGTTGTCAGCCAAGAAGCAGCCGTGTCCCCAGTAGTGTGTGACTAGCCGGGCGAAGACCATCTGCCAGGACAGCTCGCGGACGCTGAGATGCGGCTCGTAGTCGGGCGCAAGGGACATGTGGGTGTCCTCCCACTCGCACCAGCGTCGAGCAGCTTCCTCACGCACCGCTTGAGATGGGCTGGAGAGTAGCCAAACGTAAGCGGCAGCCAGATCGCCTCCCCGTTCGGGCTCAGGCACCAGTTCCACGAAGCGATCCCACTCGCGGGGGAACACTCGGCCCATGTCCCTGGTGATCCACTGGGTCTCCCTCTGCCGCCCCGACGTGACCGCCGCCAGTACCATGCCGAGAACCCGATCCGGGTGGCGCTGGGCGTAGACGAGAGCGAGTGTCACGCCCCAGGAGCCGCCGACGACGACCCATCTGTCGATGCCGAGCTTTGTGCGCAGCTGCTCCATGTCATCGACTAGATGATGAGTGGTATTCGTCGACAGGTCTGATGCAGGATCACTGGCCAAAGGCCGGCTACGGCCACACCCTCGCTGGTCGAAGATGACCGCCCTGTAGCGGGTCGGATCGAAATTGCCCCGACTGTTCGGTGAGGCCGGAGCACCCGGACCGCCGTGCAACCAGACTGCCGGGAGACCATCGGGCGAGCCCACGACTTCCCAATACACGGCATGACCGTCGCCTACTTCAAGGTGGCCCCAATCGTATGGCTCTATGGGAGGGTGCATGCCAGCGATCCTCGCAGACGCGAGGGTCGGCAGACGGGCACCACGCGCACCAGGGTGCCCCCTACCCGGCAGCGTTATGCGGCACCTCCTCCGAGCAGAATCGGGCGGTCGATCAAGAGGGTCACCCTCCAGACGTAGACGAAGCTGGACCCGAAAAATCGGTCTTGCCTATTGGCTCAACGGGGGAGCGGTGGGAGACTTGAAGATCGTTGTGCGAGACATCTTGACTCGAACGGGGACCCGGTGAACCACCAAATGAAGGCTGTTCTCGCGATAGTCGGGACGGTTATCGCTACCACGCTGAGTATCGGCACCCCTGCAGGGGCGACCAGTCCAACCAGGCCGGGAGCACCGCAGAATCTCCTGGCCACTCCGGCCAATACAGCGATTGCTGTGTCTTGGACGGCTCCAGCTTCGACTGGCGGAGAACCCATTACCCGCTATCTCGTCACCGCCTCTCCTGGGTCGGAGAAGTGCGTCACCTCCGTCACCAACTGCGTGGTGTCGGGTCTCACAGACGGCAGGGCCTACTCCGTAGAGGTTCAAGCGCGGAACGGCGTCGGTTTGGGACAGGGTGCGGTAGCGACTGGGGTCAAGCCAACTCGCATCCAAAACTGCACGTACCGCGGTCCGTTTGCGAATCTCCAGAGATGCAACCTTTCAAGTGCTGACCTGACAGGAGTCGACCTAGTCAAAGCCGATCTCGCTCATGCGCAGCTCACCGACGCGACGATGACTCGCACCCGACTCCATGCAGCCAACCTGACGGGTGCCCACCTGGCCGGGGTGTCGTCCGGCGGGATCACCGGCCTCCCAACGGCACTGCCCTCGGGATGGAGAATCGTCGGGCACTATCTGGTCGGGCCCCGAGCCGATTTGGCCGATGCAAATCTCGCTGAGTTGGATCTCGGCTCGATCAACCTCTCCGGTGCGAACCTGACCGGGGTCTCGTCCGGTGGGATCATCGGTACTCCCGTGTTACCAGCGGGATGGATCCTCGTTGACGGCTATCTCGTCGGCCCTCAGGCGAATCTCACGGACGCAAGCCTTTCAAACGCCGATCTGGCCGGCGCTGATCTAGCCGGGACAGAACTCTCCGGCGCTGCCCTCTCAGGAGTGTCCTCGGGCGGAATCACCGGCACTCCGTCTTCGTTGCCTACAGGATGGCTGCTCGCCAATGGCTACCTGGTCGGCCCTCAGGCCAATCTGACGAATGCCGACCTCGTTGACGCGGTACTCACCAACTCGGACCTCAATGGGACCAATCTGACCGGTGCCGATCTGAGTGGGGTCGTGTCGGGTGGCATCCCTTGGGGTCCGGCCTATCTTCCCCCAAACTGGAGTTTCCAGGCCGGGTACCTCCTAGGTCCCAGTGCAAATCTCACTTCGGCTGACCTTTCAAACGTTGACCTTGGCCCTGCCGACCTCACGGGCGCGAACCTCACGGATGCCGACCTTGACAACGCCAACCTCACGGCTGCCAACCTCTCAGGGGTGATCTGGTCCAACACGACGTGCCCGGACGGGACTAACAGCAACAACGACGCGGATACGTGCACCAACGATCTGGGATACACCAATAGCGATTGGACCGCTCAATCCAATCTGGAGGCCGCACTCTCTAGTGCCAACTCGATCTACGCGATGAACCACGAGTCTTTTCCGAGTACCGCCAGCCTGGTGTCGTCGTTGGCAACGTCCGACTCGAGCTTGACCTTCACCACAGTGAACTCGACCAACACGAACCATATCTCCGTGTTCTCATCGCCTGATGGGAATGGCATCATTCTGGCCGCCTACGCACCGACGACTGAGAACTGCTGGTACATCTACGAGAATCAGGGACAGGTGTTGTACTCCGCTCCTTACAGCCCGAATGTCACTGGGCAGTACGGGGCCACTCTGTATGTCTCATTCACTACAGATATCGTTGTGACGGCCACGACCGGTACGTACTACGCCGAAGTAAAGGGCGATAACAGTGCACCCGACTGCGATGCATCGCAGCCTGTTGCATCTGAGGGGTCAGAGTATGTGTTTCAGGGTGCTGACTTTCCAGACCTCTGACGCCTTGTAGTCCGACTCGGAGTCGAATTTATCCACACGCCCCGATGTGCCGTTGGCACCCTGAACCTGTAGTCAGGGATACCCCGAGTTATCTCCGCCGCTCGGTATGACACCGATATGGACCGACAACGACCCAGAATTCGGGAAACCGCTCGGCATCGGCGGGTCTTCTCTATTTCCCCTCGTCGCCTGACGTCTATCGATGAATACGTACTCCTTCGTGGTCACTCGTTCCGGGCAACCTCGGGTCCAGTGAGCCGATTGAGGAGCGGGAACGTCGCGGCGATGATGGCGAGTGAAGCCGCCAGTCCACCGAGGACCGCCGCCCAATAGGTGATCCCCGGAACTTCGAACGATATGCCGACCTGGGAGCTGAGGTAGAGGGCTGCAGCAACCAGACCGACGACCAGCGAAACCCCGGCAACGATGAAAAGTGGTAATGCGCTTTCCAACGTAATCACACGACGCAGGATGCTGAGCGGGACACCGGTGAGACGGAGCAGACTGAATGGGCGCTTGCGCTCAACCAACCCGGCCGTAACGTTCACGGCGAGGCTGCAGGCGGCAATGATCAGACTCGCAACGATAATCACAGCCGTCATGTCCTGAATCGCCGCCAGTAGCCGCGCCGTAGAGGGATTGAGTGCCACGACCGCCACGGGAATCCCCTCGAAGGGAAAGGCTCGTTCGAGTGACGTTCGTGCCCGTTCGATCGAGCCCGCTGATCCGTCGGTGGCGACGACCACAGCGTTCACCGGGAGTCTCGCGAGCTCCGCCGCAGAGAGACGCGCGCTCGGCCACACCGTCGTGGAGGCGTGAGAGCTGTGCCCGAGGACGCTCGAGAGAAAATATCCGACGCTCGCCTCCGCCGCTCCTGGGGTGCACTTCCCGATCGCGGGCGTCCCCGCCATTTGGTCGCACGAGGCGACTCCGAACGAATCCGGCAGCGGACCTTGGGACTCTCCGAAGGAGTTCCTCAGCGGAGCTTGCGGACTGTCGTGGACCACGGTCACACCGCTGACTCCGGGCGTCGCGCGGAGCGCAGCAAGAGTCTGGCTCGTGACCGAAGGAACTTGCGCGGAAGCAGCACAGTTCGTCGAGAAGCCGCAGAACGGGACGGCAAGCGTGTCGTTCCCGATGCTTCCTCGCCCTGTACTGGTGGCCGCAGCGATCGAGCTCAATGCCCCGATGGCCGCACTCGTGATGAAGAGAGCGATGACAAGCCCACTGACGAACCGGAAGGCCGTCTTGGGGTTGTCGAGGAGGCGGCGGCCGGCGATCAGGGTGGCTGGGCGGCTCGCGCGATGGGCCATGAGCCGAGCGCCTGCCGTGGTGAACCACGGCCCGGCCAACACCAGCCCGACGACAAGAAGCCCGAAGCCCAGGAGGAACTCGAGCTGCTGGCCGCTGTTGCTGCCCGGCTTGCCGGCCGCGTCAAAGTAGGCGAGCAAGGCGATCCCGGCGAGAAGCGGGATGACCCGGAACACCCGCGGCGAGGCAGAGGTCGTTCGTCGACTCACAGCGAGCGGCGCGATCCGAACACGCTGGATCGCCAGACGTGCGGACACGATTGCTG
The DNA here is from genome assembly GCA_963753905.1 of uncultured Acidimicrobiaceae bacterium. Lineage (GTDB taxonomy): Bacteria > Actinomycetota > Acidimicrobiia > Acidimicrobiales > RAAP-2 > Bog-756. The sequence goes on along the minus strand of CAVWDZ010000003.1, from coordinate 178,240 downwards.
CGATCGGAACGCTGATCACGACGATCGCGATGTCGATCGCCCGAAGCGAGAGGTCCCCTGCGGCCAACGGCGCGCCCGTGAAGGGGACGCGGTAGAGCAGCGGTCGCAGGAGAAAGAACAGGACGAACCCGAGCGTCAATCCGGCGAAGGCCGCCACCGTCGCCTCCACGGCCGAGATCACCGAGATCTGCCGCGGCGTGGCACCCACGAGCCGCATGGCGGCGAAGCGCTCCTCTCGCCTGGCGGCGGACAGCCGGCTGGCAGTAGATATCAAGATGAGCACGGGCAGCAGCAAGGCGACCGCTCCAATGGCCAGGATCCACTGCAGGGCGAACGCGCTGCCGGCGCCGCTCTTACAGGCATCGCAACTGGATGGCGTCTGCTGGATGCCTCGGACTTCGACAGCCCCCGGGACGAGCGAGAGTTGCTGCGAGTCGTGGCCGATGACGATGATCAGCGAGTTGGGAGACGGGAGGCCGGCTGGGCCGATGGTTCCGGTCTGGTGTCCGGCAAACCGCTCGGCCAGCTGGTCTGTCGGGGTCGATGCCAACAGGCGTTCGAGCGCCGGCGAGGCGTCATACCGTCCGGTTCCCGGCAGATGCGCGAGCCCTGGCGGGACTGGCGAAGTTGGCCCAGTGGCGGCGACATCGACCCGGTCGATTGCCTGGTCACCGAACTGGTCGACGCTGAGAAGCCACCACAACGGATCCGACGCCGAGGTGCTCGTCGTCCGCGGGGTTGTCGGCGAGGTGTCCAGCCAGGCGCCACGCTGGGTTTGGTTGTGAAGCCCGTTGACGCCGGCGAGCGCCATCAGGAGCAAGCCGACCCCGAGGGCAACCGCAGCGGCAGTGACAAGGGCGCGCAACGCCGCTTCTCGCCCACCGCCGAGCGTGAGGCGCAATCCGAGGCGAATCATCGAACGGCGCGATCGAGCGCGGCGACCATCCCGTCCCGGACGACGACCTCGCGATCGGCGTAGGCGGCCACCCGCGGTTCATGGGTGACCAGGACGACAGTCGTGCCCTGTTGGCGGGCCGCCGCGGTGAGAAGGTCCATCACGAGCTCACCGGTGAGCGAGTCAAGGGATCCCGTCGGCTCGTCGGCGAAGAGCACCTCTGGGTTGGCGACCAGGCCGCGGGCGAGCGCCACGCGCTGGGCCTGTCCGCCGGACATCTCTCCGGACCGGTGGCGCTCCATCCCCTCGAGCCCGAGGCGCTCGAACCACGACCGGGCCTCGTCGAGAGCCTGCGCGCGGCGCATACCGCCCAAGAGCAGCGGCAGCGCGACGTTCTCTTCGGCGCTCAACTCGGGAACGAGCTGGCCAAACTGGAAGACGAAGCCGAAGCGATCCCGACGGAGCGCGCTGCGCTCTTGCTCTCGCAAATTGTCCACGCGCGAGCCGGCGAACCAGATCTGGCCGGAGTCCGGAACGAGAATGCCCGCGAGGCAATGGAGCAAGGTCGATTTGCCCGAGCCGCTCGGACCCATGACGGCGAGGATCTCTCCGCGTGCAACTGCGACGTTGGCCCCCCGCAGGGCTGGCGTCTCACCGAAGGACAGCACGGCCTCTTTCGCTTCGAGAATGGGCGAGAGCCCCGACATCGACTCTGGGAGATGGTCGGTGCTCACGGCGCCACCTCTTCGGCGAGCACACTCAGCCGCGCGGAAGTGAGGTCGATCCAGCGAAGATCGGCTTCGAGGTGGAACAAGCCGTGATCGGCCAGGAGAGCGTCGACCACGGCACCGTTTCGCTTGAGCTCGGTCAACTCCCGCATGCGCTGGAGGTGGGCGCTGCGCTGGATGTCGAGGTACGACTCGGCTGAGCGCCCGAGCATCAATGAGAGGACGACCTTGGCGAAGAGGTCAGTCTGCAGATGCGGCTCGGGCTCGATCGGTTGACTCAGCCACGATTCGACCTCATGCTTACCTGCGTCGGTGATGGCGTAGCGCTTGCGCTCGGGCCCGGCGCCGGGCTCCACCTCGCCGGGGAGGACCTTTCCGTCGCGCGCCAAACGACCGAGCGTGGCGTAGACCTGGCCGAAGGGGAGCGGTCTGCCCTTCCCGAAGTAGCTGTCGTAATCGCGCTTGAGGTCGTAGCCGTGGCTTGGCTCTCGATCCAGCAAGCCGAGGAGAGTGAGGGGAACGCTCATAACTACGAGCATACACTGAGAGTATACTCTGAGTCAATGTGCTTCGTGACCAGCGTGTTCGTCAGGCCCGTAACCCGTACTCAGGAATGCATCGCCTCTAGAAAGGAGCAACCCATGGGAAAACTCATCGTGACCGAGTTCGTGACGCTTGACGGAGTGGCACAGGCCCCGGGAGGGCCCGACGAGGACCGCGATGGCGGCTTCGCGCACGGCGGGTGGCAGGCGCCCCACTGGTGGACCAGGAGTCTGGCGGGGTCATAGTCGAGCAAGCCAGGAGCATGGACGCCCTGCTTCTCGGGCGAAGGACCTACGAGATCTTTTTCCGGCTACTGGCCAAACGCTCCGCAGGAGATCCCGATCACCCGCCTGCTGAACGGCGTCCCCAAGTACGTTGCCAGCCGTACGCTCGCTGGCTCTCTCGCCTGGCACGGGTCGACGCTCGTCGCCGGCGACGTCGCCGAGAACATCACCGCCCTCAAGGGGAGCCACGACGAAGTCCACGTCATCGGCAGTCTCGACCTGTTGCAGTCTCTGCTTCGCTTCGGCCTCGTCGACCGGATGAACCTTTGGGTGTACCCGCTGCTGCTCGGCAGCGGCAAGCAGGTGTTCGCCGACGGGACCGTGCCCACGGCGCTGCGGCTCGCCGAATCGGTCACCTACCCGAGCGGCACGCTGCACCTCGCCTACGAGACCGCCGGCGTGCCCACGTACGGCAACCTCGCCATCGAGGAGGAGGACCTGTATCAGAACAACCTGAGTGGGCGACTATCTGTGGTCTCAGACACGGTCCTGGGGCGTTCCGTTGGACCAACCGGGCCAATGTGGGGGCTCCCACCCCACACGGGCCGTGTTTTCGCACGAAACACCGCAGACCGACGATCCATGACACCACTTCGACAGTGACAGCGAGCAGACTTGCCCCCAGCGAACATGAAACGCCAGCCCAAACAGAGCCGCGAAGAGCTCCGCACGCTGATGCTCGAGATGGGTCGCCTCATTCTCATCGAAGATGGGTTCGGTGTCGGTGTCGACACCCTCACATTCAAGAAGGTCTTTGAGCGTATTGATGCGGAGACCGGCCTCAAGCTCTCAAATGCGTCTGTCATCCGGCGCGTCTGGGAGAACCAGGCGGACTACCAGGCTGATGTTCTTGCCACTATTGCCGTAGAGGACGCTCTCGGAGAATTCGATGAGACCGTCCTGGCGCTTGGTCCCCTCCTCGACAGTCTCGACCTGTCGACCCGTGAGGCGAGACTGCGGGCGTTGCAAGAGGTGTGCCGTGTCGGTGGATCAGCCAGCAGTTTCATGTTGCTGGAGTCGCCCAACTGGTCGATGTGGATTGCAGTGTGGTCGATGGCCACCGCCAACAACGTCGGGAGCCAGCGGACCGAGTACCAGCGGCGGATCCGTGCCGCTCTGCTGGAGGGCTACGAAGGATTTACCACGCTCTGGGAGAGTGCCTACGCTGGTCTGGCCACTCTTGTCGGCATGCGTGTCAGGACGCCGCTGACCCTCCGCCAGCTGAGCGTGGCGGTGGGTGCTCTGGCCGAGGGCTGCTCCCTACGCCAGCATGTCGACCCCGATTTAGGGGTAATCCTGCGACCCACCGGCCCCAACGGTGAGGACCAGGAGTGGACGCTCTTCGCCATCGGCTTGGAAGCACTTCTCATGCAGTTCCTCGAACCGGACCCTGACTGGTCGGCTCCGACGCCTCCGACACCCGAGTAATCCGGCTCCGGCCGTTCCCGACGCAGGATGAGCGGCCAATGCCGGCAGCGAATACGAACACCAGGAGAGCGGATGCCCTCCGAGCAAACCCGTGTCCGGTCGCCACACCTGCTGGTCAAAGCCGGGCCACCGTGCGGGAGATCCGCCCTCCCCCACGACGCCCGACCTCGAACCGGCTCCGCCTTCCAAGGAGGGTAGGCCCCTTTTAGATGGATTGCAACTCTCGATTGCTATCCCGCGGGTGGGAGTGCCAAACGCCGCCCCCACGAGGCCAACGCTCACCCCTGCCCAGGATCACCCGTATAACGCCTGGTCAGAGGCGCTTGTCGCCCCTGGATGGTCTGAGCCGACGCTGTTCGGCTGGGCGGCATCGGGTAGGCGACCGGCCTACGGCTCAGGCCGGCGTCGGCGCCTTCTCGGACAGCGACAGTACGGTCTCCCCGGCCAAGGTCGGGCCCTCCGTGTGGAGGTGGCAGCGGACCGACACGCCTGTGGGCGTCTGGTACGGCTCGGGTTCGACCGAGGCACACACGTCCATGGCGTAGGCGCACCGGGTGCGGAAGCGGCAGCCGGTGGACTCGGTCGTGGCGTCGCCGACCTCGCCTCGGAGCACCACCCGGCGGCGATTCTCGCGCCCGGTGGGATCTGGGATCGGTATGGCCGACAGCAGTGCGGCGGTGTAGGGATGGGCGGGGTGAGAGTAGACCTCTTCGGCTGGACCTTCCTCGACGATCTGGCCCAGGTACATCACGGCGATCCGGTCGCTGATGTGGTGAACCACTGAGAGGTCGTGGGCGATGAAGAGGTAGGCGGTCCCCAGCTCGGCTTGGAGATCCCTGAGCAGGTTGATGACTTGCGCCTGGGTCGAGACGTCGAGGGAGCTGACTGCCTCGTCACAGACCAACAGCCTCGGGTGCACTGCCAGGGCCCGGGCGATGGCGATCCGCTGGCGCTGGCCGCCGGAGAACTGGTGCGGGTACCGCTCGAGCGCGGACCGGTTCATCCCCACCTGCTCCAACAGCTCGACCACCCGGTCGGTACGTTCCGTGGAGCTCATCTCGGCGTGCACCACCAGGGGCTCACCGACGGTGTCGGCGATGGTATGGCGTGGGTCCAGAGACGAGTAGGGGTCCTGGAAGACCATCTGCATGAGGTCCCTGCGGTCTCGCAGGTCGCTGCCACTCAACGCCGTTATGTCGATGCCGTCGATGCAGACGGTGCCGGCGGTCGGGTCGATCAGCCGCATGACCAGCCGGGCCAGGGTGGACTTCCCCGAACCGCTCTCCCCGACCAGGCCGAGCGTGGATCCCCTCGAGATGACCAGGGTGACCTGGTCGACGGCGTTCACGCTGCCCGTGGCCCGGCGCAGGACACCCGAACGGATGGGGAACTGCTTCGAGAGCCCCGACATTTCGAGTGCTCGGGGGAAGGGGCTGGCCTCCTCGTCGTGGGGAGCCCTGTCGCGGGGTGCGTTGGCGTCAGAGTGGGCGATGAGGTCTGCGGAAACGACCGGCTCCACGGCTGGTGTCGGGGATCGGGTCGGCGCCGTCGGGGCCGGGGCGGGTGCGATGGCGATCGCCTTGGCAGCGTTGCCACCGCGCCAGAGATGGAGCTCGTCCTGGCGGAGGCAGCGGGCGAGCTGGTGCCGGTCTGAGGAACCATCGTCGTGGGCCTGCCGCAGGGAGACCGACACCTCGGCACAGCGCTGCTCGGCGTAGTCGCATCGAAGCCGGAAGCGACAGGACTCGGTGATCTCGTCGGGCCGCGGCACTCTCCCCGGGATGGCACGAAGCGGCATCCCGGTCGGGGTCATCTGGGGCATCGACGCCAGGAGCGCCTCCGTATAGGGGTGCCGAGGCCGGCCGTAGAGGGCGCGCACCGGAGCCTCCTCGACGATCTGACCTGCGTACATGACCACGACCTCGTCGGCCACGTCGGCGATCACCCCGAGGTCGTGGGTGACGAAGATCATCGACATCGACTGCTCTTCGAGCAGGGACCGCAGAAGGTCGATGATCTGTGCCTGGGTGGTCACGTCGAGCGCCGTCGTCGGTTCGTCGGCGATCAGGAGCTTTGGCTGGCATGACAGGGCCATGGCGATCATCACCCGTTGGCGCATGCCTCCTGAGAACAGGTGAGGGTACTCGCGCGCCCGTTTGGCGGCATTGGGGATCTCGACTTTGTCGAGCATCTCGACCGCCACCGCCCATGCCTCCTTGCGGCTGAGTCCGCTGTGGACCCGGACCTGCTCGGCGATCTGGTTGCCGACCGAGTACGCCGGGTTGAGGCTGGTCATCGGTTCCTGGAAGATCATGGAGATCTCCGCACCCCTGAGCTTGCGCAACTCCTTCGGTCCCATCGCGCTCAGCTCGCGTCCCCCAAAGCCCACCCTGCCTGCGGCAAGTCGGCCGCCGGGCGGGAGCAGTCCCATGACTGCGAGCGCCGAGACGGTCTTGCCCGAGCCGCTCTCCCCGACAAGCCCAATCGTCTGACCCGGGTGGACCTCGAAGGACACGTCCTCGACCACCGGGAGCCACTCGCCCCTGACGTTGAATTCGACCCGAATGTGGTCCACCGCGAGGAGCGGTGCGGACCCGCCGTCCGACACCGACGCCGGGACTGGGCTGACCGGATCGGTTGTAGGCGTCGCTGTCGCTGTCCCTCGGGCACTCCCGGCACCGACGGTCGCTGCCTCCGGCGTGGACTCCGAATGCGCCAGTCGGCCTCGCAGCCAGCGGGCGAGCTGGCGGGCGCGCTTGGCCGAGATGGCCCGCTCACGTCCCAGGGCATCGCGCAGGCCGTCGGCGACCAGGTTGAAGGCGAGGACCGTGATCATGATGGCCAACCCCGGCCAGATGAGAGCGGTGGGGTTGGTGAAGATGAACTGGTAGGCCTCGCTGAGCATGTTCCCCCAGCTCGCCGTCGGTGGCTGGGCACCGAGACCAAGGAAGGACAGACCGGCCTCCGCCAGGAGCGCGAAGCCCAGCGCAAGGGCCACTTGGATGACGACGGGTGAGGCGACGTTGGGAAAGATGTGCGACCGGATCAACCGGGACGGGCCAGCGCCCAGGGACTGGGAGGACTCTATGTAGGTTTCCTCGCGCACCGAGATGACCTCACCCCTGATCAACCGGACGAAGCTCGGGACGAACACCACGGCAATCGCGATGGCGGCGTCGTTCAAGTTGGCACCCAGCAGCGCCGCTACGGTCAACGCCAGGACCAGAGGCGGGAAGGAGAACAGGGCGTCCATCAGCCGCATGACGGTCGTGTCGAACCAACCTCGGAAGTACCCGGCGATCAACCCGATCGGGAGGGCGACCACGATGGCCATACCGACGATCTCGAAGGTCGCCCGTAGCGAGACCCGGGCCCCCCAGATGAGGCGACTCAAGATATCCCGACCCAGGTCGTCCGTGCCGAGCCAGTGTGCTCCTGAAGGTGCTGCGTTGAGAGCGTCGAGGTCCGCGAAGTTCGGTTTGTACGGCGCGATCAACGGCGCGGCGATCGCCGCCGCGGTGAGCAAGACCAGATACGAGAGCGCGACGACGGCGAGGCGGTCTCGGACGAACCGGCGCCACAGCCGCTCGGGGCGGTCGGTTTCGACGTCCGGGGAGTTCTCCTCGGTCCGCTCCTCACGGATCTGGTCCCCGAGGACGAAGGGGTCGGTGTCCCCCGGAGGCACCAATGAGGTCAACCGAGGCGCACCTTGGGATTGAGCATCCCGTAGATGATGTCGACGATGAGGTTGACCAGAACGAAGAACAGGGCGGTGACCAGGACCACGCCTTGGATGACCGGGAGGTCCTTTTCGCTGATGGCCTGAAGCATGTAGGTCCCGAGTCCCGGCAGCGAAAAGATCTGCTCGATGATGAAGGTGCCGCCGAGCAGATAGGCGAACTGGATGCCTACGACCGTGACCACCGGGCTCAGGGCGTTCTTCATGGCGTGTTTGCCGATCACCATGCGCTGGGGGAGTCCCTTGGCCACGGCTGTACGCATGTAGTCCTGCTGGAGGGTGTCGATCATCGAGCCCCGGATCTGCCGGGCGATGGTGGCGGCCCCGCCGATGCCGAGCGCCAGCCACGGCATGATCAGATGCTGGAACCACCCCCACGGTGACGTGGCGAACCTCACGTAGCCGATGGGCGACAGCCAGTGGAGGTTGATCGCCAAGATCACCACCAGGATCATTGCCAGCCAGAAATCGGGGATGGCTACGCCAAGACTGCTCCCGACCGTCACCACCCGGTCGGTGGCGGAACGTGGCTTGATCCCGGCGGCGATGCCGGTGGGCACCCCGATCACGATGGCGACGAACATCCCGCCGACCGCCACGCTGAAGGTGACCGGGAACCGTAGGGCGATGCCCGAGGCCACGCTCTGGTTCTGGAACAGCGAGTTCCCGAGGTGGCCGTGGAGTACGCCCGACAGCCAGTTCCAGAACTGTTGAAAGAACGGCTCGTTGAGATGGAGCTCGCGCGTGATCTTGGCCACTTCTGCCGGGGTGGCGTGGGCCCCGCCGGCCAGGGTGATCGCGGGGTCCCCCGGGATCAGGAAGATCAGGCTGAAGACCCCGAGACAGATGAGCAGCAGCAAGGGGATGGTGATCAGCAGCCGTCTCGCTACGAACGAGACCAGCGAGGAGTTACCAGACGCCATCGTGGGGGGTCAGCCCTCCACCGACGTGCTGAGGAAGACCAGGGCCTTGCTTGTGGACGGCGGCGTGGAGTTGATCGTTCTGAGCCCACATGGGGAGGCGCCACCGAGCTGTGAACAGAAGATGAATGCTCCCTTCCGGCGAGCCCGTGTGTCCCGAGGGCGGCCTAGCTCTTGATGTAGATGCCCGCCAGGTCGGTATGACACTGGCCGATCGGGGCCTGGACCGTCCCGCCAACCACGTCCTTGTTGTAGCCAATGAGCGAAGGTTGGAAGACGAGAGGAACCTCAGCGCCGATCGCCATCGCGAGGGCACCGGCCTTTTGCATGTATGGCGCCTGCTGCTGGGCCGTGACGTAATAGAGGGCCTGCTTTATATACGGAGCGAGCTCTGGATTGGCCGTCCCGAAATGTTGGGTGAGGAAGCCGATCGGGAGGAACTCATCCTCGAAGTTGTTGGCCAGGTCTGGCCCGTTCGAGAGTTGCTCGGTCAGGACGGCGTCGCCCTGGCCCTTGATGTACACATCGGTCAGGAGGTCTGCCGGGTCGACCTGCTGAAGATTGACCGTGAACCCTGCCGCTTGGGCCTGCTGCTGAATGATCAGGGAAATTTGGCCCAACGAGGCGTCACCGGAGGGCACAACGAGGGTGAACGAGATCCCCTTGGGATAGCCGGCTGCCTTCAGCATCGCCTTGGCCTTCGCGGGCTGGTAGGTGTACGTGTTGCCCACCGACTTGTTGTACCCGGGGGACCAGGACGGGAAGGGCTGGTAAGCAGGCTCGCCGAGGCCGTCGTTCACCGCCTGGTTGAGGGCGTTGCGGTCCACTGCGTATTCGAGCGCGGCGCGTACTTTCGAGTTGGTGAAGGGCCCGGTGTTCTGCCGCATCTGCAGGTCCACGTAGTCGTACGACTGGCCCACCACCACCGCTAGGTCGGGTTGGGCCTTGACCTGCGCAACATCGTCGGGCTCGAGTGTCGCCATGTCGACCGCACCCGATTCGAGCGCCCCGATGGTCTGTGGGCCGAGCGAGACCTGGACGAAGTCCACACCTCCGAGCTTGTACTGCCCCGTGTTCCAATACTTGGGATTGGCGACGAGGTTGATCGAGGAACCCTGCTGATAGCTGTTGAGCACGAAGGGACCAGCTCCGACCGGTTTGGTCGCGTCAGTGCTGATCGTGCTGGGGTCCACGATGGTGCCATCCGTGTGGTACAGCGCCTGGATGACGTCTCCCGGGATCGGGTTGGAGAGGTTGAGCACGAGGGTGAGCGGGTCGACCACGTCGATCGTCGAAATCGCGGTCAGTGTGGTGAGCAGGGGGCTCATCCTCATGTAGAGCAGGCTCGCCTTGATGGCGTTTGCATCGACCGGGTCGCCGTTTGAGAACACCACACCCGGCCGAAGGTGGAGGGTGACCGTGTTGGGCGTCGACGACCAGCTCTCCACGACGTTGGGGAGGAAGGCGTTGTTGGTGATGCCCAGGCCCGAGGCATAGATGTTCGACAGAATCGCGAATCCGCAGGGATTCAGGGACTGCTCGGGATTGAAGGTGTTGTCGAACTCGTCGTTGAGGTCGATCCCGTACTTGAGGACCCCGTTGGGATTGATGCCCGACTGCGTCGCTGCAGGGGTGCTCGTGCCGCCACATGCCACCACCGTCAACCCGAAGCAAAAAGCCACCATGACACCCAGCAGGGGACGCCGGGCCCGGCCCCTGTGACCCAGACGATCGGAACCACTGTCGACGTCCAGACGCCGCCGACCTGATCCACGAATCGCCATGAAGTAGCTCGCTTTCACGTCAGCCCGTCTGTCGGTGCGGGACGATCTGCGAAGAATACCTGAAGCTGCTCGTGACGACCGGTTCCGCTAGTCGATCAGCTATGCGTTGAGCAAGGAGGCGACAGCGAGGGCGAACCGAGCGAGACGATTGCGCGCTGCGAGCGCTTCGCCGCGTCGTTGCGGAGTCAGGTGGTGAGAGCGCGCGAATTGCGGATCGACAGGGCGACCAGGGTCAGCGTGGGGCCGTAGCCGGTCCCGGTAGGGAAAGGCGAGGAGTCGGCGATGACAACGTTGGGGACGTCGTGGAGCCGCCCCCACTCGTCGCAGACCGAGGTCGCCGGGTCGGTCCCCATGCGCACCGTGCCCACGACGTGACGCGACGTCGGGATGCCCGGCATCCCCTGCAATTCCTCGATGAAGTCGGTGCCGAGGCGCTCGATGAGATCGCTGTCCAGGCCCTTGATGAAGTCGGTGCCCCCCAGGCGAGGCGAGGTCGTGCTCTGGGACCACAGCGCGCCGGCCTCCTTCAGGATGGCCTCGAGCTTGGGGGCGTAGTAGGCCGAAGCTGCCAGCTCGTGGCGGTGCGGGTGGTAGGTGGTGCGGGCCACCGGGAGGCCGTGGATGTCGCGAATCGTGGGGTCGAGGTCGACCCGATTGGTGGCCTGAGGGAGGTCCTCCCCCTGCATGGTGAAGCCGACCAGATGGTCGCGCATGGGCGACTCGCGCATCCCGTCCTTGTGGGTGGGTCCCCACGGATAGATCTTGCCCTCGAGCACGGGATGGGCCGCCCCGCCGTGCTCGACCAGGCCGCCTTTGAACCAGGGCAGACCGGCCTCAGCGGCAGCGGCTCGGGCGGCCTTGTCGACGATGATGTGATCGTCGTGGGCATGGGTCACAGAGCGGCCCTTGTGGGCGTGGACCCGCATCGGCAGTTGGCCGAAGGTGAGGGTCTGGAAGTGGAACATGAGGTTGCGCCCGATCATCGGGTGCTCGAGGCCCGACAGGAGCAGCAGCCGCGGGGTCTCCATGGCCCCTGCTGCGACGATCACGTGCGCGGCCGTCTCGGTGTGGGTGTTGCCGGCAGCGTCGATCCACTCGACGCCGGTGGCACGGCCGTTGGCCACGACGATCCGCTTCACGAACGAGTCCGGGCGGAGCTCGGCCCGACCGGAGACGAGTGCACGGCGAAGGAGGGCCACCGGGTCGCCCTTGGCGTGGATGGGGCAGCCAAAGAAGGCGCAGAAGCCGCAGTTGTTGCAGGCAGGCCGGCCGTCGTAGGGGACGGAGTTGCAGCCCGTAGGAGCGGGGTACGGGTGGTAGCCAAGCCGCTCGGCCGCTGCGGAGGTCACGACGGCGCAGTACATGGGGGCACCAGGAGGCATCGGGTAGGGACCCGAGCGCCACGGGGCAAAGGGGTTGACCTCGGCGTCCCCCGCGACCCCCACCGCGCGCTCGGCCTCGGCGTAGTACGGCTCGAGGTCGTCATAACCGATGGGCCAGTCGGCGACGGTTGCCCCCTCCACCGGCCCGAGTTCGGAGAGGACTCGAAAGTCGTCCTCCCGAAAGCGCGGCAGCTTGCCGTCCGCGTGGACACCACCCCCGCCTACTGTGGCCGGGAGATTGTTGACCTCACCGGTGTGCAGCCGGTCGCCATCCTCCTCGCGGTGGCGGAAGGTTCTCGGCTCGAGCCACGGGTCGGGACCGAGGAAGTGACGGCTCCAGAACTTGATCTCGTCGTTGGAGTACTCGTAGAGGAGCTCATTCGGGTCCTCGAGGTCGATCAGGTGGTTCCGTCCACGCTCGAAGATCACGACGGACCGGCCCGCAGCAGTGAGCACGTCGGCCGCGGTGGAACCGCCTGGCCCAGAACCCACGATGATGACGTCGAAGTCGCGGCTCACGGCTGGGAGACCTCCCCGTCGGTGTACCCCCTCGGTTGGACGTCGCCGTCCCATCCGATGTTGTGCCAACCGACCAGGCCCCGATTGCCCAGGTACTCCGGCGCGCCGTACATCCCCTCGCAGGCGTGGCCGTAGAGGAGCAGAGTGAACTCGCGGTTCACCCGCAGCCGCCGGTCCTGCTCCTCACCGGACTGCTCGATGAAGTCCTCGCCAAGAGCGACGATGCCCTCTTGGTAGCGCTCCTGGAGGCCGCGCACCGGTCCGAGCCGCTCGCGCTCGGGAATGCCCAATGAGCCTTCGATCCGCGTGCGCCACGCGAGCTCGTCACGCGGGGCCAGCCGGTGGAAGGTTGCGAAGCCGGGGGCTCCACCGAACCGCCCCGAGAACGGCCCTCCCGCCCAGATCAGAGGGGGATCGCTGGCAAAGGCGCCGAGGAACCCGTCGATGTAGTCGACCACGCCCGCTTCGGTCGCCCCGGGGTCCTCGTCGGTCGGGATCAAGCGTGCGCACGCCGCCTGCACGACCGCATACTGCCGCTCGTCGAAGAACCGGTGCATGTCCGAGTGTATGTCGGGGTGTGAGCAGCGCGGCAAACTTGATCGTTCATCGATTGACCTCCCGGCGCCGGTGGCGCAGTCCAAGGCCGGGCCCAATAAGTTCGTCTAGGGTCCGAACCGAGGCAACGTCTCAGTAAGGAACGTCGAATGGGACCATCGGTCGTATCCGGGGGGGCCGTGGACAATCGAGGTGAACCCACCGGACCACTACGCGGAGTGAAGGTGGTCGAGCTGGGCGTGTGGGTCGCGGGTCCGGCGGCCGGCGGCATCCTGAGCGATTGGGGCGCCGACGTGGTCAAGATCGAACCGCCGAGCGGTGACCCGGCACGGGGTTTCCAGAAGATGCTCGGAGGTGATCTACCCAGCAACCCCGTCTTCGAGCTCGACAACCGCTCCAAGCGAAGCATTGTTCTGGACCTTTCCTCGTCCGAGGGCCGCCAAATTGCCAACACGCTGATCGATGGGGCAGACGTCTTCCTCAGCAACATCCGGCTGTCGGCGCTGGAACGCGTCGGCCTCGACCCAACGTCCCTCAGGAACCGCAACCCAGCGCTGGTCTACGCCATCATCACCGGGTACGGCCTGACTGGTCCCGAAGCGGATCGGCCGGCATATGACATCGGGGCCTTCTGGGCGCGGTCCGGAGTGGCGGCCTCGCTGGCGCCTCCCGGCGGCGACCTTCCCTTCCAGCGCGGAGGCATGGGCGACCACTCGGTCGCGATGACGGGAGCGGCCATGGTCTGCGCCGCGCTCGTCGCCCGCGAACGCACGGGCGTGGGCGACCTTGTCTCGGCATCCCTCCTTCGCCAAGGCGCTTACACCATCGGATTCGACGTGAACGTGGCGCTGATGTGGGGAAGGCCGATCCGGCTCGGGAGCCGGTCGACGATGACGAATCCGACCGTCAACAACTACACCGCCGGCGACGGGAGGCGCTTCTGGATCGTCGGCCTGGAAGGAGAGCGGCACTGGCCGCCCCTGGCCCGGGCCGTCGATCGCCCTGAATGGCTCACCGACGAGCGCTTCGACACCACGGTGGCGCGATACAAGAACGGAGTTGAGCTGGTGCGCCTCCTGGACGAGATCTTTTCCACACGGCCACTCTCGGAATGGGCCGAGATCTTCGATGCCGACCCGGACTTCTTCTGGTCACCGGTACAGACCGTCGAGGACCTTCTCTCCGACCAGCAGTTCCTGGCGGCCGGTGGGCTGGTGCAGGTGCCCGACGAGCACGGAACCCAGATGATGCTTGCCACTCCCGCCGACTTCGAGGGTGAGTCCGCCAAACCCCGATTCCGCGCACCACGACTGGGAGAGCATACGCGCGAAGTGCTCGAAGGACTCGGTTATGACGAGTCTCAGATCGCCGGTCTGGAGACGGCGGGGGCCGTCAGGACCGATCAGGCCGGAACGGGGGAACGTCCGTGAGAGCGACCGGACGGTTCGCGACGAACCGCCTCGCAGCTCATTGCAGGGTTCCCTTCAGACTGCCGATACCGAGTGAGCCGGACGCACAGTCCGCCGCGGTCACTGGCCCGGTGCTGCTGCTCACCGGTCCGACCTCGGTGATCGGCTGATCGGTGAACAAGTATCGACGGAGGTTCGCGTCAAGGGCAGGATCGCGACGTCGGAGCCACTCCAGGAGCATGGCCGCGTGTTCCTTTTCGTCATCTCGGTTGTAGGTGAGGACGGATGCCAGACCGGTGTCAGACGTGGCTTTGACCCGCTGGTCGTACCAATCAATGGCCTCTAACTCCTCGCACAGCGACGTCATCGCTCGGTGGTAGTCGATGGTCGCGTCATCGAGGAGTGAAGCCGGTTCATGAAATCCTTCGCTCGCCATTGGTGCATCTCCTTTCACGAGAGTGATCTCGTAATCGATCCTCGTCCGAGACAGGTATCTTTCCCCAGAATGTGCGTTCGGTCTCTGGTGAGGCAAGGATGAGCTGTTCGTTCATCAGTCACCCGGTACTATTCGGGAGTCGACCTCCTCGATGAGCCAAGTGTCGGGGCCGGAGGGCCAGCCGTTGTGACCGCCGGCAAATTCAATCGGCGTCCTTGGCCTGGCTCAGTTTCGGGAACAGGCGGGCGGATATCCGGTGCACGATATCGAGGGCGACGTCAGGCGATATCTGCATCTCGGGGTCGGCAGGGACCGATGGAATCCCCTTTGCCAGTCCTTCTGCGTGCAAAAGCAAGCCGTGGCAGAGATGCCGACCCAGCGTGCTGATGGCTCCTCGGTCGGCCGCCCGTTGCTCTTGAAACGCCGGAACGGCGAGTGGTGTCACTTCTGGCCAGGCTGCAGCCGCGCGTGGCTGGTCAAGGCTGAAGACATGATCGAAGGTTCTGGCCCCAGCCTCGCGTTTCGAGAAGGGTTCCCCAAGCTCCCACACCTTGCGCAACGTTGCGATCATCGAAGTGTGGCGGTACTCGTCTGTGAAGACCGAGTTCTCGGGTACCCACGGCGACACGACAATGGCCGGCACGCGGTAACCCGACCGATCGAACTCAAAGGTCGGCATTCCCCTCGGTATTGCCGCATCTGGTGGCGCCACGAGGCCCGGCGGAACGTGGTCATACGTGCCACCGGGTTCGTCCCAACCGACGAGCAACGTCGTGTTGTAGATGTTCGAACCACCCGCGGCAGGTGCAGACTTGACCGCGTTGTAGATGCGGGCCAGAAACGCTTCACCGGCCAGGATCGACGAGGGCGGATCGATGTCCACCTCCAGCCCCGGGAGCAACGCCCGGCCGAAGGCGGGATGATAGTCGCCATGACCAGCCAACAGATTGGGCTCGATGAGCGAAAAGCTCGGCAGCGTCCCTTCGGCACTGTCGCGTTCGAACTCGGAGAACGGAACGATATTGGTGGCGAAGCGATCTCGAAGCCGGGACATGTGGATGATCCCGGTGAAGGAGATCGGATCAGGCTCGAGGACGTAGATCTTCCAGGTCTTGCCCATTGATTCCAACCGGTTGAAGATGGTCTCGGCGCTGTTGTGGTGCATGAAGTGGCTCATCGGCCGATTGACGACGAGCCCCGAGGCCGTCCCCGCGGTCCAAAAGGACCTATTGGTCATGGTCTGAGACGGGACCTCGGAGAACCAGTGGTCGAACACGCCGAACCCATGAGCGACCGAGCTGATCACTGGAACCTGCTCGGGCGTGTAACCAGTCATGATCTGGCGGTACTCGTCATAGGTGGGTTGACGGCCCATTTCGACGGTGAAGTAGCTGATGTAGTCGGTGACGAAGCCGTCCATGGTCGGCTCTTGTCCCGGCGCGGGAGCGTTGAAGGGCGCCTCCATTTCGGTGGCGTCTTTGAATCGATTGGGCTCGTCGAGCACGTTGAACAGCTGCGTGTTCGTATGTTGGAACTCCTCGCCCGGGTCCGGGTTGGGAGCGTCCATGCTCGTCGCCACTTCGAAGGGGACGATGTGCTTCTCAGCTCCGTGTTCGGCCCATTCGGGAACCGGGTTGGAAAGGTGTCTTCCGATGACACCCTCGTAGGCGGGGACCTCGCCCGGTTCATAGAGATACCCGAGGAGGTTGTCGAAGGACCGGTTTTCGAACAGCACCAGGACGACGTGATCCATGGCGTTGGCACGATCAGTGGGCATCAGTCGTCCATTCCTGCGGCTCGGGTCCGACGAGGACCGATTCCGTCGGTAGGGGATCGGCATCGATCGTGACGGGAGGCGTGGCCGGTTGGTCGACGTTCAACTGCTTCACGAAGCGCTGGGCTGGTGGCGGTGACGACTTCGGTCATGGGTCCGGGGTGTTCACCCTAGTATCGGTGGCCGAAGACCAACCGAGAGGTCGGATCCCGCTCCTCGCTATCGTCGACCGAACTGCAGCAGGAGGCGCAAGCATGACCAATTCCATAGATCCAGATGTTCCACCGAGCGGCACAGGTTGCGTGGAGTGCCTCGAGTCCGGCGGATGGTGGCTCCACCTACGGCGTTGCACGGAGTGCGGCCACATCGGATGCTGTGACGAGTCCTTGAGCAAACATGCAACCGCGCATGCGGGCTCATCAGGTCATCCTGTCATCCGCAGCTTCGAGCCAGGTGAGGATTGGTTCTGGGACTACCGGACCAAGGAGTACGTCGAAGGACCTCGTCTCGCACCACCGGAGCACCATCCGCTCGACCAGACCGTGCCCGGACCAACCGGAAACGTCCCGGCCAACTGGCAAGACCTCTTGATGGAACAGTGATGACGCAACGGATTGGACGGGCCGTACCCGGTCCGAACGGGACCGTTCGGCAAGCGGGATCCGTGGTGTGGCCACCGCTGTGTGCGACCTGTGGATGTGCGATCCTGACGTCATGAAGGTGGGAGGACCGCCATGTCGATGATCGACTACGACGCAAGGCCCGTCACTCCTCAAGTTCTCTTGGTCGGTCAGCGGGCATCCTCCGTCGGTTACAGCCTCCGTGACTTTCTCAGCCGCAATGGAGTCCCCTATGAGTGGATCGACGTGGACGACGCTGCGCGGGTCGAACAGGTGCTGTCCGCAGAGGAGAGCGGAGCGGACCGGCTCCCTGTCTGCGTCCTCCCCAACGGACTGCGGCTTGCGCCGGCCACGCTGGAAGACGTGGCGGCAGGGCTCGGAATGGTATCGGCACCAAAGTTGTCGGAGTACGACTTGACGATCGTCGGTGCCGGTCCAGCCGGGCTGGCCGCAGCGGTGTACGCGGCATCTGAGGGGTTGCGCGCCGTAGCCGTCGAAGCTCTCGCGCCCGGAGGCCAGGCCGGTACGACCTCCAGGATCGAGAACTATCTCGGATTCCCACAGGGGATCAGCGGCAGCGAACTGGCGATGCGGGCAACCGCACAGGCGAAGCGATTCGGGGCCGAAGTGCTTCTGGCCCGCCGTCTCGCTGACATCGCCAGACACGACTCGGGCTATATCGCCCACCTTTCCGACGGTACAGCCGTGCGGTCACGGGCCATGCTCATCGCCAGCGGCGTCGACTGGCGTCGTCTTGAGGTTCCGGGCATCGATGAACTCCTGGGCTCAGGTGTCTACTACGGAGCCGGCCCGAGTGAGGCGGTCACCTGCAGTGGGTGCCAAGTGGCCATTGTCGGGGGAGGGAACTCGGCCGGCCAGGCGGCGATCCGCTTCTCCCGCTATGCCGGGCAGGTGACGTTGCTGGTCCGGGGTCGATCGCTCGAGGCATCGATGTCCACGTATCTGATCAGCCAGTTGAAGGAGCTCGGAAACGTCGAGGTGCGGACAAGCACGGAAGTGGTCAGTCTCGAATCGGATTCTCGTCTGCGAGCACTCATGGTCTCGTCAGGAGGCACCGTCACTCGTATGCCAGCCGACGCGCTCTTCGTTTGCATCGGCGGGGAGCCGCGCACCCAAGGAGCGGCCAACGTGGGACTCGCTCTCGACGCCGCAGGATACGTTCGTACCGGGGCCGAGCTCTCCTCATCTGCCGATGCACTCGACGGGTGGCCGTTGTCTCGTGAACCCCTGCCTCTCGAAACGAACCTGCCAGGACTGTTTGCCGCCGGCGATGTCAGGAGCGGGTCGATCAAGCGCTGCGCGGCTGCGATAGGCGAGGGGTCCATGGCGGTTGCGTTGGTCCACCAGCGCCTCGCTGAAGTCGGCGGTGAGTGACCTGGATACGTCATCGACCACAGGCCTGCCTGGGGACGCCTCGGCGGCGGGTCCCAGCAAGGAGGCAGAGGCCGAGTTCTCTCGAGTGGCCCCGAGGGAGCAAATCAGTGCTCTCGCCAGCGTTCTCGACCGCAACGGAATCACTCCCATCGTGGTCGACTCCGCCGAACAGGGGAGAACGGCCGTGCGGTCGATCATCCCGGTGGGAGCCGAGGTCTACAACAACACCTCCCGGACGCTCGAGGTCATCGATGTCGCAGAAGATATCGAACGATCCGGACAGTACCAGCCACTTCGCCCCCGTCTCTACCAGATGGATCGCGAAATGCAGGGTCGTGAGATGCGCCAGCTGTCCGCTTCGCCGGATTGGGTCGTCGGGAGCGTTCACGCCCTCACGGAGGAGGGTTCAATGCTCATAGCGTCCGCGAGCGGGAGCCAGCTCGGTCCGATCGTTTCCGGAGCGGGTCATGTAGTACTCGTCGTCGGTGCGCAGAAGATCGTTCCCGATCTCACCACAGGGCTGCGACGCATCTATGAGTACTGCTTTCCACTCGAGGACCGGCGGGCCAGGTTGGCCTACGGCGTTCCCAGCGGAGTGAATAACATCCTCGTGGTCAACAAGGCGGTCGCACCCGACCGGATCACCGCAATCTTGGTGAATGAACCGCTTGGGTTCTGATCGCTGCAGTGTCCGTCCACTGTCGCTGTGTAGGCACAGCGTCGCCTCTAGACCCGAAGTCGGCGCTCGAGCTCGGTCCTGTCGAAGAGCACCCCGGAATCGAGCGGATCGCCGTTCAGCCACGCGGCGGGGGTTCCCTGCGGATCCTGGGCTCGGTAGGCGGCTTCACGACCGAGCACCCACTTCTCGTACCGGGCCGCTCGCACGCCAGAGACGAAGTCCGAGGTGGTCAGTCCTACGTTCGCACCGAGTCGTACGAGATCCCCTTTCGTGAACCCTCCCGTTCCCTCGGGAGGTTGTTCCCCGAACAGCGTGCGGCGGAATCGTCGAAGAGATCTGCCTCTGCGGCGAGTGCGAGCGCGTTGCATGCTCGGACTGACTCTGGGCCCAGGAAGCAGCGCATGCGGTATTCGACGGCGAGCTCGCCAGCATCCACAGCAGTGGTGATCAGACGTCCGTTTTGCTCTTCGAACTCTCGACAGTACGGGCACTGTGGATCCTCGAAGAGGACCATGCCCGTACGTGCGTGTGTGTCGCCGACAAGGACTCCGCCTTCAGGGGTATGACCGGAGGGCGTGACCACGGGATCGGTCGGGTTCATGGCGGACTCCACATCATCGGGGCCGGAATGGTCAGTTGTCTCCAGGGCCTGCCGTCGGAACCGGGTGGCCATTGGCCCTCAGGATCACTTCCACGTTGCCGCGGGTTGCGTTGGAGTATGGGCACACCTCGTGCGCTGCGGCAACGATCGACATGGCGCGCTCGGGATCGCTTATTCCCGGAAGCGAGACGTCAAGTCCTACGGCCACAGTGAATCCGCGGTTCTCGGTGGTGATCAGGCTCACTTCTGAGTCTATGGAAGCGGCCCCGAGATCAACCTTCTCTCGACGCCCGACAACGCCGAGCGCCCCCTCGAAGCACGCTGCGTAGCCGACGGCGAAAAGCTGCTCAGGGTTCGTGCCTCCGCCCTCGCCACCCATCTCGACGGGAGTCCGCAGCTGGACATCCAGTGCCCCGTCGCTGGTCACACCGTGACCCTGGACCCGGCCACCCACCACGTGGGCCCGGGCCGTGTACAGCGATTTGGCCATTGCCGACTCCTCTCGAGCGTCCCGTTGTCGTGACGTTATCTCCTGTGTCTCGCGAACTCTCGCTGCCGATGGGGACGACCGGTCCTTCGGCGCCGCCCGATTGTCGGTTTCACCCATCCGGGCCTGTGCAGGAGACGACTTCCATGGTGGCAAATTGCTCTTGCCAGCTCGGGGCGGAGTGCATGGGGGCCCTGTCCTAGTGCGGTGACACTCAAATAGCGCGCGATTGACTCACGGTCTCAAGGGCCACCCGTCCCCGTCGGACCTTGGTGATGATCTGCTTGGCCGTCTTGGTCCAGATGAACGGAATTGGGTCCTGGTTGTGATGGGCGATGTAGTCCTCGATGGCTTCAATAAGTTCAGGAACACTGCCGAAGCTGCCCCGCCGGATCCGTTTGTTCGTGATCGCACCGAACCACCGCTCGATCATGTTCAACCAAGAAGAGCTCGTCGGCGTGAAGTGAAAGTGGAAGCGCTTGTGCTTCTCCAGCCACGCCACCACGTCAGGGTGCTTGTGGGTGCCGTAGTTGTCCAAGATGACGTGGATCTCCTTGCCCCGAGGGACTTCGCGATTGATCAGACGCAAGAAGGCCAAGAACTCCTCATGGCGATGACGTGAGAAGCACTGACCGATGAGCTCGCCGGTGAGGACGTTGAGGGCCGCGAACAAGGTGGTGGTTCCGTAGCGCTTGTAGTCATGGGTGATGGTCCCGGGACGTCCCTGCTTCATCGGCAGGCTCTGCTGGGTGCGGTCGAGGGCCTGGATCTGGGACTTTTCATCGAATGACAGGACGATGGCACCGTCGGGTGGGTTCATGTACAGGCCGATGACGTCGATCAACTTGTCCTCGAAGTCCGGATCGTTCGAGATCTTGAACGTTTTGACCAGATGAGGTTTGATCCCACGGGCCTGCCACTCGCGCTGGACCGTCGTGCGTGAGAGGCCGCAGTGATCGGCCATGGTGCGATTCGACCAATGGGTGGCATCAGGCGGCGTCGTGTGCAAGGTGTCGCTGATCATCTGGTCGATCTGTTCCTGGGTGATGACCGGTTTGCGACCACGGCCTTCGTGCACCTCGCCCACCCACTCGACTCCATCTGAATCGAAGTGACTCCGCCATTGGAGAACCGTCGAACGTGAGACACCCAGAGCCTCGGCGATGCTCGAGTTCGCCACGCCGTCACCAGCCATCAACAGGCCCTTGGCTTCCCTCACGGCCCGGTGCGGCAAGGAAACGCTTGCTGCGATACCTTCGAGCGCGGTGCGTTCTTTCTTACTCAGGCGTAGTGGTGGCGCAGGTGGTCGGGCCATGAGCCCATCCTACACCTATCGCGCGACTATTTACGTGTCACCACACTAGGATCCCCTCGGGGGTCCATTCCTTGAAAAGACGACGCCGGTGAGAAAACGTTGGGTGCTGACGCTGTCGCTGGTACTCGTTGCTGGTGCCGTTGCCATCGGCGCAATCCTCCTCTCGGGCAACTCCGCACGTTCGCAGACCGCAGCGAGTGGGGAGAATTCATCGGCGGCTCCGCGAATCATCATCGACTCCGACCTGTCTCTGTGGTGGGATGACGCCACCGCCATCGGCATGGCGAACATCCTGGAACAGCGAGGCACCGTACGGGTACTGGGGATCATGTCAGACATTCGGAACCCACTGGCGGTTGCCGCTATGGATGCCATTGACACCGCCTATGGACATCCGACGATTCCCCTGGGTGCGGTCGCCGACAGCGGCGCCAACACGGCACCACATGGGTACTCCGATGACCTCGTCGACAAGCTTCCTCATTCCGTTGACTCGAGTAGCGATGTCCCGGGAGCGGTGGGTCTCTATCGACACCTTCTGGCGGACCAGCCCGATCACAGCGTCACCATTGTCGCCATCGGTGCCTACACGAATTTGGCAGGATTGCTCCGTTCACCGTCGGGACAAGGGAGCTCGCTCGGCGGACGCGCACTGATCCAAGCAAAGGTCAAGAGACTGGTGATCGAGGATGGCCTGTTTCCCAATGGTGCCCCCGCTGTCACCAACCAGAAACTGGACCTGGTGTCCGCGAGTTACGTTGTGAGTGGCACCGATTGGCCCACGCCGATCGCGTGGGTCGATGGCTTTGCTGGGACCCAGACGAAGGTCGGAGGAGGGCTTTGTGCATCGGTAAGGCCCGACAACCCGATGCGAATTGTGTATCAGTGGGAATTCGGATGTGGGCCCCCTGGTGACGGAGACTGGGATGGGCCCACTCTCCTCTATGCGATCGGGGGCAAGCAGGGCATCTTCTCGGAACTGGGTCAAGGCGGTGCGGCCTATGTCAACGCTCAAGGCGGGCTGTCGTGGCGGACCGATCCCAGCCGTCCTCATGATCTCTATGTCCACGTCGCCGATCAACAGGCGTTGAACCCGAAGATCGACGCACTGCTCGTAGCGAACTGACCGGGCTCGTGAGGCCTATTTCAGGTTCGCGGTGAGAGTGCGAATTCGTCGTGCCGGCGCAGCCACGTGGGATCGGCGGGCTCGCCCTCGTTGCGGCCGTGGGGGACTCGGTCGAGAATGCCGTAGTACACCATCACTGGCTCGAGCCCCCTGGCCGTGGTCGAGTACGTGAGGTAGAGGTCCCTGCCGGACCTGGTGAACACGGTCACCCCGGGGCCCTCCGACAGGTAGCTGACCGCGTCGGTCCCGCAGTCGGCGGCGAGCAGTGCGGGGATCTGGGGCGGCTCGTCCTCGAACCAGGTGGCGACCGTCTCCTTGGTCACCGAGCGCCCGAAGTCGAAGTTGAAGTCGCTCTCGTAACTGGACGCCCAATTGAACTGCCATCCCATCCGTCTGCGGTAGGGGAGGAGCTTGTCCAATGGGGCGCGTGAGACGCAGATCATGGTGACGTCCCGGGCCTTGAGGTGCTCGAGCACGCCGTTGAAGCTGTCGGCGATGGAAGAGCAGACGGGGCACCCGGCCTCATAATCGGGACCGAACATGAAGTTGTAGACGACGAGCTGGGATCGCCCGTCGAAGAGCTGGGCCAGGGCGCGGGGACCCTCGGCGGTCTGGAGCGTGTACTCGCTCTCGATCCGTACCCACGGCAACTCCCGTCGCATGCGGGCGAGTGCGTCGCCGCGCCGGGTGTGCTCTTTTTCGAGGGCGAGCAGCTCGTTCCGAGCCGTAGCCCATGCTTCGTGTGTCACGATCTTGTGATCAGTCATTTCTCCTCTTTCCTTGGCTCTTCGACTGGGTTGTATTGGCGACATCGGCGGAACCGGTTCACATGGATGGCATGGGATGCATGGAGTGCACGGCGGGGACGAGGCCGGGGACCGACGAGGGGTCCACGAGGATGGCGATGCCAAGAGCGGCGATCGCCAGTGCCACTGGCACGTCGACGACCGCTCGTGGAGCCATGAGCTTCTGGGCGAGGATCACCCCGGTGATCACGGCCGTCCAGGTCAGGCTCATTGCACCGAGTGCCACCAGCATCAGCATCAGCCCGATGCTCGAACCGACACAGCACAACCCGAGACTCAGCCCGGACGGCGCCATCTCCCGGCACATTCCACGGAACCGCCGCTTTGTCGACGTCAGCTCGTAGAGGGCAGCCGCCAATGTGAAGGCGCCGGCGGCGACCGTCCCGTGTGGTCGGTAGAGCGCGAACACGACGACGCCGAAGAGGGCCCACACGACGAGGTACGACCCGACATACCGTGGCACCTCGAGCGTCCGGAGCCGGGTCCGGGCGAGCCGTAGCACCGCAGGGGCCGCTCCCGGCAGCATCATGGCTGCCATCATCGGCACCCATACGGACAAGAAGTAGGGGAACGAACCCAGCCGGGTCGCCACGCCCATGTCCATGCCGTTCATGCGTTGGACGGCAAGGAACCAGCTCGCTGTTGCGATGCCGACAGTGGCCACGAACGCAGTCGGGCCCACAGCAGTCGCATGCGCGTCAGGTCGGGATTGCGGGATCGCCGATGTGGATGCCGATGGTGTCTCCATTGTGGGCCCTCCTATCGCTCCGGTTTCCGGCTCTTGTCTCTGGCGTCTGCGTGAGCCGCTTCTGCCAGCCGTTTGATGTTCGCCAGACGTTGGTCCCACCGGTTGGCGAGGTCGCCCATGACCCGGGTGGCCTGGTCGAGGCGGGCCGTTTCGACCCGGTAGAGGACCTCGCGGCCCTGCTTCCGACGGCTGACCAGTCCGGCCTCCTCGAGCACGACCAGGTGTTTCGACACCGCCTGGCGGGAAAAGGGAACCTGCTCGGCCAACCCGCTGGCGCTCGCTTCGCCACTGCCGACGAGCAAGTCGAGGACCCGACGACGAGAGGGCTCGGCGATTGCCGACCAGAGCAGGTCGTCGGGCCCGGTCCTCATCCCGTCCGGTGTTCGGCGAACAACCCGCCCAGGCGGTCCAAGAAGTCCGCCCAGCCGCCGTCGTGTTCGTCGGCATAGCGGTCCTTCTCGGCATCGGGCCAAGGGAGCAGCGCGTCGCCGCTCTCGACAACCTGCAAATGGGTGCGCTCCGCACCGCGGGGCGTGAGGCTGAACTCGACCAGCACCGAGTTGGCGAGCACCGGCTCCTCCCCGACGGGATGGTTCCAACGGAACGAGAGCCGGCTGGGCGGATCGACCGTCTCTACCACCACGGGTCCGCCGTGATGCTCGCCGAAACCCATGTAGCCCCGGCCGCCCGGCTCGAGTTCCAGCTCGACCCGGTCGGCGAACCACTTGATGATCTGGTCGGGCTCGGTGATCGTCCGCCAGACCACGTCCACCGGAGCCTCGATCACGATGTCCCGCTCGATCCGTAAATCGCCCATCTCTCTCCTGCCTTTCTCGATCTGCAACCAAAGGTAGCACGTCCCCGGCCGAAGTGCAACCATTTGTTGCACAGGGAACGGTGCCGGAGATGCCGTGGTGCAAGCCGCCCTTTAAGCCGGCAGGGCGCACGCGGTCCGCACACTGCAGGACGGTCGACTCGGTCCGGGGTGCCAGTGCAGAGGACGTACTCGTCGAACTCGTCTGCCGTCACCACGACAGGTGGCGGCCGCGGCGACAGGTAACCTGCCCACCCATGACCAAGGGCGCCGTCGTGAGCCGGGCCGAGGACTTCCCCCGCTGGTACCAGGAAGTCATCGCCGGGGCCGAGATGGCGGAGAACGGCCCGGCGCGGGGCACCATGGTCATTCGGCCCTGGGGCTACGGGATCTGGGAGCTCATGCAGGCCGAGCTCGACCGGCGCATCAAGGAGATCGGGGCGGAGAACGCCTACTTCCCGCTGTTCATCCCCGAGTCATTCCTGCGGCGCGAGGCTGAGCACGTCGAGGGCTTCGCTCCCGAGCTGGCCGTGGTGACCCACGGCGGGGGCAAGGAGCTGGAGGAGCCACTGGTCGTGCGTCCGACCAGCGAGACGGTGATCAACAGCTTCTTCTCCAAGTGGATCCAGAGCCACCGTGACCTGCCCATGCTGCTCAACCAGTGGGCCAACGTGGTGCGCTGGGAGCTGCGGCCCCGCCTCTTCCTGCGCACGACGGAGTTCCTCTGGCAGGAGGGCCATACCGCGCACGCCAGCGAAGCCGACGCCCGCTCCTACGCCCTGCGCGTGCTCAACGACGTGTACCTGGCCACGATGGTCGACGTGCTGGGCATCCCGGTGTTCACCGGGCACAAGACGGCCCGCGAGCGCTTCGCCGGCGCCATCCAGAGCTGGACCTGCGAGGGGATGATGGGCGACGGCAAGGCGCTGCAGATGGGCACCAGCCACGAGCTCGGGCAGAACTTCTCGCGAGCCTTCGACACCACCTACGCCAACGCCACCGGCACCCTGGAACACGTCTGGCAGACGTCATGGGGAGTGTCCACCCGGCTGGTCGGGGCGCTGGTCATGGGACACGGCGACGACTTCGGGCTGCGGCTGCCCCCGGCCTTGGCCCCGGCCCAGGTGGTGGTCATGGTCATCAAGGAGGACGAGGCCGTCGCGGCGGCGGCCCGGGCTCTGGCAGCGGAGCTGGGATCCGGCCGCTGGCGGGTTCGCATCGACGACCGAACCGACACCAGCTTCGGTCGTCGGAGTGTGGACTGGGAGCTCAAAGGGGTGCCGGTCCGAGTCGAGGTCGGACCTCGCGACCTGGCCGAGGGCAACGTCACTGTCGTCGTTCGCCACATGAGGGAGAAGCGGAACGTGGCGCTCGGCGGAGTGGCGGCCGAGGTGTCGGCGGTGCTGGCCCGGGTGGGCCCGGACCTCCTGGCAGAGGCCACGCTGCTCCGTGACGAGCGCACGGTCGAGGTCGACTCGCTCGATGCGGCTGTCGAAGCCGGCGCCACCGGCTTCGCCCGGATTCCCATGGCGGCACTCGGAGAGGACGGCGAGGACCGGCTCGCCGCTGACGCCCTGAGCATCCGCTGCCTGCAGCTGCCCGACGGAGGGCTGGCCGAACCGGGCGACAGTGACGCCGACCTCGTAGCAGTGGTCGGCCGCTCCTACTAGAGCCGGTCCGGTCCGCAACCCCGTGCGCTCTGCACGAGGGCCGGATTGCCGGAGCTTCCCGGTGGGTGGACTCAAGTGGCGGCCGTCACCGCCCGTAGTTCGGCGAGGGAGTCGCGCATGATGGTGGCGAGGTCCCGGCTGTCGTCTCCACCGGCCCACTGCTCCAAGGCCACGCGTAGCACCGTCATACCGGCCTCGGCGGCGAAGGTCGCTTGCGGATCGCTCACGCCGCGCTGACGGAGGGCGCCAGCAACCGCTGCCGCGTAGTCGGCCAGCTTGGCGAGTTCGCGCTCGTGCAGTTCGGGGTTGGCGGCGATGACGGCCTGGCGCTGGCGGGACAGGTCTCGGCGAAACTCGCCGAGCATCGCGGCGGCGGCGTCGAGGCCTCCGGAAACGGCATCGAGAGGGCCGTCGGCCGGTGGCGCACCGGCCACCCCGGCAACGATCCGCTCCTTGAGGACGGCTGACCCGCCGAAGAGCACCTCTCGTTTGTCCGGGAAGTGCCGGAAGAAGGTGCGCTCGGTCACTCCGGCCCGGACGGCGATCTGGGCAGCCGTGGTCTGGTCGAATCCCCGCTCCGAGTACAGCGCGAGGGCCGCTTCCTGCAGCCGACCTCGACTATCCGGTTCCCATCGGCCCATGACACTCATCGTAGCGTTGACAGTTACTGACATCGGGTCTATGGTGATAGCAGTAACTGACATCACCATTCCCCCGGAGGTAGCGACATGAGAATCTTTGTCACCGGCGCATCAGGCTGGATCGGCTCTGCAGTCGTGCCTGAGCTGCTCGGTGCCGGCCACGAGGTGGTCGGCCTGGCCCGGTCTGAGGCATCGGCCCAGCGGCTGGAAGCGGCCGGCGCCATCGTTCAGCGGGGTGACCTCGACGACCCCGACAGCCTGGCCAAGGCGGCCGCCGACTCCGACGGTGTGATCCACCTGGCGTTCCAGCACGACGTGGCCTTCGGCGGTAATTTCGCCGCCGCAGGAGCCGCCGATCGGCGGGCTGTGGAGGCCATGGGTGCCGCCCTGGGCGAGTCGGAGCGACCCTTCGTGCTCGCTTCAGGCATGATCGGCCTGACTGCCGGTCGGGCGGCCACCGAGGACGACGGGCTCGTCGCGAGCCCCGCGGTTCGGGCCAACCCCGCCGGGCACCGGGCGGCCACCGCTCTGCTCACCCTTTCGCTGCGGGGCATCGGGATCCGCTCATCGGTGCTGCGCTTCCCCCCGACTGTCCACGGTGACGGCGACCACGGGTTCATGGCAACGCTTGTCGGCATCGCCCGGCAGCGGGGCATGGCCGGATACGTGGGAGACGGCACCAACCGCTGGCCGGCCGTGCACCGCTCCGATGCCGCCCGCCTGGCCCGCCTGACTGTCGAGTCCGCCCCCGCCGGTTCTGTGTTGCATGCGGTCGCCGACCAGGGTGTTCCCTTCCACGAGATCGCCGAGGTGATGGGTCGTCACCTCGGCGTCCCGACCTCGTCGGTGACGCCCTCCGACGCTGTCGAACAATTCGGCCACCTGGGCCACTTCGTCGCCCTCGACTGCCCCGCAACCGCGGCCGTCACCCGGGAACTACTCGGATGGGAGCCGACCGGTCCCAGCCTCCTCGAGGACCTCGAGTTAGACCACTACTACCGCGAGGGGTAGTTCCGAGGGCGGGTAGTGTCGTCAGCATGACGCCGGAGGAACTGTCCGACCTCATGCACCTCCGACGGGCTCGTGACCTCATGGACCGCCAGTACGCGCAACCCCTGGACGTCCCGGCCATGGCTCGTACCGCGCTGATGTCGCCCGCGCACTTCTCGCGCAAGTTCCGCTCCGCGTACGGCGAGACTCCCTACGCCTATCTGATGACCCGACGCATCGAACGGGCGAAAGCGCTCCTCCGTCAGGGAACCTCTGTCACCGATACCTGCGTCGCCGTCGGCTGCACATCGCTCGGCTCGTTCAGTTCGCGCTTCACCGAGATCGTCGGCATGCCACCGTCGCAGGACCGCACCCGCGACCACCGCGACCTCGAATTCCTTCCGGCGTGCGTGAGCATGTTCGGAACACGACCGCGGCGTACCCCGGTCACCGTCTGAGCGCTGCCGACCTGGCCGACCGGTTCCGGACGACACTGCGCCGGGGCTCGAGCCTCCTGACCCGCCCCGGCACCAAGCAGGATCGGAGAAGCACGCGTGGGGTCGGTGCTCCTATTCTGACCCTATGACAGTCACCGTCTCCTCAATGTTCATCCCCGTCCACGACCCCGATGCCGCGCTCGGCTTCTATCGCGACGCGCTCGGCCTGGAAGTTCGTATGGACGTCGCGTCGGAGGGCTTCCGCTGGGTCACCGTCGGTGCCCCAGGGCAGGACATCGGCATCGTCCTCTCCCAACCGCACGGCGGTCGTTCGCAGGCCGAGGGCGACGCCCTCCTGGCACTTGTGACGCAGGGCTCGCTCCAAGCGGCGATCTTCCAATCCGACGACCTCGACACCACCTTCGAGAAGGTCCGGGCGTCGGGAGCCGAGGTGCTCCAGGAGCCGACGTCCCAGCCCTGGGGAGCGCGCGACTGCGCCTTCCGTGATCCCTCGGGCAACCTTGTCCGCATCGCGCAAGCCTGACCTCCGCCGACGGACCCGGGTCCTGCCTCGCGGCACCCGGGACGATCGAGGCATCGTCGGGGTCGGTCGCTCGCACGGATGCGACAGGTGGCGCACCGGCGTCGAGGTCACCGCTCTGCGCCTCTACGACGAGCTCGGTCTGGTCCGACCCGATATCCCGTGCTTCCGGCCAGCGCCGCTCCTCCGAGTCGGCGGTCCGGGCAGTGGGTATGGTGCTGTTCCTGCGCGCACTCGAACATGCGCGCGACTGCCCGACGACCGACCCGTTGCCGCTGCCCACGCCTGAGCGGCGAGTCGCTCGACGGCAGTTATGCCATCCTGCACGCAGCGGTTCGGAGAACGAGGAAGGGCCATGTGGGATACGGGACACCGCCTGGGAGTCGACGAGACCGAACGAAGGTCGAGGGGTCGCCGCCCGTCCGGTGCCGGCCTCCTCGCCTTGGCGCTGGTCCTGACCGCCTGCGGCAGCTCCCCCCCGAGCTCGGCCGGCCATGGCGGGCGGCGCAGCTCCCCACCGGGCTCGGCCGCCGGCGTCGAGCGCGTCACCGGCGGGCCGACAGGCCAGTACGTCGTCGAGGCCGGGATCCACAAGATCAAGCACGTCATCATCATCGAGCAGGAGAACCGCTCCTTCGACAGCTACTTCGGGACCTTCCCGGGAGCGGACGGCATCCCGATGAAGGACGGCGTGCCGACCGTCTGCGTGCCGAACCCCACCGGTGGGTGCACCGCGCCGTACCACGACCCCACGGACGTCAACGGGGGCGGACCGCACGGCGCCGTCAATGCGCGAAGGGACGTCGCCGGGGGGAAGATGGACGGGTTCATCGCGCAGGCGTCGAAGGCCAAGAAGGGGTGCGGAGCCAACGTCAACAATCCGGCATGCTCCCCCTTCACGACGCCCGACGTGATGGGGTACCACACGGCAGCGGAGATCCCGAATTACTGGACCTATGCCAAACAGTTCGCACTCGACGACCACATGTTCGAACCGGTTGCCTCGTGGTCGCTGCCCGACCACCTCTACCTGGTGTCGGGCTGGTCGGCCAGGTGCTCGGGTCCGAACCCGAAGAGCTGCAGGAACGCCATTCAGGGTCCGTACACCCCGGCACAGATGCAGAAATACGTGGACCAGGCCATCGACACCGGTACTGCCGACATCACCAACGCCTGGACGGACATCACCTGGCTCCTCTACAACGCGCACGTTTCGTGGGCCTACTACGTGCAAACCGGGGATCAGCCCGACTGCGAGAACGACTCGGCGCTGTCGTGTCCACGGGTGGCGCAGAACTACCTGACCCCGGGCATCTGGAACCCGCTACCCGTCTTCGAGGACGTCCAGGCGGACCATCAGCTCCGCAACATCCAGCCGTTGAACGGGTACTTCGCGGCGGCCGAGGCCGGGACCCTGCCCGCGGTCTCGTGGGTCACACCCTCACAGGCCGACAGCGAGCACCCGCCCGGCAGCGTCCACCAGGGCCAGGCGTATGTCACCGCGGTCATCAACGCCGCCATGGAGAGCCCGGATTGGAATTCGACGGCCATCTTCTTGCAGTGGGACGACTGGGGCGGCTTCTACGACAACGTTGTCCCACCGTCCGTCGACCACAACGGGTACGGCCTCCGTGTGCCCGGCATGGTCATCTCCTCCTACGCGAAGCAAGGGTACGTCGATCACCAGACCCTCTCGAGCGATGCCTATCTCAAGTTCATCGAGGACGACTTTCTCGGCGGGTCCCGCTTGAACCCCGAGACCGACGGACGACCCGACCCCCGTCCCGACGTGCGCGAAGACGAGCCGGTCCTCGGCAACATGGTCGACGACTTCGACTTCAAGCAGACGCCGCGCCCGCCGGTGCTCCTGCCCACGAACCCGCCGACGGACTCACCGTCGATTCCCGTCTACTTCCGTGGCGGTGGGCCCTGCGTGGGCTGCACCGTCACCCCGCCGAGCACCTGAACCGACGTACCCGTCAGCCCTTGACGAATCGCAGTCGATGGTCTTGCCGATCCCAATCGCTCGCCGCCCAGAAGCTCGGCGCCACTGGTTCGGTCTCGACCACGATGGCCTGCAAGCGCACGGCTCCGACCGCACCCAGCCGGGATTCGGCCTCGGCGAGCAGCCGGCTACCCAACCCGCTGCGGCGCTCGGAGCGGGCGACGACCAGGCGGTAGACCGAACCTCTCCACCCGTCCCAGCCGGCGATCACCGACCCGACCAGCCGCCCGTCGTCATCGGCAACGATCAATGCCACTGGGTCATGGGCGATGAGCTTCGTGAGGCTCTCCACGTCGTCGGTGTGGCTGGGTTCGGCATCGGCGTCGATCCACAGTTGGAGGACAGAGCTCACGTCCGATGGTCGACCTGATCGCAGCGTCCATCCCATGCCCGGAGGATACGAGGGTTGGTACGCTCGGGCGCTTCAGGCGAGCGGGACCGAGAATTCGCAGTCAGGCGGAGCCGTTGTGGGCGTAGCGTTACGAACATGGCGACCGTACCAGCCGCTCGGCACCTCTTGCGGGCGAAGGACCTGGCCGATGCGCGCTACCACGAAGAGCTGTCCGTCGCCGACATGGCACGCGCCGCCGGACTGTCACGTGCTCACTTCAGCCGAGCGTTCTCCAGAGCCTTCGGCGAGAGCCCGTACCAGTACTTGCTGACCCGGCGCCTCGAACGCGCCGCGGCGCTGCTCCGCACCACGGACTGGTCGGTGGCCAGGATCTGCTTCGCGGTCGGGCAGGGCAGTGTCGGATCGTTCACCACGAGCTTCGGGCGGATGTTCGGCCAGTCCCCGACCGCCTACCGTGCGTCGTGGCCCCCTGCCGCGAGGTTTGTCCGGATCCCACTGTGCATCGCCCAGGGCTACGGCCGGCCCAAGAACCGCACATTTCGAGAAGACGATCGCAGGGAGGCTTCGTAAGCTCCGTCATACCGACGGAGCCAAGAGGAGGCCTACGGTGATCAAGATCGCCAATTCCCAGTTCTGGGTCCACGACCAGGAAGAGGCATTCGACTTCTACACCAACACCCTGGGCTGGGAGGTCCGGAGCGACGTCACGATGGAGGCATGGCACTTCCGGTGGCTCGTCGTGGGGCCAGCAGGCCAGGACGACATGGGACTCGTGTTGATGCCGGTGCCCGGTCCGCCCATGCTCGACGCATCGGCCAGCGCGGCACTGGCCGCTGTAGTGGCCAAGGGTGCAGGGGGGACCTTGTTCCTGGAGACCGACGACTGTCAGGCGGCCTACCAGCAGCTCTCTGCACGCGGCGTCGTCTTCAACGATCCCCCGACCAGACAGCCGTACGGGATCGACACCTCGTTCCGGGATCCGTCGGGCAACAACATCCGCTTGACCCAGGTGCTCGAATTCGACCCGACCCGGACCTGACGGAGGGCGACCGAGCGCTGCAGTGCCCCTGCGTCCTCAGTGCAACGACCCGTAGAGCTCCCCGAGTGCGCGCCAGTGGCGAGCCGCTGCCTCGGGGTCGTAGCTCGGGTTGTCGGGCACGGCGAAGCCGTGGCGTGCGGGATAGGTCTCGACGGTGTGGTCGACGTGACCCGCTGCCAGGGCGTCCTCGAGGAGCTTCGCCTGCTCCGGCGGGAACGAGTCGTCCTGCTCGGCCGCGGCCACGTACACCCGCCCGGTGATCCTTCCGACGATCAAGTGGGGACTGTCCGGCGCATCGCTGGCGAGCTGGCCACCGTGGAACGACGCGGCGGCGACGATGCGGTCGGGATAGTGGGCGGCGGCCGTGAGGGACAGCCCACCGCCCATGCAGTAGCCAGTCGTCCCGACCGTCGTTCCGGCCACCCCCGGATGATCCGAGAGGAAATCGAGGAATGCACCGGTGTCGGTGGCTGCCATCGCCTTCGTGAGACTGCGGGCCATCGCGATGACGCGGTCCCGTTCGCCGGGGTCGCTGAACGCCGTCTCCATCCGGAACGGCTCGTATGGACCGTGCCGGTAGTACATCTCGGGCAGGAAGGCGACGTAGCCCATGCCCGCCAGCTGCTCGGCCATCTGGATCATCGCCGGGCGCACACCCCCGGCGTCCATGAACATGATGACAGCCGCCGAGGTGCCGTCGGCGCCCGGCGTGACCACGATCGAGGGGCAGTCGCCGTCGGGTGTGGGCACGGTCACCGCTGTCCGCTGGACCATGAACACTCCTCTCGGTGGCGGGGGCGCTGTCTGGTGAGGAGCGTATCCTCAGCGCGGGAACAGTCCTGCTTCTGCGGCTCGACTCCGCTGGCGCCGAGCCGAATTCCCTGTTGCGCATCCCCGGGCGCCGGCTAGGCTCGCGCCGGTGTCACAGGGATGACCGCGGTGCTGTGGGTGGGCGGGTACTGACGAATTGCCGGGTCGTCGTCTGATGCTCGAACTCCCCGAGGACCGTGATGACCGAGACAACCGCCGGCTCTGAGCCGGCCCCGCCGGCGGCGCACGCCGTCGAACTGCGCAAGACATACGGAACGGGCCAGGCGACGGTCCACGCCCTGTCCGGCGTCACCGTCGCCTTCGAGCGTGGCCGCTTCACCGCGGTCATGGGTCCGTCCGGGTCCGGAAAGTCGACCCTCATGCACTGCATGGCCGGTCTCGACCGCCCGACCTCCGGGCAGACCTTTGTCGGCAACCTCGATATCGGTGGCCTGGACGACGCCGGGCTCACCCAGCTCCGGCGGGACCGGATCGGTTTCGTGTTCCAATCCTTCAACCTCGTCCCGACCCTCACCGCCGGTGAGAACATCTCGCTGCCCGCCGATCTCGCCGGCAGGAGCGTCGACAAGGAGTGGTACGACTTCCTGGTCACCCAGCTCGGGCTCGCCGACCGCCTCACCCACCGGCCCAACGAGCTGTCCGGCGGGCAGCAGCAGCGCTGTGCGTGTGCCCGGGCGCTCATCAACCGTCCCGACCTGATCTTCGCCGACGAGCCCACCGGCAATCTCGACTCGAACTCCTCGGAGGAGATGCTGGCCTTCCTGCGCCGGTCGGTCACCGAATTCGGCCAGTCCATCGTCATGGTGACCCACGATCCCCACGGGGCCGCCTTTGCCGATCGGGTGGTCTTCCTCGCCGATGGCAACGTGGTCGACGAGCTCACCGGCCCAACTGCCGACTCGGTCCTCGAGCGGGTGCGGACCCTGGGCGCCTGACATGTGGAAGGTCACCATCAAGGGACTGCTCGCCCACAAACTCCGCCTGGCACTGACGGCGATCGCCATCGTGCTCGGCGTCACCTTCATCTCGGGGACGTTCATCCTGACCGACACGCTCCACAACACCTTCACGACGTTGTTCAGCAACATCTACCAGAACATCGACTTCCAGGTGCGTGGTGTGGCCCAGCTCACGACGAGCGGCGCGGGTGCGGAGCGCAATCCCATCCCCGAGTCGATCCTGCCCCGGATCCAGCACGTTCCCGGGGTGGAGGTCGCCGCAGGATCGGTGCAGGGCCAGGCCCAGTTCGTCTCCCACGACGGCAAGGCGATCGCGACCGGCGGTGCGCCGACCATCGGACTGTCCTTCGATCCGGATCAACAGATCTCCGAGCTCCGGTTGACAGCGGGACACGCGCCGACGACCTCCGACGACGTCGTCATGGATGTCGGGACCGCGCAGAAGAACGACTTCACCGTCGGGCAACGCGTCCAGATCCTGCTCCAGGGGCCGACGCGCACGTTCACCATCTCTGGACTGGTGCGATTCGGCACCGCCGACAATCTCGCCGGCGCCACCCTCGCCGCCTTCGACCTCCCGACCGCGCAGGCACTCTTCGGGGAGGTGGGCCAGTTCGACTCGATCGACGTCGTCACGGTGCCGGGTGCCGACAAGGCCACCGTCCAGCGGGACATCGCCCGGATCCTGCCCAGGGGTGTCGAAGTCGTCACGGGTCAGACGGTGGTCAACGAGCAGACGAGCGCCATCGACCAGGCGCTCTCGTTCTTCTCGACGGCGCTCCTCATCTTCGCCTTCATCGCGCTGTTCGTCGGCGCCTTCACCATCCTGAACACGTTCTCCATCATCGTGGGTCAGCGGACCAAGGAGCTGGCGCTGCTGCGCATCGTGGGGGCTAGTCGTCGGCAGGTCTTCCGCTCGGTGCTCGGCGAGGCGGCGATCGTGGGTCTCGTGTCGTCCGCCATCGGCATCGGGCTCGGCGTGCTCGCCGCCATCGGCATCGAGGCGCTCCTGCGCGGATTCGGCATCACCCTGCCGACAGGGACCCCGGTCTTCGAGACGCGGACGGTGGTCGTCGCCCTAGTGGTCGGTGTGGGCGTGACGGTCGTCGCAGCCATCAGCCCGGCCCGCCGGGCGGTGCGGATCTCGCCGGTCGCCGCGCTCAGCGACCACGAGGGACAAGAAGACGTCTCGTTCCGGCGACGGTTTGCCTGGGGCATATCGCTCGTACTGCTCGGAGCCCTTTTGCTCGGCATCGGACTCTCCAAGCCCGCCATCGGGCTGGTGGGCCTGGGTGCAGTGGCCCTCTTCGTCGGCGTGGCCATGCTGGCCCCCGCGGTGGCTCGTCCATTCGCCAGTGTCATCGGGCGCCCGCTCGCCCGGACCCGGGGCGTGGCGGGCAGGCTCGGCCGGAAGAACTCCATGCGCAGTCCCCGTCGTACCGCCCAGACGGCATCGGCGCTGATGGTCGGCCTCGCCCTCGTCTCGGCGATCGCGGTCTTCGGCGCCTCTGCGTCGAAATCGGCAACCGCCGCCGTCGACAACGCAATCAGCGCCGACCTGATCATCACCAACACGAACAACAGCGGACCGGGCAACTTCTCTACGGCCGTCCCCATGGCGGCGTCTGCGGTCCCCGGTGTCCACGCGACCACCATCGTCTACGGCGACCAATTCGAGGTTCGTCAGTCGCTCGAGACCCTCAGAGCGCTCTCGACCCAGGCACTGTCTCAGACCGTGATCCTCGACATGACCGCCGGGAGCGCGAGTGCCCTCGCCGCCGGAGACCTGCTCATCGACACGACGACCGCCAACTCCGACCATCTGGCGGTCGGCGACAGGGTCCCGGTGAAGTTCGCACTCACGGGACCCACCACCATGCGCATCGGAGGCATCTAC
Organism: uncultured Acidimicrobiaceae bacterium; assembly: GCA_963753905.1. Taxonomy (GTDB): domain Bacteria; phylum Actinomycetota; class Acidimicrobiia; order Acidimicrobiales; family RAAP-2; genus Bog-756. The sequence continues at coordinate 141,891 of CAVWDZ010000003.1, read as the reverse complement.
CAGCCGAACGCCCTCGTCACGAGCTACCTGGTCGGCGCGGACTTCTTCACCGCACACTTCCAGAACCCCCTCCCCGGCGCCGTCCTGCTGAAGACGGACGGGAGCGCCTCCGTCGAGCAGGCGGTCGGGCGCGCGCTGGCCCCCTATCCGAACGTACAGGTCCAGACCCGTGCCCAGTTCGACGCGTCGCAGACAAAACAGGTCAACCAGCTGCTCGGCATCGTCTACGCCCTGCTGGGCCTGGCGGTGATCATCGCGTTGATCGGCATCGTCAACACGCTCATGCTCTCGGTGTTCGAGCGCACCCACGAGATCGGATTGCTGCGGGCCGTCGGCATGAAGCGACGCCAGATCCGCACCATGATCCGGTCCGAGTCGGTGATCCTCGCAATCTTCGGGGCGATCATCGGCATCGTGATCGGAACGGGACTCGGTATCGCCCTCGTGTCGTCGCTACGGTCACAAGGGATCACCGATACCGCGGTGCCGATCACCAGCCTGGTGGTCTTCCTCGTGCTTTCGGCCGTACTCGGATTGATCGCCGCCAGCTGGCCGGCTCGTCGTGCAGCGCGACTCGACGTGCTGTCCGCCATCGCCGCGGAGTGACGGTACAGCTACAGGACCAGATGCTCGTAGGTCTCCGGGTTCTGCATGTTCTCGGCGATGTGCGCCCGCTCCTCCTCGGGTGACTCACTGGTCCGCAGCAAAAACGGCGAAAGGGCCAGACCCAACAGGACGAAGCCGGCCGCAATGTAGAGCGCCAGCTGATAGCCGAGCGTGAACGAGTGCACTGCGCCGTACCCGTTCGCGAGCAGGGACCTGGTGCGATCGGCGGCGATCGTGCTCAGCACGGCCAGGCCGACGGCGCCGGCCAGCTGCTGGGAGACGTTGACGACTCCCGAACCCAAGCCGGCATCCTCGTTGGGGATCTCCGACATGCCGATCTGCAACAACGGCATGAACGAGGCGCCGGCGCCCATCCCGAGGAGGGCGAAGGCAGAGAAGAGCTGGGGGAAGTAGCTCGCGTGCTGACCGGCCGAGGCGAGCAGGATGAGTCCCGTGGCGGCGAGGAGCAGGGCCGGGTACATCACCGGTTTGGGGCCGAAGCGGTTGACCAGCCGGGCAGTGATGCCTGCCGACATGATCGCCATGAGAACGGCCTGGGGGAGGAATGCCAACCCGGTGCGGACCGGGCTGTAGCGGAGCACGTGCTCCAGGTAGAGGGCGCCGATGAAGAAGGTCGAGAACATGCCCGTGATGACGCAGCCGCGAATGACGCTCGAACCGGTGAGGGTTCGCAGCTTGAGGATCCGCAGGGGCATGATCGGGTTGGTCAGGCGCGACTCCAGGACGAGGAAGGCGACGAACAGACCGGCCGCGATACCGAGCGATGCCAGGGTATGGGGCGCACCCCAGCCATCGCTCGACGCCGTCACGATCCCGTAGATGCCGATCATGAGGGACAGGGTCACCAGCAGCGAACCCACGACGTCGACGCCCTGTCTGATGCCGATGCCGACGTTCTCCACGACCAGGATGCGGCCGAGGACCAGGGTGGCGATGCCGATGGGCACGTTCACGAAGAAGATCCAGTGCCAGCTCAGAGCCTGGGTCAGCACGCCGCCGGCGAGGAGGCCGATGGAGCCGCCACCCACGGCCACGAAGACGTAGGCGCTCATGGCCTTGGCGCGCTCGACCGGGCTCGGGAATTCGGTCACGATGATCGCGACGATCACCGAGGAGGACAGCGCCCCGCCGATGCCCTGGATGAAGCGGGCCGTCACCAGCATGGCCTGGCTCTCGGCGGATCCGCAGGCGATGGACGCGAGGGTGAACAGGGTCACGCCGGCCAGGAACACCTTCTTTCGACCGACGAGGTCGCCCAGGCGGCCGGCCATGAGGAGGAAGCTCCCGAAGGAGATGAGGTAGGCGTCGACGACCCAGGTCAGGCCGGACTGGCTGAAGTGCAGGCTTCGCTGGATGGCCGGAAGCGCCACATTCACGATGGAGCCGTCGAGCGCGTTCATGAGCATGGCGAGGCAGACGACCACCAGGGCGATCCAGCGCCGTCGGTCGCCGGTGGCCGGAGGAATGGTCACGTCAGCTGGGATAGTCATGATTTCGGGACTATCCTACAGGGGTGATCGATGCGGCCGTACCGTAAGATGGGAACGTGAACACCCGGGCAACCGCTCCGCCCACGACTGGGACGATCGTGCTCCTGACCCGGCTGGCCCGGGCCGTCTTCGTGCGCAGCTCGATCGAGCTGGTGGGCATGAACTTGAGGAACATGGTGGTGCTGGCGTACCTGCACGACCACCCGGGCGTGTCGCAGCAGGTCATGACCGAGGACCTCTCCATGGACTCCAACACCGGCGTGCTCGTGCTCAACGACCTGGAGGACCTCGAGTTCGTGGAGCGCCGCCGCGATCCGGCCGACCGCCGGCGCCACATCGTCGACATCACCGACGCCGGGCTCGAAGCGCTGGAGCGGGCAGAGGTGGCGCAGGGGAGTATCGAGGACGAGATCCTCGTGGGACTCAGTGAATCAGAGCGGGTCGCCTTCCGCCGGTTGCTGGTCAAGGCGCTGGAGAACCACCTGGACGAGTGATCCTATTCAGTATTGGATCACTCTTGACCGACCACTCTGACCAGAGTATTCTGGCCATATGCCCCGGCCGGCCCGTTCGAATCCCCTGGCACTGGCGGTGCTTGTCACGCTCTCCGAGCGGCCGATGCACCCCTACGAGGTGGGCCAGACCCTGCGGCAGCGGGCCAAGCAGGAGAGCGTCCGGCTCAACTACGGATCGCTGTACGCCGTGGTCGAGGCGCTCGAGAAGCGCGGCCTCATCAGGGCCAAGGAGACCGTGCGGGACGGCAAGCGTCCCGAGCGCACGATCTACGAGATCACCGATGACGGGGCACGCGAGATGGTCGACTGGATGACCGAGCTCATCGGAGTTCCCGCCAAGGAGTACCCCGCCTTCATGGCCGGCCTCTCCTTCCTTCCCGCCCTCGAGCCCGACGAGGCGCTCTCCGCGCTGCGCATCCGGTCGGACGTGCTCACCGTCAAGCTGGTCGGTCTGAAGGGCGCCATGGAGGCGGCCAGGCAGGCCGGACTGCCCCGGCTCTTCGAGCTCGAGGTCGAGTACGAGGGGCAGCTCCTCGCGGCGGAGCTGCAGTTCGTTCTGGCGTTGATCGTGGACATCGAGACCGGCGCCCTCGACGGCCTCGAGATGTGGAAGATCTTCCACTCGGCCGGCTCCGACTCGGCGGAGGAGGTGATGTACACGTTCGCACCGCCCCCCCGGATGACCAGCTAGCTGGATGACCCGAGACCGCGTGTTGTGGCACGCGGCCCCGGGCCCATACGACCACGAGCCCGATCTCAGAAGACCTACGCCCGAGGCAGCACCGACAGCGTAGGCGACCTCCGTCGAGCGGGCTCCATGTACGAGCACACGAAAGGAGCGCGCCCATGGACGCTCTCATCGAGGCGCACGGCCTCAGCAAGAAGTTCGGGAAGGTCCGTGCCCTGAGCGATCTGGACCTCACCCTGCCGGCCGGAACGGCGGTTGCGATCCTCGGCCCCAACGGGGCGGGCAAGACCACGTTCATCCGGATGGTGGCCACGCTGATCGAGCCCGACTCCGGGACGCTGCGTGTCGACGGCCACGATGTGGTGCGCGAGTCGATGACGGTCCGCCGGATGATCGGGCTGGCCGGCCAGTCGGCCGCGGTCGAGGAGATGATGACCGGCCGGGAGAACCTGATGATGGTGGCCCGTCTCTACGGGCAGAGAACGGTGGCCGCCAAGGCCAACGCGGGCCGGATCCTCGAGCAGTTGCGGCTGACCGATGCCGCCGGCCGACTGGTGAAGACCTACTCGGGCGGCATGCGCCGACGCCTCGACCTCGGAGCGAGCCTGGTCGGGTCGCCCCGCCTGCTGCTCCTCGACGAACCGACGACAGGACTCGACCCGGCCAGCCGCAACGAGGTGTGGGACGGCATCCGGCAGATGGGCAGGGCAGGGACGGACATCCTGCTGACGACCCAGTATCTCGACGAGGCCGACCGGCTGGCCGCCCACATCGTCATCATCGACGAGGGCCGGGTGATCGCGGAGGGTACGCCTGACGATCTCAAGTCCAGGGCGGGGGCGGACATGATCGAGCTGCACACCCCCGATGCCCTCACCCTGCGGCGGGCAGCGGCAGTACTGGGCTCGATCGGAGATGCCGAACCCTCGACCGATCCGTCGACCCGGCGTTGCTCGATCGCGGCTCCCGCCGGTGCCCGACTGCTGCCCGTCGTCGTCCGGGCTCTTGACGATGCCGGTGTGCCGGTCGAGGACATCACCCTGCGTCGGCCGACGCTCGACGAGGTGTTCCTGGCGCTGACCGGGAAGACCGGCACCGCCAATCGGAAGGAGGACGCAGCATGAGCATGGACGTCACGCTCGGGACCGCCGGACAAGCCCTTGGCACCCCGGTACCCCCGTTGCAGAACAGGGGCGCGTCGTATCTCGTGGCCTCACGTGAGGTCGCTGCCCGGACGCTCAAGAAGTTCATCCGCACCCCGGCACTCATCATCGCGGGCACGGCGCAGGGGGTCCTCTTCCTCCTCATCTTCCGCTACGTCTTCGGCGGCGCGGTCTCCCACACCGGCAGCTTGTCCTATGCGGAATTCTTGGTGCCGGGGTTCGTGGTCACCGGCGTCCTGTTCTCGGGCATGGGCGCGGCGAGCGGCGTGGCGGACGACTTGGAGGGCGGGTTGTTCGATCGGCTGCGCAGCTTGCCGATCCGGCTCCTGTCGATCGTGACCGGCCGGGTGGGCGCCGATTCGGGGCTGGTCGCCTGGGGCGTCATCGTCATGACGGTGGCCGGCTTCCTCGTCGGGTTCCGGATCTCCGGGAGCCCGAGCGACGCGCTGGCGGCACTGGGCCTGACCCTGCTGTACGGATTCGCCTTCGTGTGGCTGTTCATCGCGTTGGGACTGATGGCCGGCAGCCCGCAGGCAGCGCAGAGCCTCTCGTTCCTGGTGTTCCCGCTCAGCTTCGTGTCATCGGCCTATGTCCCGGTGTCCACCATGCCGGGATGGATGCAGGGCTTCGCCAGCCACCAGCCGATGACCGCCATGTGCAACACGGTGCGCCTGCTGACCGGCGGCCCCGCGGCACAGGCGCTGCTGGGCCACCCTCTGTCCTACTACCTGGTGCCCTCGTTGCTCTGGTGCGCCGGGATCGTGGTGGTGTTCGCCCCGCTGGCGGTGCGGCGGCTGAAGCGGTCCTAGGAGAGAGCCGTCACGCCTTGTAGAGCCCGAATGCGGCTCCCTGGGGGTCGGCGAGCACCGCGAAGCGTCCGGTGCCGGGGATGTCCGTGGGGTCGACCAGGACCGTCGCCCCGAGTGCGGTGGCCCTGCCGGCATCGACGTCGACGTCGGTTGCCCCGAAATAGACGAGCCAGTGGTCGGGAAGTTCGGAGGGCATGCCCTCGGGACGGGGCATCGCCCCGCAGATGGTGCGGCCGGCCACCTGTGCCTCCGCGTACTCGTCGGCTCCTCCCCACCCCCACCCGAACACATCCGAGTAGAAGGCCTTCGACTTGGCCAGATCCGAGGTCGCCAGCTCCCCCCAGACGAAGGCGCCGGGCTCGTTGACGAGCTGGGCCCCGATGTGGTCACCCGGTTGCCAGGCGGCGATGACGGCACCCGTCGTGTCCTGGAAGATGGCCATCCGGCCTGCGGTCATGACGTCCATCGGCTCGACGATGACACTCGCGCCGGCGGACTTGGCTTTCTGGGCGACGACGTCGATGTCGTCGACATTCACATAGGTCGTCCACCGCGGCGGTCCCGGATCCTCTTGGGCCGGGCTGATCGCCGCCACCTGCTTTCCGGCCTTGGAGGCGATGGTGTAGTGGCCGGCCTCCTCGCCCATGTCCTGGCCCTCCCAACCGAACAGCTCGCCGTAGAAGGCGAGACCCGCCCTCGGATCGGCCATCCCGATGTCCACCCACGAGGGGACTCCGTGCTCATAGCGCGTCATCTCGGGCATGATCCCTCCTTTGTGGAATCCGGCTCTCCGTGTGCACTATGGACGACCCGTTCAGTGGATGCAAGGGCCATTGTCACCTGCGTCACATCGGTTCGCGTACCGGTCCGGTGGACGGGTGCCGAGGGGTTCCCTTGCGCGGACCGATCTGTTACGGTCACCGATGCAACCCAAGCTGTGCGTCGGGGAAGCCGGTCGAAGTCCGGCACTGGTCCGCAACCGTGGGTGACGAGCAGGTCGCTCGTCACGAGTCGGAATGCCGCCGCACCGCTCGTTTGAGTCCATACCCGTCGAGAAAAGCGGCAGGGACTCGGTCGGCCACCGGTCCGCGTGATCAGTGGGTTCCCGGGTCGTTGCCCGGAAAGAGCGACCACCATGTTCCGTCACCGTCTGATCGCGACCGCTGCGCTTGCCGCGGCATTGTCGTGCACCGTTGCCGCGGCACCGGCACCGGCACCGGCACCGGCACCGGCACCGGCCTCCGCAACCGTCACTCCATCAGGGGCGCTCCCATCGCTTCCCCAGGTGTCCTCTGCCCAGCAGGGTGCCCGTTGGTTGGCGAGCCAGCTGACCTCGTCCGGATACATCCCGTCGACCAATCCCAGCCAGCCCGACCTGTCGGCCACGGCGAACGCCGTCCTCGCCCTGGCCAGTGCACACGTCGATCCGAGCGGTGTGCACGCCGCCCTCGGCTATCTCGCCTCCCACGTCGACCCCTACGTGACGGTGGACGGAGCGGACGGCCCGGGCCAGCTCGCGCTGTTGATCCTGGACGCCCACGCGACCGGTGGCAATCCGCGCTCGTTCGGTGGCACGGACCTGGTATCCAGGTTGCTCGCCACCCAACGCAAGTCCGGTGCCACCGCGGGTCTCTTCGGTGTGCAGAGCGCGACCTATGACGGCGCCTACCGCCAGGGGCTCTCCCTGGCCGCCCTGGCCGGAGCCGGGGTGACGTCCGGCAGCCAGGTCACGGCCGCCGAACGGTGGCTCGAGAGCCAGCAGTGCCCGGACGGAGGATGGACGAGCCTGATCACCAAGAGCAACCCGTGCGACGGCAACCCGGCGGACTTCGAGGGTCCCGACACCAATTCGACCGCGCTGGCGGTCGAGGGCCTGTCGGCGATCGGCGTGCTCGGGGCGACCCGTGCATCCGCCGCCTGGCACTTCATCGTCGACGCCCAGGACGCGGACGCCGGCTGGGGATACGATCCCAACACGACCGGCGCTCCGGGGACGACCGACCCCGACTCGACGCCGCTCGTCGTCCAGGCAGTCCTGGCTCTCGGTCGGTCCCCCTCCGCAGCGGCGCTGGTCAAGGGTGGGGCGAATCCGGTCACCGCGCTGCGCTCCTTCCAGCTCACCTCGGGCGGGGGCAGTGGAGCATTCTTCTTTCCGGGCAGCAGTACCCCCAACCTGATCGCGACCTATCAGGCGGTGCCGGCGATGGCAGACGTCAGGGTCCCCTTCGACCTGAGCATCACGACGGCGTCCCTCCCGGGCGGCCATCTCGGACAGCACTACTCGGCCGGGCTCTCAGCGAGCGGGGGCAATCCTCCGTACACCTGGGAGGTGCGCCCGGGCTCCGGGTCACTGCCCGCCGGCCTCTCGCTCGACGGCTCGACCGGGGCCATCTCGGGCACGCCGACCGTCGCGGGCACCTCGAGCTTCACCATCGAGGTCCATGACACCACGGTGACCACCGCACCGATGAACGACAACGTCGGATGGAAGGTGCTCTCGATCACCGTTTCGTGACCGGGGCGGGTGGGGCCCGGATCGCCGGGCCCCACCCCCGTCGTCCCGGTCAAGTCGGGTGCGATCCCTGCCCGACCCCCCAAACGCGCTCCCACTTGATTCAATGACCCGGTGACCGCACACGCCGGCGGGAGGGACCGGAGTCCCCAACAGTCCCGATCGGCGGATCGACGGCCCAGGCGCCGGCGGGGGTTCCCGACCCTCGTGGCATGCGCCCTGATCGCCCTCGTCGGGGTGATCGTCGCACTGGTGCTGACCGGATACCCGGGATCGCACAACGGGACGTCGACGGCGATCGACGACGGGGGCACCGCCCTCGACCCCTCGGCGTTCTCGCCCGGTTCCTGCGTCGCCCTTCCGCCGACGGCCGGGGACCGCCACGAGACGGTCTTCCTCGACGCCGGCCACGGTGGGGTGGATCCCGGGGCCATCGGGACGACCACCGGCGGGGCCACGGTCGAGGAGGCGACCGAGACACTGCCGGTCGAGCTCGAGACGGCGACCCTCCTCCGTGCCGCCGGCTTCCGGGTGGTGGTCTCCCGGACGTCGGACTCCTCGGTGGTCCGCCTCTCGCCGGCCGATGTCTCGGGGACGATCCTGAGCCTTGAGGGCGCCCATGACGATGTGGCGGCCCGGGACGTCTGCGCCAACCTTTCCGGCGCCGCCATCCTGATCGGGATCTACTTCGACAGCGGCGGCTCGGCATCGGACGCCGGCAGCCTGACCACCTGGGACCCGGCCAGGCCCTTTGCCGCGGAAAACCTCCGTCTGGCCACGCTGGTCCAGGACGACGTCCTCGCGGCCATGAACGCGCGCGGCTGGGGCATCCCCGACGCCGGGGTGGTCGCCGACAACGCAGAGGGCTCACTCGTCCCGACGTCCTCCGGTGGGGCGCTCGCCGAAGGTGCCGCCCAGTACGGGCACGTCCTGCTGCTCGGGCCGGCGGCGCCGGGGTATTTCTCCACCCCGAGCCAGATGCCCGGGGCACTCATCGAACCGCTCTTCCTCACCGACCCCTTCGAGGGATCGATTGCCGCCAGCGAGGAAGGCCACACCGTGATCGCCGACGGTCTTGCCCGTGCCGTCGAGGCGTACTTCGGTCCTGCCAAGACCGCCTAGGAACTCAGCCGGCCTTGCGGGCCCGACGGGACTTGTGGCCCCGTTCCCCGCTCGGGTTCGTGACCGCGGCGTCGTCGACGGGATCGGGGGCGGCGCTGGCCCGCTCGCGGCAGGGCGTGCACATCCGCACACCTTCCACCAACCTGGTCACGGCAACCTGACCGCACCGCCGGCACGGCCGGCCCACGTAGACCTGCGCCTCGAGCAGGGGACGCGAGGCGGTGAGTTGGCGGAGGCGCTCCTGGACGTCCTCGCGCAGCTCGAAGGCACCGGAGGCGGTCGGGTGGACGAGGCCCCAGTCGAGTAGCTCGTGGAGGAGGGGGGCGAGCCGGTCGAGCCGCCGCAGCTCCTCTCCGGTGACCGCGCGCTCTTCCGTCTGCGGCTTCCGCCCCTGACTGGTCACCGTCAGTCCTGCACTCTGCTGGGCCATGGGTGACCCCCTTCCGACTCGGTCCCGCAGCACGCGGACCCGACCCGGCGGCGTCACACCGGGCCGACATCCCTCGTGCATCAACGCTGTCCCCATCATGACGCGGCGAGGCACCTTCGTACAGGGCGCGCGGCAAGAAATTTTCATCGACGGTGACGCGCTGTCGTCGTCGACGACGACGGACGGCCGGGACGGGCCGCGCCGTCCGCTCTTTACAACGGTGCCGGGAGGCCCATGAAGGCGCCCATCTCGAGGACGACGCGCTCGAAGAGCGGCGGCACGCGCTCGACGACACCGTGCAGATGGCCGAACAGTTCGAACGAGATCAATCCGAACAGCTGGGTCCAGGCGGCCACCGCTCGGACGATGACTTCGTCCGAGGCGTCCGGGAAGGCCACGTCGGCCAGGCGGCGCGTCTCGGCGGTCACCTCCGGTCCCAGCGCCGGGAGCCCCGGCGCACCGCGGACATCGACCAGCGCGCCTGACCGTGAGGCCTCGTCCACCAGCCGGGCGAGCACGAGGGTGACCCGGCTGGCCGGCCCGATGGTGTCCTCGGGCGCGCGGTAGCCGGGGACCGGCGACCCGTACACGAGCGTGTACTCGTGCGGATCGGACAGGGCCCAGCGCCGGATGGCCAGCGCAACGGAGAGCCAGCGGCCACCGAAGTCGTCCCGAGGGCACGCCGCGTCGGCAGCCTCTGCGACCGCGCCGACCGCGTCGTAGGCATCGACGATGAGCGCGGTGAGGAGCTCGTCCCGGCTCGGGTAGTACCGGTAGATGGCCGACGAGGCCATCCCGAGGGCGCGGGTGACCGCCCGCAGCGAAAGGCTCGACGCCCCGTCGACGGCCAGCTGGCGACGGGCCTCGTCCTTGATCTCTGCGGTGAGCTCGGCCCGAACGCGGGCCCGGAGCCCGGTGGAGGGAGGCACTCCGCCATCCTCCCAGATCCAGAGCACTAGATCAAGACATGAGCACTGCTCTTGACATCGGGGTCCGCTATGTGAATACTGGTCCACAACGAGTGCAGTGCTCACAACAAGGAGGATCGGACATGGGAAGACACGCCATCGTCGGTGCGGGAGCGGTCGGCACGGCCACCGCACTGAGCCTCGTGGACCAGAGCCACGACGTCACCCTGGTCACGCGATCCGGATCCGGCCCCGAGCACCCCGGCATCCGTCGGGTCTCGGCCGACGCCTCGGATCCCTCGGCCCTCGCCGCCGCGGTGGGGAAGGCCGATGTCCTCTACAACTGCGCCAACCCGCCCTACCATCGGTGGCCGGAGCTCTGGCCACCGATGGCCGCCTCGATGCTCTCGGTCGCCGCGGACCGCGAGGCTGTGCTCGTGATCATGGGCAACCTCTACGGCTACGGCCCGGTCGACCATCCGATGACCGAGCAGGACCCGTTGGTTTCGACCGGAACCAAGGGGAGGATCCGGACTGCGATGTGGAATGACGCATTCGCTGCCCACCGCGCCGGGCGGGTGCGCGTCACCGAGGCCCGGGCGTCCGACTTCTTCGGTCCGGGAGTGGTCGAGAACAGCTTCTTCGGACGCAACGTCGACCGAATGCTGGCCGGCCGGAAGGTCTACCTCCTCGGCGACCCGGACGCGCCGCACACCTGGACCTATGTGCCGGACGTGGGCCGGACGCTGACCGTCCTGGGCACGGACGAACGGGCATGGGGACGCGCCTGGCACGTCCCGAGCGGTCCCGCCCGGACCCAGCGCGAGCTCGCCACCCGGTTCTGCGAGGTGGCCGGTGCCCCGGCCCCGAGGATCGGGGTCCTGCCCCCGGTCGCCGTCTCGGCGGCCGGGCTCGTCTCGGCACAGCTGCGCGAGCTCAAGGAGACCCGGTACCAGTTCGACCGGCCGTTCATCCTCGACTCGACGTCCTGTACGGGCACCTTCGGCCTCGAGGCGACCCCGCTCGACGACGCGCTCGCGGCCGTGGCCACCCACGCCACTGCGCAGACCCTGGCCAGCGCGAGCTGAAGCACGCGTCGTCCGGCGGACGGGGCACGGGAGCGAGGGACCCGGTCCCCTTCCCTGTCACTAGGGTCGGCCCCACCTATGGAGGTACCGAGCACCACCGGTCGGGTCCGACCGCGCCAGTCCATCCGGCCGGCCCGCATCGCCGCGGTGCTGGGTGCCTGCGGCGTCCTGGCCGGCTGCTCGGTGCTCGCCGACCCCGTCCCGGCACCGGTGCACAGCACCTTCGCGCCCCGTGGTCCGATCGGCTACGTGGTCTGCCCGACGGCGGTCACCCCGGTGGAGCTCGCGACGCGCACCGCAGAGGACTCGATCACCCTTCCGGTGGTCGGGACCCCCGCCCTCGGTGATGACGCCATCGCCACCTCCCCGGACGGGAAGTGGGCATACGTGGTGACCAGAGCCGCCGGCGGGACCGGGGCCGCCGAGAACGTCGTCATCCCCATCGATCTCTCGACCCAGCAGGCGGGTCGTCCCATCCCGATCCCCGGCGACGGCGGCACCCACGCGGTGGCGGTGCTGCCCAACGGGATCGTCCTGGCTGCGAGCGGGTCGACGGTGGTGCCGGTCAACGCGGTCACCGGGGCGGTCGGTACCCCGCTCGACATCGGGGCCGGCAGGACGATCTTCGGGATGGCGCTCAGCCCGACCGGACCCACCCTCTACGTCCTGTTCGCCGGCGGGGTCGTCCCGGTGGACACCGCGAACGCCACCGCAGGCCCGGTCGTCCCGACCGGCCTGGCGGTCTCGTCGGTCTACTCGCCCCACGGGGTGGTGGTGAGCGCAGACGGCAACACCGTCTACGTCGCCGGTCAGGGCGGAGCCGACTACGGCGGACGGGTGCTCCCGATCGCCGCCTCGAGCGGCGACGTCGAGCCGGCCACCGGATTCGACCGGTTCGGCATCTCGGATCCGGCCGCGGTGGCCGTCACCGCCGACGGGTCCCGGGTCATGGTGGTGGATTCGGCCAACAACTGGGTGATGCCGATCTCCGTGGCCGCCTTCTCGACGCCCGGGCCGCCGATCGCAATCCCACAGCGCCCGGGCGGGGCCGCGGGCACCGGGACGGACCACCCGACCGACATCGTGGTCGGTCCGGGGACCACCGGTGCGTTCATCGTGGACGGATTCGACACTGTCCTCCCGTTCGATCCGGTCTCGCAGCGGTTCGGGCGGCCGATCCCGGTGTGCTCGGGTGCCTCGTCGATGGTGGTCGCCGGCACGTCGTGAGCGGGCTCCGTCGAGCGGGCTCCTTTGGCGGCGCGCTCAGGACCGGACCGCCCCGGCCCCGGGCCGTTTCACGCTCGGGGCGCCCGGTTCCGGCGGGCAGCCGGCGCCCGAGGAGAGGACCGCCTGGGCGGCTTCCTCGGAGCGGAAGCGGGCCGGGGCTTGCCCGGCCGCGGCCAGCAGCTCGTCGAGGGCCGTGGGGATCGCCGCTGCCAGGTGCCAGACCTTCGGCATCGTCTCGGGGCACGAGATCATCCCCCAGTAGAGGGTGCCGCGGTAGCTCATGATGGTGATGTTGACGCCCATGCCGTCCATGACCGGACCGAGCGGGAAGCCGGCGACCATCTCGGCCCCCCCGAGGTAGAGCGGGATGTCCGGCCCGGGGACGTTGGAGATGACCAGGTTGGCGATCGGTGGGTGGCGGTCCGCCAGTCGCATCCTGCTGTAGAGCCGGGCCGCGGTGGCGAAGGTGTTCGGGGTTGCGTGCTCCGCCCAGTTGACCAGCATGTCCGCGCCCAACGCGTTGTGCTCCTCCTTTGCCCCCTTCGTTCCCTCCCGGATGGCGTACAACCGGTCGAGCGGGTTGTGGAGGTGGGCGGGGAGCTGGACGAACATCGAGGAGACCTGGTTCGACCCGTGGGGAGCACCGTGCTCGGGATGCACCGAGACCGGCACCACCGCCACGAGGGGCTTTTCGGGCAGCTCGTCGCCGTCGAGGAGGAGTTGGCGGAGGGCGCCGGTGCACACGGTCAGGACCACGTCGTTGACCGTCGTCCCGGTCGCGTTCTTGAGCCGCTTCACGTCGTCGAGGCCGATGGCCGAGAGCGCCACCTGCCGACGCCGGGTCAGCGCCGCGTTGAACGAGGTGCGTGGCGCTGACAGCGGGAGGGCGGCCCGGGCCTCCGGGCTCCGGTGTTCGGGTCGGTGGCGGACCCGGCGGACGTCGATGAGGTGCTGGGAGGTGCGCAGGATGTCGCGGGTGATCTCGAGGGGCCGCATGGCCCGGGCGGCGATCGCCTCGGTCAGCAGCTCGAGGCTGGAGGGCATCCGGGCCTCCCCGCTCGGCTCGGGTGGAGGTGGTTCCGGTCCCGGGTCGACCTCGAGGTCGAAGAGGACCGACAGCAGCGCGGCACCGGACATCCCGTCGACCGTCGAGTGGTGCATCTTGGCGACCACGGCGATCCGCCCCTTGGCGAGGCCTTCGACGATCCAGATCTCCCAGAGGGGTCTCGACCGGTCGAGCTGGTGGCCGGTGATCTCCCCGACGAGGTCCGCGAGCTCGCGCAGTCCCCCGGGGGCGGGCACCGCCGCACGGCGGACGTGGTAGTCGATGTCGAATCCGGGGTCTTCGACCCACACCGGGTGGCCGAGCCGCAGCGGGACCTCGACGAGTCGGCGGCGGAAGACGGGGGCCTGGTGGGTGCGGGCCGAGATCTGGGCCTGCATCCGCGTGAAGCTGTACCCGCCGGGGATGGTCGACGGGTCGAAGATCACGGCCATGGCCACGTGCATGTGCAGGGTCGGCGTCTCGAGATAGAGGAAACTGGCGTCGAGGCCGCTCAGTCGCTCCATGCCGATCCTCTCGCTCTACCCCGCCTCTCCCCGCACCTGATGATGCCCCACCTGGCCGGGTGTTTCACCCTCTACCCCCGCCGACGGTGTTTGATGTGTGGATGGCCTGGATCTTCTTCGCCGTCGGGGCGGCCTTTGCCTTGCTCGTGGCCAACGCCTGGGTGCCCGCCCGCCGCGAGCCGTTCACCGTACTCAGCTTCATGTTGGGGTTCGTCCCGGCAGAGCTGCCCCTCCACATGATCGTCCTCGAGGCAGCGATCGCGGCCGGCCTGTCCATCGCGGGGGGGCTGTCCGCGTGGCCTGGCGTTGCGGGGCTCGCCCTGACCGTGGCCAGCGCGGTCGGGTTCGCCGGGTTGGCCGTGGTCGCCCACGGGGCGGGTGCGCTGGCCGACTCGGCGCTCGACGGCGCCACCGGCGGAACGGTCGTCGCCCCCGGGACCGATCTGCGGCCGGCCTGGTCCCACTGGTGGCGGCTGGTCCTCGCCCTGCCCCTCCGCTTCCGGGGGATCGGCAAGATCCGGGGCATCGACTACTGGGGAGACGGGGACGACCAGCACCGACTCGACATCCTCCGCCGGCGGGACGCACCACCGGTCGGGGCGCCGGTCCTCGTGTACATCCACGGTGGCGGCTGGGTCATGGGGGACAAGCGGGAGCAGGGACTCCCGTTGATGCACGAGCTCGCCATGCGGGGCTGGGTGTGCGTCACCGCCAACTACCGCCTGAGCAATAAGGCGACCTGGCCCGACCATGTCGTGGACTGCAAGCGGGCGCTGGCCTGGGTGCGCGAGCACATCGTCGAGTACGGCGGCGATCCCGCCTTCATCGCCCTCGCTGGGGGCTCGGCCGGGGGCCACCTCGCCGCACTGACCGCACTCACCCCGAACCGGCCCGAGTGGCAGCCGGGATTCGAAGACGCCGACACCTCGGTCGACGCCTGCATCCCGTTCTACGGCGTCTACGACCTGACGGTCGAACCCGACGCCGGTGGCGCCTACGGACCCGGGCTGGCCAAGTTGCTGTCCCGCCGGGTGATGAAGGTCCCCATGGAAGACGAGCGAACAATCTTCGAGGAGGCCTCGCCCGACCGACGGATCACCCCGGAGGCCCCGCCGATGTTCGTCGTCCAGGGCACCAACGACACGCTCACCTCACCCCGGATGGCCCGCCGCTTCGTCGAGCGGCTCCGGGACCTCTCGGCCGCGCCCGTGGCCTACCTCGAGCTGCCCCGGGCCCAGCATGCCTTCGAGGTCATGGTGACCATCCGGTCCCGCCACGCCAACCTCGGCGCGGTGCGGTTCCTCGAGGGGATCCGGAGCCGGGTCTCCCGCTGAGGATCCCGGCCGCCCCCGCCCCGACGGCCTCCCGGGCTGGTCGCCGGACCCGAGGGCCGTTCGTGCGAGTTCCGGAGGATTGCTGGACACACCGCCGAGTTTCTGACGTAGAGTCACATATTCGGCCCGACCGATCGCGTTGCGACTCCGCCGGGGGCCAGCCGTCGAACCATGATCAAGGGGGAGCCTTGCGTTCAGCACCGTGGAAGCGCCGTACGAGCGCGCTGGGGATCGTGTTGGTGGTCGCGCTGCTCGCTGCTGCGTGCAGCTCGACCAATTCGTCGACGACCACGACGGCCGCGAGCGGCTCCGGTGGCTCCTCTTCCAAGATCCCTGAGAGCGCCTTCAGCGACCACACCGGCATCACGGCGACCGAGGTCCGTGTCGGCAACGTGTCGACCCTGGCCATCGGCGGGCTCTTCAAGGGGGCCCTCGTGGGCACCGAGGCCTACGCCGCCTACGTGAACTCGACCGGCGGGATCAACGGCCGCAAGATCGTGGTCGACTCCGCCGACGACGGGTTCAGCGGGGCGGGCAACCACCAGGCCACACAGAACGCCATCACCAACGACTTCTCCCTCGTGGGCGGGTTCTCCCTCCAGGACAGCTACGGCGGTGCCCTGCTCGCCGCCGATCCGGGGATGCCCGACGTTTCGGTCGTCCTCGACATCCCGACCACCAAGCTCCCCAACGTCTACAGCGCGGTGCCGCTGCTCGGCGGATGGCAGGAGGGTCCGCTCCAGTACTTCAAGCACAAGTTCCCGAACGATGTCGACGGAGTCGGCACGGTCGTCTCCGACCAGGCCTCCGCCCAGGTCGACTGGGTCGGCGAGAAGTACGTCATGCAGAAGGTCGGCTTCAAGGTCGTCTACGACCCGAGCGTCCCGGTGACCCAGACCGACTACACCCAGAACGTCATCGCCATGAAGAACGCGGGCGTCAAGATCCTCTTCCTCGATCAGCTCCCCGAGAACTATGCCTCGGCCATGTTCAAGGACCTCCAGGAGCAGAACTTCCACCCCCAGGTGATCATCGGGTCGGCCAGCTACTCCAACGACCTGGTGTCCGCCTCGGGTGGACCCCAGGCCGTCGACGGCGCACAGGTCGACCAGAACACCTCCTTCTTCCTGGGGCAGGACTACCCGGCCATCCCGGCGGTGGGTACCTTCAACAAGTGGGTGCAGCAGGCGGACCCGGGCTTCAAGACCGACCTCTTCACCCTCTACGGATGGCTGTCCGCCGAGCTCTTCTCCCAGGCGCTCAAGAACGCGGGCTCCGACCCGAGCCGCGGCTCCCTGCTCCAGGCCCTGTCCAAGATCACCAGCTTCAGCGGCGACAACATCATTGCGCCCAACAACCCCGCGGCCAAGACCGTGGGCAACTGCTATCTGCTCGGACAGGTTCAGAACGGCCAGTACGAGCGGATGGACGATCCTCCGATCGACGGCCCCACCAACGGGTACCGTTGCGACTACTCCTACGTCACGCCGCCCGGATCCTGAGGTGGTCGAGGCCGGTCGTGACCATCTGACCTGATGCAACGGGGGACGACGATTCGGTGAGCGAGTTCCTGCAGTACACCGTCTTCGGGGTCATGCTGGGCGCCGGGTACGCGATCGCGGCCACCGGGCTGGTGGTCACCTACACCACCTCCGGCGTCTTCAACTTCGCCCAGGGCGCGGTCGGAATGGTCGCCGCCTTCTGCTACTGGGAGCTGGTCTCCGCCCACCACGTGCCGGTGCTGCTGGCGCTCCTGATCATCCTGGTCTTCGGCGCAGCCGTGGCCGGCGCGCTGGTCGAGCGCGTCCTCATGCGGCGACTGCACGGGGCCTCGGCTGAACGGCCGGTCATGGTTACCCTCGGGCTGCTGGTCATCCTGACCGGCCTCGCCACGATCCTCTGGAGCCCGACCACCCAGCGGGCGGTCAACAACATGGTGGGGGGCCAGTTCCGGCTGGTCGGGATCAACATCCAGTACCAGGAGGTGCTGATCATCGGGGTGGCCCTGGTCGTGGCCGCCCTGCTGCGGGTCCTCTTCTACAGCACCCGCACCGGGTACGCCCTGCGCGCCGTGGTCGACGACCCCGATCTGCTGGCCATGTCCGGGGTGTCCCCCAACCGGATGAGCCAGTACGGCTGGATCCTGGGCTTCATGATGGCGGCCCTGGCCGGGGTCCTGTTGGCTCCGACCCAGACCACCGGCATCAGCATCGAAGCGATGACCCTGCTGGTGGTCAACGGGTACGCCGCCGCGATCGTCGGCCGGCTCAAGAGCATCCCGGTGACCTTCGCCGCGGCCATCGGCATCGGTCTCGCCGAGAACTACGTCATCAACTACATCCTGCCCCACGTGCCGCAGAACCTGGTCCCGGACATCACCTACGCCCTTCCCATGGTGTTCCTGTTCATCGCCCTGGTCACCCTCCCCTCGGTCCGGCTCCGGGCGGTGGGCCGTCTCACCACCATGCGGGTCCCGCGGGTGGCCGGCGGCCGGGAGTCCCTCGTGGCCGGGGCGGTCTTCTTCGTCCTGGCCGTCGGGACGGCCCTCGTCTTCGGCAATACCGCCTTCAAGGGCACCACCGTGCTCGACCTGGGCGGGGAGATCATGGCCCTCGGCATCGTGGGGCTCTCGCTGATCCTCCTCACCGGCTACTCGGGCCAGGTCTCTCTCTGCCAGTTCTCCTTCATGGGGATCGGGGCCTTCGTGATGGGCAAGATCGCCGGCGGTGGCTCCGTCCTCGGTCTGCTGACGGCCGCCGCGCTGTGCGCCGGGGTCGGGGCGCTCATCGCCCTGCCCACGGTCCGGCTGAGCGACCTCTACCTCGCGCTCGCGACGTTCGCCTTCGCCGACGCGGTGGCCAACGGATTCTTCACCGACGCGCACATCTACGGCTCGGGAGGGGTCATCATCGGCCGCATCATCCTTCCCGGGCTCAACTTCGGCGGCGACCGGGCGGAGTTCCTGCTGCTGACCGCCTTCTTCGTCCTGGCCGCCTGGATGGTCCTCGCGATACGACGCAGCCTCTTCGGCCGGCGCCTGGTGGCGGTCAACGACTCGCCGGCGGCGTATGCCACCGTCGGGCTCAACATCGGGTTCACCAAGGTGGCCGTGTTCGCCATCGCCGCGGCCATGGCCGGACTGGCGGGGGCGCTCTTCGGAACCGTCCAGGGCGTCGTCGGCACGAGCGACTTCGACATCTTCCCGGGCATCATCTTCGTGCTGTTCGTGACGATCTGGAGCATCCGCACCGTGTCGGGGGCCTTCCTCGCCGCCACCACCTACGTCGTGCTCAACCAGCTCTGGCCGAACGGTCTCGGGCTGTTCGCCGGGGCGGGCATCATCCTCATCGGCCGGGCCGCCGGCGGCCTGCTGGGCATCGAGGCGCTGCAGTTCCGGCTGCCGTGGGTGAAGGCACCGGTCGACGCCACCCTCGACGCCCCCCGTCCCGGACGCCGGTCAGCGGCCCGGCGATCGTCGGGGGGTCCAGTGCGACCGGCTGATCACGGCCGGTCCTCGGCCACCCCGGTGCTGACCGTCTCCGAGGTAGCGGTGCGCTTCGGCGGGGTGGCGGCGCTGAGCGATGCGAGCCTGACCGTCGAGCCCGGCAGCGTGACCGGTCTGATCGGACCCAACGGGGCAGGGAAGACCACCCTGTTCAACGTCATCAGCGGGCTCCAGGCTCCCGACCGCGGGACGGTCCGGCTCTTCGACACCGACGTGACCCGGATGCGGCCGCACCGCCGTGCCCGGCTCGGCCTCGCCCGCACGTTCCAGCGGCTCGAGCTCTTCGGATCCCTCTCGGCGGGGGAGAACGTCCAGGTGGGTCTCGAGTCATCGGTCAAGTGGTGGCAGTGGGGCCACATCAGGCGGGCCGTCCCCTGGGTGCGGCGGGGCAGCGCCGCGGACGGCCGGAGCGAGGACGGACCCACCGGTCCCGGGTCGCTGGCCGTGCGCACCTCGGACCGCATCCTCAGCGGCGTGGGCCTCGGCGGTCTCGGGTCCCGGCAGGCCAGCGCCATGCCCACCGGGCTGGCCCGCATGGTCGAGCTGGCTCGGGCGCTGGCTCTCGGTCCCAAGCTCCTCCTCCTCGACGAGCCGGGATCCGGCCTCGACGAGGCCGAGTGCCAGACCCTCGGCGAGCTGCTCACGACCCTCGCCGGCGGTGGGATGGGCGTGCTCCTCGTCGAGCACGACATGGAGCTGGTCATGCGCATCTGCGACTACATCTACGTGCTCGACTTCGGGGACATCATCGCGGCGGGCCGTCCGGAGGAGATCCGCAACGACCCGATGGTCCAGGCCGCCTACCTGGGCGCGGTCGTCGAGCGTGCCGGGCCCGCCGACCCGGGCAGGGTGCTCGGGGTCGAGCGCCCGGGCCGACCGGTCGACGAGGGTGCAGCAGGGGTGGCCGAATGACGACCGGACCGGTGACGAGCACCGATGGCGGTGCGAGCACCACCACCCTCCCCGCGAGCGTCACCGTCCGCGGGGTGCGCGCCGCCTACGGTCGCATCGAGGTCCTCCACGGCGTCGACCTCGAGGTCCCGGCGGGCTGTGTCTTCGCGCTGCTCGGCCCCAACGGGGCCGGCAAGTCGACCCTGCTGCGGGTCGTGAGCGGGCTCATGCGACCCAGCGCCGGCGAGGTGCTGATCGGTGGGGAGCCCACCGGACGGACCTCGACCGAGAAGCTCGTCCGCCGCGGTGTCTGTGCGGTGCCCGAGGGCCGGGGGATCTTCCCCAACCTGACCGTCAAGGAGAACCTCCGTATCTGGACATACGGTGGCGGTCTCAGCGCCAAGGAGGTCGAGGAGCAGACCTTCGCGACCTTCCCGAGGCTCCGCGACCGGCGGCGGCAGATGGCCGGCACCCTCTCCGGCGGTGAGCAGCAGATGCTGGCCATCTCGCGCTCCCTCGTGACGAGTCCGCGGGTGCTCCTTCTCGACGAGCTCTCGATGGGGCTCGCCCCCCTCGTCGTGACCGAGCTCTACGAGCTGGTCGGTCAGCTCGCCCGGCAGGGCATCACCATCCTGCTCGTCGAGCAGTTCGTGACCACCGCGCTCGCGGTGGCCGACCGTGCGGCCATCATGGTGCACGGTCGCGTCGAGCAGGAGGGCACTCCCGCCGAGATGAGCGAGGCGGCCCTGAGCGTCTACCTGGCCTGAGCCGGAGACGGGCGCTGGGACGATCACTCCTCGGCGAGCTCGACCTCGACCGACAGCGCGTCGCCTTCGCGGGTGATCAGGTCGATGATCCCGCCGGCCTGGCGGAGGTCGTGTTCGGCCGAGCAGAGGGCATCGATCCTCGACGGCGTGTCGGTCACCACCAGATGCGCGACCGATGCCCGCATCGAACGCTTCGCAGCGGTCTTCTCGCGACGGATGAGGCCGAGCACCTCGGCCGCCACCTCGAGCACCGCATCGGTCCCGGCATCGATGCCTCCGGCCGGTTTGACCCCGAGCTCGTCGACCGTCGGCCAGGCGGCCGTGTGGATCGAGCCCTCCTGCCACCAGGACCAGACCTCCTCGGTCACGAAGGGGAGGATCGGAGCCAGCAGGCGGAGCAGCGCCGAGAGGGCGGCGGCGAGCGCGGCTCTGGCCGAGGCCGTGCCCGGATCGGCGGCCTCCCCGTACGCACGTGACTTGACCAGCTCGAGGTAGTCGTCGCAGAACGACCAGAAGAAGGCTTCGGTGCGCTCGAGTGCCCGTGCGTAGTCGTAGGACTCGAAGGCGACCGTGGCCTCCTCGACGACGACGGCCAGACGGCCGAGGACGGCCCGGTCGAGGGGCGCGGTCACCGCCTCGATGCCGGGCACGACGAGGGTGCCCTCCCCGTCGGTCAGCCGACCGAGCGCGAAGCGCGACGCGTTGAGCACCTTCATGGCCAGCCGCCGGCCGACCTTCATCTGCCCCTCGTCGAACGCGGTGTCGGTGCCCGGACGTCCCCCGGCCGCCCAGTAGCGCACGGCGTCGGCGCCGTGCTGCTCGATGAGGGGCAGCGGGGTCACCACTTCCCCCTTCGACTTCGACATCTTCTTGCGGTCGGGGTCGAGCACCCATCCGGAGATGGCCGCGTCGGACCAGGGGAGCACCCCGTGCTCGAGCTCGGAGCGCACCACGGTCGAGAAGAGCCAGGTCCGGATGATCTCGTGGGCCTGGGGGCGGACGTCCATCGGGAAGACCCTGGCGAACAGGTCGGGGTCGTCCTCCCAGCCGCCGGCGATCTGGGGGGTGAGCGACGAGGTGGCCCAGGTGTCCATCACGTCCGGGTCGCCGACGAAGCCGCCGGGCAGGCCCCGCCGGTCGGGACTGAACCCGTCGGGCACGTCCGTCGAGGGGTCGACCGGGAGGTGGCGCTCGTCGGCCATGATCGGTGCGTCGAAGTCGACCTCGCCGTCGGCGTCCACCGGGTACCAGACCGGGAACGGGACCCCGTAGAACCGCTGGCGGCTGATGTTCCAGTCTGCGTTGAGCCCTTCCACCCAGGCCCGGTAGCGGTGGGCCATGTAGGGCGGGTGCCACCGGAGCTCCTCCCCTCGGGCCAGCAACCGGCCCCGGAGGGAGAGGGTTTCGATGAACCACTGTCTCGAGGAGACGATCTCGAGGGGCCGCTCGCCCTTCTCGTAGAACTTGACCGGGTGGGTGATGGGCCGGGCCTCGCCGATCATCGCCCCCGACGCGACCAGCTGCTCGACGATCCGGGACCGGGCCTGGGTGACCGAGCGCCCGACCAGCTCGCCGTAGTGGGCAGCGGCAGCTGCGGGATCGGCGGTCGCCCAGCCCTCGGTGCCCCACTCCACCGGGAGCAGGGTTCCGTCACGACCGACGACCGTCCGGGTGGGGAGTGAGAGCTCGCGCCACCAGAGCACGTCGGTGGTGTCGCCGAAGGTGCAGATCATGGCGATCCCCGAGCCCTTCTCCGGGTCGGCGAGCTCGTGGGCGAGCACCGGCACCCGGACCCCGAACAGGGGAGTCGTGACCTCGGAGCCGAACAGGGCGCGGAAGCGGTCGTCCCCGGGGTGGGCGACCAGGGCGACGCAGGCGGGCAGCAGTTCGGGCCGGGTGGTCTCGATCTCCACGTCCCCCGGGGCGCCGGCACGCGGGAAGCGCAGGCGATGGTAGGCGCCCGGGCGCTCGCGGTCCTCGAGCTCGGCCTGGCTCACCGCGGTCCGGAAGTCGACGTCCCAGAGGGTCGGGGCCGTCCGTTGCACGACCTGACCCCGCTGGGCGAGGCGTAAGAAGCCACGCTGCGACACGCGTCGGGCGCGCCCGGAGATGGTCGCATAGGTGTGCGACCAGTCCACCGAGAGCCCGAGGGCGCGCCACAACTGCTCGAAGACCTGCTCGTCCTCCGCGGTGAGCTGCTCGCAGAGCGCCACGAAGTTGGGTCTCGAGATCGCGATCGGGTGCTTGCCCGGCGGGTCCGGGGGCACGAAGCCGGCGTCGAAGGGGAGGCCCGGGTCGCAACGGACGCCGAAGTAGTTCTGGACGCGGCGCTCGGTGGGCAGGCCGTTGTCGTCCCACCCGATCGGATAGAAGACGGCCTTGCCCCGCATCCGGTGGAAGCGGGCCACCATGTCGGTGTGGGTGTACGAGAAGACATGCCCGATGTGGAGCGAGCCGGACACCGTCGGGGGCGGGGTGTCGATGGAGAACACGCGCTCACGGGGCGCGCGGCGGTCGAAGGCGTAGGTGCCCGCGGCGTCCCACCGGACCGACCAGAGCTCCTCGAGGCCCTCGAGGCCGGGCTTCTCGGGGACACCCTGGGGCCGAGTGGCCACCGGGCTCCGCCCGTTCGTCTGCTCCGGCATGATCGGGTTACCGTACCCTGCGTGCTCCGGCTCCACGACACCGCAACGGGCGACGTGGTCCCGCTCCGGCTGCGGGAGCCCGGGAAGGTCGCCGTCTACGTCTGCGGCCTGACGGTGGACGGAGAGCCCCATCTCGGCCACGGCCGGATGGCACTCGTCTTCGACGTGCTGCGCCGCTATCTCGTCTTCACCGGCCTCGACGTGACCTACGTCTCCAACATCACCGACATCGACGACAAGATCATCGACGGCGCGGCCGCCGCAGGGCTGCCCATCGACGAATTCACCGCAGTCAACGAGGCGCGGTGGTGGGAGATCGTCGAGGCCCTCGGGGTGCTCGTCCCCGACGAGATCCCCCACGCCACCGCCTATGTCGACCAGATGATCGCGCTGGTCCGGGATCTGGTCGCGCGCGAGGTGGCCTACGAGACGCCGACCGGCGTGTACCTGTCGGTGCTCGACGTGCCGGGCTACGGGCTGCTCGCCCGCCAGCCCCTCGAGTCGCTGCCGCGGGGGCACGGATCGAAGCCGACGAGGACAAGCGGTCGCCGCTCGACTTCGTGCTCTGGAAGAAGGCCAAGCCGGGCGAGCCGAGTTGGGACGCGCCCTGGGGGGCCGGGCGGCCCGGATGGCACACCGAATGCGTGGTGATGTCCCTCGGGCTCCTCGGGGAGGGCTTCGAGCTGCACGGCGGCGGCCAGGACCTCATGTTCCCCCACCACGAGAACGAACGTGCCCAGGCGGTGGCCGACGGGAAGGAGTTCGCCCGTCACTGGATGCACAACGGTTGGGTCACCATGGGCGGCGAGAAGATGTCCAAGTCCCTGGGCAACTTCACCTCCCTCTCCGATCTCCTCGAACGCAGCGATGCACGCGCCTACCGCCTCTTGGTGCTGCGGTCGCACTACCGCTCGCCGATCGAGGTCACGCCAGACACGATCGCCCAGGCCGAGGCCGGGCTGGCCCGGCTGGACGAGCTGGCCCGGAGGTTCGGGCTGGACGACCCGCTCGCCGACGGGCCGGTGGTCGTCGGGCCGGCCGGGGGCGATACGGCCCTGTCGGAGCGCGGGCTGGATCCGGCGGCGGTGGCCGCCTTCGGCTCGAGCATGGACGACGATCTGGACACCCCCGGGGCCCTGGCCACCATCTTCGACCTGGCCCGGTCGGCGAACTCGGCGGCCGACGCGGGCGACGACGAGGTGGCCGGGCGTGCCGCCCGGACCGTGGCGACACTGGCCGGGGCGCTCGGCCTCCCCCTGCGCGGGGGCGAGGGCGGGGAGGTCGACCCGGCGACCGCCGCTCTGGTGCTGCGGCGCGACAGTGCCCGGGCGAGGCGCGACTGGGCGGAGGCCGACGCCGTGCGTGCCGAGCTCGAGTCGACCGGCTGGCTCGTCGAGGATGCCGCCGCGGGCACCCGGGTCCGCCGCCGATGAACACCGCGTGAACACCTCCGGATCCGCCGGGTCCGGCCCCCGGATCGGGCGGAGGGACTGCTAGCGTTTTTCGGGTCGGAGCGAGCCCCCGGGGCTGGACGACGCCCCGCCCGTGGCGGGAGGTCGGACCGGTCGCCTGTGGGATCCCCGGCACCCTGCAGGTGAAGGAAAGGGGAACGCCACCGTGGCCTCCGGAACAGTCAAGTGGTTCAACGCCGAGAAGGGCTTCGGCTTCATCTCCCAGCCGGACGGCGGTGCGGATGTCTTCGTGCACCACACCGCCATCCAGATGAACGGATTCCGCTCTCTCGAGGAGGGCCAGGCGGTCGAGTTCGACCTGCAGGAGGGCCCGAAGGGCCTCCAGGCGGTCGACGTGCGCCCCGTCCAACCGGCCTAGCCCCCTCCGTTCCCGGTCCGTCGGACGGGTCCCGTACGGGCGCCCGATGCCCCGCGCCGCCCGGCCTCAGGGTGGTTGCCGCTCGCGCCCGTTCCTTGTTACTATGCAGTAACCAGTGAGACCCGCCGCAGGGGCGGTGCGTGTGCCGCCGCGGTGCCGGCACCGGTCGACGGAGTGGGTGCGGCCCCCACGGGGCCAGAACGGAGCAGGGCGCAATGGCCGAATTCTCGCTCGATCTCAACGAAGACCAGCTGCAGCTGCAGAAGTGGGTCCACGACTTCGCCGAGACCGTCGTCCGTCCCGCGGGACACGAGTGGGACGAGCGCGAGGAGACCCCCTGGCCGATCATCGAGGAGGCCGCGCGCATCGGGCTCTACTCGTTCGACTTCATCAGCCAGGCCTTCTTCGACGAGAGCGGCCTGCTCCTCCCGATCGCCTCGGAGGAGCTGGCATGGGGCGACGCGGGCATCGCCCTCTCCATCCTGGGCAGCACCCTGGGCCTGGCCGGCATCGCGGGCAACGGCACTCCCGAGCAGATGATCGAGTGGGGCCCGCAGTGCTTCGGGACACCGGACAAGATCCAGATGGCCGCATTCGCCGTCTCCGAAGCCGATGCCGGGTCGGACGTGTCGTCCCTGCGGACCCGCGCCGTCTACGACGAGTCCAAGGACGAGTGGGTCCTCAACGGAACCAAGACCTGGATCACCAATGGCGGGATCGCCGACCTCCACGTCGTGGTGGCCTCGGTCGACTCCGGCCTCGGTTCGCGGGGCCAGGCCAGCTTCGTCGTGCCGCCCCACACCCCCGGCCTCTCCCAGGGACAGAAGTTCAAGAAGATGGGGATCCGGGCCTCGCACACGGCCGAGGTCATCCTCGAGGACTGCCGCGTCCCCGGACACTGCCTCCTCGGCGGGAAGGACAAGCTCGACGAGAGGCTGGCCCGCGCCCGCGAGGGCAAGCGGTCGTCCAGCCAGGCGGCCATGAAGACCTTCGAGGCATCGCGCCCGGCGGTCGGGGCCCAGGCGCTCGGGATCGCCCGTGCGGCCTACGAGTACTCCCTCGACTACGCCAAGGAGCGCCGGGCCTTCGGCCGGGCCATCATCGAGAACCAGGGCATCGCCTTCAAGCTTGCCGACATGAAGACCCGGATCGACGCATCCCGCCTCCTCGTGTGGCGGGCCTCCTGGATGGGGCGCAACGGCAAGGATTTCACCGCCGGCGAGGGCTCGATGTCCAAGCTCTACGCGGGAGAGACCGCGGTCTACGTGACCGAGGAGGCGATCCAGATCCTCGGCGGTTACGGCTACGTGCGCGACTACCCGGTCGAGCGGTGGCACCGCGACTCGAAGATCTTCACCATCTTCGAGGGCACCTCGGAGATCCAGCGGCTCATCATCGCCCGGGCCATCTCCGGCATCCACATCAACTGACCATCGACGATCACCTGACGGTTCGACCCTCCACCGGGGCCGGTTCCCGGTGAGCGGCTCACTGCTCGTCCTCTGCACCGGCAACGCCGCCCGCTCGGTGATGGCCGGGGCCATGCTGCAGACTGCGGCGCCGGAGGTCGTGACCGCAGGGACCCACGTGATCGAGGGCCAGCCGATGAGCCGCCGCACCCGCTCGGCGCTGGCATCGCTCGGGTTCGATGCCGACGGCCACCGCAGCCACCAGCTCACCGATGCAGACGTCTCTGCGGCCGGGCTCATCCTGGCCATGGCAGGCGAGCACGTCGACTACATCCGCAGGAAGCACCCAGAGGCGGCCCCACGCACCGCCTCGATCAGGCGGCTGGTCCGCGACCTCCCGCCAGGTCCGCCGGCGTTGCCGGCGCGCCTTGCCGACCTCGGCCTGGCCGCGCTGCCGGTCGAGCCCTGGGAGGACGTGGAGGACCCCGCCGGGGCGGACGACGAGGTGTACGAGGCGTGCGCGCGGGAGCTCCTGGCGCTCTGCACCGCGCTCGGTCCGCGTCTGGTCTGAGTCCGGTCGCTCAGGCCGCCGGGACGACCGCATCCCGCAGGAGGTGCAGCCCCGAGAGCCCGGGAAGTCGGTCGACCCGCCGGTCGATGCGATCGGCCACGGCGATCCCGCGGTCGTCTCCGAAGAGGTAGGCGCGCAGGTGGGCGACCTCGCCGGCACCCACGACGCTGCTGCCCACCGGTGCCCAGAAGCGCCGAAGCGCCCACCTGGTCAGCCGCTGCGCCGACCGGCTCTCGGAGAGACGGCGTCGGGCCTCGGTCGCGTAGAAGTCGATGTGCCGACCCTCCTGGCGCATGATCCGGCGGAGCAGCTCGCCGAGGGTCGGATGGTCCGCCCGCGCGGCGAGCAGGGAGTAGGCGGCCTGGGCGGTCCATTCGTTGACCGCGCCCCAGGTCATGTGCACAGCGGTCAGGTGGGGGGTGAGCACCGAGGCCGCCTGGAAGGCGAGTGGCCGGAGAGCATCCCTCCGGGGGAGCCGCTGGCGGACCGCGGCGACGCGCCCGGCACCGGCGGTCTCGTCGTGGGCGGTGAGGATCCGCCCGATCGCCTCGCCGTGCCAGTACTCCTCGTAGTTCCACATGGTGAGGAAGGAGGTCATCTCGGGGTCCCGGTGGGCCCGCGTCACCAGCACGTCGCGCAGGTAGCACACGGTGTGCTGTTCGACGTCGTGCATGTAGCGGAGGCAGCGCAGCGCACCGGGGTCGAGCGGCCGCCGCCGGAAGTCCGAGAAGTCGATGTCGTCGCAGGCCAGCCTCGCAGAGAGGCGCTCGTAGGTCTCCATGTCGAATGCCATGCCGGATATTCGTGGCCACAGTGGCCGCCGGATGGGGCGCCGGCCGCAGGCAGTCGCCGTCCGGGTGCGGCGGCGGCTCCGAATACAGTGCCGGGATGGTCGAGCTCGAGCAGGCCAGCGACGCCAGCCTGGTGGTCGCGGTGGGTCGCTGGCACGAGCCCGCTCTCGCCGAGATCTACCGTCGTCACGGTGGAGCGGTCCATTCGCTGTCGCGCCGGATCCTCCGGAGCGAGCCGCCGGCCGAGGAGATCACCCAGGAGGTCTTCCTCGACCTCTGGAAGCATCCCGAGAAATTCGACGCGCAGCGCGGCACGCTCCGTTCCTTCCTGCTCGCCCGGGCCCACGGGAAGTCGGTCGACGTGGTGCGGTCCGAGGAGTCACGGAAGCGGCGCGAGGAGAGCAACGCCCGCCAGACCGCGGCCGCCGACTACGACCTCGATCACGAGGTCTGGGACATGGCGGTGGCCGAACAGATCAAGGATGCGCTCGAGAGCCTCCCCGACGACCTCCGCCAGCCCATCGAGCTCGCCTACTTCGGCGGGCTCACCTACCGCGAGGTCGCCGCTCTCCTCGACGCACCCGAGGGAACCGTCAAGAGCCGCATCCGGTCCGGCCTGAGCCGGCTCCGCCTGTCCCTCATCGAACGCGGCGTCCGGCCGGCCGGAGCGGACCAGTGAGCACCTCCATGCCCGGGCTCTCCCACCGCGAGATCGAGGAGCTCCTCGGTGCCTACGCGCTCGACGCGGTCGATCCCGAGACGGCCGCGCTCGTCGAGGAGCATCTCGAGCGCTGCGTCCGCTGCTCGATCGAGGTGGCCCAGCACCACGAGGTGGCCGGGATGCTGGCGAACTCGGGAGGGAGACCACCGGCACGCCTCTGGAACGGTATCGCCGAACGTCTCGGCGGCACCTCGGGGCAGTCGTGGGGCCGGTTGGCGGCCCGTCTCGAAGCGCCGGAGCCGGATCCGGGGACTGCTGCCGATCGGACACCGGACGAACCCGACCACACCGAGGCCATCCCGGTCGGCGCCGTCCGCCGGAGACGGCGCGTGACGACCGCAACCGCAGTGTTGGCGGCGGCAGCCGTCATCGTGGCCTTCGGGCTCGGGCTCCAGGTCCGGCACCTGCACACCCAGGTAGGCGGGTTGGAGAGCGCGCCGCAGCTGTCCGCGGCCGAGCGTGCGGCCGAAGCTTCCCCGACCACCCGCCGGATCCCCCTGGTCGCCACCGTCGGTTCGGGCGCGCCGGCGACGGTCGTGCTCACCGCCTCGGGCACCGGCTTCGTGGTCGACCACGACCTGCCGCCCCTACCCGCCGACCGCACCTACCAGCTGTGGGGGGTGATCGGGAGCCACACCGTGTCGCTCGGACTGCTCGGGTCGCGCCCGGGCGTCGTGCCGTTCAGCGTGGCGGGAGGCGCAGAGCCGAGAGCGTTCGCCGTTTCCTCGGAGCACGCGGGCGGCGCCGTGCAACCGAGCGGGCCACCCGTGGCGGCGGGCGCGGTCACCGCGTAGCTCCGTCGACGCGGTCCGTCCCTCGGAATGGGCTCAGATGCGGTGGACCTGTCGCAGACCGGCCCAGGCGAAGTCGGCCAGACGGGCGGCCAGGGCGGCAGCCTCCTCGGACCCGTCGGCGGGGACCGCGCCGGACCGCCCGGCGCGGTCCTCGACCCACTCCCTCCGGGCGTCGAGCCAGTGGCGACTCGCACCCTCGGCCATCCCCACCACCGCGTGGGCGAGCAGCAGGCGGTGATCCGGGTCGAGCCCGGCGTCGATGAGGGGGTCGATGGCCTCGGCGATCGTCGCCTCGACCCGGCGCAGGGCGGCTCCGAGCTCGTGGTCGTCGGGGGCGTCGCGTCCGTAGAGGAGGCGGAAGGCCGGTTCGTTGTGGACCATCAGTTCGAAGTAGGCGGCGAAGCCGAGCTCGACCTGCTGGCGCGGCCCCTCTGCCGCGGCGGTGGCGGTCACGATGCGGTCGACCAGCTCGCGCGAGAAGACGTCCATGAGCTCGAGGTAGAGGGCGCGCTTGGACTCGAAGTGCTGGTAGACGAGCGGTTTGGTGACCCCGGCCACCTCGGCGATGTCGTCCATGGTGGTCGCCGCATAGCCGTGCTCGGCGAAGAGGGAGAGCGCCACGTCGAACAGCTGGCGACGCCGGGCATCCGCGGTCAGGCGCCGTCCCCCCGTGGTTCGTGCCGTGGTCACGGGCATGGAGGTCATGGTAGCCCCCGGTCAAGACCGGCCTACCGGCCGGTGCCCTCCGTCAATGGTCGGGAAGGACCGAAGCGATCCGGTCGGGCAGGTCGGCGACGGAGAAGTGGGTCGCCGCCACGGCCAGGTTGTCCTCCAGGAGCTGCCGGTCGGGTGCCCCGAGCCAGCCCGCGAGGTCGGAGACCCGGTCCAGCGGGAACCACCGGAAGCCGAACGCGGCCAGCTCGTCAGCCACCGGGTAGGGGCCGATCGCCAGGGGGCGCCGGTGGACGACCGATTCGAGACTCGGATTGCCGAACCCCTCCCAGGTCGACGGCAGCGCGACCACGTCGCAGGCCTGGTAGGCGTCGTCGATGGTCGTCCCGCCCGCGATCTCCGGGGCGCCCCGCAGCACCGGACAGGGCGCGCCGTCGACGAGCCGTTCGAGCTCCGGTCCGTACCCGTCTTCGGCCGGCCCGAGCAACCAGTAGGTGGCGCCGAGCGCGGTGGCCACCCCGATCCCCCCGGCCACGTTCTTGCGTGGGAGGGCGCGCGTGGGCTGCAGGACGAGGAGGCGGTCGGGCTCGAGGCTGAGCGCCCGCCGCAGCTCGGCGCCGCGGTCACTCCTGGCCGGCAACGGACCGTCGGCATCGCGGTCGGGTGCCGGCACCGCGAACGAGTTGTACACCGTGGTCGCCCGGATGCCTCGGGCGGCCAGCTCCCTGCAGCTCAGCCGGTTGATCGTGACATGGCGCCACCGCGGATCGTCGGGCGGCGGCGGGTGCGCACGGAACCGGGGCCGCTGCCAGGGGAGGTCGTGATGGTGGAGCAGCGCCGGCCGCCCGGCGAGGACGTCGGCCACGACGGTCCAGGCGCCCGGGTTGAGGGGCAGCGAGCAGAGGTTCTCGACCACCACCAGGTCGGCCGGGGCCAGGGCGTCGGCGACCTCGGCCGGGGTCGGCGGAACGGGCGCCCCGATGGCGAGGCCGGGGAGCAGCACGTCGACCGGACCCGCCCCTGCCACGGTGCGGGTGGTGAACCCGAGCACGCCGAGGGCCCGCTGCCACTTGGCTGCCTCGATGGCCACGCCGTCGGGCCCGCCGAGGCGGAAGGAGAGGAGTGCGGCGACCGGGATGGGGTCACCGTAGCGGTGGCCCGGCCGATGCGACCCGGCCGGTAGCCGCCGAGTACCGTCGGGACGTGCCCGACCGCGCTTCCGGTGACGCCGCTCCCGACGCTGCCGCGGGGAGCGAACTCCTGGCTGTGCGCGACGGCCCGGTCCTCACCCTCACCATCAACCGCCCCGACCGGCGCAACGCCATGACCTGGGGGGTCATCGCCGGCCTCCGCGACAACCTGGCCCGGGCGAAGACCGACCCCGCGGTGCGGGTCGTCGTCCTGACCGGAAGCGGCGACCGCGCATTCTGCGCCGGGGCCGACCTCACCGGCATGGTGCCCGGGGACCCGGACGGGGACCCGGATGCCTTCGCGGCCCACCACCAGGCCCGGGGGTGGTTGGCCGAGCTCTTCGAGGAGATGTGGCACCTCGGCAAGCCCACCATCGCCCGGGTCCAGGGTTGGGCCATGGCCGGTGGCTTCGGGCTGGCCCTGGCCTGTGACCTGCTCGTCGCATCGGAGCGGGCCCGGTTCGGCACGCCCGAGCTCGACGTGGGGCTCTGGCCGTACATGGTCACCGTCCCCATGCTCCGCTCGATGCCCCCGAAACGGGCGCTCGAGCTCATGCTGACCTGCCGGGTGCTCAGCGCAGAAGAGGCGGACCGCATCGGGTTCCTCACCCGCATGGTCCCCCACGACGGGCTCGACGACGCGGTGGCCGAGCTCGCCGCGGTGCTCGCTTCGAAACCTCCCGGGGTGACCGGGCTGGGTCGCGAATCGTTCTACGCTGTCCTGGACTCGGCGGCCACCGAGGCGCTGCCCTACCTGCACGCGATGCTCACCGTCACCAGCCAGACGACCGAGGCGGCAGAGGGGATCGCGGCGTTCGCCGAGAAGCGTCCGCCGGCGTGGCAGACCGGTGGCCCGGGCACGCCGGGTGCCCCCGTCACGTGAGTCCAGACAGACGCCCAACCCATCCCGAGGAGCCCAGCGCATGCCCAAACGAGCACTGATCACCGGCGTCACCGGGCAGGACGGGTCCTACCTGGCCGAGTTCCTGCTCGGCGAGGGGTACGAGGTGTGCGGCATGGTCCGCCGCTCGAGCACGCTCAACTTCGAGCGGATCGCCCGCATCCAGGACCGGATCACACTGGTCGCCGGTGACCTGCTCGACGAGGTCTCGATGATCAACATCCTCCGGGAGCATCGCCCCAC
Source organism: uncultured Acidimicrobiaceae bacterium (assembly GCA_963753905.1). Classification (GTDB taxonomy): domain Bacteria; phylum Actinomycetota; class Acidimicrobiia; order Acidimicrobiales; family RAAP-2; genus Bog-756. The sequence continues at coordinate 109,479 of CAVWDZ010000003.1, read as the reverse complement.
CGAGGTCTACAACCTGGCCGCGCAGTCCTTCGTCCAGACATCGTGGAGCCAGCCGGTCCTGACCGGCGAGACGACCGCGCTCGGGGTCACCCGGGTGCTCGACGCCATCCGGACGGTCGACCCCGAGATCCGCTTCTACCAGGCGAGCTCCTCGGAGATGTTCGGGAAGGTGCTCGAGGTCCCCCAGATCGAGACCACGCCCTTCTACCCGCGCAGCCCATACGGGGTCGCCAAGGTCTACGGCCACTGGATCACGGTCAACTACCGCGAGAGCTATGACCTCCACGCCTCCTCGGGCATCCTCTTCAACCACGAGTCACCGCGCCGCGGGCTCGAGTTCGTGACCCGGAAGGTGACCCACGGGGTGGCCCGGATCAAGGCCGGCATCGACAAGACCCTCTCACTCGGCAACATGGACGCCCAGCGCGACTGGGGCTACGCGGCGGACTACGTGCGGGCGATGTGGCTGATGCTCCAGCAGGACCGGCCCGACGACTACGTGGTCGCAACCGGGGAGACCCACTCGGTGCGCGAGCTGGTCGAGCTGGCGTTTGCCGCCGCCGATCTGGCTGTCGAGGACCACGTGGCCATCGACGAGCGCTTTCTCCGGCCCGCCGAGGTCGACCTCCTGGTCGGCGACCCGACCAAGGCCGAGAAGACACTCGGGTGGCACCGCGAGGTCGAGTTCCCGGCCCTCATCCAGATGATGGTCGAGGCCGACCTGGCGCAGGTGTTGCGCGAGTTGGTCTAGCGGTCGGTCATGGCCGTCCCGGCGGCGATCCACGCCGACCCCCTCGGTCTCCTCGTGGCGTTCGGTGCGGGCATGCTCTCGTTCCTCTCCCCCTGCGTGCTCCCCCTGGTGCCCGCCTATCTCTCGATGGTCTCGGGTCTGTCCGCCGCGGAGCTGCAGGAGCTGTCCCCGGCGCCGCCGGCTTCCCCGGCCCTGCAGACGGTCGGCGTCGGCGGCGCGGCCCGCGGGACGCCGGACGTGCCGGACGTGCCGGACCCCGGAGGTCCCGCACCCGAGGTGCTGCGGACCGGACGTGCCCGGTTGCTGCGGGGCATCCTCGCCTTCATCGCCGGCTTCACCGTGATCTTCACGATCCTCGGGGCATCGGCGTCCGCCGTCGGTCGGCTCTTCCTCACCCACCAGCGTCCGTTGGAGGTGGTCTCGGGTGCCCTCATCGTGCTGTTCGGCGCGGTGCTGGTGGCCTTCGCAGCAGGGGCCGACCTGCCGGTGGCGTTGGCCGGTGAGCGCCGGTTCATCGTGCGACCGTCCGCCCTCGGCGCGTGGGCCCCTCCGGTCATGGGCATGGCGTTCGCCTTCGCCTGGACGCCGTGCATCGGCCCGGTGCTCGGGAGCGTGCTCGCGCTGGCGGCCGGAACGGGAGGGTCGGCCACCGGGGGCATCGCCCTGCTGCTGGCCTACTCTCTCGGCCTGGGTGTCCCCTTCCTCGTCACCGGTGTCGCGTTCGGCCGGATGACCGACGTGTTGGCCAGGGTGCGGGGAAGGCTCCGGCTGGTGGACCTGGTGGGTGGGGCGATCCTGATCGCCTTCGGGGTGCTGCTGCTCACCGGCCGGGTCGACATGCTCTCGGCCCACATCAGCAGTTGGCTCCGTGACCTGCACCTCAGCCGCCTCTCGACGAGCTGACCCACCCCGCGCGCCCGACCCGCCGACGCCCGCCCGCCGCAGCATCCCCCCGTCTGGCTCCCGGACCCCGGCCCCCGTAGCATTGTGGCGCCCATGGCCCCTGTCGCCCCTCGTACCTCTGCAGTCTCGCTCCGCGACGCGGTCGCGCTGGCCGGTCGATTCCCGCTCCTGGCGGGTGTCGACCTCGAGGTCCCGGTGGGGGAAACGCTGCTGGTCGAAGGGGCCAACGGGGCCGGAAAGACCAGCCTGCTGCGGGTCTGCGCGGGCCTGGTGCCGCTCGCGTCGGGACGGATCGGCGTCCTCGGGCTCGACCCGCTCCGCGACCGGACCAGGTTCAGGCGCCGGATCGGCCTGCTCTCACACGCCTCCCACCTCTACGACGACCTCACCGTCCGGGAGAACGTCCGCTTCGCGGTCCGGGCCTCGGGCGGTGACGCGGATCGCATCGAGCCGTCGTGCGCGCGCTGGGGGCTCACCGGGCGCCTGGCGCGGACCCCGGCGTCCAAGCTCTCGGCCGGGCAGCGCCGCCGGGTCGCCCTGGCCGTCCTCACCGCGCGGTGGCCGGAGCTGTGGCTGCTCGACGAGCCCCACGCCGGGCTGGACGCCGCGGCGAGGTCGCTCGTCGACGCGCTCGTCGTCGAGGCGTCGCAGTCGGGGGTCACCGTCCTCATCGCCAGCCACGAGACGGCGACGGCCGAGGCGCTCGCCACCCGTGCCGTGACCATGAGCGGCGGCCAGGTGACCGCGGAACGGACGCTCGCCCGTCCTGCCGGAACCGGTGACGGGTCGCCCGAGGCCAGGGGAGCGGTCGCACATGTGGCGTGACACGCTGCTGGTCGCCGGCAAGGACCTCCGGATCGAAGCGCGGTCGCGGGTCGGCCTCTCGCAGGTCGCCCCCTTCGGTGTCGTGGCCCTGGTCCTCTTCGCCTTCGCCCTCGGCCCCGACCGGACCCTCATGGCCGAGGGGGCGCCGGGTCTCTTCTGGGTGGCGGTGCTGTTCTGCACCGTGCTGGCCATCCAGCGCAGCGTCTCGGTCGAGTCCTCGGACGGGGCCAGAGACGGCCTCCGGCTCTCGGGGATCGACCCCGCCGGCCTGTTCCTCGGTAAGTCGGTGGCCGTGGCCGCCCAGCTCTTCCTGCTCGAGGTGCTGCTCGGCATCGGAGTGGTCCTGCTCTACGGCGCGCGGATCGCCGTCCCCTGGCTGGTGGTGAGCTCCTGTGTGCTCGGGACCGTCGGGCTCGCGACCACCGGCACCCTCTACGGCGCCCTCTCGGCAGGGCTTCGCGTCCGCGAGACCTTGTTGCCCTTCCTCCTGCTCCCCATCACCGCACCGGTCCTGCTGGCCGGCACCCGCATCTGGCAGGCTGCCATGCAGGGCGGCGTGCCGTCGGACGGTACCCAGTGGTTGCGCCTGCTGGTGGTCTTCGACGCCATCTACGTCGCCTTCGGCGTCGTGGTCTTCGGCCCGATCCAGGAGACGGCATGAGCCAGGACGTGAGCCGGCCTCCCCTCGCGACGGCCCGCGCCCGCCGGGTGGAGCGCATCATCGGCGCGGTGGCGGTGTTCGGCACGGCGGCCACCGTGTGGCTCGGACTGTGGGTGACCCCACCGGACCAGGTCCAGGGCGACCTGGTCCGGCTCGTCTACATCCACCCCGGTGTGGCCTGGGTGGCGCTCTATCTCGCCTTCGGCCTGGCCGCGGGTGCCAGCATCCTCTACCTGTGGCCGCGGACCCGCTCGCTCTTCTGGGACCGGTTGGCTGCAGCCGCCGTCGAGGTCGGGGTGGTCTTCAACGTCCTCACCCTGATCTCCGGATCGATCTGGGGGAGGCCGACCTGGGGCGTCTGGTGGGCGTGGGATGCACGGCTGACCAGCACCGCGCTCCTCCTGGTCCTCTTCCTCGGATACATGGCCATGCGCATGGTTCCAGCAGAGCCCGAGGTCCGCGCCAGACGGAGCGCCTTCATCGCCCTGTTCGCGGCAGCCGACATCCCCATCGTCCACTTCTCGGTGCTCTGGTGGCACACGCTCCACCAGGGCGCCACCGTGCTCAACTCCAATCTCTCGCCCACGATCCACGGCTCGATGGCCTGGACCCTGCTGCTCGGCTTCGTGTCGCTGACCCTCGTCTTCGTCTGGATGCTCCTCGTCCGCTACCGGATCGGGGCCCTCGAGGACTGGGTGGGCTCGCGCGAACTCGGCCTCGCACTGCGCGAGCGTCGGGCCGAGGGCATGGCTGCGGGCGACCCCGGCGACGACGGACCCTTCGGCGACCAAGCGGATGTGGCCTGATGGACTACGTCGTCGCGGGCTACGTGATCGTGCTGTCCACCCTCTTCTGCTACGGAGCGAGCCTGGCCTGGCGCCGCCGCCGCCTGACCCGTGTGGTGACCCGTGTGCTCGCGGAAGCCGCCGCCCCGTACGACAACGCCGGCCGGCAACGGCCCCCGAGCCCCGGGGAGGGGTTCGCGTCGGGCGGGGGGAGCCGGTGACCACCACCGCTCCGGACCCGACGGCCGAGGACCTCGACGGCGCGCGTGTGCCCGTGCGCGGGACCGGCGGACCGCCGGCGCGGCGGTCGGGGTTCCGGCCGCGCTACGTCGTGGTTGGACTCGTGCTGGTCGGGGCCTTCTCCTTCCTCATCGCGAAGGGCATCGGCTCCGCCCTCGACTTCTACCTGCCCGCCAACCAGGCGGTGGCCCAGGAGGCCTCCCTCGGGACGAAGACGATCAACCTGGAGGGACTGGTCGAGCCCGGCTCGATCCACGCGACCCGTGCCGGGGTCGATTTCGTGGTGACCTCGGGTGCGACCCATCTCCAGGTCGACAACGCGGGCAGCCCGCCGGAGCTGTTCCAACCGAACATCCCGGTCATCGCTGTCGGCCACTTCGCCGGCGGGACCTTCGAGTCCGACCAGATCCTGGTCAAGCACGCCGCCACCTACATCGCGCAGCACCCGAACCGGGTGACCGCGCCCAACGGGACCAAGCGGTGACGGCCGGGCGGGTCCGCCGTCCCCGCACCGGCCTCCGGTGAACGGGACCCTCGGCCACACCGGCGTCCTGCTCGGCTTCGCCGCGGCGGTGGTCGGCGCGGTGGTCCTCGTGGTCGGCCTGGTCCGCCGGCGACGGGGCTCGCTGCGCGGCGCGCAGGTCTACGCGCCGCTGATCCTCCTCGGGGGGCTGGTGGCGGCGGCCGCCATGGAACGTGGCCTCATCACCCACGACTTCACCCTCGCCTATGTCGCCGACAACAACAGCCGGTCGACCCCGCTGCTCTACTCGATCACCGGGATGTGGTCGGCACTGGCGGGCTCGATCCTCCTCTGGGCGCTCATCCTCGGCGGGTACGCCACGGCGATGGTCTGGAGGTTCCGCAAGCGGGCCGAGGACGACCTGGTGGCCTGGGCCACCCTGACCGTCTACGTGGTGGCGGCCTTCTTCTTCGGTCTCATGCTCGGGCCGGCAGACCCCTTCGCCCATGTGACCGGGGCGGTCCCGGCGAACGGCCTCGGGCCCAACGTGCTCCTCCAGGACAACCCGCTGGTCCTCTTCCACCCACCGATGCTCTACCTCGGGCTGGTCGGCTTCACCCTCCCCTTCGCCTTCGCGGTGGCTTCGTTGATCACCGGGAGGTTGGACGACGCCTGGCAGCGCGAGACCCGCCGGTGGACGCTCTTCGCCTGGACGTGCCTGACCGTGGGCATCGTGCTGGGTGCCTGGTGGTCCTACCAGGTGCTCGGCTGGGGCGGGTTCTGGGCCTGGGACCCGGTCGAGAACGCGTCGCTGCTGCCGTGGCTCGTGGGTACCGCCTATCTCCACTCGGTGATGGTCGAGCAGCGCAGGGGCCTGCTGCGCATCTGGAACCTCTCCCTGGTGGTGGCCACCTTCAGCCTCACCATCCTCGGGACCTTCCTCACCCGTTCGGGGGTCCTCCAGTCGGTGCACTCCTTTTCCACCTCGACCATCGGGCCCCTGCTGCTCGGCTTCTTCGGTCTGGTGCTGGCGGTCGGCGTCGGCCTGATCGCCTGGCGGGGTGACCGGTTGCGCTCGCCGGGCGGCATCGATGCACCGCTCAGCCGAGAGGGGGCCTTCCTCGCCAACAACCTCCTCTTCGTGGCCTTCGCATTCGTGGTCCTCCTCGGCACCGTCTTCCCCCTCCTCTACGAAGCGCTGAGCGGCGGGTCCCAGGTCGGGGTCGGGGCCCCTTACTTCAACCGGCTGGTCATCCCGATCGGCCTGGGTCTCCTCTTCCTCATGGCGGTGGCACCGGCCCTGCCGTGGCGGAAGACGACGACGGAGGTGCTCCGGGGGCGTCTCGCGGTCCCGGCCGCCATCGGGGTCCTGGTCGTCGTGGGCTGCGTTGCCGCTGGGATACACGGGATCGAGCCCTTGCTCGCGTTCGGCCTCGGCGCCTTCGCCGCCGCGTCGGCCGGACGCGCCCTCGTGCTGTCGGTGCGCGCCTCGTGGTGGACCGCCCGCGCGTCGGGGGCCGCCCCGCTGCGGGCCGCCCTTGCCGGGTGGCGCGGCCTGGTCGGGCGGGCCAACGGGGGGATGGTCGTGCACATCGGCGTGGTGGTCCTCGCGGTCGGCCTCGCCGCGGCCACGGCGTTCGGCCAGCGGGCATCGGTGCTGCTGGCCCGCGGGGAGACGGCCCGGTTCGACGGACACACCGTCGAGTTCGTGGGGACGAGGACGGTGCGCACCCCGGCCCGCGTGTCGTCCGAGGCGGTCCTGCGAGTCGACGACGGTGGCGTGTTCACCCCGGCCATCAGCCAGTTCGGCACCGGGACCCAGGCCGTGGGCACGCCGGCCATCGACTCGAGTTGGACCTCGGACGTCTACCTGACCATCGACTCGATCCCCGACGGCGGTGGGTCGTGGACGTTCGGTGTCGTGGTCCAGCCGATGGTCGTGTGGCTCTGGGTCGGTGGTGGGCTGATGGCGGTCGGATCGGTCCTGTCGGCCGTCCCCGGCCGCAGGCGTCGTCCCACCGACCCGGTCTCGGCCCCCCTGCAACCGGCGTTCCCGCTCGGCCGTGAGGCGCCCGGTCACGAGGACCCCAGAGGCCGCGACCGCACGCCGGCCGGTGTCGCGCTCGACCGACTCCCGGTGGGCGCCGGCGAGACGCCGTGACCCGGCCGAAGGAGCCCGTCCAGGAGTCTCCGGTGTCCACGCCCGCACGCGGCGGCGCCCACACCGCCCGCTGGGTGGGGGTCGGGGTACTGGTGGTGGCCGCCGGTCTGGTCGCCGTGCTGGCCACCCGCCCGCCCGCGGCGGTCAGCGAGGTGCAGAGCCCGCTGGTCGGCGCCCAGGCCCCCCCGGTGCGGGGGCTCACCGTCGCGGGAACGCCGTACGCCCTTGCCCGCCACCCCGGTTCGTTCGTGGTGCTCAACTTCTTCGCCAGCTGGTGTGAACCGTGCCAGCAGGAGGGACCGGAGCTGGTCAAGTTCGCCTTCGAACACCACCGCTCCGGCGATGCGTCCATGGTCAGCGTCGTCTTCGACGACACGCCCACGGCCGCCCGCTCCTACCAGGCCACGCTCGGCGCCACCTGGCCGACCTTGGCGGACACCGGGGGAGGGCTCGCCCTCAGCTACGGGGTGCGCGCGCCACCGTCCACCTTCGTGATCGCGCCCGATGGCCGCGTGGTCGCCTACATCATCGCCCCGGTGACCGCGGCGGACCTCGACGCCGTCATCGCCAGTGCGCAGCGGTCCGGCGCATGAGGCGGCGGCGGTTCCCGGTGTGGACGCTCATCGGGGTGGTGCTGGTCGTGGCGCTGATCGCCGGAAGCGGCGTGCTCTCGTCGACCCCGCCCACTGCCGCCGCGCGTGCGGCTTCCATCGAGTCGGTGATCCGCTGCCCGAGCTGCGAAGACCTGTCGGTGGCCGGCTCCAGCGCGCCGACCGCGGTTGCCGTGCGGGCCACCGTCCGCCAGCTGGTCGGCGAGGGCCGCACCGATGCACAGGTCGAGCAGTACCTCGAGGCCCGCTACGGGTCGACCATCGTGCTCGACCCGCCCGCCAGCGGGTGGTCCCTTCTGGTCTGGGTGCTGCCGGTGGTCTGCGGGCTCCTTGCCGCGGTCGCGTTGACGGTCGTTCTCGTCCGACGGCGCCGGATCGGCGACGGGGACGACCTGCCGGCCGGGGACCTCGACCCTGACATCGTCGAGGGGCACCGCGACTTCATCTCCCGGTCGCTCGCCGATGCCGATGCCGAGTTCCTGGCCGGGGACCTCTCCGATCGCGATTACCTCTTGCTCCGCAGGCGCGACATGCGGAGTCTGGCCGCGCTGGACGCCGTCGCCCCGGGCGCACCGGCCACCCCGGTCACCGCGGGCGGCGCCGCCGGGTCAGATGCGGGTGTCGCCGCGTCGTCGCCACCGATGGCGGTGGCGGTCGCGGAACGTCCGGAGCCGGCGACCACGTCCGGGCAGGTGCCCGTCACGCCACCCCGGGCCCGGAGCCGCCGCAGCTGGTGGTTCCTGGTTGGCGCGGTGGCCTCGTTCGCCGGAGCCCTCGTCCTCGCCGTGATCCTCTTCTCCTCGTCCCGCCTCCCCGGGCAGACCGCGACCGGCAGCATCGCCCTCAACTCGGCCCAGCAGACCGCGCGCACCCTCGATCAGGCAGCGACCCTCGAGAACGAGGGGCAGGTCGGCGAAGCGGCCCAGCTCTACCAGTCGGTGCTGACCGCCCACCCGAAGAACGTGGTGGCCCTTGCACAGATGGGGTGGCTCGAGTACCAGACCGGGACCCAGGGGGCCAGCGCGTCGCTCCTTGCCGATGCCCGGTCCATGCTCGAACGGGCGGTCGCACTCGGTCCGGGCGACTACGCCGCGCACCTCTACCTCGGGACCGTCCTGCTCGACGAGGACGGCAACACGGCGGGCGCGGTCGAGCAGTACCGCGACTTCCTGGCCGACGATCCGCCGCATACCGTCGTGGTCGAAGCCGCCGCCGAGCTGCGGGTGGCCTACGGGCGGGCGGGTGTCGCGCTCCCGCCCCAGGTGCCGGCGGCCTGAGCCCGCCGGCTAGCGGCTCAACCCTGTAGGGCCCGGAGCCGACCCACCACGCCGGGAAAGGCCGTCGCGAACGCCTCCACGTCGTCGTCGGTGGTCGACCAGCCGACGGAGAGCCGCAGTGACCGCTCGCCGTCGACTCCCATGGCCTCGAGCACGGGCGAGGGCTCGAGCGACTCCGACGAGCACGACGATCCCGAGTGGACGGCCACCCCGGCCTGGTCGAGGCCGAGCAGCACCGGCTCCGCCTCGACACCCGCGACACCGATGCAGAGGATGTGGCCGACCCGGTCGTCGATCGCTCCGATGCGCACCACCCCGCCGACGGCCAGGGCCGCCTCGGCCAGGCGCTCGGTGCGACGCCGTGCGGTCGCGGCTTCGGCCTCCAACCGGGGCCCGGCGAGGGTGGCGGCCGCCGCCCCGAACGCGATCGCGGCGGTGAGGTTCTCGAGACCCGCCCGGCGCGCCCGCTCCTGCTCGCCGCCGAGCAGCAGGGGGCTGATGCGGAGCCCGCGGCGGAGGACGAGCGCCCCGATGCCCGGGGGACCGCCGAGCTTGTGGGCCGAGATCGAGACGAGGTCGGCCCCGAGGGCGTCCAGGTCGACGGGGAGGTGGCCGGCCGCCGCCACCGCGTCCACGTGGACCGGGACGCCGAGCTCGCGACAGCGTGCGACGACGGCGGCCACCGGCTGGAGGGTGCCCACCTCGTGGTTGGCCCACTGACAGTGCACGAGCGCCGGGAGCCTGCCGTGGTCGTTCCGGCAGCGGGCGAGCGCCTCGTCGACCGCGGCCGGCTCGATGCGTCCAGCAAAGTCGACCGCGATCGCGACGACCGGGCCGAGACGGCTCGATGCATCCCGGACCGACGAGTGCTCGACCGCGGCCAGCGCGACCGGCCCGGGATCGGCGGCGAGCGTCCCCCAGACGGCGGCGTTGACCGACTCGGTCCCCCCGGAGGTCAGGACCACCTGACGCGGTCGGGCGCCGAGCAGGACAGCGATCCGCTCGCGTGCCTCTTCGAGGGCCGCCCTGGCCATCCGCCCCTCGGTGTGGACCCGCCCCGGGTCGGCGGTGACCCCGAGTGCCTCCCAGTCGGCGACCGCGGCCCGTGCCTCTGGCCGCAGCGGAGTGGTCGAAGCGTGGTCGAGATAGTGGCGGGCCAACGGAGGCCGGTCAGACCGCCGCGGCGCAGGAGTCGTCCCCACGTGCCCGCGACGACGAGAGCACCACCGGGACCGTGGCGGGGTCGTCCCCGCACAGGCCGGCCAGCAGTCCCTTGACCATGCCCCGGTCGACCGCGCAGAGCACCGGGTACCGGGAGGCGGCGTCGCCGAAGGGACAGTTGTCGGCCACCACCGTGGTGGTCGCGCCGTCGTCCTCGGCATGTGCGGCGAACCCGTGCGCGGTGAGGGTGTCGGCGATCGCGTGCATGGCGGTGCGCAGTGACCGCGGGTTGTCGCCCGGCGACATCTGGCCTGCGAGGGTGCGTCCGTACTCCTCGCCCACCCGCTCGGCCATCTCCTCGGCGGCGAGCGGGCCGAGCAGGTGGAGTGCCTCCTGGAGGAGCAGGACCAGCAGGTCGTCGCGCCGGGTCAGCAGGTCGAGGGTGGGATCGTCGCCGACCGCCCGGAACCGCTTGGAGGGCCTGCCCGCGCCACGGCCGCTCGACCGTTCCATCGAGACCTCGACGTACCCTCCGGCGGCCAACCGCTCGAGATGGTGCCGGGCGACGTTGGGGTGGAGCGAGAACTGCGCGGCGACCTCCGAAGCGGTTGCTCCCGGGTTGGCGCGCACGAACAGGTAGATCTCCCGCCGGGTCGGATCACCGAATGCCGAAGTGACCGCGGTGACCGCGGCGGCGAACTGGCTGTCCGAGTCGCTCGTCTCGCCCGGGTGGGCGGCTACCGCAAGGCTGTCCGGGTCGAGCTGCACGTCCCCTAGTGTACCGGTGACGCCGAAATTCCCTCAGGAGCACCTCCATGTCCATCGACCAGCCCCAGGTCAACGCTGCAGTGGCTGCGGTGTCGGACCCCGAGCTGCGCCGGCCGATCGGCGAGCTGGGCATGGTGGGCGGGGTCCAGGTCAAGCGGCGGAAGGTCACCGTCGGGCTCGCACTGCCGGTGGCCCACTACCCGCAGGTCGACGAGTTGGTCGCCCGGGTCCGGCGGGCGGTCGGTCCGCTGGCAGGTGTGGACGAGGTCATCGTCGAGACGGCCGTCATGGGTGACGAGCCACGCGCCCGGCTCCGGATGTTGCTCAGGGGGGACGCGGTCGACGGGGGGACCATGCATGCGGCCGACGAGTCGGGCCACGGACATGCGGCCCCGCTCGGCCACGAGACGGGCCGTCCCAACCGGTTCATGGACCCACGCTCGAAGACCCGGATCATCGGCATCTCGTCGGGCAAGGGCGGGGTCGGCAAGTCCTCGGTCACCGTCAACCTGGCCGTGGCGCTCGAACGTGCCGGATTCGACGTCGGCATCCTCGACGCCGATGTCTACGGCTTCTCGGTGCCCGGCATGCTCGGGGTGCAGAGCGATCCGCTGATCATCGGGGACCTGGTCGTGCCGCCCACCGCCAACGGAGTGCGCTGCCTGTCCATGGGGTTCTTCGTCGCCGACGACACCCCGGTGATCTGGCGCGGCCCGATGCTGCACAAGGCGCTCGAGCAGTTCCTGGTCGACGCGTACTGGGGTGAGCCCGACTTCCTGCTCATCGACATGCCGCCCGGCACGGGGGACGTGACCCTCTCGCTCGGGCAGTACCTCACCAAGACCGAGGTCTTCGTGGTCACCACGCCGCAACCTGCCGCGCAGCGGGTGGCCCAGCGCTCGGCCTACGCCGCCCGCAAGCTCAAGCTCGCGGTGCGCGGGGTCATCGAGAACATGAGCTGGTTCACCGGAGACGACGGCACCCGGTACGAGCTCTTCGGCGCGGGAGGCGGGCAGCTCCTCGCCGGCGACCTCGGGGTTCCCCTGCTGGGTCAGGTACCGCTGGCGCCGGCCATCCGGGAGGGGGCCGACACGGGCGTCCCGGTGGCCGTGGCCGAGCCGGACTCCGAGATCGCAGCGGTCTTCGCCGCCCTGGCCGAGAGCATCGCCGGCCTCGGACCGGCCCGCGTGTACCGACGCGAGCTGACCGTCCGCTGAGGCCCTCCCCTCAGCCCCACCCGGTCCGGGTCGGCGGCATGCCGCTCGTCCCGTCCGCTCCCGGAACGACGCCGAGCACCTGGTGGATGGCCAGGCCCCCGTCGTCGAACCCGATGGCCGATGCTGCCATGTAGAGCCGCCAGACGTTGGCCCGGCGCAGACCGACCTGGGCGACGCATTCGTCCCAGTGTGCCTCGAGGTTCTGCACCCAGGCGTGCAGGGTGCGCGAGTAGTGCTCGCGCAACGACTCCACGTCGCGCACCTCGAAGCCGGCCTGCTGCATGGCCAACACGACCCGGCCGACGTCGATGAGCTCGCCGTCCGGGAACACGTAGCGCCCGACGAAGGTGTGCCGCCCGAGCGTGGAACCGCCCGGCTTGGAGATGGCGTGGTTGAGGAGACGCCCGGTGGGTGTGAGCAACCCGCGGAGGGTGTCGAAGTAGCGGGCGGTCCGGGCCGATCCGACGTGTTCGAACATGCCGATCGAGGAGATGGCGTCGAACTGCTCGCCGTGGAGGGCCCGGTAGTCCTGGAGCCGGATCTCGACCCGGTCCTCGAGACCGGACTCGCGCACCCGCTCCCGGGCGAGGTCCACCTGCTGCCGGCTGAGGGTCACCCCGACCACCTCCGCCCCGTGGTGGCGTGCCGCGTGGAGGGCCATCGAGCCCCACCCGCAGCCGACGTCGAGGAGCCGGGCCCCCGGCCGCTGGTCGAGCCCGAGCTTGCGGCAGACCAGCTCGTGCTTGTCCGCCTGCGCGTCCTCGAGTGTCGTGGTCGGGGTCACGAAACGGGCACAGGAGTAGGTCATGGAGGGGCCGAGCACCAGCCCGTAGAAGTCGTTGCCCACGTCGTAGTGGTGGCTGACCGCCCGGGCGTCGCGCTCCGGCGAGTGCCGGCGCCCGCCCGGCCGGCACTCCTCGGGGGGAGGGGGCAGGGGGGATCCGAAGGCGCCGATCCGCCGCGCCGCACCTGCGGCACCCGCCAGCGATCGCCAGCCCGCCCTGCGCAGATCGCGGCTCGAGCCGTCGCGCAGTGCGCGGAGCACTGCGAAGAGGTCTCCGTCGACGGTCACGTCGCCCCAGACGAAGGCTCGGGACACGCCGAGCTCGCCGGGGGCCCAGAGGATCCGCCGGATGGCGTCCGGCGAGTGCACGTGCAGGGTCCCCGGTCCGTCGGCGGGCCCGAGGGAGCTGCCGTCCCAGAAGGAGAATCGGACCGGGGGAGTGTCGCCGAACAGCACCGCGAGCATCGGCGCCACGGCCTCGGCGGCGCTGCCCGGGGGCGCGGCCGTCGACACGGAGCCCGGCCGATCCGCGTCCCGATCCGCGACGACCGATTGCGGGCCCCGGTGTGGGGGAGCGGGGGTGGCGACCCTTTCGGGGGCCGGTCGGCGGGTCCGTTGAGAGACCTGGGTGACCATGGCGACCTCCTCGATCGGTGTACCTGGTACCGACGCGCCGATCTTACCGGTGAGCGGCTGCAGGCTCCCCGGGCACGAGGGTCCCGTCACCGGCACCGGCGCGAGGGGCCCGGTGTCATGCTGGGACGGTGACCACGGTCCTCAACATCATCTGGCTGGTGCTTTCCGGGCTCTGGCTCGCGGTCGGCTACGTGGTGGCCGGCGTGATCATGTGCATCCTGGTCGTCACCATCCCGTTCGGCATCGCGAGCTTCCGCCTGGCGGCGTTCACCCTCTGGCCGTTCGGGCGGACCCTGGTGCGAAAGCCCGGTGCCGGTGCCGGCTCGCTTGTGGGCAACGTGCTCTGGTTCCTGCTCGCCGGGCTCTGGATGGCCATCGCCCACATCGTGACCGGGATCCTGCTGTGCCTGACGATCATCGGCATCCCGCTCGGGATCGCCGACTTCAAGCTGGCGGCTGCCGCCATCGCCCCCCTCGGCAAGGACATCGTCTCGACCGACGACCCCCGGGCCTTTTACCGCAGCTGAGCGGCACGACCGGGCGGGTCACCCGGCCGCCACCGGCAGCTTGTCCGGGTCCCAGCCGAGGAGGGCCACGGCCTGGCTGAAGGCGAACCGGTCGGTCATGCCGGCCACGTAGGCCACCGCGGCGCGCACCGCACCCGGCTCACCGCCGGTGAGGCCGGCGCTGTCCTCCCCGCGTGACGGCATGAGGTGGGGCCGGTCGCCGAAGTGCTCGACGAGCGCCCGGAGGACCGAGACCACGGCCCGCCCCTGGGCCACCGAGCTCGGTCGGAGGTAGATGTGCTCGTAGTTGCTTGCCCGGAAGGCGGCCAATGCCTCCGCCTCCGCCTCGGTCATGCCGATCCGGCCCGTGCGCAGGACGGTGCCGACAACCGCGTCGATGAACGTGCCGAGCTGCTGGCCGCGCCGGTCGCCACACCGCTCTCGCACCAGCGCGGGCAGGGCGGCTGCCGTCACGATGCCGCTCCGCACCGCGTCCTCGAAGTCGTGGCAGACATAGGCGATGCGGTCGGCCCAGCTGACCACCTCGCCCTCCGGGGTGCCGGGCGCGGGGCGGGACCACGAGTGGTTGCGGACGCCGTCGAGCGTCTCGGCGCAGAGGTTCAGCGGGGTGAGCGAGACGTCCGCCCCCCAGGGCGCGTGGTCGAACCCTCCGTCGACGTAGGGGGAGAGTGCGTCCTCGCTCGCGTGGCCCCCCGGCCCGTGGCCGCAGTCGTGGGCGAGGGCGATGGCCTCGGTCAACGCGACGTTGAGCCGGCAGGCCCGGGCGATGCCGCCGGACACCTGGGCCACCTCGAGTGCGTGGGTCAGACGGGTGCGCTGGTGGTCGTCGGGGAAGACGAAGACCTGGGTCTTGCCGGCGAGGCGGCGGAAGGCGGTGGCGTGCAGGATCCGGTCGCGGTCCCGTTCGAAGCAGGTCCGCCACGGGTCGGGCTGCTCGGGGCGGGCGCGGGTGCCCGATCCGGCTGCGCGGGTGGCTCCCGGGGCGAGGTGGAACTGCTCGAGCTCCTCGCGCCCGGCCCGGTCCAGTCCCGGTGCGTCGGCACCGGTGCCGGTGCCGGTGTGGCTGTCGAAGTGGGCGACGGTCGTCCCGTCGGCATCGTGGCCGGCCATCGTCGCCGCCCACCGCCGGCCGCGCTCGCTCTCCACGGACGGCTCGGTCGGCCCACGACCCGGTGCCTCGCCTCCCATGCCGTCAGTGTGCCCCATCGGTGTGACCGGGGGGCGGCGGCACCCCGGGGAGCTTGTATGGTCGAGGGACACCAGGCGGTCCAACGGGGCCGCGACAGCGTGAGGAGTGTGCAGGTGGACGTGCGGATCGGCATCGTGCAGTCGATGAAGGAGCTGGACATCGAGCTCCCCGACGACGCGGACCGCGACGCCGTCCTCTCGGATATCGAGACCGCACTGGCCGGGGAGGGGACCATCCTCTGGCTGACCGATCGCAAGGGACGCCAGGTCGGAGTCCCGGTCGGCAAGGTGGCCTATGTGGAGGTCGACCCACCGAGCTCCGATCGCCGGGTCGGCTTCGGGATCTCCTGATCGGACCCTGTCGTGCCGGCCCCGTGCCGGGTCCACCTGCGCCCGTGGGCGAAGCGGCCCCTGACCGATGACCGCGCTGCTCGACCTCGGGCTGGTCTTCGTCACCGGCAAGGGCGGTGTGGGCAAGACGACCGTCGCTTCCGCCCTGAGCCTCCTCGCGTCGTCGCAGGGCCGGCGGGTCCTCATCTGCGAGGTCGATGCGAAGGGGGACGTCGCCGGCTTCTTCGAGGCGCCGCCGACCGCCTTCCGCGAGTCGGAGATCCTGCCCGGTCTGTTCGCCATGACCATGGACACCGAGGCGTCCCTGCGCGAGTACCTCAAGCTCCAGCTGCGGATCCCGGTGGTCGGCCGGATCGGGCCGCTGGCCAAGGCGTTCGACTTCGTCGCCACCGCTGCCCCCGGGGTCCGCGAGATCCTGACCGTGGGCAAGCTCTGCTACGAGGTGCGCGAGCGCAACTACGACCTCGTGGTGGTCGACGCGCCGGCCACCGGTCACATCGTCGGGCAGCTGGCCGCGCCACAGGCGATCAACAATCTGGTCAAGGTCGGCCTCATCCGCTCCCAGACCGACTGGATGCTCGAGATCCTCTCCGACCCGTCGGTCACGGGACTGCTGGCCGTGTGCACCCCGGAGGAGATGCCGGTCAACGAGACGATCGAGCTCGCGGCCCGGATCCGCGACGAGACGACCGTGCAGCTGTCGGGCGTGGTGGTCAACCGGGTGCTGCCCGAGCTGTTCGGACGCCAGGAGGAGGCGGTCTTCGACGCCCTCGGCGCCACCGGCCCGCTCGCCCGCCTCGACAGCCTGGTTGGCGGTGACGCGGGACCGGTCCTCGACGCAGCCCGCCTCGCCGTCACCATGCGCCGGACCCGTTCCACCCACCTCGAGCGGCTCCGGCGGGGCATCGACCCGAGCGTCCCGATGCTCTACCTGCCGTATCTGTTCACGAGGTCCCACGGCCTGCGCACGACCCGGCAGGTGGCCGACTCCCTGGGTGAGGAGCTTGGCGACTGATGGCGGAGCGGGGGAGCGGCCAGACCGGGTCCCCGGCCGCGAGCGGCACCCTCGACGGCCTGCTCGCAACCAAGGAGATCGTGGTGGCCTGCGGCCCGGGGGGTGTGGGCAAGACCACCACGGCAGCCGCCGCCGCGGTCATGGCCGCGGTGCGCCACGGGTCCAAGGTGCTCGTGCTCACCGTCGATCCGGCCAAGCGGTTGGCCAACGCGCTCGGGCTCGACGGGATCGGCAACACCGAGCACCGGGTACCCGAGGAGGCCTTCCGGGCCGCCGGCGTGCGGCCACGGGGTCAGCTCTGGGCGGCCATGCTCGACACCAAGGCGTCCTGGGACGCCCTCATCCGCCACCACGCGCCCGACGCGCAGACGCGGGCCGAGATCCTGGCCAACCCGCTCTACCAGAACATCTCCGGCCGGTTCGTCCAGAGCCACGACTACATCGCGATGGAGCGCCTCTACGAGATCCACTCGGCCTCCGACTACGACCTCATCGTGGTGGACACCCCTCCCACCCGTAACGCCCTCGACTTCCTCGACGCGCCGCAGCGGATGGCCGACTTCTTCTCCTCGCGGTTGCTCCGGTGGCTGATCGTGCCCTACCGCTCGCGGCTGGTCAACGTGGCCACGAAGCCCTTCTACCAGGTCGCCGACCGGATCCTCGGCACCGAGTTCCTCGCCGACATCTCCGAGTTCTTCATCCTCTTCCAGTCGATGTACGACGGGTTCGTGGCCCGGTCGGAGGCCGTCGGCCGCCTCCTCTCCGACCGGCGGACCACCTTCGTGGTGGTCTCCACCCTCGAAGCGGTGCCGCTGCGCGAGGCCGAGTTCTTCGCCGAGCAGCTGACCGCCCGACGGCTCCACCTCGGGGCCATCGTGCTCAACAAGGTCCTCCCGGACTACCTCCTCGGCTCCGCAGCGACCCGGGTCGCCGAGACGGTGAAGGATCGCGCCACGGAGCTCGCCACCGCGCTCGCACCGGACCTGGCGGCGGCCGACGCGACCCTCGACGAGTCGAACCAGATCGCACGGGTGCTCACCGAGGTGGCCGAGAGCTATCTCAATTTCCAGGTGGTCGCGCTCCGCGAGAAGGAGGAGCGTGCAACGCTCGCCGTCCACCCCGACGTGCTGGCCGCCGTGCCGTTCTTCGACACCGACATCTACGACCTCGGCGGACTGCTCCGGCTCGGCGAGCAGATCTGGGACTAGCGGGCGCCGGCCACCGTGCCGGACTGCCTTACGATGCGGGGATGGCCGACATCGTCGATCCCGAGCTCGAGGCCTACGCCTCAGACCACACGACGGCCCCCCCGCCCCATCTCGAGGCGTTGGCGGCGGAGCTGCGGGTCACCCTCGACGCACCCGGGATGATGGTCGGTCGGCTCGAGGGACGGTTCCTCGAGCTGCTGACCTTCGCGGTGGGGGCCAGGTCGGTCCTCGAGGTCGGGACCTTCGGCGGGTACTCCGCCCTCGCGATGGCTGCCGGGCTGCCCGCCGGAGGCACCATCACCAGCTGCGAGCTCTCGCCCGTCCATGCCGAGTTCGCCCGGCGCCACATCGCGGCGAGCCCGTATGCGGACCGCATCGAAGTCGTGGTGGGGCCGGCAATCGAGACGATCGCCGGGTTGCCGGGACCGTTCGACCTGGTCTTCCTCGATGCCGACAAGGCCGGGTATCCCGCCTACTTCGAGGCGGTGCTGCCCAAGCTCGCACCCCGTGGGCTCATCGTCGCCGACAACACCCTCTGGAGCGGCCGCGTCCTCGATCCGGCCGACACCACCGAGGACACCGTCGCCCTCCGCCGGTTCAACGACGCGCTGGCCACCGACTCCCGGGTGGTGGTCGTCCAGACGACCGTCCGGGACGGGGTGACCCTCATCCGGAGGGCCGACCCGGGCGGGTGACCCGCTCTGGCGGGTCCGCCCGTGCCGTGCACCGGGCTCACGAAAGGATCGACAGCGAGCGTGCTGGACTACCACCTCCACCTCTGGCCCCACGAGCAGAGCGACGCCGAGACGACCATCGGACAGGTCGCCGCCTACTGCGAACGTGCCACCGCTGCGGGGGTCGCCGAGATCGCGGTGACCGAGCATCTGTTCCGGTTCACCCAGGCCCGGGACCGGCTCGACGGGTTCTGGGACGACTGCGCTCCTGAGGCTCTCCGCCCCGGCATGGTCGAGTACTGGGACCACCACGCCCGGGTCGATCTCGACGCCTACGTCGAGGTGGTCGAGGCGGCCAAGGCCGAGGGGCTCCCGGTGGTGCTCGGCCTCGAGGTCGACTACTACCAGGACCGGATGGACGACGTCGCCGACCTGCTGGCGGGCTACCCGTTCGACGTGCTGCTCGGATCGGTCCACTGGCTCGGGAACTGGCGCTTCGACGTCCTGAGCGATCCGCTCGTGCTGGCCGAGTGGGACGCCCGCGCCGTCGACGCGGTCTGGGACGAGTACACGCGCGCCATGGAGGAGCTCGGGGCGTCCGGAGTGTGCGACGTCTTCGCCCACCCCGACCTGGTCAAGATCGCCGGCCGCGTCCCGGATGTGCCCGACGAGTTCTACGACCGGATGACCGAGGCCGCCGTGCACTCGGGGATGGCCGCCGAGGTCTCCTCGGCCGGGTGGCGGAAGCCGGTCGGCGAGCAGTACCCGGCCCCGCCCCTGCTCGAGCGGTTCGTGGAGCAGGGAGTGCCGCTCACCACCGCATCCGACGCCCATACCCTGCCCGACGTCGCCGACCGGGCGGACGAGGTGCGCGCGCTCCTCCTCGCCGCCGGGGTCGACCGGCTGCAGGCCTACCGGGACCGCCGGCCACGGGTCGTCCCCATCGGCCCGGGGAGCTGAGATGCCGACCCCCGCGGAGCTGGCTTTCGAACGCACCGATCTCGACGAGACCCAGCTCTCGCATCTCCAGCGCTTGCTCGGGACCTGGGGCATCCTGGCGGACCTCTCCTTCTCGGACCTCGTGCTCATGGCACCGATGCGTCCCACCGAGGACGACGACGACCGCACCGAGGGCCTCGCCCTCGTGATCCTCGGGCAGATGCGACCGTCGAACAGCGCGACCGTGGTCGAGCACGACCTGGTAGGCCAGACGGTCGCCGCCGACGCGTGGCCGTTGGCCGTGCTCACCTTCGAATCCGGGGAGTCCGCCCGCGGGGAGATGGTGCTCGAGGCCGGCGGCGAGCCGGTCCGCCTCCACTGCATCCCCGTCCGGTGCGACGGGACGACGGTGGCCGTGCTGGCCCGGCTCGCCGCCGGCGCGGGCCGTCGGCCCGGGCACCTCGAGCGCACCTACCGGGACGTGTTCAACCGCTTCGCGGTGATGCTCTCGGAGTCCACCTTCCCCTTCCCGAGCGAGGAGGTGGCCACCGAGGAGGCCCCACGTGTGGGTGACGGCGTGGTCCTGGTCGACGAGGAGGGGAGGGTCTGCTACGCGTCGCCGAACGCCACCAACGCCCTCCACCGGATGGGCATGTACTCACAGATCGAGGGCCACCGCCTCACCGACCTCGGCATCGAGGAGTCTGCGATCGAGTGGGCCCTCGCGTCGGCGTTTCCCGTCGTCGAGGAGGTCGAGCGCCGCCCCGACGTGACGGTGCTGCTGCACTGCATCCCCCTGATCCAGGCCGAGGATGTGACCGGGTGCCTGGTGCTGCTGCGCGACGTGACCGACGTCCGACGCCTCGACCGGCTGCTGCTCTCGAAGGACGCGGCCATCAGAGAGGTCCACCACCGGGTCAAGAACAACCTCCAGACCATCTCGGCCCTGCTCCGGCTGCAAGCCCGCCGCCTTCCACCCGGCGGTGGGCGCATCGCGCTGTTCGAGGCGGAGCGGCGGGTCCGTTCGATCGCGATCGTTCACGAGATCCTCTCCCGTGAGCCGAGCGACCAGGTGCCCTTCGACGAGATCGTGACCTCGCTGGTCCGGATGGCCCAGGACTCGCTGGTCTCCCGTCATCTCGCCATCTCGGTCACCGGCGGGCTGGGGGAGGTCCCGGCCGATGTGGCCACTCCACTCGCGGTGGTCCTCGCCGAGATCGTGCAGAACGCCATCGAGCACGCCTTCGTCGACGGCGATGCCGAGGAGGACGACGGGCAGGACGGTGTCGCGTCGAGGCGTGCCGAGCCGGGGTCGGCCGGCAGCATCCGGGTCGACCTCCACAACGACGGCGCGCAGCTGGGGCTCGAGGTCATCGACGACGGGTTGGGCCTGCCCGACGACTTCGACTTCGACGAGACCCAGAGCCTCGGCCTCTCGATCGTCCGCGACCTCATCCGGAGTCAGCTCGGCGGGTCGATCACCATGAGCAACCGCTCGGACGGCGAGCCGGGTGTGAAGGGGACCATCGTGGCCATCGCCCTGCCGGTGCGTGATCCGCAGCCGATCGGGCAGTAGGTGCGGCCCCCGGCGCGGAATGACCGCCCCGTGGGCGGTCAGGAGGTGGAAGGGGTGGGCGAGGTCAGCTCAGGAGGCGCGTCGGCGCGCGGCGAGCCAGGCCTTTCGGAGCTTCCGGCGTTCCTCCTCGGAGGTGGCGCCCCACACGCCCGATTCCTGGTTGGTGGCCAGGGCGAAGTCGAGACAGGGCTCCTGGACGTCACATCCCCGGCAGACCCGCTTGGCTGCCTCGATCTGGTCCACCGCCGGACCGGTCGTCCCGACCGGGAAGAAGAGGTCCGGCTCGGTGCTCCGGCATGCGGCGAGCTGCCGCCAGTCCCCCTCGTCCCAGTCGACGGTGCGGTTCCACATGAGAGCCACGCTGATTCCTCCACTCACTCCGGATGAGCCTGTTTGTGATTTCGTTCACATAGCTCGGCGCCAAACGTGTCACCGGCCGTTCAGGGTTCGTTCACTAGAGTAATCAGCAGTACCCACGGTTGCAAGCAGTTTCGGGCGTTCCGCACACCGGCAGGGTCGGGGCGGCATCCTGGTGGCGGCCCGTGTCGGAAAGGGTACGGAGCGTGACGCATCCGATCTACGTCCAGGCCCACCGCGGCAGCCCCGACCCCGCCGAGGGGGTCGTGGAGAACTCGCTCGAGGCCTTCGCCCGCGCCCGGCGCCTGGACGCCGACGGTGTCGAGCTGGACGTGCGGCTGACCGCCGACCGTGAGCTGGCCGTCCACCACGACCCCGAGATCGACGGGATCGGGCCGGTGCACGGGCTGCGCGCCCGCGACCTGCCCGCGGGGGTACCCCTGCTGGCCGAGGCGCTCGAGGCCTGTGCCGGCATGGTGGTCAACATCGAGGTCAAGAACCTGCCGACCGAGGCGGCCTTCGACCCCCACGAGCACGCCGCCCTGACGGTGGTCGACCTGGTCGAGTCCTCCGGCCGCACCCCGTCTGTCATCGTCTCGTCGTTCTGGTCGGGAGCGCTCGAGGCGGTCCGGCAGCGGGGCACCGGCGTCGCGACCGGGCTGCTCGTGGCCCCCGGGTTCGACGCCGGGCGCAGCATCGCGGAGGCGGTCCGGCTCGGCTGTGCCGCCGTCCACCTCCCACTCGGCCTGGTCGGAACGGCGGCCATCGCCGCCGCCCACGACGCGGGGCTGGCCGTGGCCGTCTGGACGGTCAGCGACCGGGCCGGCCTCGAGCTGGTGCGGTCGGCCGGGGCGGACACGGTCATCACCGACGACGTGCCACTGTGCCGCGCCGTGCTCGGCCGGGGAGAGGCGGCGGACGGCGTTCCCCGTCCCTGACCTGGGATCGCGGCCCGATTGGGCGGACTGGGCAATTTTCGTCAACAATGCACGGCCATGAACGTCGTCGTCTGTGTGAAGCAGATCCCCGATCCCGCCGCTCCGCCCGCCCTCGATCCGGGAACGAAGAACCTCGTCCGGGCCGGAAAGCTGATCCTCGACGATTCGGACTCCTACGGCGTCGAAATGGCCCTCCAGCTGGCCGATGCAGCCGGGGGCGGTGAGGTGACCCTGGTGTCGATGGTCCCCAACGGCGAGACCTCGGGCCTGCGCACCGCACTGGCCATGGGTGCCGCCAAGGCGATCCTCATCAGCGACGACTCGCTTGCCGGAAGCGATGCCCTGGGCACCGCCAAGGTGCTCGCCGCGGCCATCCGGCGGGTCGGACCCGACCTGGTGCTCGCCGCGACCGAGTCGACCGACGGCTACACCGGAACGACCCCTGTGCAGATCGCCGAGCTCCTCGGCCTCCCCTCGGTCACCTTCGCCAAGAAGGTCGAGGTCACCGGCGGCTCGGTCAAGGTCGAGCGTCAGACCGAGGCCGGCTACGACGAGGTCGAGTGCCCGCTCCCCGCCGTGGTGACCGTGACCGCGGGCGTGGTCGAGCCCCGCTACCCCTCCTTCAAGGGGATCATGGCGGCCAAGTCCAAGCCGGTCGAGACCCTGACCGTGGCCGACCTCGGCCTCGATGCCGGCGAGGTCGGTGCAGCCGGAGCCCGTGAAGAGGTCACCAACGTCTCCCCGGCGGAGGCCCGGGCCGCCGGCGAGATCGTCGTCGACGAGGGCGAGGGTCACGAGCGGGTCATCGAATTCCTCGAGCAGCTCAAGGTCCTCTAGGGACCGGGCAGGAGAACACAGCAACATGTCCGTCGACAAGATCTGGGTCCTCGCCGAAGTGGCGGACGGGGCCGTCATCAGCACCTCACTCGAGCTCATCAGCCACGCGCGCACCCTTGCCGGGACGGTCGAGGCGGTCGCCTGGGGCACCGACACCGCCACTGTCGCCACCGTCCTCGGCGACTACGGGGTGACCACCGTCCACGACGTGGGTGACATCGGCGGCTCCCTGCCCGGGGTCCCGGTGGCAGCCGCCATCGCCGCCGCGGTGGGCGCAGGTACCGGGCCCGACGCCCTCCTGCTGCCGGCCACCTACGACGGGCGCGACGTCGCCGGGCGGCTCTCGGTGAGGATCGACCGACCGGTGCTGACCAACGTGGTCGGTCTCTCGGAGGTCGACGGCGTCCTGGTCTCCGAGCACGCCATCTTCGGGGGATCCGAGGTCCTCAACGCCCGGTTCACCGGCGAGGGCCCCGGGATCTACGTGATCCGCGCCAAGTCGTTCCCCGCCGAATCGTCGGGCGGTGCTGCGGCGACCCTGACCCCCGCCACCGTCCCCGACGCCGGTGCCACCGACGCCGCCAAGATCGTCGCCCGCCACGTCGAGGAGCGGATCGGGCCGAAGCTCGACGAGGCCGACGTCGTCGTCTCGGGCGGGCGCGGCCTCGGCGAAAAGGAGCAGTACGCCCTCATCGAGGAGCTGGCCGCGTTGTTGCACGGGGCTGCAGGAGCGAGCCGGGCCATCGTCGACGCGGGCTGGGTGCCCTACTCCCACCAGGTGGGCCAGACCGGCAAGACGGTGAAGCCGACCGTGTACATGGCCTGTGGCATCTCGGGCGCGACCCAGCACATGGTCGGCATGAAGAACTCGAAGAACATCGTGGCCATCAACAAGGACCAGGATGCGCCGATCTTCCAGATCGCCGACCTCGGGATCGTCGGTGACGTGCACAAGGTGCTGCCCAAGCTCATCGAGGCCATCAAGGCCCGCAGCTGATCTCGCCGCGTCACTGACCCGGCGGTGCCCGGGCAGCGGGGCGGGCGGACCCGGTCGGTGGTCACGGGGGGCGTAGAAGCGAACAGGTAGTGTCCGAAGCGGTGCCGCGCGGCGCAGCACCTGGCGTCCATCCCCTGCCCCGACGACGGTCACGTGCTCTTTCCCACCATTGACTTCGCCATCTTCTTCGCCGTGGTCTACACGGTGCAGTGGCTGCTCAACCCTTACGCCGGACCGTGGAAGGCCTTCATGGTGCTGGCGAGCTACGTGTTCTACGCGTGGTGGGACTGGCGGTTCGTCTTCCTGCTCGCCGCTTCCACCGCGATCGCCTTCCTCGGCGGGCGGCTCATCCATCCGGCCACCGGCCGACGGCGGGTGGCGACCCTCTGGGTCACGGTCGCGCTGCTCCTCGGCCAGCTGGTCTGGTTCAAGTACTACGGGTTCGTCGCGGTCAATCTCGACAACCTGACCCATACCCTCGGGCTCGGACGCCCCATCCCCCTCTGGAGTGTCACCCTCCCGGTGGGGATCTCGTTCTTCACCTTCATGGCCCTCAGCTATGTGATCGACATCCACCGCGGCGTGCTCCGGCCCGCCCGTGGCATCGACGTCACGGTCTATCTCTCGTTCTTCCCCCATCTGGTGGCCGGCCCGATCGTCCGGGGAACCGAGTTGCTCCCGCAGATCCGGACGATGCGCGATCCCACCGACGTCCGACACGTGGAGGCCTGCTGGCTGATCGTCGCCGGCCTGGCCAAGAAGGTGGTGCTCTCGTCCTACCTGGCGACCTATGTGGTCGACCCGGTCTTCGCCGACCCCCACCAGCACTCCGCCCTCGAGGTCCTCTTCGCCATCTGGGGGTACGCCGTCCAGATCTACGCCGACTTCAGCGGGTACACCGACATGGCCATCGGCATCGCCCTGCTGCTCGGCTTCCGGTTCCCGGTCAACTTCCGGCGGCCGTACACCGCCCTCGACCTCCAGGACTTCTGGCGGCGCTGGCACATCACGCTCTCGTTCTGGTTGCGCGACTATCTCTACATTCCGCTCGGTGGCAACCGCGGGAGCGAGTGGCGGGTCTCGGTCAACATCCTCGTCACCATGCTCCTCGGGGGCCTCTGGCACGGCGCCTCCTGGACGTTCGTGTTCTGGGGCGCCTACCACGGTGTCGGCCAGATCATCGGGCGACGCCGCCGGGCGGTGCGGACAGCCCGCGGACTGCCCGCCGAACCGGTCGACCCGTGGCGGCGGGCGTGGGCCCGGTTCGTGACCTTCCAGGTGGTCTGCCTCGGGTGGCTGTTCTTCCGGGCGGACACCCTCGGCACCGCGTTCACCATGCTCGGTCGGCTGGTGGTCGGGTGGGGACCCTCGCCGCTGGTCACGCCGCTCGCCGCACTCGCCATCGCGTCCGGTATCGCCAGCCAGTACCTGCCCGACGGCGTGCTCGGCCGGATCCAGCAGGTCTTCGCCGATCGCCGCGCGGTGGTCCAGGGTGGTCTCCTCGGCCTGGTGCTCCTCGCCATCACCACCCTCGGGCCCGCAGGCGTGGCCCCCTTCATCTACTACCGGTTCTGACCGTGCCCCCGCCGACCACGCCTCCGACCGAGCACTCCGGCATCGCCTACGACTGGGCCGAACGCGACCCCCGCCTGCAGAAGGCACCAGAGGCGACCGCGGGCGTCCGGGCGGACGGGAGCGGAGGCACCCCCCGGCGCGGCCGCGCGCCGCGTGGGCTGCGGCGGATCCCAGGGATCCCCTGGACCCGGATGCTCTTCATCGGGGCGGTGTGCTTCGGGCTCTGGTTCCTCCTCGACGCCCCGAGCCTCCAGCGCTCGGCCTCGATCTCGCCGGTGGGCACCCGCCGGACCGTGTCGTCGGACGTGGTCGGGCCGGTGGCCGCCCTGAGCCGCACGCTCGGCCTCTCCCACGTGGTCGGGTGGGCCGACGAGATCATCGGCAGGACGCCCGGCGGAGGGCCCTCGCTGTCCCCCGCCGATCCCGGCCGTCGACCGCCGCACCCGTCCGGACCTGTGGCGACGCCGCCCGGCGGCGCGGTCACCACCACCACGCTGCCCCTCCTCAACCTGCGGCCGAGCGCGGCGGACCCGTTGCGCGTCCTCATGGTGGGGGACTCGATCGGCCTCGATCTCGGCCAGCCGTTGGTCGACGCCCTGGGCGCGACCGGCGAGGCCGCCACGACGCTCGACGCCCGGGTCGACACCGGGCTCTCACGCCCCGACTACTTCGACTGGCCGGCCGAGCTCCGGATCGACCTGGCAAACCAACAGCCGCAACTGGTGGTCATCATGATGGGGGCGAACGACGCACAGGGTCTGGTCAACGGCAGCACGGTCACCCGGTTCGGCACCCCGGCCTGGAACGCCGACTACGGCCGTCGGGTCGGTGCCTTCATCGACGAGGCCAATGCAGGGGGCGCGCACGTCCTGTGGGTCGGGCTGCCCCCGATGGCCTCCCCGCAGCTCAACGCGCAGGTGCAGGATCTCAATGCGGTGGACGAGGCCCGGGTCGCCGCCGACCCGCGCCTGGCCGCCTACCTCTCGTCGGTCAAGGTGCTCGGGAACGCGCAGGGCGGGTTCAGCACGTACCTGCCCGACCCGTCGGGGGCCGAGATCGCCGTACGCGACCCCGACGGGATACACCTGACCCCTGGTGGCGGTGCGCGCCTGGCCGCCGCGGTCATCGCCGCCGCGCGGGCCGACTTCCATATTCGGCTCGGCCCCTGAGTTCGGGTTCCCGCAGCGATCGGGGTGGTCAGACCAGCGGCCAGGGGTACGGGTGCCAGTCGCCGCCGGGCTCGGGGAAGACCCCGTCGCGGACCAGGCACGCCGCCCGGTCGAGCAGCGACTCGCACTCAGCACGGTGGAGCAGTGCGGTGAGGTCGTCGGTCAGCCCGTCCGAGAGCAGCCGCTCGAGGTCGACGATGAGGGCCGCGGGCACCGCCTCACCGGCGAAGTCCCAGATCACCGTGCGCAGCTTGCGCTGGGAGTGGAAGCAGAGGCCGTGGTCGATGCCCCAGAGACGGCCGTCCGAGGCGTGCAGGACATGCCCGCTCTTGCGGTCCGCGTTGTTGGCGACGACGTCGAAGGCGCAGAAGACCTTGAGCTCGTCCTCACGGTCACCTTGCTCGAGGAAGGTGAAGTAGTGCTGCTCGTAGTCGGCTTCGACGAAGAGCTGGACCGAGCCGACGCCGAACGGGCCGTCGTCCCGGAGCACGGTCGGTGGCACCAGACCCCAGCCGAGAGCCTCCGAGAGCGCATGGGCGGCGACCTCGCGCCGGTAGAGGCCGTCGGGGAAGTCCCAGAGCGACCGCTCGCCGCGGTGCGGCTTGTAGACCGCCAGCAGGGGACAGGGGCCGGCCACCGCACCCTCGCCGCCGGCCCCCGGACCGGTCCCCTCGAGGCGGACCAGGTAGGTGAGGTTGGAGCTCCACGGCAGGCGCCCCTCGACGGTCAGCTCACAGGTGCCGAGGAGCCGACCCGCTTCGGTGAGCTCGGGACCCGTGTCCGGCCGCCAGCCGGTCACACGGCCGGGGGATGGTGGCCGTTGGTGCGTGGACACTCGTGTCCCGACGGGTCGAGGGGTGATCCGCAGAGCGGGCAGGGTGGCCGTCCGGCCTCGACCAGCCGGGTGGCCTGGACGGTGAAGGCGGCGGCCTGCTCGCGGGTGATGGTCAGCCGGGCGATGGCACCGGCCTCGTCCTCTCCGACCAACTCCTCGATGACCAGGACCACCCGGTCCTCGGATTCGTCGAAGGAGACGCCGATGGTCCCGATCGCCCAGGCGGGCTCCGTGGGCTCCTCGAGCGGCTCTTCCTCGGGCAGTTGCGCGATCCGCTCCGGGTCCTTGACCACGCGGGCGAGGTACTCGGCCATGGCGGCCACCTGTTGCTTCTCCATCTTGAGGGTGAGCAGGGTCCCACCCTGGCGGCACTGGATGAGGAAGAGCCGGCTCCCGACGGGACCGACCGTGCCCACGGTGAGCCGGTCCGGGGTGAGGTCGTAGCCCTCGCTCATGCGATGGCCAGGTCCTGGAGCGAGAGGGTCGAGTTGACCGTGAGGACGAACGGGCCGGACCACGTGTACGCGATGGCGGAGACCGAGCACGGAGCCACGGTCAGCCGCTGGAACTGGTCGAGCGGCGTGCCGGCGGCCAGGGCGACGGCCGCCTTGATCGGGTCCGCGTGGGAGACGGCGACCACTGTCTCGCCCGGGTGGCGCCCGACCAGGTCGCCGAGCGCGGAGGCGATCCGTGACTGCATCTCGACGAACGACTCGCCCCCCGGGAAGCGGAACCCGCTCGGCCAGCGCTGGACGGTCCCCCACTCCGGCTTCCGGGAGAGGGTCGAGAGCCGGGCTCCGGTCCACTGCCCGAAGTCGCACTCGAGCAGCCCGCGCTCGGTCCGGACCCGGAGGCCGAGCCGCCGGGCGATGGGACGGGCCGTCTCGGTGGTCCGCTCGAGCGGCGAGGCGTACACCGCGACCGGCGCGGTCCCCCCGGTCTCGGCCAGGTCGCCGATGCGCCGGGCGACACCTTCCGCCTGGGCCAGTCCCTCCTCGGACAGGTGGAGGCCCGCGGCCCTGCCGGGCAGGATCTTCCCGGTGGTCGGAGTGCTGCCGTGGCGCACCAGAAGGACCACCGTGGGTCGTCGTGGCGAGGTCCGTCTGGTTGGCACGCGATCACGGTACTCGGTCGGTCGCGGGGCCCGGCCGTCCCCGACCGCTCGGTCAGGCGCCGACCTCGGCGCCGACCGGGGAGCGATCCACGCCTGCGGCACGGGCCGTCGGTGCACCGGCGGCCACCTCCGGCAGCAGGCAGGCGCCGGCGGGGGGACTGCAGGCGGGGCCACCCTCGCCGGGGATGACCGGGTCGTGGTCGTGGTCCTCGCGGGAGAGCCGGGACGGCCACCAGTTCCACCGACCGAGGAGGACCGCCACCGACGGGACGAGCAGCGTCCGCACAAAGAAGGTGTCGAGCAGGATGCCGGCGGCGAGCCCGAGGCCGATCTCCTTGACCTGGGTGGTGCCGGTGGCCGTGAGCACGCCGAAGGTCCCGGCCAGGATGAGACCGGCCGAGGTCACGGTGGTACCGGTCGCCTCGACGGCGCGCCGGACGGCCACCCGGATCGGCGCATGGTGGGCCTCCTCGCGGATCCGAGTCATGACCAGGATGTTGTAGTCCTGGCCGAGGGCCATGATGAAGATGAACATGAAGAACGGCAGGACGAAGTTGATGCCGTTCTGCCCGCCGATGATCACGAAGACGAGGACGGCGAAGCCGAGCGAGGCGAGGTAGGAGAGGCCCACACTCGCAACCAGGTAGAGCGGGGCCACCAGACTGCGCAGCAGGATGGCCAGCAGCAGCCCGAGTACCAGCAGCACGATGGGGATGATCCGCATCAGGTCGCTGCCGGAGATCGCCCCCACGTCCGCCGCGGATGCTGCCTCGCCGGCCACGCCGGACTCGGTGGCCCCGATCGAGCGACCCACCGCGGCCACGGCTGAGCGGACAGCGGGCATCGCGTGCGCGGCCGCGGTACTCGTCGACGGGCCGGCCACGAGCGCCGTCTGGAACAGGACCGAGCGGCTGTCGGGGCTGATGTACTGCGCCGAGGCCCGGTACGCGTCGTAGACGTCCATCGGGAGGTCGATCCCGCTGGGCGGGACCGGCGGCAGGTCGGCTGCCGTGCCGAACCTGGCCAGGAGGGTATGGGCGGATGCGAGGTCTTCCGGGGTGACCATCGCGCCGTTGGGATCGAGCGCCCCGGTGACCCCCGAGAAGACGCCCGAGGCCGCGAGGCCGCTCGCTGCGGTGTCGAGGACCGCCGGTTCGTTCCACACCGGGGTGGGCAGCCGGAACACGACGCTCGTCGGGTCCGATTCGGCCCTCGGGTAGTCGGCCGTGAGCAGCACCTGTCCCTTGCCCGAGTCGGACGAGGCGGGCGTCGGCTGATCTCCGAAGCCGGCGGGTGAGTAGGCCAGCATCAAGAGAGCCAGGCCGCCGAAGAAGACCAGACCGGCGAGCAGGGTTGCGACCGGCCTGCGGACCACCTTGGCGGCGATGCGTCCCCACGTGCCGTGCCTGACCGGGCCGACCCGCGGGATGTGCGGCCAGAAGACGGCGCGACCGAGGATGCTGAGCAGGGCGGGCAGGAGGGTGAGGTTGGCCAGCAGGGCGGCGCCGATGCCGATGGCGAGCGCGGGGCCGAGGCCCTGGTAGAGGCCGAAGGTGGCGAACACGACGGCCGCCAGCGCGGCGATCACGGTCAGGCCCGAGAAGGTGATCGACTCACCGACCTTGCACAGCGAGAAGGCGACGGCGTCGTCGGTGGCGCGTCCGCGACGGATCTCCTCGCGGACCCGGAAGATGAGGAACAGTCCGTAGTCGGTCCCCGCGCCGAGCATGACCACGATGAGGAGGATCGGCGTGAGGTCCGAGACCTGGACGCCCAGGTGCGTCGAGGCGGCGATGAGGGGACCGGCGGTCACCAGGGCGACCACGGACGGCAGCAGTGCGACCAGCGGGGCGAGCACGGCCCGGAAGGTCAGGAACAGGAGGAGGATGATGAAGAGGACCGAGAGCAGCTCGGTGAGCGTCTGGATCTTGGAGGTCTGCTTCTGCTGGTCGACGCCCTGGGCCACGGACCCGGTGAGGTGCATGACCAGTCCGGGGGGTGCTCCGGAGGTGGTGAAGGTGGACCGGATCTGGTCGACCGCCCGGGTGGCCGCCGCCGACGCGTTCCGCGAGGGCAGGTCGAGATCGACGGTCGCCTTGCGTGCCCGGCCGTTGGCCGACAGGCCCTGGTCGGTCACCGCGGTCACCCGCGGGACGCTGCGCACCGACTGCTCGGCGCGGTCGATGGCAGTGTTGTCGGCCGCGGTGAGCTGTCCCGTCTTGGAGGCGGCGACGAAGGTGGCCTCGGACACGTGCTCGGGCGTGAAGGCGCCGGCGAGGGTGGCGGCCCGGACGCTCGCAGAGCTGGCCGGCAGGAAGTCGGAGTTGCTGCTCTTCTCGACGCTCGAGAGGTTCGGGAGGCCGGTGACCAGTCCGACTGCGGCGATCACCCACGCCGCGACGACCAGCCAGCGGAAACGTACCGTGAACCGTCCGAGGCCGGCGAACAATGTGTCCTCCAGGAAGCGTGGTGTGGCCCCAGGGTCGGCTGAGCCGCCGACGACGGACGGGCGATCTGGGAAACCGCAGGGGCGCGGTCGATCGGTCAACTGTACGTCCCGCGCCCACCCTGAGGCAGGGGAATTGGTCCCTTCCGCCGATTCTTAGGCGATTCTCACGACGGTTCCCCGACCCGCCTGACCGCACGTGCTCACCCGCTGTGGCCGGCCGACCGCAGGGCCGGCCGGCCACCGGGCCGGGCCCGCTCGCCGCGCCGGAGGGGCTCAGGTGCGGACCGGCAGCCGGCGGGGCATGGGCACGGCGGTCTCCGGCCAGCGCCTCCGGCTGACCCGGGACAGCTTGTGCAGCAACTCGATGGCCCCCGGATCGTCGTCACCGGGCCGGGTCTCGACCGCGCCGTCGTCGATCATGCCGTTGAGGACCTCCCGGCCCTTCTCGGTCCGGACCATGGTGAGCGTCCAGTCGTTGAACGCGCCGATCCCTCCGGTCGAGATGTCGGCGTGCTCGGCGGCGAAGTCCGGACACGACGTGCATCCCTCGCGGGTCCAGGCGTGGGCCTCCTTGAGGGGGATCTCGTGGAATTTGCCGTCGCGGGTCCACACCTGGAAGACACCCTTGATGTTCATCTTCTCGATGTCGGCCCGGGCGATCCCGTACCGAGCCTCGAAGAGCTCGGGGAAGATCGCGTCGTCGAAGGTCTTCGAGCAGAGCAACCCGATGCTGAGGGAGAGCCGGCGTGCGATCTTGCCGGCCTTGCGGGCGGACATCACCGGGGGAGCCGAGGCCTGGCACCCCATGCCGACGAGGGCGATCCGCTCGGCGCCGGCTGCGATGGCCTGCGGATAGGCCAGCGGGTTGGCCGAGTACGTGTAGCGCGACCCTGCAGCAGCCAGGACCTCGGCGCGGGTGGTGGCGACCCCCGGGACTGCCTTCCAGGTCGACCCGTCGCCTTCGAGGTACGAGACGAGGGCTGCGTCGATCACGTCGTGCTCGAGGGCCCAGATGAGCAGGGCCGAGACCAGCCCTCCGTCCTGACCGCACTCGAGCACGTCGGGGTCGGTCGCACGCACCAGCAGGACGTCCGAGGCGATGCCGGACACCTCCTCGACGGTGCGCTCCCGGCCGAACAGATGGGTGTCGATCTCCGGCTCCCACAGTCGGAACCGCGGACAGGCGCGCGTGCACATGGTGCACCCCTTGACGCCGTGGGTGCAGCTGTCGGGCCCGCCTTCCGCGTCGATGTGGAAGGGCTTGTACCGGCCCCCTGTGTCGTCATAGGACAGGACGTCGTAGGGGCAGGCCACGATGCAGGCGGCACACCCGGTGCACAACCCGGACGTCACCACCTCGGTGAGGAGCTCGGTCCAGTGCGGCTTCTCGGGCGGCATGGCGCCACCCTAGTGTCGGTCCCGGGCCCGGTTTCCGTGGGTCGCCCGATGCCGCGTGCCGTCTCTGGCCCGGACGTGCTGTTCAGCCGGTCACTTCCTCCAGCACCTTGGCTGCGTGGCCGTCGGCCCGAACGTGGTACCAGGCCCGGGCGATGGTCCCATCCGCTGCGACGAGGAAGGTCGACCGGATGACGCCAATGGTCTTCTTGCCGTAGAGGGTCTTCTCGCCCCAGGACCCGTACGCGGTACCGACCGTGTGGTTGGTATCGGTGAGCAGCGGGAACTTGAGCCCGAACTTGGCCCGGAAGGCCTTGTGCTTGGCCGCCGTGTCGGCCGAGATGCCGAGCACGGGAACCTTGGCCTTCTTGAAGGCCTGCAGGTTGTCGTTGAACTGGCAGGCCTCCTTGGTGCATCCCGGGGTGTCGTCCTTCGGGTAGAAGTAGACGACGACCGGCTTGCCGGCGAAGTCCCGGAGCGAGACCGGTTTGCCGTCCTGGTCGGGAAGCGTGAAGTCGGGGGCCTTGTCTCCAGGGGCGAGCGTTCCCATGGTCTTCCTTTCGCCGGTACGGGTTCGACGCACACGATGGCACACTCGGGGGCACGCGGGGCCGGGCCCCGTGGGAGACTCACCCTGCACCCGGTTGGAAGGGACGACCATCATGAGCGACTCGACGACAGGCCACGTCACCGACACCATCCCCGCGGCGGACGGCACCGCGTCGGCATCGGCCGATGCGCGATCCAAGGTCTACGTGGACGGCCCCCCGGGCGTCCGGGTGCCCTGCATCGAGGTCTCGCTCTCCGACTCGCCGGCCCGGGACGGGTCCACGCCCAACGCCGCGGTCCGCCTCTACGACACCTCGGGCCCGGGTTCGGAGCCCACCGAGGGACTCCCCGACCTGCGCCGCCCCTGGATCACCGCCCGGGGCGACGTCGGCGAGTACGACGGTCGGCCGGTCGCTGTGCGCGACGACGGCCGTGCCGCGGCCCGCCGCGGCGGTGGCGCTCCGCAGTCCTTCCCGCCCCTCGGACGTCGCCCCCTGCGCTCGACCCGGGGACCGGTGACCCAGCTCCACTACGCCCGCAGGGGGGAGGTGACCACGGAGATGGCCTTCGTGGCCGCCCGGGAGGGGATGCCCGCCGAGCTGGTCCGCGACGAGATCGCCGCCGGCCGGGCCATCCTCCCCGCCAACGTGAACCACCCGGAGTCGGAGCCGATGGTGATCGGGAGCCGGTTCCTGGTCAAGGTCAACGCCAACATCGGCAATTCGGCGGTCACCTCCTCGATCGAGGAGGAGGTCGAGAAGCTGACCTGGGCCACCCGGTGGGGCGCGGACACGGTCATGGACCTCTCGACCGGCCCGGACATCCACACCACCCGCGAGTGGATCCTCCGGAACTCGCCGGTGCCGATCGGGACGGTTCCGATCTACCAGGCCCTCGAGAAGGTCGACGGCGTCCCCGCAGAGCTGACCTGGGAACTCTACCGGGACACCCTCGTGGAACAGGCCGAGCAGGGTGTCGACTACTTCACGATCCATGCCGGGGTGCTGCTCCGCTACGTGCCGCTCACCGCCGCCCGGACCACCGGGATCGTGAGCCGCGGCGGGTCGATCATGGCCGCATGGTGCCTCGCACACCACACCGAGAACTTCCTCTACACCCGCTTCGAGGAGATCTGCGAGATCATGGCCGCCTACGACGTTGCGTTCTCGCTCGGTGACGGGCTGCGTCCCGGCTCGATCGCCGATGCCAACGACGAGGCCCAGTTCGCCGAGCTCACCACCCTGGGGGAGCTCACCGAGATCGCCTGGCGCCACGACGTGCAGGTCATGATCGAGGGCCCCGGTCACGTGCCCCTCCACAAGATCGCCGAGAACGTGACTCTCCAACGCGAGGTCTGCCACGAGGCGCCCTTCTACACGCTCGGCCCGCTCACCGTCGACGTGGCTCCCGGGTACGACCACATCACCTCTGCGATCGGCGCGGCGGTGATCGGCATGCACGGCACGGCCATGCTCTGCTACGTGACCCCGAAGGAGCATCTCGGCCTGCCCGACCTGGAGGACGTCAAGCAGGGGATGATCGCCTACAAGATCGCGGCCCACGCCGCCGACCTGGCCAAGGGCCACCCCGGGGCGCAGGCCTGGGACGACGCCCTGTCCAAGGCCCGGTTCGAGTTCCGGTGGGAGGACCAGTTCAACCTGGCCATCGACCCCGGGACGGCCCGCTCGTTCCACGACCAGACCCTGCCGGCCGCCCCGGCCAAGACGGCCCACTTCTGCTCCATGTGCGGCCCCAAGTTCTGCTCGATGCGGATCAGCCAGGACGTGCGTGACTACGCCGAGCAGAAGGGCATGGACCTGGCCACCGCCGTCGAGATCGGCCTCAGGGAGAAGGCGGACGAATTCCGCGACGCCGGGGCCGAGGTCTACCGCGAGCCCTCGAACACCTGAACCGCCGGCCCCGCCGGTGCCTCTGTGGAACGGATCGACCTGGTCATGGGCGGTTGACGGGTACACTGGCACTCGTGGTCGGGTGAGTGCCCGCCACCGGGGTCTTCCTCATCCTGTTCTTCTGGTCGGTCACGTCGGCCCGGACAATGGCCCGAGGCGGGCCCGCAGGCGCCCGTGATTCGCACGGCGTCGACGGCCGGCTCCGGCCGTCACCGAACGATGAGAGAGAGCACCCGAATCCCATGACCACCCTCACCGATCCGCCGGATCGCGTCCTCGATCCGCCGGGTCCGCCGTCGGACCCCGACGGCCTCACCGACTCCGCGCCGTCCTTCGCAGACCTCGGCGTCGCACCCGCAATCGTGGAGGAGCTCGAGAAACAGGGCATCCACTCCCCGTTCGCCATCCAGGCCATGACCGTCGTCGACGCCTTGGCCGGCCGCGACGTCTGCGGCAAGGCCAAGACCGGCTCGGGCAAGACCCTCGCCTTCGGCGTCCCGTTGCTCCAGCGCACCATGGCTGCCCGCTCCACCGAGCCGGGGCGCCCCCGGGCCCTGGTCCTCGTGCCCACCCGCGAGTTGGCCGTGCAGGTGAGCGAGGTCCTCGAGCCCCTGGCCGAGGCGACCGGTCTCCGCACCGTCGCCGTCTACGGAGGGGCTGACATCGAGCGCCAGATCAAGAAGCTGCGCCGCGGGGTCGACGTGGTCATCGCCACCCCGGGACGGCTCATCGACCTCGGGGACCGCGGCGAGCTCTCCGTCGCCGACATCGAGACCCTCGTGCTCGACGAGGCCGACCGGATGGCGGACATGGGGTTCATGCCCCAGGTCGAGTGGGTGCTCCGTCGCCTCGAGCGCGAGCACCAGACGCTGCTGTTCTCCGCCACCCTCGACGGAGCCATCGACCGCCTGGTCAGCCGCTACCTGACCGATCCGGTCCGCCACGAGGTCGCCTCGCCCTCCACGACCGTCGAGGCCATGGAGCACCGGTTCCTCGAGGTGCACCAGATGGACCGGGTCAAGGTCTGTGCGGCCATCTGCCGCAACTCCGAAAAGGCCCTGGTCTTCGTACGCACGAAGCACGGGGCCGACCGCCTCGTCGAGCAGCTGGGCAAGGAGCGGGTCCGGGCCGGCGCCATCCACGGCGACCTCCGGCAGGCCAACCGTGAGCGCACCCTGAAGGACTTCACGGACGGTCGGCTGCACACCCTGGTGGCCACCGACGTGGCCGCCCGCGGCCTCGACATCGACGCCGTCGACGTGGTCATCCACTTCGACCCTCCCGAGGACCACAAGGCCTACCTCCACCGTTCGGGTCGCACCGCCCGTGCCGGATCGACCGGCATGGTGGTCACCCTGGCCCAGTGGAACCAGGTCCTCGAGGTCGAGCGGATCCAGACCCGGATCGGGCTCCGGGTGCCCATCGTCGAGATGTTCTCCAACGACCCGCGCCTGGCCGATCTCGCCGGATGGGTGCCCGAGCCATCCTGAGCCCCGTCGGCCGGCGTCCGTCGGTGCAGGGCGCCCCGCAGAGGTCGCGACGCACGAGGAGATCCCCGTGGCCGACAGCCCCGTACCGCCACTGACCGTCGACGACGGCAGCGAGCCGGTCGCCCGCATCCTGGTGGTCACCGCCCACCCCGACGACGTCGACTTCGGCGCGGCCGGATCGGTCGCCGTGTGGACCGGGCGCGGGGTCGAGGTCTCCTACTGCATCGTCACCGACGGCGACGCGGGAGGATCGGACCGCTCGATCAGCCGCGCCGAGATGGCCGCCGTCCGTCGTGAGGAGCAGCTGGTCGCCGCCCGGTCGGTGGGCGTGACCGACGTGACCTTCCTCGGGTTCCCCGACGGGATGGTCACTCCCGGCCTCGAGCTGCGCCGTGCCATCGCCGCGGTCATCCGCCGGGTGCGACCGGACCGTGTGGTGGCCCAGTCCCCGGAGCGCAACTGGTCCCGGATCTACGCCAGCCATCCGGACCACCTGGCGGCCGGCGAGGCGGCCGCGTGCGCGGTCTACCCGGACGCACGCAACCCGTTCGCCTTCCCCGACCTGCTCGAGGAGGGCCTCGAGCCCCACACCGTCCCCGAGTTGTGGATCATGGCGACCGAACGGGCCGACCGGGTGGTCGACGCCACCGCCGTCTTCGAGCGGAAGCTGGCCGCCCTGCGCTCCCACCGCAGCCAGGTCGGTGACGGAGACCATCTCGAGGACCTGCTGCGGACCTGGATGTCGGGCACCGCCCTCGCGGCCGGGCTGCCCGAGGGGCGGCTGGCCGAGTCGTTCCAGGTGGTGAACACCGCCTAGTGGCAGCGCCGACCGATCGCACGCAGCTGGTGGTCTGCGAGGGCGACGAGACGGGCCAGGAGCTGCTCGAGGAAGCGCTCCGGGTGCTCGACCCGGCGGTGCTCGGCGTCCCGGTCGACCTGCACCGGTTCGACCTGTCCCTCGAGAACCGCCGGCGCACCCGCAACCGGGTGGTCTCCGAGGCGGCCGAGGCGATGTGCGTGACCGGCCTCGGTCTGAAGGCGGCAACCGTCACGCCGCCGACCACCGGCGATGTCGGGTCGCCGAACCGCATCCTGCGCGAAGGGGTCGGAGGATCGGTCATCGTGCGGACCGGCCGGCGGATCCCGGGCGTGGTCCCGCTGGCTCCGGTGGTGCACCCCATCGTGGTCGTCCGCATGGCCGTCGGCGACGCCTACGGCGCCGAGGAGGGGCGGTCGGGTCCACCCGGCGGCCGCGCAGAGCACGCCTGGCGCACGGAGCGCATCGAGCGGTCGGTCTGCCGGGCGGTGGCCGAATTCTCGTTCCGCACGGCGTCGGATCTCGGGGCCTGCGTGTTCGGTGGTCCCAAGTGGACGGTCTCGACCGTCTACGAGGGGATGCTGAAGGAGGAGATGGATGCTGCCGCGTCGCGCCATCCGGGGGTCGCCTACCGGCCGACGCTGATCGACGCCGCCTACGCGGGGCTGCTCACGGAGTCCGACGACCAGTCCCTGGTGGTCCCCGCGCTCAACCGCGACGGGGACTGCCTCTCCGACCTGGTGCTCGCCCTGTTCGGTTCGATCGCGGGAGCCGAGTCGGTCCTGCTCGCCCTCGACGACGAGCTGCATCCCACGGTGGCCATGGCCGAGGCCCCGCACGGGACGGCCCCGTCCCTCCTGGGCAAGAACGTGGCCAACCCGATGGCCATGCTGCTCGCCTGTGCCGCGGTGCTCGAGCGTGCCGCGACCGATCCCGGCCAGCCGGTCGCCGCCGCGGCCCGATCCATCCGCGAGGCGACCCTCGGGGCGGCGGCCGACGGCATCCGGACCTTCGACCTCGGCGGCGCTGCCTCCACCAGCGAGGTGGTCGACGAGGTCATCCGCAGGATGCGGGAGAGCACCGGGAGCTGAAGCGCGTGGCGCCTGCGAGCGCGCTCAGCCCGCCATCTGGCGCAGCATGAAAGGCAGGATCCCCCCGTTGCGGTAGTACCGGGCCTCCATGGGGGTGTCGATCCGCAGCCGGGCCTCGAACTCGACGGCACGGTCCCCGTCGACCGCCGTCACTGCCACGGTCTTCGGGCTGGTGCCCTCGTTGAGGGGCCCGAGGCCGGTGATCGAGAAGACCTCGTGTCCGGTCAGCCCGAGCGACGCCGCGCTCTGGCCCTCCGCGTACTGCAGGGGCAGGACCCCCATCCCGATCAGGTTCGAGCGGTGGATGCGCTCGTAGCTCTCGGCGATGACCGCTCGGACCCCGAGCAGCAGCGTCCCTTTTGCCGCCCAGTCCCGTGAGGAGCCCGACCCGTACTCCTTGCCAGCCAGCACGACCAGAGGGACGCCCTCGGCCGCGTAGCGCTCGGCGGCGTCGAAGATCTCGGTCTGCTCGCCGTCCGGCAGGTGGAGGGTGATCCCGCCCTCGGTGCCCGGGGCCAACTGGTTGCGCAGCCGCACGTTGGCGAAGGTCCCACGGACCATGATCTCGTGGTTTCCGCGCCGGGCGCCGTAAGAGTTGAACTCGGAACGAGCGACCCCGTGCTCGGCCAGGTAGCGGCCCGCCGGGGTCGTCGGGCCGACGTTGCCGGCGGGCGAGATGTGGTCTGTCGTCACGCTGTCCCCGAGCTTGGCCAGCACCCGCGCGCCGGACACGTCGCTGACCGGGGCCGGGGTCCTCGGGAGCCCCTCGAGGAAGCTCGGCCGGAGCACGTAGGTCGACGACGGGTCCCACGAGAAGGTGTGACCCGTGGCGGTCTCGACGGACCGCCAGCGCTGGTCGCCGTCGAACACCGAGGCGTAGCGCTCACGGAACATCTGCGAGGTGAGCGAGGTGCGGATCGCCTCGGTCACCTCCTCCGGGGTCGGCCAGAGGTCGGACAGGGTGACCGGTGCACCCGCGGCGTCGAACCCGAGCGGGTCGCTGGTGAGATCGAGGTCCATGGTGCCGGCCAGGGCGTAGGCAACCACCAGCGGCGGTGAGGCGAGGTAGTTCATCCGCACCTCGGGGTGGATGCGTCCCTCGAAGTTGCGGTTGCCCGAGAGCACCGCAGCGACCGAGAGCCCGCCGTCGTTGACGGCCTCGGACACCCCCGCGAGCAGCGGTCCCGAGTTGCCGATGCAGGTGGTGCAGCCGTAGCCGACCAGATCGAAGCCGATCCGGGTCAGGGGCTCGGTGAGCCCGGCCCGGTCGAGGTAGTCCATGACCACCCGCGAGCCCGGGGCGAGCGAGGTCTTGACCCACGGCTTGGAGGTCAGCCCGCGGGCGACCGCGTTGCGGGCGAGGAGGCCTGCCGCCACCATCACCTGGGGGTTGGAGGTGTTGGTGCAGCTGGTGATGGCCGCGATGACCACATGGCCGTCCGCGATGTCCGCCGACGTGCCGTCCGCGAAGGTTGCCCCCCGCGACTGCGGGTCGCGGCCGAGGGCTGTGCGGAACCCCGGAGCGGCACGGTCCAGCGGGACGAGGTCCTGGGGCCGGGACGGGCCGGCGATGCTGGGCACGACGGTGGACAGGTCGAGCTCGATGACCTCGGTGAACACCGGCTCGGGACCGCCCGGGGCGAGGAAGAGCCCCTGCTCCCTCGCGTACGCTTCGACGAGCGCGACGTGGTGGTCGTCCCGTCCCGTGAAGCGGAGGTAGTCGAGGGTGACCTCGTCGATGGGGAAGATGGCGCAGGTCGCGCCGTACTCGGGGGACATGTTGCCGATGGTGGCCCGGTTCGCGAGCGGCACCGAGGCCACACCGGGGCCGAAGAACTCGACGAACGCGCCGACCACCCCGTGCTGGCGGAGCAGGTGGGTGATGGTCAGGACCAGATCGGTCGCGGTGGTCCCCGCCGGCTGCTGACCGCTCAGCCGGAACCCGATGACCGGGGGAAGGAGCATCGACAGGGGCTGGCCGAGCACGGCCGCCTCGGCCTCGATGCCGCCGACGCCCCACCCGAGCACCCCGAGCCCGTTGACCATGGTGGTGTGGGAGTCGGTTCCGACCAGGGTGTCGCAGTAGGCCCGGCCGTCCTCGGTCGCGAACACCACCCGGGAGAGGTACTCGAGGTTGACCTGGTGGCAGATGCCCATCCCCGGCGGCACGACCCGGAAGTCGTCGAAGGCCTGCTGGGCCCAGCGCAGGAGCTGGTAGCGCTCGATGTTGCGCCCGTACTCGATGTCGACGTTCTCGTCGTAGGCGGTCGGTGTCCCCGACACCTCGGCGATGACCGAGTGGTCGATCACCAGTTCGACGGGTACCAGGGGGTTGACCCTGGCCGGGTCGCCGCCCAGCTCTGCGAGTGCGGCACGCATCGCGGCCAGGTCGACCACCGCGGGAACGCCGGTGAAGTCCTGCATGAGGACACGTTCGGGCGTGAGGGCGATCTCGGCTGCCTCACCGCCGGCGAGCCCGTGGCGTTCGGGATGCTCGCCCCATCCGGCCACCGCCTCGATGTCGGCCGGCCGGACGGCGACGCCGTCCTCGTGGCGCAGCAGGTTCTCGAGGATGACCTTGATCGAATACGGCAGGCGGGCGATGTCGAAGCGGTCGGCCAGCGCCCCGAGACGGAAGATCTCGTACGACGCGTCACCGACCTGCAGGCTGCCGCGGGCGCCGAAGGTGTCGGGGGAGGGGGAGGAGTGTGCCATGTGCCTATTCTGCCTGCGTCGGCGCTAGCTGGGAACTCCCGCGTCCGGCCGGCTCCGGTGACCCCCGGGGGTCAGGTGCGGGTGCGGTACCGGTGGACGGCCAGGGGAATCAGGACGGCCAGGAGCAGGGCCGTCCAGATGAGGGACTGGACCACCCACTTGGCGGTCGGGCCCCCGATCATGAGCGCCCGGCAGGCGGTGATGACCACGCTCACCGGTTGGTAGGTGGCGAATCCCTGCAGCCAGCTCGGCATCGCGTCGACCGGTACGAAGGCCGAGGAGACGAAGATGAGCGGGAAGAGGATGGGAAACGACATCACCTGAGCCGTCTCGCTGTTGGGCGCCGAGAGACCGATGACCGCGAACCCCCAGGACAGGGCATAGGCGAACAGCAGGATGAGGCCGATCCCGGCCAGATAGGCGAGCACCCCGGTGGTCGGCCGGAAGCCGACCAGGAAGCCCACCACGGTGATGATGACGACCACGAAGACGTTGCGCACCACATCGGCCGTGGTGCGTCCGGTCAGCACCGCGCCACGGGACATGGGCAGGGCGCGGAACCGCTCGATGAGGCCCTTCTGGAGGTCCTCGGCCAGGCCGATGCTGGTGCTCACCGCGCCGAAGGCCACCGTCTGCACGAAGACACCCGGCATCAGGTAGTTCACGTAGCTCCCGTTCGGGGTGCTGATCGCGCCGCCGAACACGTACCGGAAGAGCAACACGAACATGATCGGCTGGACGGTCGAGAAGAAGAGCGCCTCGGGGATGCGGGTGATGGCCAGCAGGTTGCGGCGGGTCAGGGTCAGCGTGTCCGAGATGCCCCAGCGGAGCTTGGCGGCCGGCCCGACCGGGAGCGGCGCCCGCGACGCCGTCGGTGCGGTGATGGTGGTCGTCATCCGAGCTCCCCCGTGACCACCGGCATGGCGTCCTCTGCGAGGCGCATCCGGCGTCGGCGTCCGCGCTCCGTCGGGGTCCCGTCCCCGTCCTCGGTCTCGTCCCCTTCGGTCCGGTGGCCGGTGAGTGAGAGGAAGACGTCGTCGAGGCTCGGCTGGCGGAGGTTGAACATGGTCGGGACGATCCCTGCGCTGTCCAGTGACCGGAGCCCGGTCATGGCCGCCTCGGGGCCGTTGTCCACCGTGACCTCGACCACGGTGCCGGTGACCTGGGCAGGATGGGGGCCGAGGGCCTCGAGGAGGACGCCGGCCCGCTGTGCTTCGTCGATGCGGGACAGGCCGACCTCGAGCACGGTCGCGCCGAGCTCCGACTTCATCGACGCGGGCGTCCCCTCGGCGATCACCCGCCCGTGGTCGAGGACGGCGAGGGAGGTGGCCAGCCGATCGGCCTCCTCGAGGTACTGGGTGGTGAGGAGCACGGACGTGCCCTCTCCCACGAGCGCCTCGATGACCCCCCAGAGGTCGTTGCGGCTCTGTGGGTCGAGGCCCGTGGTCGGCTCGTCGAGGAAGAGCACGGTCGGGCGGGCGACGAGGGCGGCGGCCAGATCGAGCCGTCGACGCATGCCCCCCGAGTAGGTCTTGAGCGGCCGGTCGCCGGCATCGGTGAGGCCGAACTGCTCGAGCAGCTCCCGTGCCCGCACGGTCACGACGGCACGTTCGAGGTGGTTGAGGTTGCCGACCATCTGGAGGTTCTCGCGGCCGGTCAGGTTCTCGTCGACAGCGGCATACTGACCGGCCAGGCCGATGAGGCTACGGACGAGCGCCGCCTCCTTGCGCACGTCGTGGCCGAGCACCCGTGCGGTGCCGCCGTCCGGCTGGATGATGGTGGTCAGGATGCGGACAGCGGTGGTCTTGCCGGAGCCGTTGGGCCCGAGCAACCCGAAGACCGTCCCCTCCTCGACGGCGAAGCTGACCCCGTCGAGGGCGCGCACCGATCGCTTTCCGGCGAACGTCTTCTCGAGGCTCTCGACTTCGATCGCGATCGGCATGTGGGCGGACTCCCGTCTTGTCTCTCGCGTGTCTCTCGCGTCGCACCGGCGTTCCGACCGCATCCGAGCCGGGGGGTACGCACGGGATCCCGGTGCGCCGGAGGCAGAGGTGGCTGCTGGTCGGCCATCTTACGGGAGCTCCGTGCATGCCCGACCGCGTTTCTCCGGGCGGGACCGGCCACGCTTCGGTAGCCTCCTCGTCATGGAGAAAGGCGATCTGGCACCGGACTTCGAGCTGCCCGATGAGAACGGCACCCCGCGCAAGCTGAGCGACCTGGTCGCGGCCGGACCGGTGGTCCTCTTCTTCTACCCGGCGGCGATGACCCCGGGCTGCACGAAGGAGAGCTGCCACTTCCGTGACATGAAGGCCGAATTCGACGCGGTCGGTGCCCAGCGGGTCGGCATCAGCGCCGACGACGTCGCCAAGCAGAAGCAGTTCTCGGAAAAGCACTCCTTCGACTACCCCCTCCTTTCGGACCCGGACGGCGCGGTGGCCACCCAGTTCGGGGTGCGGCGCCGATTCACCAAGCTGTCACCGACCAAGCGGGCCACCTTCGTGATCGGCCCTGATCTGCGGGTCATCGAGGCCATCCAGAGCGAGGTCAGGATGAACGTGCACGCCGACCGTTCCCTCGAGGTACTCAAGGCACGCGCCGCCGCCTCCTGACCGGCGCCCGTTCGGCCGATCGTCCGGAGGGGAGTCCCCGCCCGGGACGGGCACCGATGCGAAGCTGAGGGGATGGATCTGGTCACGACCACTCGGGTGCGATGAGTCCGCTCCCCGGTTCCGGCCGCATGGACCAGCTGGCCCAGACGGTTGCGGAACGGGTCGTGAGCCTGGTGGTCGATGCCATCGACATCGACGCGCTGCTGGCCCGGGTGGACATGAACGCACTGCTGGCCCGCGTCGACGTCGACCAGATCGTGAGCCAGGTCGATGTGGACGGCCTCATCGACCGGGTCGACGTCGAGAAGATCATCGACCGGGTCGATGTCGAGAAGATCATCCAGCGGGTGGACATCGACGCCCTGGTCGAGCAGACCGAACTCGGCACCATCATCGCCCGATCGACGAGCGGGGTGGCCTCCGGAGTGCTCGACTTGGTCCGGGCCCAGGGCGTGGGACTCGATGACTTCGTCGCCAGATCGGTGAACCGGATCCTCCGCAGGTCCGCCGCCGACTGGCCGGCCGGTCCTCCGGCGCTGGTCGGGCCACCGGCCCCGGCGTCCGGACCGACCGCCGCGCCAGCGGAGGGGCCATGAGCACGGCAGGGGGAGGGGGCAGCGCACTCGAGCCCATCGCCGGCCGCCAGGGCAACTACGCGGGTTCGGTGACCCGCCTGGTCGCCTTCGCCGCGGACGTCGGCGCCTCGTGGGGCCTGTTCACCCTCGGGATCGCCGCGATCTCCTTCGGGATCCAGCTGGTGACCGGGCACCAGTTCTCCCTCAACAACCACCAGATCTTCGGGCTGGTGGCCCTGGTGGTCTGGGAGTTCGTCTACTTCGCCTACCAGTGGTCGCTCGGGGGGAGGACGATCGGCATGGCCGTGCTCGGGATCCGGGTCGTGCGCACCGAAGGAACTCCCGTGGGTCCGCGCGAGGCGGTCATCCGGACCCTTGCCCTCCCGCTCAGTTTCCTCATTCTCGGCCTCGGCTTCATCGGCATCCTCGTCAACCGGGACCGTCACGCCCTGCACGACCGGCTCGCGGGCACCGTCGTGGTCTACTCCTGGGACGCCCGCGCCTCGCGCCTGCGCTGGCTGGCCAAGCGGGAGCCGGCGGCCCCCGGCTGACCCGGGCTGCCTGCACC
This sequence comes from uncultured Acidimicrobiaceae bacterium, assembly GCA_963753905.1. GTDB lineage: Bacteria > Actinomycetota > Acidimicrobiia > Acidimicrobiales > RAAP-2 > Bog-756. The sequence goes on along the minus strand of CAVWDZ010000003.1, from coordinate 64,768 downwards.
CGGCGCCTGTTGTGCCAGGGTGGACCCGTGGACCGACGACGCGCCCGCGATCGAGTCCGTCCCGGGCAGGGAGGGGGGTCGCGGTGGTGAGCCTGATCCCCAGAGAGCCGAGGCTGCTTGCCGCGGGGGCCGTGCACCTCCCAGGCTGGCTCACCCCGGGGTCGCAGCGCGAGCTGGCGCGCGCCTGCCGGCAGTGGGGTGCCGATGCGGGCGGGTTCAGCGCCCCCCGGATGCCCCGCGGGGGCGTGATGTCGGTCGGGATCACCTGCCTCGGCTGGCACTGGTACCCCTACCGCTACGCCCGGACGGTGGAGGACGGCGACGGCCGGCCGGTCGCGCCGTTTCCGGAATGGCTCGCCTCGTTGAGCAGAGCCGCGGTCGGCGACGCGCGCACCCTCGACCCCTCGGTCACCTCCGGTGAGCGGAGCTTCGATCCCGATGTCGCCCTCATCAACTTCTACGGGCCCGGCGCGCGGATGGGGATGCACGCCGACCGGGACGAACGGACCGCGGACCCGGTCGTTTCCCTGAGCGTCGGTGACGCCTGCGTCTTCCGGTTCGGGAACCCGTCGGCGCGGGGCAGGCCGTGGACCGACGTCACGCTCGAGTCCGGCGACCTCGTCGTGTTCGGCGGACCGTCGCGTCTCGCCTATCACGGGGTCCCAAAGGTCCTGTCGGGAACGGCTGATCCGGCGGTCGGTGCAGACGGCGGTCGGTTCAACGTGACCGTGCGGGTGACCGGTCTCGGACCCTGAGCAGGGAGCTCCGGCGTTCTCCTTCCGCCAGCGCGAGCCCTTCCAGTAGCGTGAAAGGGTATGGAAAGGGGCCGGGGGTCGAGTCGGTGGGCGCTCGCGGGCGCGTGCTCGTTCGGGGCGGGGACGGTCGCCTTCGCGCTGTGCAGCCCGGCCTCGACAGGCTGCACGACAAACCTGGTCGTCCTCACGAACGCGGCGGTGACCACCCGGAGCTGCGCGGCCTACTCCGTCGCGGCCCATCTCGGGATCGGGCTCATGGTGCTCGGTGGGGTGCTGCTCGTCGGGTACTTCATCATCGTGGCCGTCCGTCCGAGGGGGGGACGGCCGACCGACGCACCTTCCGTCCAGCCATCCGCCGCGGAGCCGTTGACGCCCGAGCCGCCCGCAGCCGAGCCGGTGGTGGCCCAGCCGCCCGCGGCCGAGCCGATCGTCCTTCCCCCGGGGTGGTACGGGAATCCGAGCAACCCGAACAAGCCCGTCCAGTGGTGGGATGGCACGAAGCTCACCGATGCACCGCCGGGAGCCGGGGACTGATTGCGGTCACAGCGCGAATCGCGTGTTCCGAGCGCGGGTCGGCTCGTGAGGGTTAGCCTCGCGCGGACGTTCGACGAGGTGGCACCGGGCCGGGAGGGGGTCGGCATGTCGTACAGGCGCTTGCTCAGAGGGTTGGCGGTAGCCGCTGCGGCTCCAGTGGTGGTGATGCTGGCGTCGCCGTCGGGCGCGGGCGCCGCGTCAGGCGCATCGGGAGTCGTCACCCACCCTCCCGTGCAGATCGCCCACCCTCCCCTCCAGGGCATCGATCCCGTGCAGGGCATCGACCCCTTGGAGAGCGTCAACGCCACCGACACCCTCAACTGGGCCGGATACGACGCCACAAGTGGTCACTACACCAGTGTTTCGGCCTCCTGGGTCCAACCCACGATCAAGTGCACCGGTGCCAAGGAGTATGTCTCGGCGTTCTGGGTCGGCCTCGATGGAGGCAAGAGCGGAGACGACTCGGTGGAGCAGACGGGGACCGAGGCGATTTGCTTCTACGGCCTCCTCACGGTCTACGCAGCGTGGTCCGAGATGTATCCGGCGGCCCAGTCGCTGTATTCCAACACGGTCGACCCGGGTGATCACATGAGCGCGTCGGTGACGGTGAGCGGATCGACCTACACGCTGACGATTTCCGATGCGACGAGAGGCTGGACCAAGAAGACGGTCAAGACCTCTTCAGACAATGACGCGACTGCTGAGGTCATCGCCGAGGCCCCGGCCACCGAATCAGGTGGGAGCATCGAGATCCTCCCGCTCGCCGACTTCGGCAAGGTCACCTTCACCGGCGCGACGATCGACGGGACCTCTCTGGCCGCCAGCCACCCGGAGCAGCTCACCATGGCCTACAAGAACGGCACGGTGAAGGCGGTGGCGTCGCCGATCTCCGGCGGTAGGAGTTTCACCGTCAACTGGGAGCACAGCTGACAGACCGGACGTTGATCGGACCCTCACTAGCGAGGAGCCGGTAACCGCCCACGTTCCGCCGCTCTGGAGCAGGTCAGGTCGGCGTGCTCGGTCCGGCCAATCGGACATCCATCCAATCGTCCATATCGAAATGGACGACCGAGCCGTCTGGAAGAGCGACGTCCAGTCTTCCGTCCGCATGGTTCGTGTAGGAGGTGGCTTCGAGGGTCCAGGTCTCTCGGGCACCTGGCGCAACGACTTCGATGGTCATCCTGTCCACAGCCGTCTCCACAACCTCAGTCTGTGCAGCCTGGTCCGCGCCATACACCCGGCAGTCCCCCCGAGCCCCCCTTCGGGGGAAGTCCAAAAATGGCCCCCGGTGATGCCTGGGCCTCTTTGCAATCAGACATGCCGTTGAGTGAAAGCCGTTCGGTTTCGAAAGCGGAATCTTCCCACTTCCCGGAGCCGCCAAACGCTCGTTTCAGATCTTCTGTCCATTTTTTTTTGGCGCCCCCGGCAGGACTCGAACCTGCGCTTCCGGCTCCGGAGGCCGGCGCTCTATCCGCTGAGCTACGGGGGCGATCGGCGGGACGCGTGACCGTTCCCCGGGCAGGAAGGGTGCGCCACCGAGTTGCCAACACTAGTGCCGGCGCCCCGAGCCGAGGGCGGCCCCTCGCCGTGGTCGCCCACCAACCGCGTATCCTCGCTGCACGATGTCGATGAGAGATCAGCTGGCCGAAGCCGTGTGCGCCGCCGTCGGGGTGGTGGCACGCTCGGACGGACTCGACCTGGCCCTCGACGAGTCCTCGGTCCATCTCGAGCGCCCGGCCCGGCGTGAGCACGGTGACTGGTCGACCAATGTGGCACTGGTGACCGCCAAGCGGGCCGGCACCGATCCCCGGTCTCTCGCCTCCGCTCTGGTCGAGGTGTTCCGGTCGGACCTCCCGCCCCACGTCACCTCGGCGGAGCTGGCCGGTCCCGGGTTCATCAACTTCCGGCTCGATGACGGCTGGCTCCACGACGCCCTTGCCGGGCTCCTTGTCGAGGGGGAGGAAGGCTACGCCCGGCCCGACGTCGGCCGCGGCGAGACGGTCCAGGTCGAGTTCATCTCGGCCAATCCGACGGGTCCGATCCACGTGGGCAACGGCTGGTGGGGCAGTTACGGCGACGCCCTGGCACGGGTGCTCGCCCGCACCGGGCACAAGGTGAGCCGCGAGTACTACGTCAACGACACCGGCGGACAGATCCGGGCGCTCGGCGAGAGCCTGCTGGCCCGCCATCAGGGGATCCCGGTCCCCGAGGGCGGCTACCAGGGCGAGTACCTGGCGGGACTGGCCCGTTCCTATGAGGGGCCCGACGACGTCACCGCGGCCGGCCGGTGGGCGGCCGAGCGGATCCTCGAGCACATCCGGTCCACCCTGGCCTCGATCGGCATCGTCTTCGACGAGTGGTACTCGCAGGCATCGATCGAGGAGAGCGGCGCGGTGGACGAGACCATCTCCCTGCTCGCGGAGAAGGGACTGGTCTACGAAAAGGACGGCGCGACCTGGTTTCTGGCAACTGAACTGGGTGACGTCCGCGATCGGGTGCTGCGCAAGTCGGACGGGGACGCCACCTACCTCGCCGGCGACATCGCCTACCACCGCGACAAATTCATCGTTCGCGGCTTCGACCGGGTCATCGACGTCTTCGGCGCCGACCACCACGGCCAGGTGGCCAGCCTGGTGGCCGGGGTCGCCGCCCTCGGGGTCGATCCGAGCCGTCTCGAGGTCAAGCTCGGCCAGATGGTCTCCTTGGTCGACGGTGCCGAGGCGGTCAAGATGGGGAAGCGGGCCGGCACCGCCATCGACCTCGACACGGTCATCGCCGACATCGGGCCCGATGCCACCCGGATCCTGAGCCTGATGAGCACGCTCGACCAGGCGGCCACCTTCGACCTCGCCACCGTGCGCGAGCAGTCCGTCGAGAACCCGGTCTTCTACGTGCAGATGGCGAGCGCCCGCATCGGGGGTGTGGGTCGCAAGGCGGCCGAACGTGGCGTCGTCCGGGCGCGCCTCGCCGACGTCGACCTTTCGCTGCTCACCCATCCCCGGGAGCTCGAGTTGATGCGCTGCCTCGAGGAGCTGCCCGAGGTGGTCGCCGACGCGGCTGTCACCCGGGCACCGACCAAGATCACGACCTGGGTCCGGCGCCTGGCCGCGTGCTTCCACGGCTTCTACCACGACTGCCCGATCCTGGCCGACGACATCGACCCCAGGCTCACCCAGGCCCGCCTGTGGCTCGTCGAGGGGTCCCGCATCGGCCTCGCCATCGGGCTCGGGCTGCTCGGCGTGGCCGCACCAGAGGCGATGTGAGCGCGGAGGGGGTCGACGGGCCAGTTCCGGCGAGCCGAGTCGCGGCGGGAACGCCAACCGATCCTGTGGCTCCACAGCTGCTTCCGATGACGGCGACGACCGACCCGTCGGGTCGGCTCTCGATCGGGGGTTGCGACCTGGTGGACCTCACCGGGACCCACGGCACGCCCCTGTTCGTCTACGACGAGGTCCACCTGCGGTCGATGTGCCGCGAGGCGGTCGAGGCGTGGGGGGACGGAGTGGCGTACGCCACCAAGGCCTTCCTCTGCGTGGCCATGGCCCGCTTGGCCTACGAGGAGGGCATGTGCCTCGATGTCTCGACCGGGGGGGAGCTGCACGTCGCGCTCACCGCGGGGGTCCCGGCCGACCGGCTGGTCCTGCACGGCAACAACAAGTCGACCGAGGAGCTGGCTGCTGCTCTCGCGGTCGGGGTCGGCCGGATCGTCGTGGATTCCTTCGACGAGATCGACCGCATCGAGCGCCTGGTCGCCGATCCGACCCTTCTCGGCGCCGCGGTCGACGGGGGGACCGCCTCCGCCGGGCGGCCCAAGGTGCTGGCCCGGATCACCCCCGGGGTCGAGGTCCACACCCACGAGTTCGTCCGCACCGGCCAGGAGGACTCAAAGTTCGGCTTCGGGCTGACCTCCGGAGCCGCCGGCCAGGCCGTCGCCCGGCTCGCCGAGCTGGACGCCCGAGGGGTCGTCGAGTTCGTGGGGATCCATGCCCACCTCGGGAGCCAGGTCTTCGCCCTGGCTCCGTTCGCCGCCGCCATCGAGGTCCTGGCCGGGTTCTTCGCCCCCCTCGGACTGCCGGAGCTGGTCGTCGGCGGGGGTCTCGGGGTCGCCTACGTCAACGGCGAGGAGGCGCCGCCGATGGCCCAGTGGGCTGCATCGGTTCGCAGGGCGTGCCGTGGGGCGGGCATCCCCGACACGGTCCGGGTGACCGCCGAGCCGGGCCGGTCGATCGTGGCCGCGGCAGGGGTCACCCTCTACCGGGTGGGGACGGTCAAGGACGTTCCGGGGCACCGCACCTACGTCGCGGTCGACGGGGGCATGAGCGACAATCCCCGACCCGTGCTCTACGGCAGCGGGTACGAGGCGTTCCTGCCGCGCGAGACGCGCGCCCCGCGCCCGATGCCGGTGCGGGTGGTCGGCAAGCACTGCGAGACCGGCGACGTGGTGGTGGCCGAGGGGTTCGTCCCGTCCGATCTGGCCGTGGGGGACGTCCTGTGCACCCCGGTCACCGGTGCGTACGGGCACTCGATGGCTTCCAATTACAACAAGGTCCCCCGGCCGGCCGTGGTCTTCGTGGCCGACGGAACCGCGCGGGTGGTGGTCCGCCGCGAGACCCTCGACGACCTGGTCCGCCTCGACCATTGACCGCCTCCGCGCCGGCCGTCGCGCCGGACGGGAGAGGATAGCGTGACCGCGTGACCCCGGCTCCCCCCGATCGCGTCGTGCGCATCGCGCTGCTCGGCTGTGGCAACGTCGGTGCCGCGCTGGTCGGGATCCTCTCGGACCGGGCCGGGGCGCTCGCCGTGCAGTCCGGCGCCCGCTACGAGCTCGCCGGTATCGCGGTGCGCGACGCGGACGCCCCACGGCCGGCACACGTTCCCCGCCACCTCCTGACCACCGATGCCGCAGCGCTGATCGCCGATCCATCGGTCGACATGGTGGTCGAGCTCGTCGGGGGGACCCAGCCGGCCGGCGACCTGGTCCGGGCCGCTCTCGACTCGGGCCGCCCGGTGGTGACCGCCAACAAGGCGCTGCTGGCATCCCCCGAGGGGGTGGCCCTGCGGACGCTGGCCAGGGACCGCGGTGTCGACCTGCTGTACGAAGCGGCGGTCGCCGGTGCGATCCCCCTGGTCCGGGCGTTGCGCGAGTCGCTGACCGGCGAACGCATCCACCGGGTGATGGGGATCGTGAACGGGACCACCAACTTCGTCCTCACCAAGATGGGCGAGCAGGGGGCGAACTACGCCGACGTGCTGGCCGAAGCCCAGGCGCTCGGGTTCGCCGAACGCGACCCGACTGCGGACGTGGAGGGGTACGACGCCGCCGCAAAGGCCGCCATCCTGGCGGGGGTGGCCTTCGGGTACGACGTGGCCGCCGACGATGTGCTCCGCGAGGGCATCTCGGGCGTCCGGAGCGCCGATGTCGCGTTCGCCGAGCGATTCGGGTACGTGGTCAAGCTGCTGGCCATCGTGGAACGTTCGGGCGAGGACGGCCTCTCGGTACGGGTCCATCCGGCCATGGTGCCGCGCTCGCATCCACTTGCCGGCGTGCGCGATGCCTACAACGCCGTCTTCATCGAAGGGGAGGCTGCGGGCGAGTTGATGCTCTACGGCCAGGGCGCCGGGGGCCTGCCCACAGCGAGCGCGGTGGTGGGCGACCTCATCGACGCGACCAGGAACCTGCTCAGCAACACGACCGCACCCGCCCCGGACCGGCAGCCCGCACGTCTGGTGCCCGAGGACGATCTCGAGACCGCCTACTACCTCAGCATCGACGTGGTGGACCGCCCCGGTGTCCTCGCCGCGGTGACCCGCGTCTTCGGCGACCGGGGTGTCTCCATCCGTTCGATGGAGCAGGAGGGAGCCGCCGGCGAGGCCCGGCTGCTCTTCATCACCCACGTGGCACGCGAGGGGAACGTGCGGGCCACGCTCGCCGACCTGGGCGCGTTGGACGCCGTGGAACGGATCGGCGGGGTCATGCGGATCGTGGCCGGCCGGTGAACCCCGGAGAGCGGGCGGCGCACCCCTGGCGGGGGGTCATCGAGGAGTACCGGGGATTCCTGCCGGTCAGCTCGTCGACCCCGGTGATCACCCTGCTCGAAGGTGGAACGCCCCTGCTCGAGGCGCCCCGGCTGTCGGCCCGGGTCGGCGCCCGCGTGCTGCTCAAGGTCGAGGGTGCCAATCCGACCGGCTCGTTCAAGGACCGCGGGATGACCGTCGCCATCTCCAAGGCCGCCGAGCAGGGGGCCAAGGCGGTCGTCTGCGCCTCGACCGGGAACACCTCGGCGTCGGCTGCCGCATTCGCCGCCCGTGCAGGGCTGACCTGCGCGGTCCTGATCCCCGAGGGACACATCGCCCTGGGCAAGTTGGCCCAGGCCCTCATCCACGGGGCTCGGGTGCTCCAGGTCCGGGGCAACTTCGACCAGGCGCTGGCGATCGTGCGCGAGCTCGGGGAACGGGCGCCGGTGACCGTGGTCAACTCGGTCAACCCCTTCCGCATCGAGGGGCAGAAGAGCGGTGCCTTCGAGATCGTGGACCAGCTCGGGAACGCCCCCGACATGCACTGCATCCCGGTCGGGAACGCGGGCAACATCACCGCCTACTGGAAGGGCTACCTCGAGTTCAAGGAGGCGGGCCGGTCCACGTTGCTGCCCCGGATGCTCGGCTTCCAGGCAGCCGGAGCGGCGCCGATCGTGGCCGGCCACCCCATCGAGCACCCGGACACGGTCGCCACGGCCATCCGGATCGGCAACCCGGCCAGCTGGTACGGGGCGACCTCGGCCGCCTCCGAGTCGGGCGGTGGGATCTTCGCTGTCACCGACCAGGAGATCCTCGAGGCATACCGCTACCTGGCGACCGAGGAGTCGGTCTTCTGCGAGCCGGCGTCGGCCGCGTCGGTCGCCGGCCTGCTCAAGTCCGGGATCCCCGACGGCCTCGGTCCGACGGCCACCGTGGTCTGTGTGCTGACGGGCCACGGGCTCAAGGACCCCGACATCGCGATCAGTCAGATCTCCGTTCCGACGGTGGTCGACGCCGATCTGGCCGCCGTCCTCGACGAACTCTCGCTCTGACTCCCCGGCGGGCTCGGGCCCTGCCGGAGGGGGGTTGTTGCCGGTGCCGGGCGGCGCCTGTATGCTGGGCTCACCTTCGCCTCCACAGTTCGCCCGTTCGGGCCTGTGGGCGGGACCTTCTGGATCGATTCTCTGACCAGCCCGTGCCCGGCGTCGGGGGGAGTGGCTGGCGAGAGTCCATCTCGATATCCGCACCTCCCCACCCCTGAATCCCTGGCAGTGGGATCCAACCCACCTGCCGATGAGGACACGTTGAAACGAGGAGGCCGATGACTGCCGAACAGCAGCTCGAGCGCTCGGTGTTGGAGAGCAAGGAGCGCGATGAGCTCCACGCCATCGCACAGGCTCTTTCTGTGAAGACCAACACCAGGACCAAGAAGGCCGACATCATCGACGGCATCCTGAAGGCCACCGGTGTGGCCGTGGAAGGCGAGACGGTCAACGGGCACGCCCCGGGACCGTCCGAGGCGGGCGCACGGCGCACGCCACGGAGTCGGCCGACCGCGGGCAATGGCGGGGGGTCCGCAAACGGCGCCCACGCCGATCCCGCCCCAGGTCCGTCGCCGACCATACCGGCCCGAGCTGCCGCAGCCGGCCACTCCTTCGGTCCGGCGGACGACGCCAGCGCCACCGACGTGGCCGCCGAGCTCGACTACGACTTCGACGACCTGCCGTCGGGGTCGGGGTCCACTCCGACCGAGTCGGCCTCCGCTCGTGAACCGGTGACGGCCCCGGCCGACGGCGGCCGCCACCAGAGCGCTCCGAACCCCGCAAACCCACAGACGGGGCACGGCGCCTCCCCGGGCAATCAGAGCGCCCAGCACTCCCAGGGGACCCGCAACAACCGGAACAACCAGGGGAACCGGCCCGGGAACCAGGGGAACCGGCCCGGGAACCAGAATTCCCAGGGGAACCGTCCCGGCAACCAGGGCGGCAACGACGACGTGGGCAACCGGCGCTCCAACCGTCGCCGACGGGGCCGCGATCGTCAGGGCGGGGGTCCCGAGGGCGATCTGCAGGGCGGTGCCAATCAGGACCAGCAGTACCAGGGCGAGCTCATCCCGGTGCGCGGGCTCCTGGATCTCCGCGACGAGGGCTACGGATTCCTCCGGTGCGAGGGCTACCTGCCCTCCACGAAGGACGTCTACGTCTCGATCAGCCAGGCCCGGCGGTTCGCGCTGCGCAAGGGGGACAGCATCGAGGGGTACTGCCGGCCCGCAGGCTCGACCGAGAAGTTCCCGGCGCTCCTCCAGATCGACACGGTCTCCGAGCTCGACCCCGAAGCGGCCCGCAACCGCCCCCGCTTCGAGGACCTGACCCCGCTCTTCCCCGACGAGAAGCTGCACCTCGAGATGCCGAGCGACAAGGAGAACATGACCGCCCGCATCGTCGACCTGCTCTCGCCGATCGGCAAGGGTCAGCGCGGCCTCATCGTCTCGCCCCCGAAGGCGGGCAAGACCACGGTCATGAAGCACATCGCCCACTCCATCGAGGCCAACAACCCCGATGTCCACCTCATGGTGCTGCTGGTCGACGAGCGCCCCGAGGAAGTCACCGACATGCGACGCTCGGTGAAGGGCGAGGTGGTCGCATCGACGTTCGACCGTCCGTCCGAGGAGCACACCGCGGTGGCCGAACTGGCCATCGAGCGGGCCAAACGACTGGTCGAGGGTGGCCGGGACGTGGTCATCATCCTGGACGGGATCACCCGCCTGGCCCGTGCCTACAACCTGGCCCAGCCGGCCACCGGTCGGATCATGTCCGGCGGCGTCGATTCGGGTGCCCTCTACCCGCCCAAGCGGTTCTTCGGAGCAGCGCGCAACATCGAGGAAGGCGGATCGCTCACCATCCTGGCCACCGCGCTGGTGGAGACCGGCTCCAAGATGGACGAGGTCATCTTCGAGGAGTTCAAGGGGACCGGCAACATGGAGCTCCGGCTCGACCGGCGCCTCGCCGAACGGCGGCTCTATCCCTCGATCGACGTCAACGCGAGCTCCACCCGCCACGAGGAGCTGCTCTTCGACCGCTCACAGCTCCAGCAGGTCTGGAAGCTGCGCCGGGTGCTCAACGCCCTCGCCAACGAGGGAAGTGCTGCCGCCGGCCTCGAGCTGCTCATGGACAAGATCCGCACGACCAAGAGCAACGACGAGTTCCTCGCCGAGATCGCCAAGGGTCCGGCCACCTGACCCACGGACCACCGGCTCACGGACCGCCCGGCCCTACGGACGGGCCACTCGCCCGGTCCGGTAGAATCGCTGGCCTGCGCTCGAACGGCCGCCCACGATCCGTGCGCCGTCACCACGGGAGATTCCAATGAAGACCGACATCCACCCCGACTACACCGAAGCGTCGGTGCGCTGCTCGTGCGGGAACACCTTCACCACCAGGTCCACCAAGTCCGAGATCCATCTCGAGCTCTGCAACGAGTGCCACCCGTTCTTCACCGGAAAGCAGAAGCTGGTGGACTCCGGCGGCCGGGTCGAGCGGTTCCAGCGTCGGTATGCCACGACCGGGCGCAAGAAGCGTCCCGCGGCCAAACCCGAGGCCTGATCGACCCGACGACCGGCAGGTCCTCGCCGGCCGGTCCCTGCTCGGTGGACGCCGAGCAGCCGGCGGTTGGCCGGGTGGGTGACGCTACCCTCTTCCCGTGCCCAACGACCGCCTGAAGGACCGACTCGTCGGGCTCGAGCGGGAGTACGAGACCGTGCTGGCCGAGCTCAACGATCCGTCCCTCTCGTCGCAACCGTCCCGCCTGCGCGACGTGTCCAGACGCCACCGCGAGCTCGGGGAGGTGGTCGAGTGCTGGCGCCGCCTGCAGGCAGCCGAGTCGGATCTGGAGACGGCCCGCGAGATGGTCGCCGACGCCTCCGGGTCCGAGCGCGAACTGGCCCAGGCCGAGGTGGCCGTGGCCGAGGAGGACCTCGCCCGCCTCGAGGAGGAGCTGCGCGTTCTGCTCGTCCCCCGCGACCCCAACGCCGGACGCAACGTGATCGTCGAGATCCGGGGTGCCGAGGGCGGCGAGGAGGCCAACCTCTTCGCCAAGGACCTCTTCGAGATGTACACCCGGTACGCGGCGGCCAAGGGCTGGAAGGTCGAGGTCCTCTCCTCCAGTCCCTCGGAGCGCGATGGGCTCAACGAGGTGGTCTTCCTGGTCAAGGGCGAGGACGCCTGGCTCCGTCTCGAGCACGAGGGCGGGCCCCACCGGGTGCAGCGGGTGCCGGTCACCGAGTCACAGGGTCGGATCCACACCTCCTCGGCGGTCGTGGCCGTGCTGCCCGAGGCGGAGGAGGTCGACGTCGACATCGACCCGGGCGACCTCAAGATCGACGTCTACCGGTCGACCGGCCCCGGGGGGCAGTCGGTCAACACGACCGACTCGGCCGTTCGCGTCACCCATCTCCCGACCGGGATCGTGGTGGCCATGCAGGACGAGAAGAGCCAGATCCAGAACCGCGCCAAGGCGATGGTGGTCCTGCGCTCGCGGTTGCTCAAGGCGGAACAGGACCGCCAGGCGGCAGAGCTGTCGGAGCAACGGCGCAGCCAGGTCGGCGGGGGAGGCCGTTCGGAGAAGATCCGAACCTACAATTTCAAGGACAACCGGGTCACCGACCACCGGATCAAGCTGACCCTCCACAAGCTCGACCGGATCCTGCTCGGCGATCTCGACGAGCTCACCGACGCACTCGTCGCGGACAAGCGCGCCCACCAGTTGGACGAAGGCTGAGCACAGCGTGGTCGCCGTGTCCGGACCGGCCGGCCGCTCCGAGCTGCTCGGGGAGGTCGCGGCCCGGGTCGGGTCCCGCCGGGAGGCGGTCTGGATCGTGGAGCACGCCGAGGCTGCCGCACCACGGGAGGGCGGGCCGGCCGGGGTGGCGGCGCGGGCTCTCGTCCTGGCCGAACGGCGGGCCGACGGCGAGCCGCTGCAGTACGTGCTCGGCACCTGGCCGTTCCGTGGCCTCGAGCTCGAGGTGGACCGCCGGGTGCTGATCCCCCGGCCGGAGACCGAGCAGCTGGTCGACGCCGCGCTCCTCGAGCTCGCCCGCATCGGCCTCGGCCGGAACCCGGACGAACCGCTGGTCTGCGTGGACCTCGGGACGGGCTCGGGTGCGATCGCCCTCTCGCTCGCATCAGAGGGGGGTAGCGGCAGGGCGCTCGAGATCTGGGCCACCGACGTCTCGGGCGACGCCCTCACGGTGGCCCGCGCCAACCGTGAGCGGCTCGCCCGGCACGACCCGGCCGCCGCGGCCAGGGTGACCCTGGCCGCAGGCGATTGGTTCGGGGCGCTCCCGAGGGGGATGGCCGGCACCGTGGACCTGGTGGTCTCGAACCCGCCGTACGTCTCGGAGGAGGAGTACCCGGGGTTGGAGGAGGACGTCCGCGAGTACGAGCCGCGGAGTGCCCTCGTTGCCGGCCCGGGCGCATGCGGCCAGCCCGGGATGGCCGCCGTCGAGGCGGTCGTCGTCGGGTCGGCGCGGTGGCTGCGGCGCTCCGGGGGTCTGGTCGTCGAGCTCGCGCCGTCCCAGGCGGGTCCCGCGTCGGAGGTTGCACGTGGGGCCGGGTTCACGCGGGCGGACACCCGGCGCGACCTCGCGGGTCGGCTGCGCATGCTGGTGGCGGAGCGCTGACGTGCCGGTCACCCTGGGGGCTGCCGACGGTGGTGCGCTCCACCGGGCCGCAGAGGCCCTGGCCGGGGGAGCGGTGGTGGCCGTCCCCACCGACACCGTCTACGGGCTGGCGGTCGACCCGACGCAGCCCGACGCGGTCGACCTGCTGTTCCGGTTGAAGGGCCGACCAGCCGACGTCCCGCTCGCGATCCTCGTGGCCGGCCCCGAACAGGTGGACCTGGTCGCCGGGCGCATGGGGGCGGCTGCGGAGGTGCTCGCCGAGCGATTCTGGCCCGGCCCCCTCACACTCGTGGTTCCCCGCCGAGCGTCGTTCACCGCAGATCTCGGCGGCCCGACCTCGGCTCGGCGGACGGTAGGGGTACGGCTGCCCGACCACCCCGTGGTCGTCGCGCTCTGCAGGATCCTCGGCCCCCTCGCGGTCACCAGCGCCAATCTCCACGGCGAGCCCCCTGCCACGACGGCCGGGGCGGTCGCGGCCGCATGGGCCGGGGCGGACCAACCGGCCGTGATCCTCGACGGGGGGACCTGTGACGGCGTCCCGTCCTCCGTCGTCGAGTGCAGCGGACGGGACATGGTGTGCCTCCGGGAGGGCGGGCTGTCCTGGAGCACGATCACCGCAGCACCCGCCGCCACCAGGACGCCGCTCCAGCCGTGACCCGCTGCCGGGTTGACGATGGGACCCCCGGCAGGCGACACTGGAGGTGTCATGCGCACCGAGTCCCGCTTCCGCACCGTAGGCATTATCGACTAGGCACAGACCCTCGCGGGTGTGTGCCTTCTGACCGTCCACTTCCGGTGGGCGGTTTTTCAATTGGAGACCCAGAGAGCACGACCCGGCACCACCCGGACCGGACAGACCGAGACCCAGAGAAGGACAGGAACGAGTGAGCACCTACCAGGTTGGCGTGATCGGCGGTGACGGCATCGGCCCCGAGGTGGTGGCCGAGGCCCTCAAGGTGGTCGCCGCAACCGGCGTGCACCTCGACACCACCGACTACGACCTCGGGGCCGACCGGTACGTCCGCACCGGTGAGGTGCTCCCCGATGCGGTCCTGGCAGAACTCCGCGGTCAGCAGGCCATCCTCCTCGGGGCGGTGGGCCCCCCGGTCGGCTCGACGGCGGTCCCTGCCGGCACCCTCGAGCGGGGGCTGCTCCTCCGGCTGCGCTTCTCGCTCGACCTCTACATCAACCTGCGCCCCTTCACCGGGGTGCCGGGGGCCCTCGCCCCGACCTGTGACTTCGTGGTCATCCGCGAGAACACCGAGGGAACCTACGCGGGCGAAGGTGGGTTCCTGCGGAAGGGGACGCCGTACGAGGTGGCCACCCAGGGCTCGGTCAACACCCGTCACGGCGTGGAGCGGTGTGTGCGCTTCGCCTTCGAGCTCGCCGCCAGCCGGCCGCGTACCCACCTCACCCTGGTCCACAAGACCAACGTGCTGACCTTCTCCGGAGACCTCTGGCAGCGCACGGTCGACGAGGTCGCAGCCGACCATCCGGGGGTCACCACCGAGTACAACCACGTGGACGCCGCCTGCATCTACCTGGTCGAGCGCCCCGAGCGCTATGACGTGATCGTGACCGACAACCTGTTCGGCGACATCCTCACCGACCTGGCCGGAGCAGTCGCCGGAGGCATCGGCTATGCGGCCTCGGCCAACCTCAACCCGGACCGGACCGGCCCGTCGCTCTTCGAGCCGGTCCACGGTGCGGCCCACGACATCCAGGGGACCGGCAAGGCCAATCCTGCGGCCGCCATCCGGTCGGCCGCCCTCATGCTCGACTTCCTCGGGGAGCACTCGGCTGCGGCCAAGGTGACCGGCGCGGTCGAGGAGTTCATCGTCTCGCACCCCAATCCGTCCCTCTCGACAACCGAGATCGGCGACGCCATCGCAGAAAGGCTCTGAGCCATGCCCCTGACCCCGACCGCCAGGATCTGGATGGACGGAAAGCTGGTCGACTGGAACGACGCCACGGTCCACGTGCTCAGTCACACCCTGCACTACGGCTCGGGTGTCTTCGAAGGGATCCGCGCCTACCCGACCGACCGGGGCGTTGCCGTCTTCCGGCTACGCGACCACATCGAGCGGCTCTTCACCTCGGCCCGGGTGTTCCTCATCGACGTCCCCTTCAGCGTCGACGAGATCATCGAGGCCTCCCGAGAGGTGGTCCGGGTCAACGGCCTCTCTGACGGCTGCTACATCCGGCCTCTGGTCTACCTGGGCTACGGCGAGATGGGCCTCAACCCGATGCCCTGCCCGGTCAACGTCTCCATCGCGGCCTGGCCGTGGGGCACCTACCTGGGCGACGAGGGGGTGGCCAACGGGGTGTCGACCAAGATCAGCTCGTGGCGCCGCCACGATCCCAATGCGGTCCCCACCGCCGCCAAGGGCACCGGCATGTACGTCAACTCGTCACTTGCCAAGATGGAGGCCCTCAATGCCGGATACGACGAGGCAATCCTCCTCGCGCCCGACGGCCACGTCAGCGAGTGCACCGGGGAGAACATCTTCGTGGTCCGTAACGGGCGCCTGATCACCCCGCCGACCTCCGATGCCGGGGCACTCGACGGCATCACCCAGCAGTCGGTCGAAGCGATCGCCGGAGACCTGGGCTACGAGGTCTCCCACGAGCCACTCATCCGCACCGACCTGTACACCGCCGACGAGGCGTTCCTGACCGGGACGGCGGCCGAGGTGGTCCCGATCCGGGCCGTCGACGACCGCCCGGTCGGCGGGGGCAAGCCGGGACCGATCACCCAGCAGATCCAGGGGCTCTACTTCGCCACCGTGCGGGGCCAGGTGGACCGGTACAAGGACTGGTTGGACTATGTCGAGTGACGGCCCGACCCTCAACGACGACGCCCACGGGGGCCATGCCCACAGCCACCCGCTGACCCCGGGTCAACAGGCCCATGCCCTCGGGCGACGCCCGCCGAGCCAAGGCCAGTCCGATATCGACGGGGGCGCCCCGGCAGGAGCCGGCCACGACTTCGACCTCCCCGATCTACCGGCAGCCGTCGATATCTTCGACACGACCCTGCGTGACGGCTCACAGCAGGAGGGCCTCTCGCTGACCGTGGACGACAAGCTCCGGGTGGCCGAGCAGCTCGACCATCTCGGAGTGACCTTCATCGAGGGCGGCTGGCCCGGTGCCAACCCGAAGGACGCCGAGTTCTTCGCCCGGGCCCCGAAGGAACTCGCGCTCGGGCACGCCACCTTGGTCGCCTTCGGATCGACCAGGCGGGCCGACGTGCGGGCCGAGGACGACGAGACCCTCCGGCACCTGGTCAACGCGCAGACCGAGGCGGTCTGCATCGTGGCCAAGTCCTCGGAGGTGCACGTGGTGGATGCCCTGCGGACCACGCTGGACGAGGCGGTGGCCATGGTGGCCGACTCGGTCGCCTTCCTTCGGGCCAACGACCTGCGGGTCTTCCTCGACGCCGAGCACTTCTTCGACGGGTACAAGGCGAATCCCGAGTTCACCCTCCGGATCCTCCAGGCAGCCGAGGAGGCAGGTGCCGAGACCCTCGTCCTGTGCGACACCAACGGGGGGACCCTGCCCTACGAGGTCGAGCGCATCGTGGAGACGGTGCTCGGTCGATTCGAGACCCAGGTCGGGGTCCACTTCCACAATGACAGTGGCTGTGCGGTAGCCAACTCACTGGCCGGCGTGGCGATGGGGGCCACCCATGTCCAGGGGTGCGTCAACGGCTATGGGGAGCGGGCGGGCAACGCCGACCTCTCGGCGGTGGTTCCAGACCTCTCTCTCAAGCTGCGGGTCTCGACCATTCCCGACGAGCGCCTCCCACTGCTCACGCCGGTCTCCCACCACATCGCCGAGCTGGTCAACATCGCTCCCGACCCACAGCAGCCGTTCGTGGGTTCCTCGGTCTTCGCGCACAAGGCCGGGCTCCATACCTCAGCCATCGCCCGGCGGTCCGACGCCTACGAGCACATCCAGCCCGATCTGGTCGGCAACGGCACGCGGTTCGTCGTCTCAGAGCTGGCCGGTCGGTCGACGCTGGTGATGAAGGCCGCCGAGCTCGGCCTCGAGCTCGACTCGCAGGCCATGACCTCGGTGCTCGACTCGCTCAAGCAGCTCGAGTACGAGGGATACCACTTCGAGGTGGCCGACGGCTCTCTCGAGCTGCTGCTGCGGAACGCCACCGGGTGGGATCAGTCCTTCTTCGAGCTCGAGTCCTATCGGGTCATCGCCGACGAGGGCATCCACCAGTCCACCGAGGCGACGGTCAAGGTCCGGGTGGGAGAGGACCGGATCGTGGCCACCGCCGAAGGCAACGGTCCGGTGAATGCCCTCGACGCCGCTGTGCGGGCTGCCATCGGCAGTCGCTTTCCGGCCCTTGCCGGCGTCCACCTGGTCGATTACCGGGTGCGGGTCCTCGACTCGGCCAAGGGCACCGGATCGGTCACCCGGGTGCTCATCGACTCGACCGACGGCGACCGCACCTGGACCACCATCGGTGTCTCGGAGAACATCATCGCGGCCTCCTGGCAGGCCCTCTCCGACTCCATCGTCTACGGTCTGCTCCACGCTGGGCAGAAAGGGGTCGGTCCGACCGACCCCTCGTGACCATGGCGAGACAGCCCCCGAGGAGCACCAGGTGACCCAGCCCAGTTTCGTCCCCATCGTCGAGGCCGACCAGGTCCGCCCCTCCTATCAATTAGAGGTGCCGGCGGCCTGGACGACCTCGCGGCCCTCCGAGGTGCGCGGCACCCACCAGCCGTCGGGCGTCTCGCTGGGATCTCCGGGCCCCGACCAGGGGTTCGCCCTCAAGCTCGCACGCCGCTTCGAGGACCGTCTCGTCCTCGAAGCGGGTGAGCACGCCGATGACGCCACCGCCGGGTGCACCGCGGTGGCCATGCGCCGTGCGGCGCGATTCGGCCGGGCGCCATTGATCCATGACCTGACCCTGGCGTTCACCCTCTGGGGTTTCCTAGGCGGCGCGCCGGACGACCTGATAGCTGCGCGGGGCCCGCTGTTCCGGAGCGCTGCCCACCACTACCAGGTGCAACGGACCATTGCCGACAGCGTGAGGGAACCCACCCTGCGCCTCACCCCGGAGGCGGTGGCCGACGGGTTGGCCGAGTGGCGCGAGCTGATCGAGCTACCAGCGCAGGGGTGAGGCAAGCCAGCCGTTGAAGGCGGGCGGATTCAGTGTCCCCGGCGCCACCGACGCTTGGTGGCGGTGGCGCCGCTGAAGCTGCCCGGTGCCCCGGAGCTCGATCCCGATCCACCGTTCGCGCCGGTGGGGGCAGACGACGGGGCCTTGCGGGCGGTGTCGAACGAGCTCCGCGCGTTTTCACCGGCGTACGTGACGTTGTCCGCCAGGTGAGACCCCTGTAGAGCCTTCTGGAAGAGATCGGGGAACTGTGGCCCGACCCGCGGCGCCTCGTCGTCCTGACCCGGTGCGCCGCCCTGGCTGTGCCAGCGGTGGGCCGCCGGCGAGGAGGGTGCGGTCACCGTCTCGGGCACCGCTGCTGCCTCGGGTGCGGGGTCATCCATACGGACGGAGGGGTGCAGTTCGGGCGGATACCACTTGCCGTCGCTGGCGATCCACCAGCCTGGGCCCTCCGGATTGTCACTCATAATACTGCCTCCACTACTCTCAGTGAGAAATCAATACCCGAACTCTACCCTCCCCAAACGTCGAGTGTCAGGTGCCAATTTGGATCGGCTCGCTGAGTCGGCGACTTGAGCCCGGGGTCCAGCCGCCCTTCCACCAACCCAGAGGACGGCAAAACACCAGGTGGAAGCTCGGAACTGCACGGTGAAGCCATGGGGTTGTGCCTGACCGCGAGCGACCGGCAGTCGGCCGGGCCAGGCGATGGCGTTGACATCCGAGCCCTCGAGCCGCCAAGGTGCCGGCGTGGGGAACCCGTTCCAGGACGTGACGACGGCGTCGCCGTCGGGCGACGTGCCCGGTCGCTACTGGGCTGAGATCGACGACTCGTGGTGCCTCCGCCCGATGCCCCAGGGGGGCGTCGTGACCGCTGCCGCCGTCCGGGCGATGGCCTCGGAGCTCGGACATGCCGAGCAACGGCTCCGGACCCTGCACACCACGTACGTGGCACCGGTCGCCCATGGCCCGGTCGAGATCCAGGTGGAGGTCCTGCGCCGCGGGCGGTCGGTGTCCCACCTGCGGGCAGAGGTACGGAATCCCTCGTCGTTGCACGGCCACGTGACCACCGCCGTCTTCGGGTCGGACCGAGGGGGATTCGAATTCACCGATCTCGAGCCGCCCCGCGGGTTCGTTCCGCTGGCAGAAGCCCGATCCTTCCGTGATCCGCCACCGCCGGGTGTCGAGACGTTCGCCCCGTCTCCCTTCTGGGACCGGCGCCTCGAAGGCCGCGGAGCCCTCGGCCATGCACCGTGGGAGGCCTACGTGCCTGATCGGGCAGAACACGGCACGTGGTACCACCTCGACGAGCCGCCCATGCTCGGGGACGGATCGCTCGACCCGCTGGCCCTCGTCGTCTTCGCGGACACCATGCCCGGTGCGGTGCGCGAGAAGGTCGGTCCCGCGCTCGGGAACAATTGGTTCAGCCCGAGTGTCGATCTCACCTTCCACCTCCTCGATACGTGCCGGTCAGAGTGGGTGCTCGCCCACAACCGGGCCCGTCACGCAGAGGACGGCTACGCATCGGTGGACATGGCGCTGTGGGACTACGGGCCCGAGGGCACCGACGGCGGACGGCTGGTGGCCTACGCCACCCAGGTGTGCATCTTCACCGCGAGCTAGCCCCTCGAGCGGCGCCTAGCCGGCGCGACCTGCGGCTTCAGGCCGTTTCGAGTGCCTGGAGCACGATCCTGGCGCGGCACGCGAGCTCGAGCTGGAACCGCTGGTCGGGGTCGGTGAGGTCGCGGCCACTGACCTGGTAGATCTTCGAGAGGCGATACCTGAGCGTGTTGCGGTGGACGTGGAGCGCAGCCGCCGCCGTCTCCGCTGCACAGGACGCTTTGAGATACACGGTGAGCGTTTTCACGAGCTCACTGCCATGGAGCGTGTCGTGTTCCGCCAACGGCCCGATCCACTCGTCGACGATCTCTCGCAACTTCCGTGGCTCGGTCGAATCAACCAGCATCTTCCAGACTCCGAGATCGGCGAACGCCGTGACCGGAGCCTCACTTTGCACCGTCGCCCCGAGCTCGAGCGCAAAGACCGCCTCGGTCAGGGAGCGGCGGAGCTCGGTGACCGGGTATGCACCCCCGACGCCGATCCGCACGTCCATGCTGAACGCGCCGCTCAGGGCCGCAGCCAGCAGTTCGCAGTCGAGCTCGTTCGCCGTGAGGAGGACGAGCCGGCTCGACCGTGCAGTGATCAGCGGGCTCATGATGCCGAGGTTCCGCGCCACCTGTTCGGCCACCTCGACCGCCGCCAGGTCCGCCGAGGGAGTATCCATGGCGATCGTCTGGTGGGGTCGATCCAGGTCATAGCCGAACATCGCCGCTTGTGAGCGCAGCCGGTCGTCATCATCGCCGTTGAGGAGCTCGGCGGCGAACCCGGCCAACGATGCACCTCCTGTGCCGTCGGTGGTCCGCGCCCGGAGCAGTTCGACGGTGAGGATCGAAGCCGCCTGCTCGAGGGACATCAGGTCAACCTCCGGCAGGTCACCGGCAGGGTCGTGAATGCAGATCGTGCCGAGCAGTGTCTGATCGGGGCAGGCAGCCGCCGTCCAGCAGTCCGCATGCCGCTCGCGGACGCCGTGGAGGGACCGCTGGCGGTCCCCCGCAGAGCACCCTGCGACGAGCCGGTCCTGGGGAACGTCGTGCGCTCCATAGCCGGCCCCGGCGAGCATCCGCCCGGCCGGATCGATGATCAGAACCTTTCGCCCGGTCCGGTAATGGAGGACTCGGGCGATGCCGTCCACCCCGTTGTCCTGGGCGATCTCGGCGAGGAGCTCCCGTTGGAGTGCCATCATCTCCTGCGTGGCGGCCCGATAGGCCGCCGACGCCACCTGCTTCGCCGTGGAGGGCGAGTAGGTCGACTCCCGGACGACGGCAAGGAGCAACGGCTCCACCGATTGACTCAACGGGGTCACGGTGAGACAGAGGGGAAGCAGTGTGCCCCCGCCCACTTTTCCTTCGATCTCGAGCCGGCGGGGAACGTAGGAGCCCACCGAGGCGTCAGCTCCCTGCACCCGCTCGAAGGAGTCGATCGCCAGATGCCCGTTGAGCTCAGGGACGAACAGGCTCGAGAGATTCAGCGCGGTGAGCCCATCATGGTCGAGGCCGAAGAGCTGTTCGGCCGCCGGGTTGCCGGCCAGGATGTTCCCAGAACTGTCCGCGACGATCATGGCGTCCGGGCTGGTCTCGAGGTATTCGTCGACTGCGGATCGCGGGAGTAACCCACTGAGGCGGACGGCTTCCCTCTCTGTGAGAGCTTCGCCGCCGAGTCTTTCCTGGTCCCAACTCCGTACGATCGCCATCGCCGTCCCGCCCTAGTTCGATCCTTCGACTGTGGTTGCGGGCTCGTTCCGCTGGACCCGCTCTGCACTGTGTAGTCCGGTTGGCTTGAGGTGTCCAACGCGACCGGCACGGATACGGTCGGAGTTCGCACTTTGCCACTCTGAGCGGAATCCGATACCACGCTGCGCGGCGAAATGCCGGTGTATGAGGAGAATCGAGCTGGTTTCGGGGTTCGCGTCCGGGCCAAATCGTGAGTGACCTGCTCACGGGTGGGCGGAATGAACAACGAACGTGGGGAATCTTCGTTCGCTTCGGACGATGACTTGTAGGCGGTTTTCCTGGATCGTTAGTACCGGGTACCCATAGGTATCTTTCGATAGCTCAGGAGGAAACACGCATGTTGACAAGAGAGCGGCCGCAAGCCGCGACGAAGAGGGGTCGGCGAACTTTGCTGACAGGGGTCGTAGCGGTCGCGCTCTTAGGGGGCATGACCGTTTCTGTGGCCGCTGCAAGCGTCGCCGGCGCCTCGACCACACGCAGTATCGAGGTATGCAAGGCGGGACCTGTCGCCGGTTCGTTCAGCTTCACGTTGACGACGAATTCAGACACAGCGAAGACGTTCAGCTTGACTTCTGGTCAGTGCAAGACCTTCGCCGCAGCCGCCACTAACACGGTCGTCGAGGCGCTCGACGCGACCGGTGCTACGCACCTTGGGTCGATCGCCCTCGTGCCCAACACGGGAACGACGTCGGTCGGGACTCGTACCGCTCACGTCGATGTCGCTGCAGGCAGCGAGACGACCGCGACCTTCACGAACGAGCCGACCTATGGTCAGCTCAAGGTGTGCAAGAGCGAGTACAACAGTCCGTCCCTTATCGGGGAGCCGTTCAGCTTCACGGAGTCGGCCGGTGCGAACACTGTTGGTCCGTTCAGTGTCGACGCGGCCGCCACGGCGAACACAAGCTGCGGCGGGCTGACCAGGTACCAAGTTGGTACCAGGGTCAACATCGCTGAGCTTCCCAGCAGTGGCTCTTCCGTGTACTCGATCACCGTGACCCACGGGACCGAGAGCAACGTGAACACCACTGCCGGAACCGTCACCGCGACGGTCGGGCCGCCTACGGTCGGGACGACCATCGTGGACTACGCGAACTGGATCCCGCCGACTACGCAGACAGGAAGCATCGAGGTCTGCAAGCAGGCCGGTGATCAGTTCGTCAGCGGTTCGTTCAACTTCGTGCTGAGTGAGGGCGAATGGAGCGAGACCCTGCCGCCGGTTCCGGTGGGTCAGTGCAGCGGGGACGTCACCGTTCCTGCCGGTCAGGTCACGGTCACCGAGGAGCCTTCCTCCCCGTACTACGTGAGCTCGGTCGGCTCGATCCCACAGAGCGCCCTCGTGGCGGAGAACCTTGCGAACAGCGAGGCAACCTACGCCGTCGCAGTGAACTCAAGCGTGACGGCGATCTTTACCAACAGCACCCAGCTTGGGTACGTCAAGGTCTGCAAGGTCCTTGATGCCAACAGTGGTGCTCTCACGGGATCGGTCTTCACCTTCAACGTGAGCGATGATGCTGGAACGCAGACCGTGTCGGTCATCTCCAATGGGCCCGGTACTCCGGCTTGCTCGTTGGACCTCACGGCGCTGCCGCTCGGCTCAACGGCGACGATCACCGAGGTAGCCCAGGCGAACGTCACGATCTCCGGTGTCAGCGTCACAGCCGGCAGCGTGAGCGGGACGACCGCCTATGTCACTGTGGGGACGAACGTCAACGTGGCAACGTTCAACAACGAAGCCATGGGTTGGGTTGAAGTCTGCAAGAACGCTGGCGATCCGTCGACGGGGCAGCAGAGCTTCCCCTTCACGGTCAACGGTGGTTCGATCTTCATCGTGATGGCTGGACAGTGCTCGCAGGCCTTCGAGGTTCCTGCTGGTACCGCCACCATCGTGGAGATGCCGGGCAACCCCAACTTCTACCTGCAGAACGTCACCGCCTATGGTCTGAACGCTCCGTACCCGAACGAGTTGATCTCGTGGTGGGCGAATGCGAATCAGAACGGTGGTACGGCGTATGTCAACGTGCCGTTCGGTGGCGTCAATGACGAGACGTTGGTGACCTTCACGGATGCTGCGCTCACAGGTCAGTTCAAGATCTGCTCTGCACAGACTTCGCCGGATGCCAATCTCGACACTGGTGAGCCGTTCGTGTACGACTACTCGTACACGGTCAATGGCACGACAACGACGGGATCGGTCACTCTGACCAATCCGGTGAACGGTTCCACGTGCTCGGCCATCAGCGGCCCGATCCCCGTGGTCAATGCCAATGGCTCTGCCGTCACGATTTCGGTCAGCGAGCTTCAGCCCAGCACGCCTTCGGTCGAGCTGACGAACCTCCAGTACCAGGGTTCCGGGAGCGTCATCAGCAGCCCACCGCTGCCGACGACGACCTTCCCCGCAACCATCGTGTTCAGCAACGGGTCTGGCGCCAACGTGGTGACCTTCACCCAGGGACGCACTCCCTGAGGCAAAGGACACCATTAGGCGACCTCGCCTAACCCGGTAGGCAGGGGACTCCCGAGAGGGAGCCCCCTGCCCCGGGGGTGATGCAAAGGGACCCCTTAGGGGGTCCCTTTGCCGCGTCCCCGCAGCCGTCGCTCCGCAGCAATGGAGTCACGCGTCAGCAGCGGTCAGAACTCTTCACCGTCACGCTGGTTATTCCACGACCACCACGTTACGTAGTAAGAAGAGGACGTAGCGTGTCGGGCAGCGCATATCCCCTTGTAATTGCATATGCCATCCCCTAGATTTTTGCCCTGGTTGGGGGTTGTTGTAACGGGAGACCGTGCTGCGTCGCCCGATCGTCATGAGGGATGGGCAGGGGAGTCCGAGTGGCTCGGACCCCGCATGAGGCTCGAGGAGACGCGCAGATGAATGCATCACGGTCGCTGGCCCGGCGTATGGCGGCACTCGGCGGGGCGGTGACATTGATTGTTGCTGTGCTCGGCGGCTCGCTCGTCGTATTCACATCCGGTACGGCGGCGGCGTCAGGCACGATCACGCAGGTTGCGCCCACGTCGGCCAGCGTGGCCTCGGGCACGCCCTACTCTGTTCAGTTGAATGTGACCGGCAATGTCGGGGCGGTGACGTTCTTCACCACCTCCGCAGTCTGTGAGCCGGTCACGGTGTCGTCGACCGGCTTTCTCACCGCCCCTGGCACGGTTCCCCCAGGCGTCTACACGGTGTTCGGTTTCGATCAGGACACGTCGAGCAATAGCGGTTCGTGGGACTTCACATTGACCGTCACGGGTGGTGGCCCCGGGGTCACCCAGACCGCACCGACGACTGGATCGGTCAACGCTGGAAACGCATTCACGACCCAGTTGAACACGACCGGCGTGAGTCCGGTCGTGTTCACCGTGACCTCGTCCTCGCCGGCCTTCTCCGTGTCATCGAGCGGTGCGGTCTCGGCTCCAGGGACTCTGCTCCCGAACGTCTACACGGTCTCGGGCACCGACTCTGACGCCTGTAGCAACACCGGCACCTGGTCCTTCCAGCTCACCGTCAACCCTGCAACCGGCACCATCACCCAGACCGCGCCGACCACCGGCACGGTCACCGCCGGGAGTCCCTTCACGAGCCAACTGGAGACGACTCGGGCAACAACGGTGCGGTGACCTTCCTCGTGACCTCGTCCTCGCCGGCCTTCTCCGTGTCATCGAGCGGCGCGGTCTCGGCTCCAGGGACTCTGCTCCCGAACGTCTACACGGTCTCGGGCACCGACTCTGACGCCTTCGGCAACTCCGGGATCTGGTCCTTCCAGCTCACCGTCAACCCTGCAACCGGCACCATCACCCAGACCGCGCCGACCACCGGCACGGTCACCGCCGGGAGTCCCTTCACGAGCCAACTGGACACGACTCGGCAACAACGGTGCGGTGACCTTCCTCGTGACCTCGTCCTCGCCGGCCTTCTCCGTGTCATCGAGCGGCGCGGTCTCGGCTCCAGGGACTCTGCTCCCGAACGTCTACACGGTCTCGGGCACCGACTCTGACGCCTTCGGCAACTCCGGGATCTGGTCCTTCCAGCTCACCGTCAACCCTGCAACCGGCACCATCACCCAGACCGCGCCGACCACCGGCACGGTCACCGCCGGGAGTCCCTTCACGAGCCAACTGGACACGACTCGGGCAACAACGGTGCGGTGACCTTCCTCGTGACCTCGTCCTCGCCGGCCTTCTCCGTGTCATCGAGCGGCGCGGTCTCGGCTC
This sequence comes from uncultured Acidimicrobiaceae bacterium, assembly GCA_963753905.1. Classification (GTDB taxonomy): domain Bacteria; phylum Actinomycetota; class Acidimicrobiia; order Acidimicrobiales; family RAAP-2; genus Bog-756. The sequence goes on along the minus strand of CAVWDZ010000003.1, from coordinate 39,091 downwards.
CAGGGACTCTGCTCCCGAACGTCTACACGGTCTCGGGCACCGACTCTGACGCCTTCGGCAACTCCGGGATCTGGTCCTTCCAGCTCACCGTCAACCCTGCAACCGGCACCATCACCCAGACCGCGCCGACCACCGGCACGGTCACCGCCGGGAGTCCCTTCACGAGCCAACTGCACACCTCGGGCAACAACGGTGCGGTGACCTTCCTCGTGACCTCGTCCTCGCCGGCCTTCTCCGTGTCATCGAGCGGCGCGGTCTCGGCTCCAGGGACTCTGCTCCCGAACGTCTACACGGTCTCGGGCACCGACTCTGACGCCTTCGGCAACTCCGGGATCTGGTCCTTCCAGCTCACCGTCAACCCTGCAACCGGCACCATCACCCAGACCGCGCCGACCACCGGCACGGTCACCGCCGGGAGTCCCTTCACGAGCCAACTGCACACCTCGGGCAACAACGGTGCGGTGACCTTCCTCGTGACCTCGTCCTCGCCGGCCTTCTCCGTGTCATCGAGCGGCGCGGTCTCGGCTCCAGGGACTCTGCTCCCGAACGTCTACACGGTCTCGGGCACCGACTCTGACGCCTTCGGCAACTCCGGGATCTGGTCCTTCCAGCTCACCGTCAACCCTGCAACCGGCACCATCACCCAGACCGCGCCGACCACCGGCACGGTCACCGCCGAGAGTCCCTTCACGAGCCAACTGGAGACGACCGGCAACAACGGTGCGGTGACCTTCCTCGTGACCTCGTCCTCGCCGGCCTTCTCCGTGTCATCGAGCGGCGCGGTCTCGGCTCCAGGGACTCTGCTCCCGAACGTCTACACGGTCTCGGGCACCGACTCTGACGCCTTCGGCAACTCCGGGATCTGGTCCTTCCAGCTCACCGTCAACCCTGCAACCGGCACCATCACCCAGACCGCGCCGACCACCGGCACGGTCACCGCCGAGAGTCCCTTCACGAGCCAACTGCACACCTCGGGCAACAACGGTGCAGTGACCTTCCTCGTGACCTCGTCCTCGCCGGCCTTCACGGTGAACGCAACAGGTGCAGTCTCAGCCCCGGACACCCTGACCCCGAACGTCTACACGGTCTCGGGCACCGACTCTGACGCCTTCGGCAACTCCGGGATCTGGTCCTTCCAGCTCACCGTCAACCCTGCAACCGGCACCATCACCCAGACCGCGCCGACCACCGGCACGGTCACCGCCGAGAGTCCCTTCACGAGCCAACTGCACACCTCGGGCAACAACGGTGCAGTGACCTTCCTCGTGACCTCGTCCTCGCCGGCCTTCACGGTGAACGCAACAGGTGCAGTCTCAGCCCCGGACACCCTGACCCCGGCCGTCTACACGGTCTCGGGCACCGACTCGGACGCCTTCGGTAACTCCGGGACCTGGTCCTTTACCATCACGGTCAATCCGGCCGCGCCACCAGCACTAGCGGGTGGGTACACCCTGGTCGCCTCTGATGGTGGGGTCTTCACCTTTGGAGCCGCCACGTACCACGGCTCGACCGGGGGTCTCACCCTCAACAAGCCGATCGTCGGGATGGCTGAGACCCCCGACGGTAAGGGCTACTGGCTCGTCGCCTCCGACGGCGGCATCTTCGCCTTCGGTGATGCCGTCTTCTACGGATCGACCGGCGATCTTGTCCTCAACAAGCCGATTGTGGGCATGGCAGCCACCCCCGACGGCAAGGGCTACTGGCTGGTGGCCTCTGACGGCGGCCTCTTCGCCTTCGGTGATGCCGGCTTCCACGGATCGACCGGGGCAATCACCCTCAACAAGCCGATCGTCGGGATGGCGCCGACCCCCGACGGTAAGGGCTACTGGCTGGTCGCTTCTGACGGCGGCCTCTTCGCCTTCGGCGATGCCGGCTTCCACGGCTCGACCGGGGCAATCACCCTCAACAAGCCGATCGTGGGCATGGCAGCCACCCCCGACGGCAAGGGCTACTGGCTCGTCGCCTCTGACGGCGGCCTCTTCGCCTTCGGGGATGCCGGCTTCCATGGCTCGACCGGCGATCTTGTCCTCAACAAGCCGATTGTGGGCATGGCAGCCAGCCCCGACGGTAAGGGCTACTGGCTGGTGGCCTCCGACGGCGGCCTCTTCGCCTTCGGCGATGCCGGCTTCCACGGCTCGACCGGGGCAATCACCCTCAACAAGCCGATCGTCGGGATGGCGGCGTAACCCAACCGGGCGAGCTCGAGATGAGAATCCACAGAGGGGCTGGCTCTGAGCGTGTGTCCAAGAGATCGATCGTGCTGGTGTCATTGGTGATCGGGCTGTGTCTGGCAGGGTGCTCGTCGCCGGCTGCGACGGATTCGACCTCATCGACGGTCTCACTTTCGGGAGCGAGTACCGCTGGGTCCACGTCTTCGACGACCAAATCTGATCCCGGCGGAGCTACTGGTTCCTCCAAGGGAAAGGGATCAGCTGCCCCGTCGACCGCTCCAGGGTCGCCGGGCTCGCACGGTTCGACCGCGACGTCGACGAACTCCGGAACTACGAAGGCGGGTAACACGAAGTCCAAGGGATCAACTCCTCCGAAAATCGCGCCCAGCCCGCCGACAGCGTGTTCGGCCTCTACATTGAGCGCTCAAGGTGGGCGTCGACAGACCGGTTCTGCGGGGGCAGCGCAAGGGACAGTTGTCTTGACCAATAGATCGAGCGGACCGTGCTTCCTCTCGGGAAATCCCTCCGTCACCCTCCTCCGGAGTGATGGCGCACTGTTGGGCGTGGTATCGGTCGAATCACCCGACCGCGCGCTGCCGCCCCTCCTGCTTGCGCCGCAAGCCACGGCAGATCTGATCGTCAATTGGGCGAATTGGTGTGGCAGTAACCCGGGTCCCTTGCAGGTACGAATCGTCATCGTCGGGAGCACGACCCCACTGCTCGGTCCGTTCGACGGCCCCCCGGGGGGCGGCTATGTCCCAGCCTGTGCGAGCGACGCCAAGGCGACGACGCTCACAGTCGTTCACGCGTACGAAAAAGGCACGGGCGCCAAAGTCCTTTCTTCGTAGGGCAGTTCGAATTCCTCTGTCCGAACGGTGACGGCCTATCCGGGCCACTGCTCCAGGATCGGCGATCGGGATGACGCTGACAGTGCTACCGGCGACGCGCACGGTGCTGTCCGTGACGCTTACCGTGCTTTGCACATCACGGACTGTGCTGTTCCCGTCCCCGCGACCCGTCGGAGGAATCGGACTGAATGACGCGTGTGCAGTGCTGCGAACGACGTTTCGCGACCCGGCCCAGTCGTCGCGTTCCCCGTGCGCGCCCGTGCGGAATGTGCGATGCTACCTGGGCATAAGTGGGCAGGAGTCGGATGACGGAAGGGCGGGGCGCAATGGGCATGTCGGGTCGAACGATGGGGCGCCGTTCCCGCGGAGCTGGTAGCAAATCGCTGCAACTCGTTGTGTTGGCTGTGACCGCAGCGACAGCGTTCGCTCTGGTCATCACGTCGCCTGTCGGCGCGATCCCGATCGTCAAGCCGGGAGCTCCGGCGATCGGCATCGCAACCGCGGGTCCTTCCAGCGCAACCGTCACCTGGTCCCCTCCGGCCTCCAACGGCGGCGGCACGATCATCGGGTACGTGATCACGCCATACGTCCTCGCGAGTGGCGCACCACTGCCGACCATCACTGTCGGCAGTGTCCAGAGTGACGTCGTCACCGGTCTTTCCAATGCCACGACGTACGAGTTCACCGTCGCCGCGACCAACTCGGCCGGCACCGGTCCAGCGTCGGGCAGATCCAACCCGGTGACTCCGGAGGACACCGCCCCCGGTGCGCCGACCATCGGCACGGCGACGCCGGGCAACGGGAGCGCGACGGTGACCTGGACCGCTCCGGCCTCAAACGGCGGCATCATGATCACCAACTACCTGATCACGCCCTATATCGGTGCCACCGCCCAGACCGGCATCACGGTGGGCAATGTCCTCAGCTACGACGTGACCGGCCTCACCAACGGCACCACGTACACCTTCACCGTGGCGGCGATCAACGACATCAACACCGGCCCGCCATCTGGAATGTCGAATGCCGTGACCCCGGCAACCGCTCCCGGTGCGCCGACCATCGGCACGGCGACGCCAGGCAACGCCAGCGCCACCGTGACCTGGAGTCCACCGACGTCCGATGGCGGCAGCCCCATCAGCGGCTACCTGGTCACGCCGTACATCGGCACCACAGCCCAGACCGGCACCGCGGTCGGCAACGTCCTCGGCTACGACGTGACCGGCCTCACCAACGGCAGCACGTACACCTTCACCGTGGCGGCCATCAACGCCATAAACACCGGTCCGGCATCGGGACCATCGAACGCAGTGACCCCTGCAACGGCTCCCGGTGCGCCGACCATCGGCGTGTCCACGGCAGGACACGCCAGCGCGACCGTGACCTGGAGTCCACCGACGTCCGATGGCGGCAGCCCCATCACGAACTATCTGATCACGCCCTACATCGGTACGACAGCCCAGAACGGCATCACAGTCGGCGATGTGGACAGCGACGTCGTGACCGGCCTCACCAACGGCGCCATGTACACCTTCACCGTGGCGGCCATCAACGCCATCAACACCGGTCCGCCATCGGCGCAGTCCAATCCGGTGACTCCCATGGGTGTCGCCCCCGGAGCTCCGACCATCGGCACCGCGACACCAGGTGACGAAAGCGCGACGGTGACCTGGAAGGCCCCGGCCTCCGACGGCGGGAGCCCGATCACCAACTATCTGATCACGCCGTACATCGGCACCACAGCCCAGACCGGCATCACGGTCGGCAACGTCCTCGGCTACGACGTGACCGGCCTCACCAACGGCACCACGTACACGTTCACCGTGGCCGCCATCAACGCCATCAACACCGGGGCGCCATCGGGGCAGTCCAATGCCGTGACCCCGGCCTCCGCTCCCGGCGCGCCGACCATCGGCACGGCGACACCGGGCAACGAGAGTGCGACGGTGACCTGGAAGGCCCCGGCCTCCGACGGCGGCAGCCCGATCACGGGCTACCTGATCACGCCGTACAGCGGCACCACCGCCCAGGCCGGCATCACCGTCGGCGTGGTCACGAGCCATGTCGTGACCGGTCTCACCGACGGTGTCTCTTACACGTTCACCGTGGCGGCGATCAACGTCATCAACACCGGTCCGCCGTCGCTCATGTCCAATGCGGTGATTCCCACCGCGACGGCTCCCGGTGCGCCGACCATCGGCACCGCCACCGCTGGGAACACCGCTGCGACGGTGACCTGGACCGCTCCGGCCTCAAACGGCGGCAGCAAGATCACCGGATACTCGATCACGCCGTACAAGGCAGGGGTGGCCCAAACTGCCGTTGTGGTCGGCGTCGTTCTTTCTGACCTCGTGACCGGCCTCACCGACGGTGTCTCTTACACGTTCACCGTGGCGGCGATCAACGCCATCAACACCGGTCCGCCGTCGGCGCAGTCCAATGCCGTGACCCCGACTGCAACGGTTCCGGGTGCGCCGGTCATCGGTATGGTCACCCCCGGCAATGCGAGTGCCACTGTCACGTGGTCACCCCCCGCCTCGAACGGCGGAGCGACGATCCTCGGCTACGTGGTCACAGCGTCCCCCGGTGGCGAGACCTGCACCTACACGGTCGTCAAGCCCGAAGTCGACAGCTGCACGGTCACCGGACTCACCAACAACTCGAAGTACAGCTTCACGGTGACGGCCACCAACAAGGTCGGGGCGGGGCCTGCATCGGCGCCGAGCGTGACCGTGATACCCCGGCTGATCGTGGACGGATATCAGGTGTATCCGGGCGCCAACCTGAGCGGCGCCAACCTGAGCGACGCCAACCTGAGCACGATCGACCTCACTGACGTCAACTTCACCGACGCCATTCTCACCGGAGTCACCTTCGACGGATCCACCCTCAGCGGGGCCACCTTCACCGGTGCGACCCTCAGCGGGGCCACCTTCACCGGGACAACCCTCGGCGGCGTCGTCTCGGGTGGCATCGTCGGGACGCCGACGGGCCTTCCTTCGGGGTGGAGTTTGGTAAACGGCTACCTCATCGGGCCCGGCGCAGACCTGGCCGGTGCGACCCTGACGGGTGCAGCCCTGTCCGGGGTCGACCTGGCCGACGCCAACCTGGGGGCTGCGATCCTCAACGGCGCAAACCTCGGTGGTGCAACCCTGACCGGCGCATCCCTGACGGGCGCCTCTCTTTCCGGGACCAACCTGGACGGGGCCAACCTGACCAGTGCCACCCTGACCGATGCCACTCTGACCGACGCCGATCTTGCCGGGGCCAACCTGACCACGGCCATCTTCACCGGCGCCAGTCTCTTCAACGCCACCCTGACCGGAGCGACCCTCACCGAAGCCACCTTCCTCAAGGCCTCGCTGAACGACGTGTCTTCGGGTGACCTCATCGGCACCCCGTCGGCGCTCCCGGCCCATTGGACCATCGTCAATGACTACCTCATGGGTCCCGGCGCAAACCTGACCGACGCGGTGCTCATCAAGGCGGATCTGAACGGCGTCGACCTCAAGGGCGCGATTCTCCGGGGCGTCGTCTCGGGCGGCATCACCGGAACGCCCTCGGCTCTTCCGTCTGGCTGGAAGCTCGTCGATGGCTACCTCATCGGGCCCGGCGCGGACCTGTCCAAGGCTTCGCTCTCGGGCGCCAACCTCACCGGGGACAACTTGACCAGTGCCACTCTGACCGATGCCACGCTCACCGGTGCGAACCTCACCGACGCCAACCTCACCGGGGCCAACCTCGCCGGTGCAGTCATGACCCACGCCATCGTGACCGGTGTCACCTGGTCGCACACGACCTGCCCCGACAGCACGAACAGTTCGAGCGACGGCGGCACCTGCGTGGGTCACGGCGCATAGCAGTCAGAATCTGTCCAGGGAAGGCCTGGTTGCCGGCGCCTGACCCGTGTCGACGGGCTCAGGCAGCCGCCGGCCGATGGGCTGCGGCCCAACCGGGTCCCCGCAGCACGTAGGAGAGCCGCTCCCCCCAGCCGGTGGATCGGGCGACGTCCCGGAGGATGTCGGCGTGCTCGTGGGTGGCGATCCGCACCGGGTCGAACGAGTTCAGGTTCTTGGTGAGCCCGTAGACGACCCGTTCCCCCTCTGGCTCGAAGGTGCCGAAGAGTCGGTCCCAGACGATGAGGATGCTCCCGTGGTTCCGGTCGAGGTACTGCCGGTTGGATCCGTGGTGCACCCGGTGGTGGGAGGGCGTATTGAGCACTTCTTCGGCCGGACCGATCCGTCCGACGGCCTCGGTGTGGATCCAGAACTGGTAGAGCAGGTTCACGCCCCGGGCCGTCGCCACCAGCTCGGGCGAGATCCCCGCCAGGCAGAGGACACCGTAGGGGAACGTGGTGCCGAGCGCGTCGGCCACCGGCTGGCGGAGCGCGGTCGCCAGGTTGTAGCGCTCGCTCGAATGGTGGACCACGTGGACGGCCCACATGTAGCGGCTCTCGTGCATGAAGCGGTGGTTCCAGTAGTAGATGAAGTCCCACCCGAGGACGGCCAGGCCGAGGGCGACCGGCCCGGTGCCGAGGGAGGGGAGCACCCGCCTCCGCCAGAACCGGTCGGGCGTGAGGTGCGCCGCCAGGGCGGTGGTCACCGCCACCCCGCCGGCGACGACAGCTGCCACCCCACCGATCGAGGCGACCCGTCGGGCGACCGGCACGTCTTCGGGATCCTCTGGGGGAACCGCCTCGCCCGGCCGGCGAGCGGAGCGCCGGGCGATCGCGTCGGCCACGGTGGTGACGGCCACCGCTCCGAGCGCGGTGTTCACGAGCACCTTGCCGAAGCGCCCGCGCCCCGGGGCGAACGGACGCAGGAGGCGGGGCACGAGCAACGGGACGACGAGGCTCGCGGTGCCCATGGTGAGGCTGGCCACGGTGTCACGGCGCTCGTAGTCGCCTGCCGTCGGTGCACCACCCCGGGTCAGCCGCCGGCGCTGGAGGAGGTACTCGGCGCCCATCGCGGCGAAGTAGGCGGGCACCGCCACCACGGTGAGGTCGGGCGGACCGGTCCGGGGACGTCGGGCAGCCCTCTGCATCACGGGGCCTGGGTCACGGTCACGGTGAACCCGGGAAACTGTCCGGGGACCGGGGTGGGGACCGTCGCCGTCGGGTCGTGCTGGAACACATTGTGGAGCTGGAGCACCGTATAGAACTGTACGACCGGCCAGAACCGGGCGGGAGGGAGGTCCGAGGACCGGCATCCGTTGAGGGCGAACGCGGCGTTCGCAGCCGAGACGAAGTGCTGGCTGAGGGCGTAAGGGATCAGTCCGATGCCCGACCGGATCCCCGTGCAGATGTCGGTGTAGGTGTTGTGGCCCTCGCCGGAGATCTCGACCAGGGCCTTCGGGCCCTTGAAGGCGTTGAAGGTCTTCCGCACCTGGGACGGCGGCACCACGGTGTCCCCCTCGGCGCCGATGAGCATGACCGGCTTTGCCGACGGGGTGCCGGTCGGTGAGACCGGGGCCCACCCCACGGCGGTGGCCACTCCCGCGCCGTCGAGGGCGTCGAACGCAGTGCCGCCACCCGACGAGTGGCCGACCGCGGCGATCCGTGAGGGATCCGACGAGTCGTAGAGCACCGAGGCGGGACTCTCCGACGCCTGCTCCACCGCGGCCAGTGACGAAGCCATGACGGCCGAATCGTGGGCCGGGGTCGAATGGTCCCCGGTCTGGAGGACGTAGGCCGCCAGGCCACGTTCGAGGTAGTCGGCGCTGACCACCACGTACCCCCACGAGGCGATGCCGGCCAACAGCGACGAATAGAGCAGTCGTTCACCGCCGTCCCCGTGGCTGAACAGGACGATCGGGTACGGACCCTTCCTCGACGCCGGCGGATCGGAGAAGGCGTGGATCGTGGTCACCTGGTTGTACTTGGCCGGCAGGATCGCCTGGTAGGAGGTGGGCAAGGTCGAAGCCTCGGCGTAGCTGAACGGGGTGTGCCCGGCGAGATGGGCCGGGTCGGCCGGGTAGTAGACGGTGGCAAGGCGCTCGCCGAACACCGGGCCGGCCGAGCCGAGGTCGAGCGTGGTGACCCCGACCGGGTCCGGCCCCTCGTGCTGATAGGGCGGCGGGGGGGAGGCCGACCCCGTGCGAGAGGAGGAGCATCCCGCGCTGAGAACGAGGCAGCAGGCCGCGACCGCGGCGAGGACCTTCGGAGACACCATCGCCATTCTCCCCCTGGACAGCGGTGACGGTCCCCGCTCGCCCGATCGGAGGGTACCGCACCGGACCAGGCCACTGGAACAGGTTCTATACTTTTGCCAACCAGAACCTCCAAGGGGGAGACCCGCCATGGCCCAGCCGGTGATCGTCGAAGCAGTCCGTACCCCGATCGGGAAGCGCAACGGCTGGCTCTCCGGCTTCCACGCCGCAGAGCTCCTGGGTGCCGCACAGGTCGAGCTGGTCAAGCGCGCCGGCATCGACCCCGGGGACGTGGAGCAGATCGTCGGGGGATGCGTGACCCAGGCCGGCGAGCAGGCCTCCAACGTCACCCGCACCGCCTGGCTGAGCCAGGGGCTCCCCTACGAGGTGGCGGCAACCACCGTCGATTGTCAGTGCGGCTCTGCGCAACAGGCCAACAACTTCGTGGCCAACCTGATCAGCGCCGATGCCATCCACGCCGGCATCGCCTGCGGGGTCGAAGCGATGAGCCGGGTCGGGCTCGGGGCCAACGCCTTCAACGGCCCGGGCAAGTCCCGTCCCGAGAACTTCCCCTGGGACATGCCCGACCAGTTCAACGCGGCCGAGCGGATCGCACAGAAGTACGGCATCACCCGGGACGACGTGGACTGGCTCGGGTTCGAGTCGCAGCGCAAGGCGGCTGTGGCGGTCGCCGAGGGCCGGTTCGATCGCGAGATCGCCCCGATCGAGGCGCCGGTGGTCGGACCGGACGGCCCGACCGGCGAGCGGACCATCGTGTCGAGGGACCAGGGTCCGCGCGAGACCACCCGTGAGGGTCTGGCCAACCTCAAGCCGGTGTTGCCCGAAGGCATGCACACCGCCGGGAACAGCTCGCAGATCTCCGACGGTGCGGCCGCGGTCCTCTGGATGTCCGAGGCCCGGGCCGGCGAGCTCGGCCTGCGCCCGCGGGCCCGGATCGTGGCCCAGACCCTTGTCGGCTCCGATCCCTACTACCACCTCGACGGGCCCATCGCCGCGACGACCGACGTGCTCAAGAAGGCCGGGATGACCCTGGCCGACATCGACATCGTCGAGATCAACGAGGCCTTCGCCTCGGTCGCGATGTCGTGGGGCAAGGTCCACGGCGCAGACTGGGACAAGGTCAACGTGAACGGCGGCGCGATCGCCCTCGGCCACCCGGTCGGCTCGACCGGCGCCCGCCTCATCACCACCGCCCTCCACGAGCTCGAGCGGTCCGACAAGAACCTGGCCCTCGTCACCATGTGCTGCGGTGGGGCGCTGGCCACCGGCACGATCCTCGAGCGCATCTGAAGCGACCGTCCGGTCGGCGCCCGATGCGGGTGCGCCGGACATGCGTTCCGTGGTGAAGTGGGGGGATGCGCACCCCCCACAGCCCCCTGCGCCAGGCCACCATCCTGATGGTGGCCACGGCAACCGTCCTCACACTCGGCTCAGCCCCCGCCCTGGCCTCGACCGCGCCCGGGCCCCGTATCGCGCCGTCGTCTAGCTGGACCACCTTCGACCAGAACGGCCTCCGCACCGGGGTCGACGCCTCGGGGGCACCGTTCTCCCCGGCCGCCGCCGCGTGGACCTCGGCCACCCTCGACGGGAGCGTCTACGCCCAGCCGCTCATCGACACCGGGCGGGTCTACACGGCCACCGAGAACGACACCGTGTACGCCCTCGCCGCCGACACCGGGGCCGTGCTCTGGGCCACCCACGTGGGCACGCCCCTCTCCCTCTCGACCGTCCCGGGGCACTGCGGCAACATCGATCCGGTCGGGATCACCTCGACCCCGGTCATCGACACCGCCCGTGGTGAGATCTTCGTGGTGGCCGCCGAACAGGCGGGTGCCCATGCCGCCGACCATCGCCTCATCGGCCTCGACATGTACACCGGGGCGATCCTCCTCAATGAGGTCATCGACCCGCCGAACCTCGTCCCCAATTTTGCATTCGAGCTCCAGCGGGCCTCCCTGGCCCTCGACGACGGCCGGGTCATCGCCGGGTTCGGCGGGAACGACGGTGACTGCGGGACCTACCACGGGCTCGTGGTCTCGGCCCCGGAGGACGGTGCTGCACCCTCGACCTTCGTCGTCGCCAAGGACTTCAACCAGGGCGCGGTCTGGATGGGTGGGGCAGCCCCGACCATCGACGCCCAAGGGAACGTCTGGGTGGCTACCGGCAACAGCTCGGCCCCTTCGAGCTCGTACGACTACAGCGACGGGGTCATCGAGCTCAATCCGGTGACCATGCAGGTGGTCGACTACTTCGCACCGACCACCTGGCACGCGGACAACTCCTCTGACGCCGACCTCGGATCGACGGCACCGGCCCTCCTCCCCAACGGCCTGGTCTTCCAGGTGGGCAAGTCGCACACGGCCTATCTGATGCGCCAGTCGGCCCTCGGCCACATCGGCGGTCAGGTGCAGTCGTCCCCCGATTTCTGCGGCAGTGACCCGGACGGCGGGTCCGCCGATCTCAACGGCACCCTGTTCGTGCCCTGCAGCGACGGGCTGCGAGCGGTCACACCGACGGCTTCCTCGCCCCCCATGGCGCTCTGGCACACGTCGAGCGGTGCCCACGGGTCCCCGATCGTGGCCGGTGGTGAGGTCTGGTCGATCGGCGGAGGCACCCTCTACGCCCTCGACCCGGCAAACGGGAACCTCGACCAGCAGTTCTCGATCGGTGGCACCGACTCCGACTTCCCCTCTCCTGCCGCCGCCGACGGACTGGTGGTTGCCCCGTCCAATGACCAACTCCACGCCTTCACCGGTCCCGACGGGCTGCCCGGACCCCCGGCACCGGCGCCGCCCCGACCCGGCTACTGGTTCGCCGGCTCCGACGGCGGGGTGTTCGCCCTCGGCGGCGCCGGCTTCTTCGGCTCCGCCGGGAACATTCCGTTGGCCCAGCGGGTGGTCGGCATGACCGCCACCCCCGACCACCGCGGCTACTGGCTGGTGGCCGCCGACGGTGGCATCTTCGCCTTCGGCGACGCCGGGTTCCACGGTTCGACCGGCGCCCTCCACCTCAGCGCCCCAATCGTGGGCATGGCGGCGACCCCCGACGGGGGCGGCTACTGGCTCGTCGCCGCCGACGGGGGGGTCTTCGCCTTCGGGGACGCCCACTTCGAGGGATCGATGGGAGGTCAGCACCTCAACCAGCCGGTGGTGGGCATCGCCCCGGGACCCGACGACAACGGCTATCTCATCGTGGCCTCCGACGGCGGCATCTTCGCCTTCGGGGACGCCGCCTTCGCCGGCTCGACCGGGAACATCCGCCTCAACCAGCCCATCGTGGGCATGTCCGCCGAACCGTCACCCGGCACCCCGGGCTACTGGCTCGTCGCCGCCGACGGGGGGGTCTTCGCCTTCGGACGGGCTGGATTCCACGGCTCGACCGGCGGGCTCCCCCTCAACCGCCCGGTGGTGGGCATGGCAGCGACCGCCGACGGCGCCGGCTACTGGCTGGTGGCCGCCGACGGGGGCATCTTCGCCTTCGGGGACGCCCACTTCGAGGGATCGACCGGGGGGCTCGCCCTCAATGCCCCGATCGTGGGCATGGCTGCCGGGCCGTCGGTCGCCTGAGGGGACCGTACCGGTTCGCAAGCGGCGCAGGCCTGCTTGTCGCGGTCGAAACTAGAATAGGTTCTAGTTCACCGTGCCCTCGGTCGACCGGAGGCGCGACCGTCACCATCGTCGCGCTGCGGCGGAGCAGGGGACCGGGCGCGAGGCGCCCGCCCCGGAGGGAGGTCCACCATGGCCGGCACCGAGCACCTGACCTTCGAGCGGGTCGGCTCGACCGCGATCGTGACCATGAACCGCCCGGAGGCGAAGAACGCCCTCTCCGGGCCGATGTTGGTGGGCATGGCGGACGCCTGGGTCGAGATCGACGGCGACGAGGCCATCCGGTGTGCGATCCTCACCGGGGCGGGGGGCACCTTCTGTGCCGGCATGGACCTCAAGTCGATGTCCGGGCCGGCCAGCGAAGAGACCCAGCGCCGGATGGCCGAGGACCCTGACCTCCACTGGAGGGCCCTGCTCCGCCACTACTCGCTGAGAAAGCCGCTCATCGCAGCTGTCGAGGGGTGGGCCGTCGCCGGTGGCACCGAGATCCTCCAGGCCACCGATATCCGGGTGGCCGGAGAGAGCGCCAAGTTCGGGGTGTTCGAGGCCAGGCGCGGCCTCTTCCCCCTCGGGGGATCCACCGTTCGCCTGCGCCGGCAGATCCCCTTCACCGTCGCCATGGACCTCCTGCTCACCGCTCGCGAGATGTCCGCCCAGGAGGCCAGGGAGGTCGGCCTCATCGGCCGGGTGGTGCCCGACGGCACCGCCCTCGAGGCCGCCCTCGGGATCGCCGAGATCATCGGGGCCAACGGCCCGCTCGCCGTCGAGGCGATCAAGGCATCGGTGAAGGCGACAGAGGGCATCCCCGAGGAGCAGGCCCTGGCGATCGAGCTCGAGCTCGGCTGGCCGATCTTCGCCACCGAGGACGCCAAGGAGGGCCAGCGGGCGTTCGCCGAGAAGCGCCCCGCCGAGTTCAGACGCCGGTGATCGATCCCTTCGCCTTTGCACCCACGGCCACCGATCCGCGCCGCCGTCTGGCCGAGGCGCTCCGGCCGCTCATCACCATGACGGTCGCCGCCGAGCTGGACGACCGGTCGCTCACCGAGGCGGCCGAGGCGGTCGAGTCGGTGGCGAGGGCGCTGGCCACGAATGCCGGCCCGCGTCGCACCCGCAACCAGCCCGACCTGGCCCGCGCTGCGCAGGACTTCTTCCCCACCAGCCCGATCATCGGGCTGGCCAATCCGCTCGCGCCGCCGGTCCTGGTGGAGATCGTCGAGGGGCCGGGCGGCCAGCGCGAGATCCGCGGGACGGCCAACTTCAGCTTCGCCTACGAGGGCCCGCCGACCTGTGTCCACGGCGGGGTACTCGCCGAGCTCCTCGACGAGGCGCTCGGCGCAGCCAACATCGTGGCCGGGGTGGGCGCGATGACAGGGACCCTGACGGTCCGGTACCACAGGCCCACGCCGCTCAACGCCGAGCTCCGGCTCGAGGCCCGGACGGTCCGTCGGGAGGGGCGCAAGGTCTTCGCCTGGGGCGGGATCTACCACGATGACCAGCTCACCGCCGAGGCCGACGGGATCTTCATCGCGGTCCGGCCCCGCCAGATGTTGGACATCGCCGAGTCGAACGTCGAGAGCGCCGACCCGGCCATGCTCGAACAGATCCGGGCCGAGGCATCGCGGGAGGGCGCGGCGTCCGACGTGCAACCGGTCGTGCCGGTCGACTCCCCGCCCGACGGGCCGGGCTGACCCTCAGATCTTCTGGCGACCCTCCCAGTAGGGGTCGCGCAGCCGGCGCTTGTAGAGCTTGCCGTTGGGGTCGCGGGGCATCTCAGTGGTGAAGTCGATCGACTTCGGCGTCTTGAACTTGGCCAGCCGCGTCGAGCAGTACGCGAGGATCTCGGCCGCGAGCTCGTCGCTCGGCTCGACACCCTCGGCGGGCTCGATGACCGCCTTGATCTCCTCGCCCCAGTCGTCGTGGGGGATGCCGAAGACGGCTGCGTCGCCCACCTTGGGGAAGCTGAGGAGCACGTTCTCGATCTCGGCCGGATAGATGTTGGCGCCGCCCGAGATGATCATGTCGATCTTGCGGTCCCGCAGGAAGAGGTAGCCGTCCTCGTCGATGAGCCCGACGTCCCCCACGGTGAAGTACTTGCCGATGCGGTTTGACCGCGTCTTCTCTTCGTCCTTGTGGTACGAGAAGTCGCCGGTCTGCATGGACATGTAGACCGTGCCGATGACGTTCGGCTCCTCGATCTGGTTGCCCTCGTCGTCGAAGATGGCGATCTCCGAGATCGGCCATGCCTTCCCGACGGTGCCCGGCTTGGTCAGCCATTCCTGGGCGGTGACCAGGGTGCCACCCCCCTCGGAGGCGGCGTAGTACTCGTCGATGGCATCTCCCCACCAGTCGATCATCCGGTGCTTGACGTCGACAGGGCAGGGAGCGGCCGCGTGGATCATGTGCCGCAG
This sequence comes from uncultured Acidimicrobiaceae bacterium, assembly GCA_963753905.1. Lineage (GTDB taxonomy): Bacteria > Actinomycetota > Acidimicrobiia > Acidimicrobiales > RAAP-2 > Bog-756. Next base: position 23,894 of record CAVWDZ010000003.1, on the reverse strand, counting down.
CGAGGACACGTCGTAGCCGGACCGCACCTCTTCGGGGAGGGCGAGGAGGCGGTGGAACTGGGTCGGCACCATGTGGGAGGTGGTGACCCGGTAGCGCGCGATGAGCTCGAGCATCTCCTCCGGCAGCCATTTGTCCATGAGGACAATGGTGTGGCCGAGGTGGAGCGAGGCTCCAGAGAAGCGCATGACTGCGGTGTGGTAGAGCGGGGAGCCCACGATGTGGACGTTGTCGTCCCCCGGCTGGATGTTGAAGAGGAAGAGGATGCCCGACTGGCCGAGCGCCGCGTCCTCGGGCGAAAGGCCGGAGAGGCGGCGGAAGACCCCCTTGGGGTTCCCTGTGGTGCCCGACGTGTAGTTCATCACGTCCCCGATGGTGCGCCCCTCGGGATCAGTGGTGGGCTGGTTGTCGCGCATGCGGGCGTAGGAGCCGAACCCGGCGATCTCGCCGACCGCGAAGCAGATCGACGACGGGAGCTCGGCCTCCTCGGCCGCGTCGAGGGCAACCTCGGCGAAGCGCTCGTGGGCGACGAAGGCCTTGGCCCCCGCGTCCCGCAGGATGTAGGCGACCTCGGGACCGACCAGGTGGTGGTTGATGGGCACCAGATACCAGCCGGCCTGCAGCGCGGCCGCGTAGAGCTCGAACATCTCGACACCGTTGGGCAGGAGGGTGGCCACGACGTCCCCGGCATGGATGTCGAGTGCCCGCAGGCCGTGCACGACCTGGTTGGCGCGACCGAGCAGCTCGCCTGCGCTGTATTCGGTCCCGTCCGGGGCAACCAGCGCCAGGTGCTCGGGATCCTCGTGTGCGAGCGCCCAGAAGCCGAGATCGCCCATGGTGTCCCCTCCCCCTGTCGTCGAGTGCGCCGTGTGGACGCAGGACCGCGGAGCGGGGTGGCGCGGACCCGGTCGGCACGCTAGAACAGGTTGCAGTAGAGGTCAACCGCCCTGTGGCGGGCCGCGCCCAGCGGGCGCCGGCCGAACGAGTGGCACGAGCAAGGGGAACAGCACCGGATGAGTGGATTCCTGGACGGCAACGTCATCGCCATCACCGGTGCCGGCGGGGGCATCGGACGGGCCGTCGCACTGCTCGCGGCGGGCGAGGGCGCCAGGGTCGTGGTCGCCGACATCGGCGTGTCGATGGCCGGCGAGGACCCGAAGAGCGAGGTGGCCGACGCGGTCGTCTCCGAGATCGAGGGCGCAGGGGGTGAGGCGGTCGCCGTCGCCGAGAGCGTGACCACGCTGGCCGGTGGTGAGCGGATCGTGGGCACCGGCGTCGAGCGCTGGGGCCGGATCGACGGCGTCGTCGCGGTCGCCGGCATCTTGCGGGAGCGGATGCTCTTCAACATGTCCGAGGACGAGTGGGACGCAGTCATCGAGACCCATTTGAAGGGTCACTTCACCGTCTTCCGTGCGGCCTCGGCCGTCATGCGCAAACAGGAGGGCGGTGGCGCGCTCGTGGCCTTCACCTCGGGGGCGTTCGTCGGCAGCGTGGCGCAGGCGAACTACGCGGCGGCCAAGGGTGGCATCGTGTCCCTCGTCCGCTCGGCCGCCGTCGGCCTCCACCGGTATGGGGTCACCGCCAACGCCATCGCCCCGGTGGCCCGGACCAGGATGTCGGCCAACGTGCCGATGGACCTCGCCGAGATGGGCGATCCCGAGGACGTGGCACCGTTGGTCGTCTACCTGCTCTCCGACCGGGCGAGGCACGTGACCGGCCAGGTGTACACCTCGGTCGGACCGAAGATCGCGGTCTGGAACCAGCCCCGCGAGGTGCGGGCCGCCTACGCCGACGGGCGCTGGACCGTGGAGCAGATCGCCGAACGCCTGGACTCGACCGTCGGTCAGGAGCGGATGCCCATGCTCGACCAACTCGAGGCCTATCGCAAGGCCGCCGAGGCCGGGGCCGGGGCCGGCGGAACCTGATCCGGTCCGCCCGCGCCTAGTTCTCGTCGAGCACGCAGAACTCGTTGCCCTCCGGATCGGCGAGCACCACCCAGCTCTCGTTGCCGGTCTGGCCGATCGAGGCCCGGGTCGCCCCCAGGGTCTCGAGCCGCTCGACCTCCCGCTCCTGGTCGTCCGGGACGAGGTCCAGGTGGATGCGGTTCTTGGTCGACTTGGCTTCGGGAACACCGAGGAACAGCAGGGGACGGGCCGACCCGTGGTCGGGGTGGTCCTCGGACGGCTCGACCCAGATGTCACCGTCCTCGTCGACCCGGTGCCCCCAACCGAGGACCTGCGACCAGAACCCGGCCAGTGCGAGGGGGTCCACGGCGTCGATGCTCACGGTCTCGATGCGCAGTCCCACGGACACCTCCCGGGAATCGTTTCCAGCTGTCGACTGGTGCGGAGACTCTAAGCGGGATCGTCCGTCGGTGTCCGTACGACCGCGTTCGCACCGGAGCAGGATCCGCAGCGGTCCGGGTCGCGACGCCGGGGTGACACCAGCGGCGGCTCGCCCGTCCCTACAGTGGCACCAGGGAACAGTGGGCTCGGCGACCGCGGAATGCGGCGCCCAGTGGCGCAGCCGGCCCGATGACGCGGAGGTCGCAGATGATCGCACTGGCCATCGTCCTGGGCGTGGTGGTATTTCTCCTGGCGGTGCTCGTCGCCGGGTTGCTCCGCAGCCATGCGGACATCCTGAAGGCACTGCACGACCTGGGTGTGGGGGTGGGCGAGCCGACGGACGAGCACGACCACGACCGTCGATCGGGTGTGGGGCACGCGGGTGGCGGCGCCGAACGACGGGTCCCGGTCACCATGGGCCCAGCCCTGGCGCCGGAACGGGACTCGTCCTCGGTGCCGACCATCGCGGGGGTCACCCCGGCCGGGGACGCCCTCGCTGTGGCGCCAGCAGGCTCTGACCGGCTCACCCTGCTCGCGTTCCTCTCGTCCGGGTGCCGGTCCTGTGCAGGTTTCTGGAAGGATCTCGGCGCTCCGGGTGATCTCGGACTGCCGGCAGGCACCAGGCTGGTGGCGGTGACCAAGGGACCCGACCGCGAACTCCCGGCCGAGGTGCGGGCCATCGCACCCCCGGGTCTGTCGGTCGTGATGTCCTCGGACGCCTGGAGCGACTACGAGGTTCCCGGTTCGCCGTTCTTCGTCCTGATCGACGGGAGGGCCGGGCGGCGGATCGGCGAGGGGGTGGCCAACCACGCAGCTCAGGTGGCCGACCTGGTGCGACGGGCGGCGGCCGACGCCGGTGGAAGCGCAATCGGCGCCCGGGCTCGCGTCGTCGGGTTGGACGGACCCCAGCGCGAGTCGGCCAACGACCGCGAGCTCACCGACGCCGGGATCCTGCCCGGTGATCCGAGCCTGTACCCGACGTCCCTGGACGAGATCTTCATGCCACCGGAGCAGGCACAGCGGTCCGTCCCTGGCCGCTTCGGCCGGGCGAGCTGAAGATGGCCACGCTGAGCGCTCACGGGATCGTCGCTCCGCTGCCGACCGGATTCGAGGGCCGGATCTTCGTGCGGGGGACCTCCGGTGCGGAACGGGCGCACACGGTGGCCCAGTTCGCGACCTTCGCCCTCCCGCCCGGGACGGGGGACTTCGGTGGCGGTGCGACCACGCTGATGGGAGCCGACGACATCCTGGTGGTCCTCTTCGAGTACGGGCCGGAGAGCCTCGGGACCAGCCTCTTCGCACGAGTCGGCATGCCCCGGGAGCTGACCGCGGCCGACTTCCTCCCCTACGTCCTGCGCAGGGGCCTGGTCGGCCAGTCGGGGACACAGTGGTTCTTCACCGAGGCCGGTCGGCCCTTCACCCTCTATGCGGTGCTCGGCAGTCACGCCCGACGCTCCCTGCTCGCACCGCGTGTCAACGCGTTGCTCGCGCGGCTCTCGGTCGACCCGACGCTGCTCGCCGCCGGACCGGTGGTCCCGTGGAACTGATCGGCCCCTACCTGGCTGCATGCGTGCTGCTCGTTTCTGCCGGAGCAGCCAAGGTGCTCCGGCCCGATGACACCACGCGTGCGCTCGCGGACACGGTGACGCTGCCGGTGACGCTGCCGGTGATGCGGCACGTGGTCCGTGGCGGCGCGCTGGCCGAGGTCATCCTGGGAGCGATCGCGCTCCTGCGACCCGGTCCGACCACCGCCGCGCTGGTCGCCGCCTCATACCTTGCGTTCGCCCTCTACGTCGCGGCGGTCTCTGTCCGCGGTGGCCCTCTGGCCAGTTGCGGCTGCTTCGGCACCCCTGACACCCCGGCCATGCCGATCCATGTCGTCGTGGACCTGTTCCTGGCCGGATCCGCGGCGCTGGTGGCCGCAACCGTCCGGGCCGGCACGTTTCCCGGCCTCCTCGCGGACCAGCCCTGGCACGGGATGCCGCTCGTCCTGCTGAGCGTGCTCTGCGCCTGGCTGCTCATGCTGACCCTCGCCTCGCTCGCCCGGGTGGAGGGTGCGAGGAGGCGGCTCGGGATCAGCCGTGGAGTGGCGGCGTGACGACCAGCCTCGTGGAGCGGGCATCCACGTTCCTCGAGACGCATCTGTCCCGGCGCAGCTTCATCAACCGTTCGGCAATGGCCGGCAGCGCGGTGGCGGTCGGCTCGGGCCTCGACCTGGTGCTCAAGCCGGGCACCGCCTATGGCTATGTCTGTACCTGTGGCAACGGCTCCTGCGGATGCGGCTCGACATGCTGTTCGGGGTTCTCCGAGTTCTGCTGCTCGGTCAACGGCGGCTACAACTACTGCCCGACTGGCACGGTGATGGGTGGGTGGTGGAAGGCGGACAACTCCTCGTACTGCAACGGGCCCCGGTACTACATGGACTGCAACGCGACCTGTTCCTGTGACACCGGTTGCGGAAACGGATGGGGCTTCTGCGCCCCCGACTGCGACGGGACCAACTGCGGATGCGGTCCCGACGGCTGTGATTCGTTCCTGACCGGTTGCTTCCAGTTCCGGTACGGACAGTGCAACCAACAGCTGGACTGCATGGGCAGGATCGTCTGCCGGGTCGTGGCCTGTGTCCCACCGTGGACGATCGACCCGACCTGCACGACCGCGCTTGCGGAGGACGACAGCACTGCCGAGCAGAACGAGCCCTGCTGGACTCCCGCCCCGCCCGCGCCGCCACCGCCTCCCTGCACGTCGGTGCTCACCAACTGCCAGGTGTGCGGCATGGCGGCGGGCACCGGCGGATCGGGGTACGCAGTGGTGACCTCGTTCGGGCGCCTCTTGGCATACGGGGACTTCACCTCTGACGGGGACCTCTCCTCGATGACTCTCACCCAGCCCATCGTCGGCATGGCCGCCACCCCGACCGGCAAGGGCTACTGGCTGGTCGCCTCCGACGGCGGCATCTTCGCCTTCGGCGACGCCCCCTTCCAGGGATCGATGGGCGGGCACCCGCTCAACCGGCCCATCGTCGGCATGGCCGCCACCCCGACCGGCAAGGGCTACTGGCTGGTCGCCTCCGACGGCGGCATCTTCGCCTTCGGCGACGCCCCCTTCCAGGGATCGATGGGCGGGCACCCGCTCAACCGGCCCATCGTCGGCATGGCCGCCACCCCGACCGGCAAGGGCTACTGGCTGGTCGCCTCCGACGGCGGCATCTTCGCCTTCGGCGACGCCCCCTTCCAGGGATCGATGGGCGGGCACCCGCTCACCCAGCCCATCGTGGGCATGGCCGCCACCCCGACCGGCAAGGGCTACTGGTTGGTCGCCTCCGACGGCGGCCTCTTCGCCTTCGGCGACGCCCCCTTCCAGGGATCGATGGGCGGGCACCCGCTCAACCAGCCCATCGTGGGCATGGCCGCCACCCCGACCGGCAAGGGCTACTGGCTGGTCGCCTCCGACGGCGGCATCTTCGCCTTCGATGCCGGCTTCTACGGATCGCCGGCCTGAGATGATCACCACTGTCCTGCTCGTCGACGGCTTCGCCGTGGCCGCCGCTGCGGCGGTCCGCTCGACCTGGTCGCCCTGCGGCCTGTCCATGCTCTCGACGATCACGCCGTTCGGCGAGCGGGCCAAGTCGCATCGCTATGCGGTCACCGCCACCTGGTTCGTCGTCGGAGCGGTGCTCGGTGGCCTGACCCTGGGTGCCTACGCCGCGGCGCTGGCGGCGGTGACGAGCATGATCGTCCCGTCAGGCGCGGCCGCCGGGCTGTGCGCCTTCGGCGCCACCCTCGTCGCCCTCTGCTCCGATACCGGTGTCGCCGGGGTCCGTCTCCCGGTCCACCATCGCCAGGTCAACGAGCGCTGGCTCGACGCCTACCGCCCCTGGGTCTACGGAGCCGGCTTCGGGTGGCAGATCGGCACCGGGTTGGTGACGTACATCACCACGGCCGCGGTGTATCTGTTCGTCGCGCTGAGCGCCCTCGCCGGCACGCCCGCGGCCGCGCTGGCGGTGGGGGGTGTCTTCGGTTTGGTCCGCGGGCTCGCCGTGACCTTGACCCGGGGTGTGTCATCGCCGGCGGCCCTGCTCGATTTCCACCGGCGGTTCGCGCTCGCAGCCCCCCGGGCCGACCGCCTGGTCCGGATGACGATGGCCGCCGCCGCCCTGACCCTCGCAGTCGCCACGCGGTCGGCGTGGTCGGTCGGTGTCCTGGTCGGGGTCGGGACCGCGGCGCTCGCCCTCGGGGCGGCAACCGGACGACTCGGTCGTGGCGGTCGGGCTCGCGCCGCCACCGGGGGCGTGCCCGCCGACCGCTCAGTCGCCCCCGGCTAGTCCGGCTGTCGGTCCACCGGGCGGAGCACCACCGGAGACCGCCGGCGCGGCCAGGTCGTCGAGTTCCTCCTCGCCCTGGCGCGTGTCGACCGCCGCGTCGGCCGCGTCGAGGCCGGTGACCTCGCCGTCGCCACCTGTCTGCCCGTTGCGCCACCGTCGGAGGGGCCCGAGGCGCGAGGCCAGCAGGACGAGCCCGGCGATCGCCAGCGCGATGCCGGCGAACTGGACCAGGAGCGAGCCGAGGTGGCCGTCCTCGCCGAGCCAGAGGTGTTCGTCGATGAACCGCTCGATGCCCCAGAGCACCATGCCCACCCCGATGACGATGCCCGCCGGGGGCAGGGCGCCCGAGCCGCCGGGTTGCGTTCCGCGCGGGGTCTGGGACCGAAGCCACCGTTCGACGAGCAGCAGGATCCCGAAGATGGTGAAGTCCTCGATCGCTTGGAAGATCGGAACCGGCAGTCGTCGGCCGTTCTGCCCGGCGTAGTACATGCCGAACCACTGCGTGGTGGGATGTCCGCCCCCGGCGACCATCAGCTGGGGACCGAGCAGTCGTCCCATTCCCCAGCAGGCCATGAGCACCGGGGCCATGAGGTCGGCGAAGCGCAGGGTCGGCAGCTCCGGACATCTCCTGCGGGCGCTCACGATGGCCACCGGCACCGCGAAGAGCAGCCCACCGAACGAGGAGAGCCCGCCCTGCCAGATGGCGATGACCTGACCCGGGTGGGCGGCGTAGAACGAGTAGTTGGAGACCACGTGGAGGGCCCGTGCGCCCACGATCGCCGCCACGACCACCCACAGGAACATGCCGGTGACCCACTGCCAGGGGTAGCCGGCCTGCCGCAGCCGGCGCTCGGTGTAGCGCAACCCGAACCAGAAGGTCAGGGCCAGTCCGATCCCGTAGGTGTGCACCTCGAGGAACCAGATGTGGAAGGCGACGGGGATCGGTCTCATGGAGGAGGCTCGCCGGGGGCGGGAACCGGAGTCCCGTGGGCGCAGGCGACGCCCCTCAGTATGCCCCAGGGCCCCGGTAGGGTGGCTTCAGCACTTTTGGGCGCTGCCCGGGGCCGACCCTGGGACCGACACTCGGGCCGGCCGTGCCAGGCGGTCATAGGGACGGGGACACGATGAACCCACTGGCGGGCAAGGTGGCGGTGGTGACCGGCGGGGGGTCGGGCATCGGGCTGGCCACCGCGAGCCGGCTGGCCGGTGCCGGCGTCTCGGTGGCGGTCGTCGACCTCGACGGGGCCTCGGCCGAGCGGGTGGCGGCCGACCTGGACGGCCTCGCCCTGCAGGCCGATGTCGGCCGGTCCGACGAGTGGCCGGGCATCGTGGAGGCTGTCGTGCGGCGGTTCGGCGGCGTCGACCTGGCCCACCTCAACGCCGGGGTGACCACCGGCGAGGGCGACATCACCCGGGTGACCGACGAGCTCTATCGGCGCGCCGTCGGCGTCAACCTGGACGGCGTCTTCTTCGGGCTCCGTGCCCTGGTGCCGGCGCTCTCCGAGCGGGGCGGGGGTGCCATCGTTGCAACCGCTTCGCTCGCCGGTCTGATCGGGTTCTCACCCGACCCGGTCTACTGCCTCACCAAGCACGCGGTGATCGGCCTCGTGCGGTCACTCGGCCCACAGCTCTCCGATCGCGGGATCACCTTCAACGCAGTGTGCCCGGGGATCGTGGACACCCCGCTCATCGATGACATGCGCGAGGTGCTCGAGGGGAGCGGGTTCCCGCTCATCGACGTGCAGGCGGTGTCCGAAGCGGTGGTCGAACGGCTGGCCGGCGAGGAGAGCGGCGAGGCGGTGGTCATCCAGGCGGGGAGGGAGGCCATCCCGTTCCGCTTCGCCCGCCCGCCGGGCCCGCGTGCCGGTGGCACAGCCGGGCAGATGCCCCCACCCGGATTCGCCGCGCACGACCAGGACCGCGGTGACCGATGAGGTGAGAGCGACTCAGCCCACCCGGCCGACGCCGGCGAACCCGCCCCCCGTGCGCACGCCGGTGATCCAGACCGACGCTCCGGTGTAGGGCGCCTCGATCATCGAACCCCCACCGACGTACATGGCCACGTGCTCCGACCCGCCGGGACCGTAGAAGAGGAGGTCTCCGGGCTCGATGTCGGCCAGCGGGATGTGCGTGGTGTCGTCGTACTGGGCTCCCGAGTAGTGCGGAAGGCTGATCCCGACCTGTGCATAGGCCCACTGGACGAGGCCCGAGCAGTCGAACCCGGCGGGGGTGTCCCCTCCCCAGACGTAGGGGACCCCGACCTCGTGCTCGGCGGCCTGCACGGCCCCGGCAGCGCCCGGAGCGAGCGGAGGCAGCGGCGCATCGGAGACGGTCGGAGCGCCCCCTCCCGAGCCCGAACCGGAGGCGTCCGAGGTGGATCCGCCGGATCTCTGTGCGGCCCGTGCCGCCGCCGCGGCTTGCGCGGCCTGCACCTTCTGGTTGAAGGCTGCGGTCGCGGCGGCCCGCGCGGCTGCCGCTGCAGCTGCCTGTTGCTGCGCGACCAGCTGCTGGATGTTGGCATCGACGCTTGCGAGCGTCTGGCGATCCTGGGCTGCCAACGCGCTCGCCTGGCTCTCCGAGCTGGTGAGTGCGTCCCGGGTGTCGGTGGCTTGTGTCTGCTGCTGCTCGAGTGAGGTCTGTGTCGACTGCAGCTGTGCCTGCGCGGTGTGCAGTCGATCGATGGTCGTGGTCACGTCGCCGGTGGCGATGGCCGAGTACTCGGAGCGGATGCTGTTGGCGTTCATGTTGGAGGTGAACAACTGGGTCGTGGTGCTGTTCGTGCCGCTGCTGGTGTAATCGCTGATCGCCTCTGCCTGCAGTTGCGATGTGTCCGTGGCGACCGTCTGCTGGTCCTTGACCATCTGCGCCCGCGTGGCCGAGATCTGGCCCTGCAGCTGCGAGAGTCGGTAGTCGGCCGTGTTGACCTGAGCGGTGAGCGCCTGGATCTGGCCCTCGGTCGCCTGGATCTTGGCCGTGATGGCCGCGGCTTGGGCCCGCGCGTCAGAAATCTGGTCTGCAGTGGCGGGCGCCGTTGTCGAAATCAGGGCGGCACCAGTCCCCAATGAAGAGGCCAGTGCGAGTACCACAAATACCCGTCTGAGGGGCGTATTGCGTACGGTTGGGCAGGCACCTGGCTCGGACGTCGAGTGACGCTCGGCGTGAGTCATATGGGTACCCTTTCTAGTCCACCCGGCCCGGACCCACAAGCACCGAACCGCCAACAGTGACGCTGAGCTGGGTATTCGTCCGCCAAGGATGGTCCGGAGCGGCTCGGAGGTGGGCGGTTGCGCGCACCGGAACCGACCCTCGCCCGGGCTCACCGGACCCCCACGGGGTAGGGTCGGCGGGCATGGGTGAACTCATCGGATTTGCGGAAAATGGAAGCGCCGGTCATGGCTATATCGCCGTGCCCGACGGAGGGTCGGAGGGGAGCGCCGGCGTCCTCGTGATCCAGGAGTGGTGGGGACTCGTCGACCAGATCCGCCACACCTGCGACCGGTTCGCGCGAGCCGGGTTCACCGCGCTCGCCCCGGACCTCTATCACGGGACCGCGGTACCGCTCACCGAACCCGACGAGGCGGCCACGCAGATGATGGCCCTTTCGATGGAGCGCGCGGGGCGCGACCTGAGCGGTGCGGTCGACGAGCTCGCGCGCCGGACCGGTCGACCGGGGATCGGGGTGGTCGGGTTCTGCATGGGGGGCGGCCTCGCGCTGGTGCTGGCGTGCCAGCGTCCGGACGCGGTCCGGGCCGTGGTCCCGGCGTACGGGGTCATCCCGTGGCCCGACGCGCGGCCCGACTATGCCGCGCTCGACGCGGCGGTGCTCATCCACGCGGCCGGGCAGGACGCCATGTTCCCGCCCGACGCCGCGCACGCGCTCGAGACGGAGCTTGCCGGATTGGGGAAGGAGGTCTCGGTGCACGTCTACCCGGGCGTCGACCACGCCTTCTTCAACGAGGACCGCCCCGAGGTCTACGACCAGGCATCGGCCGACCTGCTCTGGGAGCGCACCGTGGCCTTCCTCCGCGAGCACCTGGCCTGACCCGCGGTGGGCGGGACCGCGCTGGTCGATGACTACCTGACCCTCGGGCTGCGCCTAGGCCGCCACATCGACGGGCTGGTCGACGCCTACTACGGACCCCCCGGGCCGGCTGCCGTGATCGGGTCCGAGCCGGTGCTCCCGCCAGCCCGGCTGGTGGCCGACGCCCGGTCCCTGTTGGCGGCCATCACCGCCGGCGACCCCCTCGACGCAGGCTCTGCTGCGGATGGTCCGGCGGACTCGGCGGCGCCCGCCCGCCGACACTGGTTGGCCGCGCAGGTGGTCGGCCTGCTGACCACGGCCCGCAAGCTGGCCGGTGAGCCCATCGGCTATGCCGACGAGGTCGAGGCCTGCTACGGGGTGCGCCCCTCACGGGTCGACGAGGAGGTCCTCTCCGGTGCCCACCGCCGCCTGGACGAGGCGCTTCCCGGCAGTGGGCCGCTCGCCGAGCGCCTGGTGGCGTGGAGGGAGTCCCACGCCGTCCCGGTCGACCGGCTGCTCGCCGCGGTGGACTCGCTGGCCGAGGACCTGCGCGAGCGCACCCGACGCCTGTTCGGGCTGCCCGACGGCGAGCACGTCGAGTTCGAGCTGGTCTCGAACGAGCCGTGGGCCGGGTTCAACTACTACCTCGGCGAGCTCCGGAGCCGGGTGGCCATCAACACCGACCTGCCCGTCCTGTCGATCGGGCTCGCCCACCTCGTGGCCCACGAGTCCTATCCGGGCCACCACACCGAGCACACCCGCAAGGAGGTGGGCCTGGTCCGTCGGCGACGCTGGTGGGAGGAGTCGATCTTCCTCGTCGGCACGCCCCAGTGCCTGCTGGCGGAGGGACTCGCCGACCTCGGACTCGAGGTCGTGCTGGGCCGTCGTCCGGAACAGGAGGTCGCCTCCCATCTCGAACCGCTCGGCATCAGGTACGACGCCGAGGTGGTGGCCGCGGTGGCCGACGCGGGAGAGGCGCTCGGGGCGGTGCGCCAGAACGCGGCGTTCCGGCTGCACGAGGACGGCGCCGACCCGGACACGGTGATCGACGAAGTGGCCCGGTGGGGCCTGCTGCAACGGGACCGGGCCGCCAAGGCGGTCGAGTTCCTCACCCACCCGACCTGGCGGGCGTACCTCACCTGCTACGTGGAGGGGCTGCCGCTCTGCCGGTCCTTCGTGGGCGGTGACCCCGGGCGGTTCGAGCGCCTGCTCTCCGAGCAGCTCACCCCGGAGGACCTGCTCGATCAGATCGCCCGGGACGGGCGGTCCGCCCCCGGCCCGGCCTGAGCCGGTCCTCCCGCCGGCCGACGACGACCGGTTTGGCCGGCCGCGACCGGGGCCGTACGATTTCCGGCATGTCCGAACGCACCCGCACCCTGCCCCGCCGCTCCTGCATGTCGTCCCCGGGCTCCAACGAGCGATTCCTCGCCAAGGCGCCGACCGTGCCGGCGGACATGAGCTTCCTCGACCTCGAGGACTCGGTCGCACCGCTCGAGAAGGAGGCTGCCCGGGCCAAGGTGGCCGACGCCGTCAAGAACCTCCCCTGGGACGACCGGGTCCTCTGCGTCCGGATCAACGCCTGGGACACCGAGTGGACCTACGGCGACGTGATCGAGGTCGTCTCGAACGCCGGAGAGCGCCTCGACGAGCTCATGCTCCCGAAGGTGCAGTCGGCGGCCGAGGTGGTCGCCCTCGACCTCCTCCTCTCCCAGGTCGAGAAGCGGTGCGGTCTGCGCACCGGCCACATCGGCATCGAGGCCCAGATCGAGACCACCCGCGGGCTCATCAACGTCGAGGAGATCTGCGCCGCTTCGCCGCGCCTCGAGACGATCATCTTCGGTCCGGCCGACTTCGCCGCCTCGATGGAGATGCCGGTGCTCACCGGGGGCGTGGCCATCCCCGAGTACCCCGGCGACCACTTCAATTACGTCTTCTCGAAGATCCTGATGGCCGGTCGGGCCAACGGCCTCCAGGTGATCGACGGCCCGTTCCTCAAGGTCCGCGAGCTCGACAGCCTCCGTGAGTTCTCCCAGCGCACCAGGGTGCTCGGCTACGACGGCAAATGGGCGCTGACCCCCGACCAGGTCGGCGTGCTCAACGAGGTCTACTCGCCGACCCAGGAGCAGTTCGACCGGGCCTGGCAGATCCTCGACGCCTATCGGAAGGCGACCGAGGATCGACCGGTCGGGCGCGGTGATGTTCGGCGACGAGATGATCGACGAGGCCTCCCGCAAGATGGCCCTCAAGTTCGTGAGCCGCGGCGAGCGGGCCGGGCTGGTCCGCTCGCCGGACTGATCCCGGGTGTGACCCGAAGAGCGGCCGGGCCGGGATGCGTCAGGAGCCGGCGGTCGCCAGCAGACGACGCGAGATGACCTTGAGGGCGAGGGTCTCGTCGGCGCCCTCGAAGATGGAGAGCACCCGCGCGTCGACGAAGTAGCGGCTCACCGCGAACTCCTCGGCGTACCCCATGCCCCCGTGGATCTGGAGCGCCTCCCTCGTGACCCACTCGGCGGCCCGGCAGACGTAGGCCTTGACCATGGACGCCTCCAGGGTGCCCTCGCCCTTGGACATCAGACGGGCCACCTCGTAGGAGAACTGCCGTGCGGCCTGGATGAGCACGGCCATCCTGGCCAGCTTGGCCCGGGTCAGCTGGTAGTCGAGGATGGGCGAGCCGAACACGACCCGGTTCGACGCGTAGTCGCGTGCGGCCTCGTAGGCGGCCTGCATGACCCCGATGGCCCGCGCAGCCGTCTGCAGCCGGCCGTTCTCGAAGCCCTGCATCTGCAGGTAGAAGCCCCTGCCCAGACCGTCGCGCCCGCCGACCAGGTTGGCGTCGGGCACGAACCAGTGATCGAAGGCGACCTCGTAGGAGTGCATCCCGCGGTAGCCCAGGGTGTCGATGGGTCTGCCCTCCATCCGCCCGGCGGAGTCGGGGGGACGACCGTCGGCTCCGGCCTCCTGGACGAAGACGAAGCCGTGGCCGTCGGCCCGAGGCTTCTCGACCAGGAACAGCGAGAGGCCGCGGTGGGCCTTGGCCCGGTCCGGATCGGTGCGGGCCAGGAGCATGAGGACGTCGGCCCGGGCGGCGAACGTGCACCATGTCTTGACCCCGTTGATCAGCCAGCCCCCGGGAGCTGCGACCGCGCTGGTGACCACACCTGCCACGTCGGAGCCGTAGTCGGGCTCGGTCACGGCCACCGCGCCCATGACCTCGGCGGTCGCCAGCCGGGGCAGCCAGTACCGCTTCTGCTCCTCGGTGCCGCCGTGCACGAGCGCCCTAGTGAGGATCTCGGGACGGGTGATCAACGAGCCGCCGGCGCCCAGCGATCCCCATGAGAGCTCCTCGGTGGCGACCACCATGCCCATGTAGTCGGCCTCGCCGCCCGTCGCGTAGCCGCCGTACTCCTCTGGCACGGACATCCCGAACCCGCCCATCTCGGCCATCCCCGAGATGATCTCCTCGGGGATGTCGGTGTTGGCCCGGTGGATGTGCTCCGCCCGGGGCCTGATCTGCTCCTCGGCGAACCGGTGGAAGGTGTCGCGCACCAGTTCGAAGTCGGGATCGAGGTGCCGGGGACCCTCGGTCTCGGCCAGGGAGGCGAGGAATACCGGGTCGCGGAACCTGGCCATGAACGCCTCGGCCGGGGCGCACCAGTTGGCGGCCACCCCCCACTCGGAGCTCCGCCCGGCGGTCCGGGCGGCAAGGTCGGCGAGGGCGTCGGCGGCGAAGGCGCACGCGATGCGGGCCTCGGTGTCCCCGTGGGCGCCGTATGCGAGCACCGCCTCGGCCGTGCGCACCGCGGCCGCGGCGTGGGCGACGTCGTAGGCGAGGACCTGGGCCCGGTCGGGACCACCTCCGGCAGCCGTGGCCACGATCCCGGCGGCGACGACGGCCCTGGCCACCGCCACCGCCTCGACGGCTCCCGGCAGATCGGCCCGGGGGGCGCGTCGGTGCTCACGGGTCCAAGGTTACCGACCGCCCGGGCGGTGGCCCGCGTGTGCGGCGCGGCCGGAGCCGGCTCAGCCCACCGTGCGCTGGGCCACCACGGTCACCAGGGGCGGGAGCACGACCGGGTCGTCCCCCGGGTCGACCCCGGTGAGCAGCGTGAGGTACTCGGCCACCGGGCCGGGACCGGCGGCGGCCGGTGCCTCCGCCCAGGCGTCCACGATGACCAGGCCGGCGTCGCGGGCGAGCGCCGGGAGCAGAGCCCCGACGTCGGGATGCCGGGCATCGGGCATCGAGAAGGGCACCCCGGCCACCCGTCCCGCCGACGTCACCGGTTCCTGGGCCACGACCCACCCGCCGGGACGCACCGCGCGTGCCATGCGGTCGAGGACCACGGCCGGATCCACAACGTGGAGGAGGAGGAAGCGGCAGAAGGCCAGATCGACCGCCTCGGGCAGCCGGAGGTCCTCGCCGGCCTGGGTGATGGCCAGCACCTGGCTGTGCGCGGACGCTGCCTCTGCCACCTCGTCCCGGGTCTCGGGGTCGCTGTCGACCGCGTAGACCCGTCCCTCGCGGCCGACGATCTCTGCGAGGGCGATGGTCACGTCGCCGCCTCCGGCGCCGACGTCGACGCAGGTCCATCCCGGGCCGATGCCCAACCGCTCGAGAGCAGTGGCCAGCGGTCGCCGGTAGACGTCGTCCCGAAGACCCCGGAGCTCCATCACGCCACGTTACCGGCCGCCTCCGCCCGACCCGGTAGCCTCCCCTTCCGTGAAAGTGACCATGATGCTGTGCGACTCCGCACAGGTTGCCGACGGCAAGCTCTATGTGCTCGGCGGCGGCTGGAGCATCACCGGTCCCGATCCGGTGCCCTCGGCGATCGCGCTCAAGATCGACGTCGGGTGGCACGAGGCCGAGGCCCCGCACCACTGGGAGCTCTACCTCGAGGACGCCGACGGGGGACCGGTGCTGGTCGACACGCCGGACGGTGAGCACCCCGTCGAGGTCCGTGGTGAGTTCACCGTGGGCCGTCCCCCGGGTATCCCCGAAGGCTCGCCCATCGACGTCGCACTCGCGGTCAACCTCGGCCCGTTGCCCCTGGTGCCGGGCACCCGTTACACCTGGCGGATGGCCATCGACGGCGACAGCCACCCCGACTGGGTCCTCTCCTTCACCACCCGGCCCGCCCCGCCTGCGGGCTGAGGGCGCGGCCGTCGTGGGGTGCCGCCGACCGTTGGACGAACGGACCGCTCGCGTACTACACCAGCGGGCATGACCGTCCACGAGCGACCCTTCGGCCGCACCTTCGAGGAGTTCGTGCCGGGGGACGTCTACCGCCACTGGCCGGGCAAGACCATCACCGAGGCCGACGACCACCTCTTCTGCATGATCACCATGAACCATCACCCGCTGCACAGCGACGCCTGGTTCGCCGAGCACGAGTCCGTCCAGGAGAGGAACGTGGTGGTCGGCAACCTGGTCTACTCGCTGGCCCTCGGGATGAGCGTCCCCGACGTGAGCGGCGCGGCGATCGCCAACCTCGAGGTCGAGTCGCTCATCCACCGCGCTCCCACCTTCCACGGCGACACCATCTACGCAGAGACCAAGGTCATCGACGCGGTGGCTTCGACCTCCCGTGACGACCGTGGTGTGGTCACCGTCGAGACCAAGGCCTTCAACCAGCGCGGTGAAGAGGTCTGCTTCTTCAGGCGCAAGGTCATGGTGTGGAAGGAGGCCGCCGCCCCCGCTCGCCGCCGCCCCTACCCGGACGACGTCTGGGGGTGACCGGGAGGCTCGCCCGACCCCGACCGACCGACCAGGTGCGGGCACTCGGGGCCGCGGTCGAAGCCTGGGGATCGGATGGCGGGGCGAGCTGCCGGCGTCCCGGACTGCCCTGGCGGTCGACCCGGGACCCGTGGGCCGTGCTGGTGAGCGAGGTCATGGCCCAGCAGACCCAGGTCTCGAGGGTGGTCCCCGTCTACCACCGCTTCCTGCTCGCCTTCCCGACCCCGGCTGCCTGCGCCGCCGCCCCGCTCGGGGACGTCCTGCGGGCCTGGGAGGGGATGGGATACAACCGGCGCGCCCGTGACCTGCAACGCGCCGCCGCCTCGGTAGTCGCCGACCACGGCGGCGGCGTCCCGGACTCCCTCTGTGCGTTGCTGTCGTTGCCGGGGGTCGGCCCCTACACCGCCCGGGCGGTCCTCGCCTTCGCCTTCGGTCACGACGTGGGGGTCGTGGACACCAACGCCGGACGCGTCCTCGCCCGGGCCGTCGCCGGGCGTCCGCTCCGGCTCACAGAGGCCCAGGAGCTGGTCGACCGCATGGTGCCGCCGGGCCGGGGCTGGTCGTTCGGGCAGTCACTGCTCGACCTCGGGGCGATGGTGTGCACGACCCGGGCACCGTCGTGTCGCTCGTGCCCGGTGCGGCGCCGCTGCCGGTGGGCGGCCGGTGGCTGGCCCAACCCCGACCCTGCAGCCCGGTCGGCCGGTGCCCCGACCCGGCCGGAGCGGTTCGCCGGCTCCGACCGTCAGGGTCGGGGACGGTTGGTGGCCGCCCTGCGCACGGGTCCGCTCCACGACGGCCAGGTCGCCGCAGCGTCTGGATGGGCCGACGACCCGCGCCGGGCGAGGCGGGTGCTCGATGCGCTGGTGGCCGAGGGGATGGTGGTGCGCGACCGGTCCGGGTGGGCGCACCTTCCCTGAGCGGGCGGCGCGACGCTCCGCGAGGCGAGGTGCTCAGGCGGTCAGGAACCGGACGATGTGCCCGTTGACCTCATCGGGTTTCTCGACGTGCAGGAAGTGCCCGGCCCCTTCGACGACGACCATCTCAGACCCGGGGGCGAGGAACTCGGTGACCGGGCCGATCACCTCGAGCCCGATGCAGCCGCACCGGTCGCCGTGAAGGTAGAGGGTGGGTTGCGGGGCGGTGGTCCCTCCGGCGGCCTGGGCCACCGCAGCGGCCGGGTCCTCCGGGGGCCCGGCGAACATCTGACGGTAGTAGGAGATCGCCGCGGTGAGGTTCTCGGGGGTGGCGAGGGCCTCCTTGACTCTCGCCGCGTACCACGAACCGTCGAAGCCGGGCGACCAGTCGGCCCAGAGGCGCTCGATCATGGCGTGGTCGTCACGGGACAGGGCGTGCTCGGCAAATGCGGTCTGGAAGAGGAAGATGTACCAGCTCCGCTTCAGCTGATCCACCGCGAACAGGCCGTCGCCGATCGACCGCGTCGGCGGCACGCCGGCGGTGACCACGCGCCGCCAGCGGTCGGGCTGGTGGGCTGCGGCCGAGTAGGTGGTCAGTGCCCCCCAGTCGTGTCCGATGATGACCGCCTCGGCGGTCCCGCCGAGTACCTCGTGCAGGGCACAGGCATCGAGGGCGAGGGTCCCGGTGTCGTACCGTCCGTCCGGGGGCACCCCGGTCGGTGCATAGCCGCGCGTGAAGGGAGCGACCGCGTGGTAGCCGCTGTCCGCGAGGCGGGGGAGCAGGTGGCGCCAGCTGTAGGGGGTGTCGGGGAACCCGTGCAGGCACAGGGCGAGGGGACCGTCCACCGGCCCGCAGCTCAGATAGGCGAAGTCGAGCCCGTTGGCCGAGACGGTGCCCTGATCCATGGCTGGAACGGTAGCCCGCGACCCGCCTCCTCCGACTAGGTCGGGACCCGCCCCCTCCGACTAGCCTGCCTGCGACGTGCACATCACCTACTTCGGAGTCCGGGGCTCCTGCCCGTGCTCGTCCGCTCAACAACGCCGGTACGGGGGTAACACCTCCTGCGTCCTGGTGGAGGTGGCCGGCGAGCGACCCCTGATCCTCGACATGGGGACCGGCCTGCGCGCCCTCGGCCACCATCTCAACGGTCCCCTGCACGCGGCCGGGCGCCCGCTCCGGGCGGACGCCCTACTCACCCACCTCCACTACGACCACGTGCTCGGGACCCCGTTCTTCCCGCCGATGCGCGACCCGGGCGCGCTCCTCGAGATCTACGGCCCCTCCCAGGGGGACGAATCGCTCCAGGACACCATGGCCGGGATGGTCAAGCCGCCGTTCTTCCCGGTCAACATGGCGGACTTCCGCGGTGTGCTCCGCTACCGCGACCTGGTCGGCTGCGACGAGTTCTCCCTCGGCGGTATCGGCGTCAAGGTACGCACCGTCCCCCACATCGGTAACACCCTCGGGTTCCGCATCGAGGCCGAGGGCGTGGCGGTGGCATACGTCCCCGACCACCAGGCCCCCCTCGACCGCGCCACGGTGGACGACGCGGTCCTCGGGCTCTGCGAGGGAGTGGACCTGCTCATCCACGACGCGCAGTACACCGAGGACGAGTTCGTCGAGCTCTCCGACTGGGGCCACTCGACACCGGCCTACGCCGTACAGGTCGCCAACGAGTCCGGCGCGCGCCGGCTCACCATGTTCCACCACGACCCCGGCCACACCGACCGGGACCTGGACCGGATGCTCCGCGTGGCCCGCCGCATCGCCTCGTCCACCGGCAAGGTCGAGGTCGACGCGGCGATGGAGGGGGTCACGGTCGAGGTGGGCAGGAGCTGACCGTGCCGCAGGAGGACCGGCCCTTCGGGGTGGACGGGTTCAAGGACGCGATGAGCCGGTTCACCACCGGGGTGACCGTGGTGGCGGGCATCCACGGCGACGAGCCGGTGGGGTTCACCTGCCAGAGCTTCGTCTCCCTCTCGGTGGACCCCCCCTACGTGGCGGTGGCCCCCGCCAGAACGTCCACCAGCTGGCCGCGGATCGCCGAGGCGGGCAGGTTCTGCGTGAACGTGCTGAGTGACCGGCAGGTCGACCTGTGCCGGGGGTTCGCGGTGTCCGGCGGACCCAAGTTCGACGGCGTGGCCTGGCACCCCGCCACGGCGAGCGGGTCCCCGGTGATCGAGGGCTGCCTGGCGTGGGTCGACTGCACTGTCGAGCTCGTCCACGACGCCGGCGACCACGAGCTCATCATCGGACGGGTGCTGGACATCGGAGTCGGGGAGGGGACCCCCCTGCTCTTCTTCCGGCGGGAGTTGGCTACGGTGGCGGTGCCGGAGCGGCGCCGAGACGGGGGGTAGCAGTGCCGAAGATCATCGAGTCCGACGTGATCGCCGACGTGATCGTGGTGGAGCCGGAGGCCCACGGCGACGAGCGCGGCAGGTTCGTCGAGACCTACCGCCGGAGCTGGTTCCCGCTGGGACGCGAGATGGTCCAGTGCAACCGGTCGACCAAGCAGGCCGGGGCGATCGTCGGGCTCCACTACCACCTGCACCAGGCCGACTACTGGTACGTCCTGGCCGGCACCGCGAGGGTCGTCCTCCACGACCTCCGCCTGGGCTCGCCGACCGACGGCGCGACCCTCTCCCTCGACCTCTCGGGGGACCACGACCGTGGCCTGTTCATCCCCCCTGGCGTCGCCCACGGCTTCGCCTCGCTCACCGACCTGACCCTCTGGTACCTGGTCGACAACTACTACAACCCCGGCGACGAGCTCGGGGTGGCCTGGGACGACCCCGCGGTCGGCGGCGACTGGGGGCTGACCGATCCGGTCCTCTCCGCGCGGGACCGGGACAATCCGCTGCGCTCGGAGATCCCCGCAGGGGTCCAGCCCCGGGCCGGGTTGCGCACCTGACCCGGGCCCGCACGCACTCTGGAAGGCTGCGCCGATGACCGCCGACCCTGCAGCTCCGACACCCGGACGGCTCGGCAGCCCGGGCACCGGGGTCCTCATCACCGGGGGCGCCTCCGGCATCGGCCGGGCCACCGCCCTCGCCCTCGCCGAGGTCGGACGACCGGTCGCCCTCTGGGATGTCGACGCCGCGGGTTGCCGCGAGACGGCGGCGCTCTGCACGGAGCTCGGGGTGGCCAGCCACGCCGCGACGGTGGACGTGGCGGACTCCCCGGCCCTCGGGCCGGCGCTCGCCGAGGCGACCGGCGAGCTCGGGTCGATCGGCGGGTTCGTCCACGCCGCCGGGGTGCCCGGGGCGATGTCCGTCGACGGCATCGACGACGCGCTCTGGGACGCGACGCTGAACACCAACCTCCGGGCCGCGGTCATGATCTGCCGACTCCTGCTCGCACCCTTCGGCGAAGCCGGCCCGGGGTCGGCGGTGGTGCTGATCTCCTCCATCGAAGGGCTCTTCGGGAGCTCGATCCTGACCGCCTACTGCGCCTCGAAGGGCGGCGTGCTCGGGGTCATGCGCTCGCTCGCCCAGCACTTCGCCACGGAGGGCTTCCGGGTCAACGCGGTCTGCCCCGGTGCGGTCGCCACCCCGATGCTGGCCCCCGCACTCGAGCTCCCCGGTTTCCGCGACCAGCTCGAGGAGCGGACGCCGCTCAGGAGGGTGTCCACCCCTGACGAGATCGCCCGGCCGATCCGGTTCCTGCTCTCCGACGAGGCCTCCTTCGTCACCGGTGCCCACCTCACGGTGGACGGGGGCCTGACCGCGGTGACCGCGATCTGAACCCCTCAGCAGGGAGGATGTCGCCGGCCGGATCCCGACGACGGTGCGTCGACCGCCCTCCGCCCTTCAGCGGGTGGCGGATTCGGGGTTGAATGGTCCCGATGTTCGTCGCCGTCTTCCTCGTGATCGTGCTGGTGGTGGGTGGTCTGGTGGTCGTCCTGCTGCGCCGCCCGCGCAGCGAGGACCTCCACTCGGTGCGCAAGTACCACTCGGCACTCGGCACGCTCGAGCACCTTTCCGACCGGACCGGGTCACCGGCGGTCCGGCCGACGACCCGGCCCGACCGACCCGGTGCCGAGGGGGTGGTCCCTCCGGTCCCGGTGCGCGGGAGCGAGCACTTCCCCGACCCGGGTGCGCAGGTCGTCTTCGACGACGCCTCGCTGCCCACGCGCCGTCAGCCGGGCGGCGAGGGCGCCGCCGGATCCCGTAGCGACCGCGCCCAGCGGATCGCGCTCGACTCGATGAACCACCGCCGCCGGCCGGGCTCGGTGATCCTGATGGTCGCCGCCGTGCTGCTCCTCTTCGGGGTGCTCGCCTACGTCGGCAGCCACCGCTCCAAGGCCTCGTCCGACCACGCCACGACGACCACCGGCACGGTCCGCTCGACATCCGGGTCCGACTCCGGGCACTCGAGCCGGACCACCGGTCGGCGATCGGGAACCCACACGGGCCGGCCCCCCACGACCACCCTGCCCGTCCGGCTCGTCGCCACGACCACGTCGGCCTCCGGCATGTCGGCCACCTACCCGGTGCCATTCGCCTCGTTCACGATCACCCTCCACGCCTCGGGGCTCTGCTGGGCGCAGGCCTCGACCGTGGCCAGCCAGGCGACGGTGTGGTCCGGAGAGCTCACCGCAGGCGGGGTCCAGAACATCTCCGTCACCGCGGCGACCGCCCTCGAGATCGGGGCCCCGCCGGTCACGCTGTCGGTCGACGCGATCCCGGTGGTGCTGCCGACACCGCTGCACACCCCGTTCGTCGCCACCTTCACCCCACCACCGCCGGCAGGGTCGGCTCCTCCGGTGACGAGCCCGCCCACCACCGTGCCGTCGAACACCACTGCATCCACCACGGTGCCGCACACCACCGTGCCGTCCAACACCACTGCATCCGACACCGCGGCGTTGATCACGACGGCGGTCGGGTCCTCGCCGGACTCGGCCGGATCGGCGACCGCTCCGTCGTCCGGAACAGTTCGTCTGCGACGGCTCAGCCGGACTCGGCTGTGGGGTAGGGGATCGACGTCCCGTCGGCGAGACCGACTGCGTCGAGGATGAAGGCGTAGACGAAGGCCTCGTCCCGCCAGGCGTCGTAGCGCCCGGACGGGCCCGCGTGGCCGGCCCCCATCTCGGTCTTGAGCAGCACCCGGTTCTCGGGGTTGGCCGCCCTGAGCCGGGCCAGCCATTTGGCAGGCTCCCAGAAGCCCACCCGCGGATCGGTGAGTCCCGCGGTAGCCAGGATGTCGGGATAGCGGAGCGGCTTCCCGGCCCGATCGGTCGAGCGCACGTTGTCGTAGGGGGAGTACCCCTTCATCACCGCGTAGATCACCGGGTCTTCGACCGGGTTCCCCCACTCCTCCCATTCGGTTACGGTCAGCGGGAGGCTCTCGTCGAGGATGGTGGTCAGGCAGTCCACGAAGGGCACCTCGGCCACGATCGCCCGGAACAGGTCGGGCGCGAGGTTGGCCACGGCGCCCATCAGCAGGCCGCCCGCGCTGCCGCCCCGCGCCACCAAGCGATCAGGGGCGGTCCATCCCTCGCCGACGAGCGTGCGGGCGCAGCCCACGAAGTCGGTGAACGTGTTGGGCTTGGCCGCGAGCTTCCCGTCCTCGTACCAGTGGCGGCCGAGCTCGCCGCCGCCCCGCACGTGGGCGATGGCAAAGAGGAAGCCGCGGTCGAGGAGACTCAGCCGCAGCGACGAGAATGCCGGGTCCATCGAGATCTCGTAGGACCCGTAGCCGTAGAGCAGGCACGGTGATCCGACGGCGCCGTCGGCCGCTCCGCCGTCCGGAACCCGGACCAGGTCGGGGCGGTACACCAGCGACAGCGGGACCTCGGTCCCGTCATCGGACACCGCCCACCGGCGCTCGGTGCGGTAGCGCCCGGAGTCGAAGTCGCCGAGGACCGGCTGGCGCTTGCGCAGCTCGAGCTCCCCGGTAGCGAGGTCCAGATCGAAGACCGAGCGGGGGGTGACCAGCGAGGTGTACTCGTAGCGCAGCACGGTCGAGTCGTACTCGGGGTTGGCTCCGCCCCAGACCGTCGAGGGCGACTCGGGCTGGTCGACCGTGGTCGACGTCCCGGTTGCGGCGTCGACTACCCGCATCCGGGTGTCGCCTTCCGCGCGCTCGTAGACGACCAGGTGGTCTGCGAACGGGTCGATGCCCTCCAGGCGCACCCCTGTCCGGAGCGGGATGACCTCGTCCCAGTGGTCCCTTCCCGGAGTCGCCTCGGGGGCCTCCATGAGCCGGAAGTCCTCTGCCGCGTCGTTGGTGAGGATGAGGAAGCGGGCGATGCGGCCTGCGGAGGGGTCGCCGCGGTCGTGGTCGACGCTGTACTCGATGCCCTGGCGGCGGGGCTCGATCGTGGCGAACGGACCGAGCGGGTCGTCGGCGTCGAGGAACCGGACCTCCGAGGTCGTCTTGGAGTCGAGCCCGCAGAGGAGGAACCGGTCGTCCTTGGTGCGCCCGATCCCGAGGTAGAAGCGATCGTCGGGTTCCTCGAGCACCACGGCGTCGCCCGAGGGATCGGTGCCCACCCGGTGGCGCCAGAGCTGGAACGGGCGCATCGCCTCGTCCACCCGGACGTAGAAGGCGGTGGC
>CAVWDZ010000002.1:0-788761 GCA_963753905.1 uncultured Acidimicrobiaceae bacterium | reverse complement strand
CACGGGACAGATGGAGCACCATCGGGTTGCCCCCCTGGAGCTCCGACAGGGCCCGCCGCTGGCCGGATTGATCGGCGAGCTCGTAGTCGGGAAACGTCTCGCCTTCACGGATGTCGCTGCGCATGTGGCCTCCAAACTCGAAAGAGTCTGATCCAAAGATCCCACGGGAGTCCAGCAGATGTTCAAGTCGGTTGCGCCTGGCGCTCGCTCTCAGAAATTGCCCAAGCCGCGTTGACGAGCCCGATATGGCTGAACGCCTGCGGGAAGTTGCCAAGGAGCTCCCCGCTGACTGGATCGACTTCCTCGGCCAGCAGGCCGACGTCATTGACGAAGGCGGCGGCACGCTCGAAGACGGCCCGGGCCCGAACCGGCTGGCCTGCCAGGGCCAGGGCCTGGGCCAACCAGAAGGTGCACAAAAGGAAGGTGCCCTCTTCACCCTCGAGTCCGTCGCGGGACCGATAGCGATAGACCAATCCCCGCTGGTCGGTGAGCCGCTCCTCCGTCGCGTCGACCGTGGCGAGCACCCTCGGATCGTCCGGCGGGAGAAATCCCACCAGTGGCACCATAAGGTTGGAGGCGTCAAGCTCGTCCGAGCCAAAGGACTGGGTGAAGGCCCCGGCCCGGTCACTCCAGCCTCTGGTCACGATCGCCTCACGGATCTGATCCCGCGTCTGCGTCCATGACCAGATTTGAGAGGAGGCGTTGAGACGGTCGGCCAGGATCACCGCCCGATCGAGGGCCACCCAGCACATCAGCTTGGAATACAAGAAATCACGCGGCTCCCCCCGGATCTCCCAGATTCCCTGGTCCTTCTCCTGCCACCGGCGGGCGGCGGTGTCGGCCAGCTGCACGAGGAACTTTCGTGTGGCTGCTGCCAGGTCGGTGGGCGCATCCCACTTGCCCGACTCGGACAATGGCCCGACCCGGTGGGTGTCGTCGAACAGGTGGTCAGACATGCGGTACACCGCGTTGAGCAACTCGCCGTAGACGTCGAGCTGGCGTTGTTTCCAGGCCGCGTTGCCCACCCGGACCGGCGCCGAGTGCCGCCAGCCCTCCAGCTGCGGCAGCTCCCGCTCGGTCAGGTCCCGTTCACCGCCGATGCCGAACATGATCTGCAAGGCACCGTCCCGGTCGAGCGAGCCGGCCGCGGACGAGGAGACGTAATCGAAAAACTGGTTGGCTTCGTCGGGACAAGCGGCCACCCAAAGGGCCTGGATCGTGAAGGAAGCGTCCCGGACCCAGGCATAGCGGTAGTCCCAGTTCCGGGAGCCGCCCACCACCTCGGGCAACGATGTGGTCGCCGCCGCGCAGATAGCGCCGGTGGGTGAAAAGGAGAGTGACTGGAGCACCCGGCCGCTGTGGTGCACCATGTCTTGCCACGGACCGACGTAGGCCTGATGGAGTTCAGACCATGACTCCCACCCCGCCACGGTGTCTTCGAGCCGGGCACGTATTTCCGACAGGCTCCAGACCCTGGCCGAACTGCCCTCAGTCTGGTTCCCGTGATGCAGAGCGAAGCCCACGCTTTCGCCTTCGGCAAGCTGGAACCGGCCCGAGGCCGCGGCGCAGTCCTGGTCGAGCGTCAGGGCCACGGGCGTCGACAGCACGAGCCCGTCCGCGCTCCCCGACTCCGTCATTCCACCGTCGACCGCGTCAAGCGATGGATGTTTCAACCCGTAATCGGGGCGCGGGACGTACTCCAGGGACAAGTCGACCCGTCCCTCCGTACACGTGGCGCGCCGCAGGAGAACGTGAGGCGCTCCTTGGCCGAGCTCGTGTCCCCGGTTACCAGAACCCATGGCAAGTGCATCGGTGATCGTGACTGAACCCGTCGGTGTACGGAGCGTGGTCTCCAACACCATGGTTCGGTCCAGGTAGCGCCTGCTGACTTCCGTCGGGTGGGTGGCCCCGAAGAACCAGTGCCCGGCTTTCTCGTCGAGGAGGCGAGCGAAGGTCGAGGGGCTGTCGAAGCGTGGAAAGCAGAGCCAGTCGATCGACCCGCCCCGACTGACCAGCGCAGCGCTGTGCCGATCCGACAGGAGCGCATAATCAGCAATGGGGGTCGTGGTCACGTGAACTCCTTCGCTCGTGGAAGCGCAAGATATTCACCCATAATCAACAATTTCTCAACTGCACTGGAGATGGGCTATCGTGCTATCGGATTGGCATGCTCAGCGAACCTACCGAACGACTTGTACGGGGTAGCTGTTGGCGGGCGGCGCTGAACGTTCGCCCTTCGCTAATTCGTCCGGCATCACCCTGAAAAGTTAGCCGTGTCGCCATTCGGCCACCACCCTCAGAAGTCGGGAGGTCGACCAACGATGGTGATCCACCAACCAGACCAGGCCGAGTACAGGTCAGTTCTGCCCGAGGAGATCGATTGGAAGCCGTTTCCAGCGTTTCCGCCATCGGCGCTGGCAATCGTCGTCGGCGTCCATCGGAACCAGGGCCTTACGTCATCCGGGTCAAGGTCCCCTCGAGCGCAAGCTGATGCCGCACCAGCACCCGGAGGACCGCGTCTATACGGTCATTTCCGGCGTCTTCTACATCGGCCTTGGAAGCGTGTTCGATGAAGAGCGGCCGCAGGCATATCCACCGGGAGCCGTCATTGTGCTCCCCGGCGGTACTCCGCATTTCCACTGGGCGAAATCTGAACCTACGTCACCCAAGTGTCGGCCGTCGGACCGCTCGGCCTCGAATACATCGACCCGATCTAGATCCCCGGAACCAGTGAGCAGGTCTGGTCTTCGATGGCCACCTCGACCCACGTCGCGAGAGTGGCATCGGTGGGGCGGTCCATAGAAGCGGCGTAACCGATATCGGTGCCGTTCTCGTGGACGACGCTTCGTTGCAACCTCGGTGGGAGCCTCCTGCAGCCGTTCTCCTCGGCCGATGGTAACTGGACTGCGATGAGTACGCCTTGGGTCGTCTTTGTTGTTGCGTAAGGTCGCTGCAATCTCCCAGTCGACGTACAACTGTCAAACGGGCGCTTCGATGTCGTCGTAGTTCGGGCGGCAGCCAGCAGACCGTCCGAACTTCGCTCATGACGCTAATTCCAGCTTGGGGTGTCAGGTCATGACTGCCCCATCGAACACAGTTGAATTCCAGGCGCAACGCACGCCGTCGTCGGTCACGGTGCAGTGCTCGAGTTTGAGCCCACCACCTGCCTTGAAGCACTCGGCGAAATACGAACGCAGCTCACGCGTGCCATGGTGTAGATAGTGCGGACCGATTGACTCGCGGAAGTACCCATCTGGGGCGAACGCGTCACGATGGAGTCGAGATCTCCGGCGCTTAGCGGGCTAGATATCGGCCGACAACGTCACTCAGCTGGGTGTTTGCCGGCTCGAGCAGGGGGCGCCTGATGTGACGCTGCCCGTCGACCGGCCATTAGCTGCAATAGGTGCGGAACACCACCGACAGTTCGTCGGGGGACTCTGCAACGACGGCTATCGGCCAATCCACCGGCTGACCGTCGTAGTCTTCCAGGTGCGCCAGCAGCTCGACTACGGCCCGCCCGCCTATACAGGTGGAGGCTACGGTTTCGATGCGGACGTGGCGCTCAGCCCACAACAATTGATTGTGCGGACAAACCGTCGAAGCTGTCGATGACCGCGCACCTCCCCCTCCCGGGGGTCGTAATCGCCACTTGGCCGGGCCATATTTCTTCTAGTTCGTGAGTGCGCCCGGTCTCGAGGGCGTTGTAGTACCGCTGGACGGGATCAGCTAGTCGAGGTCGGTCTGGCGACGGCGAGTTCAACGGCACTAACGAAATCTGGAAACCATGGCATTTTTCCCTCCACGATCCCTTCTCTTCGAGCAGCGCGATGAGCCAGTCAGCGCCGAGTCCACCCTTCGTCTCCGCGATCCGTCAGCTCGCTTGTTGTGCCTACGAGCCACCGCCAATTGACTCTCACTTAAGACTTGATAGAGAATTCAAATGGACGATCGATGACGACTCTCTGTCAAGACTCTGATCGCCGCCGTGGCCGGTAGGCCGGCTTGCCTCACAAACGCGAGACGAGCTCAGTCACGATCTCTGCTGCTGGTCGTGGCCGCCTGGCGAGCGCGACGCTCTGCCCGGCCCACATGGAGAGCGCTTCGATTCCACCGGTGGTGCCGGCCATCGGCGGCGCTGGCTCGTAGCGGACGATTGCTTCGCCCGAAGCGAAGTGCGCGATGACATCGCCCACTCCGGGCCGGGTCTCCAGGGGCGGCCGTCCCGCTGCCTCCCACATCTCGGCCGTCGAGTTGCGGAGCGCGCGGTGCGGCGAGTCCGGCCAGTCGACGTCGTAGAGGTCCGGGTACCACTCCGCGTCGGTCTCGACCGCGTTGATCAGGCGAGTGCTGTACTCCTGGTGGATAGGCATCTCCCGGGCAAGCAGAAACTGGGTACCCACCCACGCCGCCTGAGCGCCCAGGGCGAGGACGGCGGCCACGCCGCGAGCGTCCCCGATCCCACCGGCCGCGATCACTGGCACTGGCGCCACCGCGTCCACGACGGCGGGCACCAAGGGAAGCGTCGCAATCTGACCCCCCACGTGCCCCCCAGCCTCCCAACCCTGCGCCACGATGACATCAACTCCGCTAGCGACGGCCCGCCGCGCCTCTTCGGCGCTTCCGACCGTACACAGAACGAGTCCGCTCGCATCGTGGACCCGCCCGATGTAGCCAGCGGGATCCCCCAGAAACAGTGACACGATCCGCAATCCCGCCTCGAGGGCTTCATCGAGCCGACGGTGCTGATCGGAGGTGAGAACCAGGTTGCCGCAGAAGGGACGATCGGTGAGCGCCGCCGTCTCGCGGACCACGTCTCCTGCCGGATCGGACCACGTAAGCGTCACCATGCCGAGCCCACCGGCATTCGAGACCGCTGCCGCCAGTTCTGGCACCGCCACCATCGCCGCCAAGACAATCGGTTGTTCAATCCCGAGCAGTTCGCAGACCGGCGTTCGCACTACTACCACCGACCCATTCGATCCAGGCCGTCCTCCCTCATCACGGATAGATCCATATTCTTCTAGGACTCATACGATGTGGGCATCGACTTGGTGGACCGTTTGTTCCAACCGTGAAAGCTCGAGTAGTCGCCTGCATCCCAGGCCTCGCGCAATCCCGATTTGCTCAGGTCCCAGTCGGGGCGGATCTCGCTCGACGCAGCGCACAAGTCGGACCACAGGTCGTAAAACGACGGGCGACCCCAGAACCAGTAGCCGTTGTAGATGCTGTGAATGAGGAGTCCAGGCTTGAGCACCAGCGTATGGGGAATCATCGGATCGTGCTCGGGGTCGGTGTATTCCTGGATGTCGAGGTCCTTTTGGATCGTCCGAGCTGGGTCCGAGAGAAAAGTCCATTGGGCGCCGACTGAACCCCGGAACTCCTGCAGGGTGTGGTGGTCATCGGTGGCGATCGTGACGACCTGGGTATAGGCGACGGCGATTTTCGGATAGTTCGCTGCGAGCTCCAGGTGCTGCTGGTGTTCCTTCGGACAGTAATTGCCTCGCGCCAGCGTGAGGATCATCGGATCGTCACCTTGGAGCTCACTGAGTGTGCGAACGATGTTGGTGTGATCCGGCAACGAGTAGTCGGGGAACTCGCCGCCTGGTCTGATGTCGGATCGCATGGGGTGACTGCCTTTCACTCGACGATGCCTGCGGGGATCTCAGTCAGCGGTCCGAGCTCAGCCGTCTGGCACCTCCATCGGTTAGAACTCATACCTGCCGGCAACCGGAATGCCTCGACCCAGCGACGGGCAGGGCCATTGACTCAAGACTGCGCCACCGGACACGAGATGTCCATAGGCGATCGGAAGACCACCATCGGGGCGTGTAAACATCGCGAGCACCCGAGAGGTTGAGCCCTCCAACCTTGCCGAGTGCTGGTGTCCCTGCAAGCACAGCTACGTCGGATGGCTTGCGCATCCGTCGACACTGGCGGCGCTCCAGCAGGGGTTCGAACATAGTCCGATAACCTCCACCCGTTGTCCGATTTACAACGTTTTACCGGCTCAGAGGCCGCATTTCAGCGGCATTTGCCGACTAAGGCAAATGACTATGTTCGAACCCCGGCGGGTCTGCTGCATCTGTGGCGTGCATGACATTCCCGGCTCCGGGGTTCATAGGGTGCCAAGTTGGCTCTGTGCCAACCTCGGGTGCCGGTTCGCCAGCAGAGCGAGAAGCTCGGCCTGGGAGTGCACACCGAAGCGGCGATAGATCATCGACAGGTGGTTTCGCACGGTGCTCTGGCTGAGGAACAACTCCTTCGCAATCTCCGGGACCCTCTCGCCCTGGAGCAGGCGACTCATGATCTCCCATTGTCGCACCGAAAGATGCTGCAGTTCCGGTAGATCCGCAGGATCAGGCAGGACGAAGAAGCGATCGAGAACTCCGCTCGCCTCGACCTCGGCGGCGATCTTCACCAGATGGCGCTCTAACTCCGCAGTTCGGTGCTCCTGGCCCGCCGGCGCTGGGGTCTCCGGTACGAACATGAAGCCGAGATCCCGCATCCCCGCCAGCCTCGTGAGAAAGCAGGTCAACACACGCAACTCGTCATCGACGGACCAGCTGATCTTCAGTGCCACGGAGTGGGCGACCCCAACAAGTTCGCGGGCGGCAACGAGGTGGTCAACATCCGACTTTGACAACCGCGCAACCAGGCGCATCCCCACCATGGCATCGGCCGGGGAACCAAGAATCCGCTCGGCTTCGTTGCTGATCGTGAGGATCCTCCATTCGGGGTCCACCGTCCCGACCGCCATCTCCAACGGCTCGCTCCCCAGGTACTGCTTGAAGGGACTGGGCTGGCCTGGAGGATCCGCGGAAAGCCAGGCGAGCTCGTACCGCCTGGATCCGAGGTCGATGATTCTCGCCCAAGCCGTCACCGGGTGCGTGACGGGACGAGCCGAGATGACGAAGCTGTGAAGCGCACCGCTCCGGACGACTTCGTTCAGTCGGCTGGCGTTCTCCCGATCCTCGGGCACTATCAGATCCAGCAAGGGTCGGCCAACCAGATCGGCCGGCGAGACCCCGATTACCCGGGCCGCGGCCTCGCTCACCGCCTCCACAGTGAGCGTGTCGATGTTGATCAACAGGAACGGCAGTGGCAGCGTCCGAATGACCCGGTCGATCTGCCCCGGGGAGTACCTTCGCGCGCCTTCCTCAACGTTGCCCACAACGGGACCCCCTTTCAGCCGGCGTCGCCATCAAAGCTGAGCTGGTCAAGAACACATCCTTTGATGAGACGTCCTGCACCCTTGGCAATGCGCCACGATCGCTGTGATCTACAGGACAGCCGAGATCATCGACACCGGCTCGCTGCGAGCTGCAGCTCAGCACCGACGCGTTCGCCCAGGTTGCGAACACCCGCCGAGCGAACCCCACCTCGCTCGTCCCGACGCTCGATGAACAGGAGCGTACCGTCATTCGAATCACGCCTGAGAAGTGCTGTGCAGCGAGTAGGCAGCGGGATCTGCAACTGAATGCCCGTGACGGTGTCCGGCTCAGATCGGCCCCCATGACCGCCGGCGAGCCCCGGTAGAAGGCGAACGGCGGCCCCATCATCCGGCCGTTGCGGACGGGAACCAGTTCGGGCAGCCGGTTGGCGTTTGACCGGGACAGGATCTCGAGCGGATCGGCACGGTCGCGGGGGGCCGTCCATTGGCCGTGAGCGCTGCGGGGAACCCGAGCGCGCAACGCCCGCCCGGCTTCGAGCATCCCCGCTCGAGTCAGCGGCTGGCCGTTGGGAGGGCTCATGCGGCGTACATCACCAAGGCTCCGTGGCGGGCAGCGGCAGCCGGGCCAGGCGTCTGGCTTTGGCACTCGGGAGGCCGAGCAGGCGGAGGCAGGCCTCGGCGAGCTCGTCGACCGAGCTCTCCTCGACCCGTTCGGGATGACGCTGGTGCAAGCGGAGCAACCCAATGAGGCCGCCGGCCACGGCGCTCAGACCGACCTCCGCGTCAGCCACGCTGAACTGACCCGCGGCTTGCCCGGCCTGGATGTCTCGCATGGCGCGCGGGGCCAGCCCGCCCGGTGCGTCGAGGAGATCGAGGCCGGCGCCGGTGATGAACCGGGCCACTTCGGGATGGGTCCAGCCGAGGCGGGCGGACAGCCGCAGCGATATCGAGAACACCTCCGCTGGGTCGGTGATGCCGGCGGATGCCCGGTCGATCATGCGGCCCCAGCGCTCGAGGACCTCGCTCGACGCGGTCTCGAACAGCAGGTCCTTGCTCTCGAAGTGGTTGTAGAACGATCCGAACCCGATATCGGCGGCCTCGGTGATCTCCTGGATGCTGGCCCGTTCCCCGCGCCCTTCGGCGATCAATCGGACCGCTGCGTCGATCAGTGCCTGCCGGGTCCGGGCCTTGCGCCGGTCGAGCCGGGTCGGGCCCCCGGCGGTGCTCGCGGATACCGAGCTCACATCAGCCTCCTTCTTTCGACGTCGTATACGGGTTTCACCCGGAGGATCCGCTCGGCCGAAGCTCGAGCGGATCCTCCGGAGTGGGAGTTTAGATCAGTACTGATTGAATACTACATAACTGATACTAGCCGGTCGTGCTGCCGAGGCTGCTCGTCGACCAGCGAGTCCACTGCGCGGTGAGCCCGGCGCAAGTCGATGCCCTGCCCGACCGCCCAAATCCCATAGACCAGGTTGAACAGGCCGAACAGCAAGGCAAGGGCCACTGCGCCCATGTCGGGACGGGCGAAGAGGACGATGCCGAAGGCGATGGAGATCAGCCCGCCCACGAAGAAGAGGGCACGAGTCCCAGCTGGTTCACCGGACTCGAACCCTGCGAAGATCTCGACCAGCCCGCCGATCGTCGCCCAGACACCCACGAGCAACACCAACACCAGCGCGGTCGGCCCGGGCCACGCCAGGGCGACCACCCCGGCGCCGACGTCGACCAGACCAAGCAGCAGATGACCCATCACGGGACCAGCCCTTTCGCTGCTGAAGGCTCTCAGCGCCTCCATGCCGGCGGCGATGAACGCGTAGATGGCGAACAGAATGACCAGCGCCAAGACGGTGACCCCGGGCCACGCCAGTGCCACGATACCGACGGCGACAGCCAGAATGCCCCGCACGATGAAGGATGTACTCAATGACTTGAACATGACAGCTCCTTTCGGTGGTTGTAATCGCTGTGGCGACCGGTTCTTGACATGCCACCACAGAACTGATGAAAGATTACAGAACCGATGAATGATTGTCAAGGGCCCACGAACGCCCCAGGATGGAGAGCTGAGATGACGGATCCAGCGGACACGAGGCCGGTGCACCCGGTCCTCTTCGTCAACCCGAGGTCCGGCGGCGGCAAGGCGCAGCGCTACGACCTCGCCGGGCGGTGCCGCGCCCGGGGGATCGAGCCGGTCGTGATGAAGGAGGGCGACGACCTGGCGTCACTGGCCGCCGCCGCCGTGTCGTCGGGCGCCGACACCATCGGCATGGCCGGCGGCGATGGTTCCCAAGCCATCGTGGCCGCCGTCGCGTCCAGGCACGACATCCCGTACGTCTGCATACCGGCCGGTACGCGCAATCACTTCGCGCTGGACATCGGCGTGGACCGGGAAGATGTGATCGGTGCCCTCGAAGCGTTCGACCACGGCTCCGAGCGTCGCATCGACTTGGCTCAAGTGAACGGTCGGGTCTTCGTGAACAACGCGTCGATCGGCGTCTACGGAAAGGTCGTTCAATCGCCCGAGTACCGCGACGCCAAGCTGCGCACGGTCATCGAAATGCTGCCCGACCTGCTTGGCCCCGAGGCGGCGCCTTTCGACCTGCGCTTCAGCGACCCTGACGGAGCGGAATACGAGACGGCTCAGCTCGTCCTTGTGTCCAACAACCGCTACCAGCTCGACCCGATCGGGATTCAGGGCACCCGGGGGACGATGGACGGAGGGACGCTCGGCGTAGTGGTGGTGCCCGACGGACCGCCATTGCGCCGTTTGCGGGAGTGGATCACCCGTCGCTACGAGATCGACTCCGGGGCCACGATCGATGTCGGGCTGGACGGCGAGGCCATCAGGCTCGAGCCACCGCTCAAGTTCGAATCGCTCCCGGCAGCGCTGCGCATTCGGACTCCAGCCGGGCGCCGCCACCCCGGACCCACGTTCACGCGGACGGCTTCTTCGTCGCCGAATGCTCGGGCTCGGCGAGGGCGATGACCCCCCTGATAGGAGGCGAAGCGGTTCCAGCGGTCAGCAGCGTGGTGGAGGGGGCGACGTCCTCGGGCTCTCATCTCAAAGCCCTTTTCTCTCAGGACTCTGGGATCTGAGGCACCTTCGCGACGGCCGCGTTCTCGTTGCACGAAATCGGCCGCAACTGCAGGCGTCCGCACGAAGGGAGAGCCGGAATCGCCCGATCTCCGACGTTCGTCTCGACAGCCGAGGAAGGCGAGACCGTGGGGCGACCGATCCCCCTCTTACCTCTCGGGAGTAGGCCGAGAACAGAGGACGAAAAGCGTGACACATAGGCTCACGCGTGATGTCCTCCGGTCGGCCGCTAAGGGAAGATGTTGGAATGACCGGTCACCGCGCGGGACGGGAAGACGACTCGGCGCAGATGACCACCGGCACCGAGGGCCGGGGCACAGATGAACAGAACTGTGCAGGCACCCCACGGGTTGACGTGCGGTTCCCCGTTCTAGACGAAGGTGAGCTGGGGGGCCTGCGCGACGTGGGGCAGGCCCGGGGCCGGCCAACCGACACCGATGTGGATGCATACGCGGGAGTATCTGTGAACGGTGACGTCGGCCCCGATGCCCGGAACGCCCGCCTCGTCCGGCTCCGGTATGGCTGACCGACGGATGACCGAGCCAAACCGCAGGAGGGTCGTCGGGCGCTTGGCCGCGCTCGTCGTCACGGGACTGGCCCTCTACGTCGTGCTTCCGAGCCTCTCGGCGGTGTTCGGAGCATGGCCGAGATTGGCCACGTTGAGCGGCGTGTGGGTCTTCGTCGCCCTGTTGTTCGAATGCGGGAGCTTCGTTTGCAACTTCGCGATCCAACGCATCGTCCTGCGAACCCGTGGATGGTTCGCCGTGGTCACTGCGGGACTCGCGGGCAACACCGTCACCAACACGCTTCCGGGCGGCGCCGCTGCGGGGGCGGCGGTCCAGTACCGGATGCTGGCAACTGCCGGGGTGAACTCCGATGCCGCGGCCGGAGGGCTCGCAGCGTCCTCACTCCTCGGGGTGGGCGGTCTGCTCATGCTCCCGATCCTCACGCTCCCCACCGTCTTGGGCGACTCCGGGCTCAACCACACGTTGGTCAGCGCCGCCCTCATCGGGGTGGCCGCGTTTGTGGTGTACATGGGACTAGGCGCCGTGCTCCTCGAAACGGACCGACCGCTGCGGGCGTTGGGGAGGGCCGCCCAATGGATCTGGAACAAGGTCCGCCGTCCGCATCCCCCATTGGCCAGACTTGAGGATCGGCTTTTGGACCAACGCAACCAGATCCGGGCTGCGCTGGGAAGGGAATGGAGGCAGATCTTCCTGCTCGTTGTGGGGCGTCTCGGCCTTGATTATCTCTGCCTTCTGGCGGCCCTGCGCGCGACCGGCAGCCATCCCCGCATCTGGCTCGTCCTTCTCGCCTACTCCGCGGCCGGGATCATCGCCTTGTTCCCGCTAACTCCCGGTGGCCTGGGGATCGTCGAGGCCAGCCTGAGCGGTCTCCTCGTGCTCGCCGGCGTCGACGGGCGCAGCGCGGTGGTGGCCACGTTGGCTTACCGGTTGGCGCAGTACTGGCTCCCGACGATCGCCGGCGCCCTCGCCTACGGACTGTTCCGCCGGCGCTACCGAACCACCTAGGGCTGGCCGCCGACTGCCTCCGATCAGCTCGGGTCGGGCAAGTCCCAGGGCACGGCACCGGAGACACCTCGGACGACGGACTCGTCCCCCGGCTTGACTGGTCGGCCCGAGGCGAAGGTCTCATAGGGACGGCAGCGCATCGCGACGCGTTGCTCCTGGTCGGCCATCGACTCGAAGAATGGACGTGTGTCCTCGCTGACCGGCTCACCCGACATGCGGCTGGCCGCCGCCATCAGCACGTCCACCGCAAGCTCCCGGTCGCTGTCGATCACCGCATCGGCGTACACCTGCAGGTACACGAATGGCCAACGCTCGTCGAGAACGCAGAGGCTGATCTTCGGATTTCGGACCACGGCGCGAGCCTTGGCCCGACCGGCCATGGTCGAGACAAGCAGCTCGTCCTCATCCGTCGGGACGTAGTACACAACCGACATCGCTGGTCCGTCATGTTGACGCTGGTAGCCGAGCACGCAGGTGCGATGCGTGCGCACAAAAAGACGCCTCTCCGAGGGCAACATGTCACGCTCGGTCGGGGCGCCAAACGGTTCAGGCGCGATTGGCAACAACAAGGGTCCCTCCTCCTATTCTCGGTGTGTCCGCTCTACTCGATCTGTTCCCAATGCTGAATCGACCCGGCTTCGCTCATGACACGAACAGCATCGAGGTCACAGCGTCAACATGGCGCTCGACCTCGGACGGGTCTACCGGATCAACGCCGGTCAGCAACCGGCATTCGGGCGCCAGCACGAAGATGGTCGCGGCCGCCCCCGTGAGTAGGTAGTAGATGTGTGCGGTAGGAACATCGCGCACCTTGCCGGCCGCCACAAGAGGCTCGAGCAGCGACACCGCGCCGTTGTAGAGCGGCCGGATGTGCTGATCGACGAGCCAGGCGAGCCGTTCGGGGGTCTCCAACCGACCTACGCCCCTGCGTTCGCCTAGCTCCGCATCGCCTTCGTTCCAGCTACTGCTTCCAACACGGATAGGACTAGACGCTATGACAGTCATCTGAGCAGCCGGCACCATTCGTGTCGGCAAGCAACTACCCACTCATCCGCTGGGCACATGTTGTCCCACCGTCCCGGCGACACGGGTCACCCTCCTGACGCCGCGGCGGGTTACGTGACCTTGAATTTGACGGTATTGGTCACCGTGCCGGAGTCGGCCGTCAGGCTCACGTAGCCGCTGACGGCGTTCCGGGGGACGGTCACAACCAGCTTGGTGCTGGTGGAGCCGGCCTTGGGGAGAGCTTTCGCGCCGCCGATCTCGACCGAGGTGACCTGGTTGAGGTCGATCCCGGTGATGGTGACCGAGCTGCCGCGGGCTCCGGTCAGCGGGGAGATGGCGGTCACCACCGTCCCGGCGGCCCCGATCCGCCACTTGGGGTCCTTGGCGGGCGACAGGAAGGTGGCCCTGACCTTGTCGAACGGCAACTTGGTCACCGAGAGCACGCACGGGGCGACCTTCGGGGTGCGACAGACAGGGAGGAAGGTGGGCTTCGGTGCCCCCTTGGCCTGGAAGCAGATCTTGACCCCTGTGGTGCTGGGCAACCCGGAGATGGTCTGCTTGATCGTCACCGTGGCCGCGGCCGGGAATCCGCTCGGGGTGAGCGTGGAGACGGGGGCCCGGTAGGTGTAGCCGGTCCCGCAGTTGAGGGTGCCGGTGTTGGTGACCAGCTGGAGTTTGGCCGTGGGCGAGGTCGACGAGGCGCTCACCTGGACCGTCGTCCCGTTGAGCGGGGTGGACACCGCCACCGAGCAGGACGGGTCGCAACTGGCCGGAGGGGTGGGTGTGGCCAGCACGGTGTAGGTGAACTGGTCGGCGGGGGTGGTGGCGGAGGTCCCCGAGGGACCGGTGACCGTGACGTCGGCGACCCCGGCCGCGCCGGTCGGGAGGGTGGCGGTGATCGTGGTGTCGCTATGGACGACGACCCCCGTGGCTGGGACCCCGTCCACGTCAACCGCAGTCGCTCCGGTGAAGTCGGACCCGAAGATGGTCACTGGAGTCTGCACGGTCGTGTAGCCGGTGTCCGGAGTCACGCTGCTCACCACGATGAGTGCGGGTGTGACCGTGAAGGGGCTGGTCGCCGGTCCCGAGCCGGCCAGGGTGGCATCCCCGGGGTAGCTCGCGCTGGCCGTATAGCTCCCCGCCGGCACCGCAGTATCGGCCAACTGGCAGAGGCCGCGGCCACCACCGGTCACCGTGGCGAGGGTGACCAGGCAGTGGGCCGAGCCGACGGCGACCGTCACCATCTCCCCCGAGGGGACCGTCTCTCCCTGGCCGGTCTGGACGCCGACGGTGAAGGTGGCCAACCCCTCGTGGCCATAGACCTCGCTCGCGTGGTTGACGGAGAGGCTGGTCGACGTGGTGTCCTTCACGGTGAGGGACTGGGGAGAACCGTCGGCCGCTGCGTAGTTAGGTCCTGCGGCCACGTGTGCGGTCAGGGTGCAGGTGCCCAGCCCGACGTAGGAGACGGCGAGGCCGGAGGCGGTGCAGACCCCGTTAGTCGACGAGGTCACCGACGTGGTGCCGTCCCCGGTCGTCGAGACGCTGGCCGTGAAGCCACCACCGTTGACACCCGAACCGGGCAGATTGGAGATGACGGGCGTCGTTGGTGTGATCAGTCCCGTGCCCTGCACCGCACCCATGTTGCAGGCCGCGTTCAGCGCACTGGCGGTCCCGCGCTGGTCGGTGGTCGGGCAGAGCTGGATCGCATCGACCGTGGTCGGATTCGGGATCGCCCCGGCTGCCGGGCTGGCAGGCGTGGGGAGGATCGTCTGGGTCAGTCCGCCATTGTTTGCGAGGGGAGCGAGGGAGGCGTCCAGGGAGGACGAGTTGCTGATACTCCCGGTCGCGGAGAACCCACAGGACCCGTCGTCGGCGATGTTGAACCCGAGGTCGGTCACTGCCGAGCCGAACGACCCACAGTCGGAGCTGCCCGTCCGATTGTTGGCCAGGATGTCCCCCGCCATGTCGAGCGTGGCGAAGTTGGCGATGCCGCCCCCGTTGCCCGCACTGTTGCCGACGATCGTGCTGGCGGAGAGCGTGACGGTGTCGCGGGTCACGTAGAGGGCGCCGCCCTCGGAGGCGCCGTTGCCCGAGAAGGTGCTGTCGGTGATCGTGGCGGTCGCCCCTGGGGAGGCGTTGGACAGGCCGCCCCCGCTCAAGGACGTGGTGTTACCGGTGATCGTGGAGTCGGCCACGGATAGCTGCCCGGAGAAGTTGTAGATCCCGGCACCTGCTCCTCCGCTGTTGTCGGACACGGTGCTGTCGGACACGGAGAGCGAACCGTCGTTGTTGAGGCCGGCACCGGTAGCGAAGTTACCGGTGGCGGTGTTGCCGGTGATGACGCTGTTGGTGACCGTGGTGGTGCCGAAATTGTCGATCCCGCCCCCGCTGGAGTTCGGCACATACCCGTTCTCGACCGTCAATCCCGAGACGATCACCGTGCCGGAGTTGACGGTGATCACCGAGGCCAGGCTGCCGCCATTGACAACGGTCGACGACGCGCCGGCTCCGGCGATGGTGAGCGAGGAGAGTGACGAGACGCTGAGGCTGTCGTTCTCGAAGTAGGTCCCGGCGGCCACCTCGATGATGACGTCGTCGCCCGTGTAAGCCCCGCTGGTCGCTTGGCTGATCGCTCCCGAAATGGCGTCGCAGGCATTGGCCAGGCTCGTGCAGTTGCCGGTCCCGGTGGTCGACACGTAGAGCGTCGCCGACGTCGCCGAAGCGGGAAGCTCCCCCACCAACAGTGAGGCAGTGAGCACACCACCGAACAGCAGTGACCCGGCTAACGCGACACGCAGTCCCCTCGATCCAGCGCCCATGAGGCTCGCCCTCCCGCTCTGAGGCGCCCAATGGCACCGCCAAGCAAATGGATAACACAGTCCCCGTCCATTGACAACGACAGACCGGGGTGGGTGGTGATATCACCACAGTGAGTCGGAGAATGCGACGGTCCCCTCCCAGGTTGGCCGGCAGCAATCCGGACTGGCTGTCAGCGGTTCTCGGGTCGAAGCGCGTCGGAGAGGCGATCGGAACCCTTGTCCCGAGCGGTGACCGCGGACAACCTCGGCCGCCTGCATTCGCCCAGCTGAGGTGCCCTCCCCCACTTCCTCCGGCCCCTTCAGTTGAGCGAGTTGGGCGATCAGACCAGTTCCGCAATTGCGGCCGCCGCGCGAGCCGCCCCGTCCGCCTCCACGTCTCGGTAGCAGCTGGTCGGCCGGGCGATCTCGAGCGCTAGTGCCTCCGAGAGAAGCTCGGGGTCGGTGTCGGCAAAGTCCATCCGTCGGCCGGCATCGTGACGCTGGAGGCGGTGGTGGACATGGAAGTTCTGCTCGAAATGTTCAGCCAGCGGGAGGTAGATGAACGGACGTTTGTTCGCCGTCAACTCCATGCACGTGGTCAGTCCGCCTTGGACGACAGCGAGGTCGCTGGCGGCGAGGAGTCGATACAGCTCTGGCACTATGACCGCACATCGACGCCCACCTGCTGCGGTAGCGATCCCGGATCAATGCGCGGACCCGTCACGATCATCATCCGAAGGCCTGGCACGCGCGCCGATGCGCTGGGATAGGCGTCGACCAATCGCGACCCTCGGAAGGGGCTGTTGTCAAGGGCATCGGTAGCTTCGAAGTCGGTGCGGCTCGCTCGGGGATGAAGGATCGCCGGCTCGAGACGGGTTGGGCCACCTGCGTCAGGTTGGGATGGTCCGGACGAGGGCGCCGGTCCCGGTCTCCAGCTCAGTGAGAGATCCCGTGGCCGCTGCGGAATTGGGATTGTTGGCTCCCGTGTGACTGACCACCCACATGTTGGTGCCTTCGACCGTCATCGCAGCGAGGTTCGAAAAGTAGTACGGGCCGTTGGTATTGCACATGTACCAGCTCGGGACTCCGGTCGTCGCAGAGAGCTTCGTCACCATGGGACTCGATCCAAACGGGCTGGTGACGAAGATGTTACCGGCGTAGGCGACGGTGACCGACGGCTGACCGAAGCCGTAATCACCGTCGGAGTCGTCAAAAGAGCGTTCGACGGCGAGGGGAGATCCGTTCAGTTCGGTCACCGCATTGCTGCCTGAATCGGCGACCCAGACGTGCCCGCCGCTGATCGCGATCCCGTCGGGACGGTCGAGACCGGATCCAGCGACGTGAGCCACCAAGTGACCGGTCGCCACATTGATCTCGGTCACTCCGTTGCTCGCTCTGTCGGAGACGAAGGCGTTCCCGGTGCCAGTCGCGATTGCATCTGGAGCGTTCAATCCATACGTCGAACCGCCGGCAACCCGCTCGAAGGCACCCGTAGCGGCATCGATCTCAGTGACCGAACCCCTTGTGGTCGCGTTCCCGGCGTTGACCACCAAGATGGTGCCACCGGATCTGGCGATAGCCACCGGGTCGGAAAAGCCATACTGGCTGCCTGTCAATACCGCGAGCGCATTTCCGTTCCCCGCGGCGACCTCAGTGACCGATCCAGCGGCGTTGGCGACAAAAAGGTCTTCTCCGTCGGCGACGATCGCGTCGGGCATGTCAAAGGCGTATTGTGTCCCGTGGAACGTGTGAATCCACGCTCCAGTGGCGGGATCGATTTCCGTCACCGAGTTGCCAGCTCGGTTGGTCACCCAGATGACACCGCCTGCGTATGCGATACCACTCGGTGCACCGAACTCGTGTCCGTTCGACGTCAGCGCAGAGTGCGGCGAGGCCGCCGCCACTGGGCCGCCCCATGGTCCCGCCCCAATGGCGAGAACGACCAGACAAATGGTTGAGACCGCGATGGCTGTGCGAATTCGTACAGGAGCAATGGTGCGAATTCGTACAGGAGCAATGATCGACCAAACCCTAACGGCCATACCGTTCCTCACTTCCTGGACGGATACCCGGAGAAAGACTATCCAAGATCCGCGTGCACAGCCCCAACCTCGAGACGGGGCGACGACCACTCGGTCCGGATGCCGGGGGCGAAATGACTGGAGGACGGCATTTGCGGGCCAAGGCAGACCGACTTCTTGGGTACTGTTCGCCAGAGGAACGTGGGGTCGCCCGGGAGACGCCCTCGGCGGGGATGGATTCTGAAGCCAGGAGTGCTCGATGTCCTTACGGTTTCGTGCAGTCGTATCGGTCTTCAGGGCTGCATTCGAAAACCCTCTGCTGCGCAGGGTGGGTTTCGCCTACGCACTGTTTGGGGCAGCTGAGTTCGGTGTCTGGATAACGCTGCTGGTCGTTGCCTACGGTCACGGCGGACCGAGCGCGAGCATGCTGATGGTTCTGGTTCAGCTCATCCCATGCATTGCCCTTGGCCCGTTCTTGGGCGCTCTTGCCGATCGCCGGCGTCCGAGCCGTGTGTTGTGCGTCGGCTACGGGCTTCAGGCGCTTTCTCTGGGAGCCGTGGCCGTGGCCATCGCTCTCGGTGCGCCGGTGGTCGTGGTGTTTGTCCTGGCACCGCTCACGTCGCTGAGCCTCACGGTCACACGACCGCCACAAGCCGCGCTCTTGCCCAGCATCGTTCGAACGCCCGATGAGCTGACCGCGGCCAACGTGATGACCGGCTGGACAGATGCAGCCGGAGCCCTGGTCGGTCCTGCAGTGGCTGGCATCCTCCTTGCGTGGCGGGGTCCAGGGCTGGCGGTTGCGGCAATGGCGGGCATGACATCCATCTCCACCTTTCTGGTGTTGGGAATGGTCGGACCCGCCGCTGCCATTGGGTCCGATGTCGTCCCGGCAGACGAGGAACGTGGAGGTAACGAGGACACTGATGCCCTCGGTCTGATATCAGGCATCGGGCGAACCTTGTCCTCGATCAGGGCGGGCGCGGGTTCAAACCTGCTGGTGACCGTGCGCAACCCGCAGATCAGGGCTCTCCTTGCATTGCACACCTTCTATTTCGTGCTCATCGGCGCCCTCGACCTGCTCTGCGTCATCCTTGCCGTGGACTACCTGCACATGGGGCCGGGCGGGCCGGGGTTCCTGAACGCCGCACTCGGCGGAGGAGCACTGCTCGCCGGGTTCATAACCGCCTTTCTCGTCGGTCGACGCCATCTGGCGAGGACGCTCACCGTCGCCCTCTCCATTGCGGTGTTGGCACTCGCGTTGATCGGTGCGATTCCCAGGGTGGCACCTGCGATCCTTCTGATCGGCACCGTGGGTCTGGCTGGTGCCGTCTTCGACGTCACCGGTCGGACTCTCCTGCAACGGTCGGCTCCTTCCGACGCGATAGCCGGGTCGTTTTCGATCCTGGAAGCGCTCATGGACTCCGGCCTGGCCGTGGGCGCCGTTCTGGTCCGTGTCGCGATTGCAATCGGTGGCCTCGAGGCAGCACTTTTGGCCCCGGCCGTCGTAGCCCTCTTGCTCATTGCATTGCTGTGGCGCCGGATTCTGAGGATCGACGCTTCTGCAACGGTCCCGCA
Source organism: uncultured Acidimicrobiaceae bacterium (assembly GCA_963753905.1). Classification (GTDB taxonomy): domain Bacteria; phylum Actinomycetota; class Acidimicrobiia; order Acidimicrobiales; family RAAP-2; genus Bog-756. The sequence continues at coordinate 769,562 of CAVWDZ010000002.1, read as the reverse complement.
GGTCGAGATCCAACTGTTGCGCCGAATCTCCATCTTTGCCGCTCTCCCCGCTCCTTCGCTCGAAGCGATCGCGCGGGACCTGGAGCCGCTCACGGTGTCGCAAGGAACCGTCGTGATAAAAGAGGGCGAACCCGGTGACTGCTACTACGCCGTTGCCGAAGGTGAGCTGGCAATCTCGCGCGAGAGCCAGTTCCTACAAATGGTGACGCGAGGTGACGGATTCGGTGAGATCGCTCTGATTCGTGACGTTCCTCGACAGGCAACGGTGACCGCAACTACTGACGCCTCGCTCTACACGCTCGATAGGGAGCTTTTCGTTCAGGCGGTCACCGGGCATGCGACGGCGATATCGGCAGTGGGGAGGATCATCACCAGGCATCTGGGAGACGACGAGTCGGAATGACTGGATTGCGGTCACCTCAGGCGGCGCATATTGCCGGACCGCTCCGGCACGGGTGATCTGCCTGCGGACCTTCTCGCTGGCCTTCGAAAGCGCTCGGTGAGTCGGCCAAGATGCGACGGTGAGACGCTCCGAGTCGAGTCCTCAGTCCAGGATCGGAACGGGAGGGTATTCGTGACGATCATCAAGGTTCGCTGATAACACACCAACGGCGATGACGTCAGGAGCAACTCGGCGCAGCGAGCAGTCGTACCCATCGGTCCCACCGTGCACAGACCGGCACGGTGGGACCGATGTGAGCACTCAGAGCTTGGCGGTCGTCCCCGGAGCGATGGTGATCGCATCGGTGGTCTTGTTGAGGCAGATGGAAACCGAGACGACCTGGGTCTTGGAGGTGATAGCCGTTGCGGCCGTACCTCCGGTGACCACGCCTGTTGCCACGATCTCACCCGTGTTCGGAACGCTGGCACACGCCGTGCCGCCCGCCACTGTGCTGTTGATCTTGAAGATCGTCGTCTTCTCGCTCGACGACCAGGTCACCGTACCTCCGGCAGCGAGCGCCGTACCCTTTGGCGCCGAGGCGCTCGCGTACGTCGTCTTGTAGGCCGTAGGCACGTTGCAACCCGAGATGGTGACTGTGGATTTTGCGGAACCCGTGATCTTTGTGCAGATCACGCTCTTCGGAACGGCGACGTATCGGGTTGCCACGGTCGCGGATGCCGACGTCACCGTCGTGGACTGCGGGTTGGTGGCACTGCCCGTCGCCGTGTTGGTCACCCCGCCGGCGGTCACGTCGGCCGCAGTCGTGGTGTACGTCTCCGTGCAGACGACGCTTGCTCCAGGGGCCAGGGTATACGGAGGCACCGGGCAGGTGACTCCAGCGGGAAGCGTGCTGCTGTGGCCCTTCAAGTGGGTGAGCGTCTCAGTGCCGGTGTTGGTGAGTGTCAGGGAGTAGCTGATCAATTGACCCGCCGCACTGAACGTCGCCGGTGTCCCCGTCATCGACAGACCCAGGCTGCTCGTCGCTCCTGTTGCCTCCACCGTGACCGACGAGGAGGCCGAGGTGACCGTCGTACCCTGAGGATTGGTGCTCTTGGCCGTCGCCGTGTTGGTCACGGATCCGGTGTTCACGTCACCCTGGGTCACCGTGTGGGTCCCGGCGCAGGTCTCCGAAGCGCCGGGGGCGAGCGTCGGGTCCGGGCAGGTGACCGTGGCCACCTTGTTGTCCGAGACCGCGATGTGCGACTCGGTGGTCGTCCCGGTGTTGGTGACCAGGTAGCTGTACGGGATGGTGTTGCCAGCCTTGGCGTACCCCGTCGAGGTGGTCGACTTGATGAGGCTCAGGCTGGAGGTGGCATTCGATGCCTCGACCGTGACCGACGAGGAGGCCGAGGTCACCGTCGTACCCTGCGGGTTGGTGCCGCCGGCCGTGGCTGTGTTGGTCACCGACCCGTTGTCGATGTCGGCCTGGGTCACCGTGTAGGTCACGGTGCAGGTCTCCGAGGCACCGGGGGCGAGCGTCGAGTCCGGACAGTTGACCGTGGCGACCTTGTTGTCCGAGACCGCGATGTTCGACTCGGTGGTCGTCCCGGTGTTGGTGACCAGGTAGCTGTAGCTGATGGTGTCACCAGCAGCTCCGAACCCCGTCGAGCTTGTCGACTTGCTCAGGCTCAGGCTGGAGGTGGCATGCGACGCCTCCACCGTGAGCGACGATTCGCCGGTTATCGAGTCACCATGAGGATCGGTGGCCGATACCGTCGCCATGTTGGTCACGGATCCGGCATCGACGTCGGCCTGGGTCACCGTGTAGGTCCCGGTGCAGGTCTCCGAGGCACCGGGGGCGAGCGTCGGGTCCGGGCAGTTGACCGTGGCGATCAGGTTGTCCGAGACCGCGATGTTCGACTCGGTGGTCGTCCCGGTGTTGGTGACCAGGTAGCTGTAGGAGATGGTGTCACCGGCAGCTCCGTACCCCGTCGAGGTGGTCGACTTGTTCAGGCTCAGGCTGCTCGTCGCTCCCGATGCCAAGACGGTGAGGGAATACGGAGTCGAGGTCACCGCCGTATCCTGCGGATCGGTGCCACTGGCGCTCGCCGTGTTGGTCACGGATCCGGCATCGACGTCGGCCTGGGTCACCGTGTAGGTCCCGGTGCAGGTCTCCGAGGCACCGGGGGCGAGCGTCGGGTCCGGGCAGGTGACCGTGGCGATCAGGTTGTCCGAAATCGCGATATTCGACTCGGTGGTCGTCCCGGTGTTGTCGACCAGGTAGCTGTAGGGGATGGTGTCACCTGCGGCTGCGAACCCCCTCGAGGTGGTCGACTTGACCAGGTTCAGGCTGGAGGTGGTATTCGACGTTCCCACTGTGACCGACGAGGAGGCTGAGGTCACTGTCGTACCCTCCCCGTTGGTGCCACTGGCGGTCGCCGTGTTGGTCACGGATCCGGTGTCGACGTCGGCCTGGGTCACCGTGTAGGTCCCGGTGCAGGTCTCCGAGGCACCGGGGGCGAGCGTCGGGTCCGGGCAGGTGACCGTTGCGACCAGGTTGTCCGAGACCGCGATGTTCGACTCGGTGGTCGTCCCGGTGTTGGTGACCAGGTAGCTGTAGGAGAGGGTGTCACCGGCAGCTCCGTACCCGGTCGAGGTGCTCGACTTGACGAGGCTCAGGGTGGAGCTGGCATTCGACGCCTCGACCGTGACCGACGAGGAGGCCGAGGTCACGGTCGTACCCGCCGGGTTGGTGCCACCGGCCGTCGCCGTGTTGGTCACGGATCCGGCATCCACGTCGCCCTGGGTCACCGTGTAGGTCCCGGTGCAGGTCTCCGAGGCACCGGGGGCGAGCGTCGCGTCCGGGCAGTTGACCGTGGCGATCAGGTTGTCCGAGACCGCGATGTTCGACTCGGTGGTCGTCCCGGTGTTGGTGACCAGGTAGCTGTAGGAGATGGTGTCACCGGCAGCTCCGTACCCCGTCGAGGTGGTCGACTTGGTCAGGCTCAGGCTCGAGGTGGCATTCGACGCAAGGACCGTGACCGACGAGGAAGCCGAGGTCACCGATGTACCGATCGGGTTGGTACCGCTTGCCGTCGCAGTGTTGGTCACGGATCCGGTGTCGACGTCGGTCTGGGTCACCGTGTAGGTCCCGGTGCAGGTCTCCGAGGCACCGGGGGCGAGCGTCGGGTCCGGGCAGGTGACCGCTCCGACCAGGTTGTCCGAGACCGCAATGTTCGACTCGGTGGTCGTCCCGGTGTTGGTGACCAGATAGCTGTAGGGGATGGTGTCACCGGCAGTTCCGTACCCGGTCGAGGTGGTCGACTTGGTCAGGCTCAGGCTGGAGATGGCATCCGACGCAAGTACCGTGACCGACGAGGGGGCCGAAGTCGCCGTCTCGTTGGACGGTGACGTGCCGCTGACAGTGGCGATGTTGGTCACGGATGCGGCGTCCACGTCGGCCTGGGTCACCGTGTAGGTGGCGGTGCAGGTCTCCGATGCGCCGCCGGCAAGTGACGACTCGGGACAGGAGATGTCGGCGCTCGGGATCTTGTTGTCGTTGACCGTGATGTTGGTCAGGGTGTCGGGTCCGTTGTTGGTGACTGCGTAGCTGTAGCTGATCTGGTCACCGGCCACCGAGTAGCCGTCGTCCGGATAGGCCGTGGTCGAAGTCTTGACCACCATCACGCCTTCCACATTGATCGGCGTGGAGGACTCGACCGTGCCCAGGTTCCTGCTCGTCGCCGTCTGGTAGGAGTCGTTGGGGCCGTTACCCGGAAGCGGGCTGGTGTTCGACTCGTCGATGTAGAGGTTGTAGGAGCCCGGAGCGAGGCCGCTGGGAACCTGGAAGGTGCCCGTCGGCTGGCCCGCCGTCAGCGTGCAAGGGTTGGGCCCGACCGTGGTGGACTCGGCCCCGGTGCAGGCATAGCTGTTGCCTCCAACGGTGATTGTCGAGTCGACCACGGGCACCGCGGTGGCCCGGCTGGTGCCGATGTACACGCTCGGTGCGCCGACCGAATAGAAGTCGCTGGCACCGTTCTGGAAGTCACCCGTCGGATTGGGATCGGGTGCCCCGTTGGGGCTGCCCCACCAGTTGTTCCCACCGGTCACCGAGACGGTGTCCCCGGACAGGACGGTGCTGCTCGAGATCGACGCGGTCGGGGTCTGGGGCACCGGCTGCCCGTTGAAGAAGACGTCCATGCTCGAGTAGTTGACCGAACCGTTCTCGTCGTTGCCCGATGAGACGATCACGGCACAACTCACGTAACCGGCATTGACGTCGGCCTGATCCGGTGGACAGTTGGCATCACCCGTGGCTGGTTGTCCGCCGTTGGTTCCTCCGAGCGTGTCGGTGTTACCCCCGGCCGAGTTCGAGCCGAGTGATCCGTAGGCGCAATCCCCACCGTTCGACCACGAGCTGGGCAGAGTCATGTGGGCAGTCGACGACCCGCCTCCGAACGAGGTCGTGCTGGTCGACGCCAGGATGTTGGTTCCACCCCAGCAGCCGCCGATGTAGTTCGTGGTGCTGTCGGCGCTGGCCAGGTCAAGATTTGACGATGGCAGATCGCCCAGGGCCGCCGAGGGGTTGCTATCGGTGGGTGTCGGCAGTGGGTTCGCCGAGTTCATGGTCCAGGCGTCACCCAGACCACCCGAGGCGGAGACTCCGACCCCGCCGGTGCACGTCGGATAGTTCTCGGTTCCACCACTCGCCCCGCCAAGGCTCTCACCGCCGGAGATGGGCTGGCCGAAGGCCGATTGCGTTCCGGCCTGTTCGAGGTCCTGGTTCGTGTCGAACATGGAGACAGAAGTGCTGCCGCTTGCCGTCCACGTGCATTCGTTCTGGGACCAGAGTGGGATGCTGTCGGTGGCCGAACCACCCGTGTTGGTCGCCACCGGAGCCATGGTCACCGGCGCGCTGGCCGCGTTGTTGTTGTTCGTGCCGCAGAGCTGGGCGGTACCGGCTGTCAGGTTGACGTTCTTGATCTGGTAATTGGTCACACCGGACGGCGTGGCGCCCGCGGTGAGGCTGGTCAAGGGCAGGGAACCTGTGGATCCGGGGTTCGTGCCCGTCGGGCCCTGCTGGCCGGCGCTGACCTCGAGGTCGTAGCAGAAGGGAACGCCTTTGATGACCGAGTCGTAGTTACCGTCGGTTGTACCGGTTGTATACCACTCAGGTGCAGGCTGCGTGATCGTGATGGTCAAGGTCCCCGAGACCAGGTTGGGTGCCCCGTTGGCACCCCCGGTGGCGAGGAAGGTCGCGTGGTAGGTGCCGTTGTCGGCGGAGACCGGCGTGTCCTTGACCGCGCACTCGAGCTCGTACTCCTCGGTCACCCCGGAGCCGGAGGTGGCCGTCGTGCAGGCCGGGGAACTGGTCAGAGACGTCGCCTCTGTTGCGTCCGAGGGCAAGGTGCCGGAGTTGAGGGTGATGGCCGACGGGTAGTTGCCGGCATTGGCGGTGGAGAATCCCTGGCTGTAGCAGGTGATCGTCTCAGTCTCGGCAGTACCGTCGACCCACGAGGCGGATGTGCCTCCGGCGGCCGGTGTCGAGCATGTCGTGGTCGGTGGGCTGACGGTGACCGTCAGCGTTCCCGAGGTTGCCGTGCCGGCTCCACCCGGACCGGTAGCGGTGAACGTGAACGGGTAGCCACCGGCGTCGGCGACGGTCGGGTTGGCCGTCAAGGCGCACTCGAGGATGTACTCCTCTGTCGCACCGGAGCCGGAGGTCCCGGTGGTGCAGGCCGGCGATCCGGTCGACGAGAAGAAGTTCTCGCTCGCGTCAGAGGGCAGGGCGCCACTCGCGATGGCGATCGAGGACGGATAGGCGGTCACACCGGACACCCCGCTCTGGGCCTCGCACTCGACCGTGTAGGAGTCCGTGGTCCCCGTGTAGAACGTCGTCGACGTCCCACCCGAGGCCGGGTCGATGCAGGTCGGGGTGATGGCAGCCACGCTCAACGTCCAGGTACCCGAGACCACCGAGGTCCCGCCGTTGGCCCCGGGGGTCGCTGCGAAGGTCACTGGATAGGAGCCGAGGTCGGAGGCGGTCGGAGTCTCGGTGACGTTACAGGTCTCGATGTACTCCTCGGTGAGGCCCGATCCCGACGTGGACTGCGTGCAGGCCGGAGAGCCGGTGGTGGGGAAGAAGTTGGCGTCCGAGGGCAAGGTGCCCGTGTTGAGCGAGATGGTCGGGTAGTTCCCAGCGCTGGCCGAGCCGAACCCGGTGCCGTAACAGCTGACCGAGTAGGTGTTGGCGATCCCGACCTTGAAGGTGGTCGCCGTGCCGCCCGAGGCCGGTGCCGTGCAGACGTCGGACGGACCGGTCACGGTCAGGGACCAGGTGCCCGAGGTCACGGTGGCGCTGTCGTTGGCGTCGGTGGCCCCGAAGGTGGCCGTGTAGGAGCCGTTGTCGGCGGGCACCGCGTCCTCGGTGACCGGGCAGGTGAGGATGTAGTGCTCTGTGAGCCCTGAGCCGGAGGTGCTCTGGGTACACGCCGGTGAGCTCGACGTCGAGGTGGCCTCGACGATGTCGCTCGGCAGCGTTCCCGTCTCGGTGATCGATGTGGGATAGGTCGCTGCAAGTGTGCCGGTGCCGTAACAAGCCACCGAGTAGGAGTTGTTGGTGCCTCCGTTTGACGAGTTGAACGTCGTCGCCGTACCGCCCGAGGCGGGCGCCGTACAGGCCAGGGTCTCCGGGGCCACCGTCACGGTGAGGGTCCCCGAGGTCAGCGTGACCCCGTCGACGGTAGAGGTGAACGTCATCGGATAACTACCAGCGTCGGCCGCGGTGGGCGTGGCCGTGAGGGCGCAGTTGAGGATGTACTCCTCGGTGGTCCCCGATCCGGAGGTGGTCTGGGTGCAAGCCGGTGAGCTCGAGGTCGTCGTGGCGAAGGTCTGGTTGGCATCGGCCGGGAGGCCGCCCGAGGCGATGCTGATCGAGCTCGGGTACAGGGCCTGACCAGAGATGTGGGTCTCGTTCTCACACTGCACGGTGTAGGTGTTGGCGTACCCGGGGGCCATGGTCGTGGCGGTGCCGCCCGAGGCTGGAGAGATGCAGGTCTGGGTGGTGTTGGAGACCGTGATGGTGTCGGTCCCGGAGGTCACGCCGGTGCCGCCGTCGGTGCCGGGGTTGACCGTGAAGGTGACCGGGTAGCTGCCGGTCTGTGCGGGTGTCGGCGTGTCGGCGATCGGACAGGTGAGGATGTAGTGCTCGGTGGTACCAGAGCCCGAGGTGCTCTGGGTACAAGCCGGGCTGCTCGTCGTCGACGTCGCCTCGGTCGTACCCGGGGGGAGGCTGCCGGAGGTGAGCGTGATGGACGCCGGATACGCGCTCGTCCCGCTCACGCCGCTCACGCCGTAGGCCACGATGCTCTGGCTGTTCGACACCCCGGTGTACCAGGTCACGGACGTCCCACCCGTAGCAGGCGTCGTCCATGTGTACGTGCCGGCGGCAAAAGCCGGACTGGCGGTCAAAGCCGCCTCGACGGTGAGGCCGGCAAAGGTGCCGATCAGGAGCACGAGACCGAAGGCGAGTCGACCGAAACCTTTGATGCCGAGCTTCCGGCCCGCCGGCCGGCGGGAGCGGTCGGAACTGCGCGTTCCGTCGCCCGCGCCGGAGTCGTCAGAGAACAGCTCGTCCGAAAACATTGATCCCCCATCCCCAGCCGATGCTGGTGCAGCTACTCGGTCTCGAAGCCAATTCCTTGATGACATGACGCTTCTACGATGACGTAGAGCGATCACCCCGCCCCAAAGAATGGGCCGGGCCTCATTGAGACACATCTGCCGACGAATTGCATCCTCAAAATGCGGTTGTTGAGGCAATTGGACACACGCACCGGCATATCGCTTTTGGTAGCCGACACCCGGACGCCGGCTTCGATCGATTCGGCGATGATCACCCCCTCAGGACCGCGACTCCCTCCCCGTTGCCGCAGGGACACACGGACGGCTACGGTGCTGCTGATGAGGTAGCTCGAATGGGGGGGCGGGTGACGCAGCAGCTCGCTGATCAAACAGGGTCGGACCCGGCCAGGGAGACTCGGAAGCCGACGCCGCGGGAGCCGGTTACAGCTCCTCTACGGGTTTCATCGGACCCGTCGCGACCGACCTGGCAACAGGTGCTCCCGATTCTCATCCTCATCGACCTGGTTCAGATCAGCGTGCTCCTGCCGGGCAGCCTGTCCCGTCCGCTGTACTTCTGGATCAGCACCGGGTTGTTCCTGACCCTTCCGCTGATCTTCTGGAAGAGCCACCCACGCTCGATCCTGGGCCCGGCCCTGATCTATACCGCATCGGCCTGCTGCCTCACCCTCGCCGCCAATCCGAACTCCGGGTTCGGCCTCCTGCTGTTCCTCCCGATCGTGGGTGTCGCGCTGCTCGGGTCCCGGGTCGAATCCGCCATCACCATCGTCGCGGTCGCGGTCGGATCGGTCGCGATCAGCCTTCTCGCTGACGACTCGATCACAGCGACGGCCCGTCGCGGGGCGCTCTATACCGGCATCTCCCTGGTGATCTCGCTCGCCATCATCACGTTGCGCGACCCACTGGTTCGCTCGAGGGAACGGGCGAAACTTCTGCTGAAGGATGCCCAGGCCATCAACGAGATGGCTGGACGTCTTGCGGTTCTGACCGATCCGGTGTCGATCAAGCGGCGGGCGGTGGAGCTCGCCGCGACGGTCGGCTCCCCCCCTGGGAGCACGTGGCGTCGCGCCGCATACCTGAGGATCGAAGATGGCCAGGTCTCCGTCGATTCACAATTCGACCAAATGGACGAGACGGAAACGGCGATCGACATCGGCTGGCCTGCTCCTCACGATCCCGTCGTCGAACAGGCGATACGAACCGGCGTCGTTGCCTCCGGCGTCGTTGTCGAACCGGCGAGCACGTCCGAAAAGGAGCGCACGCCGGACGAAGCGATCGTCACCTACGCGACGTGGGTCCCAATCGTGCCCAATGGACAGCTCCAAGGGCTGTTGGGTGTCGCCACCAGGACCGAACCGATGCCGACAACGAGCGTCGACCAGTTGATCAGCCTCGGACACCTCGTCGAGCTGGCATTGTCCAACTGGTTCGCCCACGAGCAGCTCGAAGGACTCGCGACCCGGGAAGATCGCCGGCGGATCGCCCGGGAGCTGCACGACGGCCTTGCCCAGGAGTTGGCGTTCATCGCCAGCAAGGCCACGCCCTCGAATCTCACCGGGGTCGCGCCGCAGACGGTGCAGCAGCTCGCAGACGCGGCCGACCGCGCCCTCGACGAAGCTCGCCGGGCGATCGTGATCCTGTCCGAGACCCCCGAGACGCTCCGCGTCTCGATCGGACAGACAGTCGAGGAACTCGCGGCCAGGCACGGAATGACCGCTCACCTGGACATCTACGACAGCATTGTCCTGGACGGAGAGGTGACGGAGAACCTCCTCAGGATTGTCAGGGAGGCCATCACCAATGCGGCCCGACACGGTCAGGCATCGACCGTGACCCTCAGGCTGGTACAGGATGATGACCTCATCCATCTGCTGATCGCGGACGACGGACAGGGCTTCGATGAGACCGGAGAGCACGAGGCGACCGGATTCGGCCTGACCTTCATGGAAGAACGCTGTGCGTTGATTGGTGGAAGCTTCGATGTGAGCTCACAGCCCGGAGTCGGGACGCGTGTCGCAGTGACGCTGCCGGCATGACGAAGTGCCGGGTCCTCATCGCGGACGACTATGTTCGTGCACGGGCAGAGGTCCGAAGGGTGCTCGAGGAATCCGGACGGTTCGAGGTCTGCGCCGATGTTCCGGACGCTCCGGCCGCCGTCGAAGCTGCACGAAACGAGAAGCCGGACATCTGCCTTCTGGACATCCGGATGCCCGGGAACGGTATCGCGGCCGCTGCTCAGATCAAGGCAGAGCTACCCGACACCGCGGTTGTCATGTTGACCGTTTCGCGAACAGACAACGATCTGTTCGACGCCCTGAGGGCAGGGGCAAAGGGATACCTGCTGAAGGGAATGGACGAGAGCGAACTGCCCGATGCCCTGGACCGGGTCATGAACGGTCAAGCCAGCCTTCCGGGCAACCTCGTCGCTCGGCTCATCGACGAGTTCCGCGGTCGGGAGCGTCACCGGGTCAACCTGCCCAACGATCGGTCGGTCCTGCTCACCCCCCGCGAGTGGGACGTGCTGGAGCTCATGCGCTCGGGTTCGACGACCGCTCAGATCGCCGAACGCCTGTTCGTGTCAGCGACAACCGTGCGCTCCCACGTCTCGGCAATCCTTCGCAAGCTCCAGGTCGACGACCGGTCCGCGGCCATCGGGCTGCTCAATGACGGCCAGATCTGAGCCCCGACCTTCGACGGCCGACCGACGTATCTTCCGGCGATCGAACGGCCCCCATCACCTCTTCGTGGGCACCGACGATGGTCACTGTCCTTCCGTCACGGGCCAGGCGATCGCTCGCCTCGTCGAGGGCACGCAGCCCGTCGTCGTCGAGCGAGGTGAGCTCCGTGAGGTCGACGACGACCGACTGGTCGGGCGCCGAGGTGATCGCCTCGACGACAGCACCGGCCCTGCTCGAAGTGAGGGCCCCGCTCAGGCGGACGAAGAATCCTTCCGCCGTGCGCTCTCTCTGGATTGCGAACGTCACCTCAGGGCCCCGGCGCCGATCGCGCAGGAATGGCCAGACCGTTTCCGTCCGCAGAGCCGATGCGCCACAGGTGCTCACATCCCCCGTTCTCGAGCCGCCTGCCCGACCCAGCAGCTGGGACCGGCGCCCTACGATGGCGTCAACCTAACTGAGCCGGGTCTAGGGTGGCATCCCCAAAATGAAGGTGCTGAGGGATTTGGACACTCGCTGTGCCCGAGCCCTTGTCCTCGACGGCCGCCGCAGACAGGGGTATAGCGTGCGCCGGATGGCGGCGATGCACAGGCCGACCGGCGTAACGAGCCGGCGCACTCGATTCGTGGGTGTGCTCGCGGCCGTGCTGTGCGTGGCGGGGACCCTTCTGCCGCTGGCGCTCATCACGGCGACAGCGTCTCCAGCTGGCGCTGCCACCACATCCGTCCCGCGGTGTCCGCCGGATTGTGGCGCCGTGGCTGCCGGCGACCCGCTGCTCGTGCCGTTCATGACGCAGAACCCCGGCGTGGACTGGCAGGCGATTCCGGCAGCAAACAGCCAGTCGTACGTCGATTCCTTGCGACAGAACGCCCGGCGTCTGGCCGGCGAGTCGGCAAGCACGAATGTGGCCGCTGCACGATGGGAGTATGTAAACCGCCAATACAGCCTGCTGATCACGCTCGTCTCGTCGAGCTCGTTGGCGAAAGTCCGTCTTTCGAGCCCCGTCGGAGACGCCGCCGACCTTTGCTCCTCCGCCGGTGGCATACCGAGCGGAAGGCCCAGCCGGATAGCAGGGATCCCCGATTCGGTGTCCGGCTCGTGCGAATTCCGGCCTGACGCATCGGTCAAGGGCGCTGTCGTGGCGGCGTTCGTCCGGAGCAACGTCGCTGTGCTCATCCAGATCACTTCGCGATCGAGCTCGAGCATCGACCCTCTCGCGACAGTGCCGCCTGCGCACCTGCAATACACGGCTCTCCCACCGGGAGGCGTTCCCGTCTCGGGCGGAGGGGCCGATCTCGAATTGATCCTCGTCTGGTTGGGCCTCTTGGTGGCTCTTGCCGCAGGCATTGTCGGGTGCGCACGTCGGCGAGGGAGCTGGCGAGGACCCTTTGCCGCTGTCGCCGAGGCGTTCGACCGCCGGAAACTGGCTCTAGCGGTTTCGGTCGTGGCGGTCGTCGGCGCGATGGCCTTCACCATGTTCGAGTCCACGGTCACCCGCGGGTTCGGTGAATGGTTCGGGGTCGCCTCGTTCGGAGACTTCTGGCAGAACTGGGCCGACGCGGCCTACACGACCTTCGCCGGCGGGTACGGGCACATCTACGTGCTCGACCGCACACTCGAGACGGCCCCTGCACTACAGGTGGTCACCGCACCGATCGCCCGACTCGCCTCCGGTCTGCACTTCCCGTATCCCGGTGCCGTCTTGTACCCGACGGCGTACTGGGTGGCCGGACCTTTGTTCCTGGGTGGAATGGCTCTCACGATCTGTGCATGCGACCGGTGGCTCAACGGCATGGGAGTCACCGATATTCGTCGTCGCCTGACCGTTCTCGGCGCCCTGACGATCACCCTCCCGCCGATCCCGTCGAGCGGTCACCCAGAGGACCTGATCGCCTTGGGGGCGATGCTCTACGGGATCGCCGCGGCATTCGAGGATCGCCCGCGAGCCACCGGCTGGTGGTTGGGCGTCGCGCTCGCCTTCCAACCCTTCGCCTTCCTGGCCATTCCGATCGCCTTCATCTTCCTCAAGCGCCGGCAGTGGCTCACCGCCCTCGGTCCCATCGTCGCGGTTCCCGTGTTCTTCCTGCTCGTCCCGGTGATCACGGACCCGAGTGTGACCCTGCAGCAGCTACTGCACCAGAAGGTCTACGACGTCTTCGGGTACATCAGCCCCACCTGGAATCTCGATCCGGGGGTGGCGGCCTACATCCGCTCGGCGGTCGCCCTCGCCGCCATCCCGGCGGCGATCGTCCTGGCGCGTCTCCTGCCAGCGAGTCGCCGGCAAGGGGCAGCGCTGGTCGTCTGGACCGTGGCGATGCTGTTCGCCCTCAGGGTGATCGAACCCGAGCTGTTCCCATACTTCCTGGCCCCGACACTGGCGTTGGCACCCATCAGCGCGGCTCGGCTGCCCTGGTGGAGGTTGGCAGCTGTCTGCGCACTCGCGATCTGGCTGACCTGGTGGCTGCATTTTGCCGTCCACGGCGAGTGGTCACGCGAGTTGATCCTGATCGCTCAGCTCTGCGTGCTGGGATGGCTGGCCTTCCCCGGTCGATCGGGCCGGCGCCGTGACCAGGAGGCACCAGAGACGCGATCTCGGGCTCGCGATCGGCCTGAACCAGTCCTCGTCGATCGCTGAGTCGGTGGTTCCCGAGTCGGCCGCGTCCCGGGAGCCATACCTGCATCGCTGCGGCACTCGCTCAGGTCGATTGAGCCAGGCGCACCACGCAGTTCAGGTCCGACTTTCCCTTCCCTCCAATTGCCACCCACGTCGCGACATGGCCGGGAGCAACAGCCGGAACGTTGAGGACGGTGGTGGCCACCACCGTTGACCCGATTTGGCTGACGAAATCCACGACGATCTGGAACGCCTTGTGGACCTTGGCAGGATTCCTCACCACCCCTTCCAGCTCCCATCCGGTCGGCGTCTGCCGGCATGGGCTGGTCGACACATCCGCGCGGGCATTGTCGGCCAGATTGAACGGGACGCTTGCACCCGGGGCGGCAACCGACGTCGGCGGCGCCGGCCTCGTCGAGGACGCGGACCCAGCCGATGGTGAGCTCGAGCAGCCAGTCATGATCAACGCACCGCCCACCAGGAGCGTGATCACCACGTGGCGGCCGACTGCTCGAAGAGTCACGGTTCCTCCAGACGTGGTTGGGCACTCCGGCGTGCCTGCCGAGAACCGCCGGATGACGGACGGTGTCGCGTTGCGTGCCTCTGAGGTTAAACCGAATCCTCTGGACCGGACCGAGCTCATCAGGATTCGGAAACGTGGAGATTTCTCAACGCTCTCGTCCAGCAAGGTATCGATGCGGTTTCCGGAGGTGCGGGATGTGCCTGATCGCCAGTTCGCGATCGATATCTGCAACGTCGAACACTTCGATCTAGCGTTGGGGTGATGGCACCGAGGAAGCAGCCCACGCCGGAGGAGCGGAGTGATGCCGTCCGGATCGCCCTCGGCGGCCTGACGTCTGGCCAGGACTTCGATGCGGTACTCGACAAGTTCGCAGTGCTGCACATTCGGCACAACACCTTTCCGGCCGAGGAGCTGCTCGAGCTCGCCTCCGATGCCATCGACGAGTCTCGGGCCACCATTGCTGATCCGATCGATTTCGAAAGGATCCGGGAGCGATTCCTCCCTGAGCACCGCTTCTCCGGAAAGAACCAGCACTACAAGAGCAAGTACGCCATCTCTGCCGCTGCCATGATCCATGGTGGCGTCTATCCCGACCTGCTGGATGACGCCGCTTGGTGGCAAACCGATGATCTTTGGCTCTACTCGTTCTTCGCCCTGCTGATCTTCGTCAGAGCTGCCGCCGAACGCACGGGTCGCTCGGTCGAGGAGGTTGCCTCCTCGATTGCCGATCGTCGGCTTGTCCGGCTGCTGCCGACCGAAGGCTGAGAAGACGCGGCCTGGGGATCGGGAACCTCTGACCAGACAGTGCCCTTCCGGGCCCTTTGGCAATGGCGCAACGGGTGCTCCCCGTGGATCACTCGCCTGGTGGTCGGGCGCACCCTGTTCGGCGTGCCTCGGGTGCGATTTGGTCAGAATCGCCGGGCTTCTGAGGGATAACGTCAACGGCGATGTCGACACTGCCTCGTGTGGTCGTGAGGGAGATGCAGCCTGCCGAGATCGGGATTCGGATCGACTACTTCCACGATTCGTCCGACGAGCATCTCCTGAAGTTGGGTGTCGACAGAGCATCGCTGCCATCGAGAGGGGCCTGGCGATCCGCCTACCTGGAGGACTTTGCGCGTCCGATTGAGGACCGAGAGGGTCTTGCCCTGATCTGGGAACTCGACGGTCGTCCGACCGGCTTCAGCTCTGCGGACCGGATCGTGTTCGGGCAGCAGGCATTCATGCACCTCCACATTGTGAGTCCGGAACTCCGCCACCAGGGCTTCGGAGCCGAATTCGTGCAGGAATCAGCTCGCCAGTACTTCCGGATGCTCCAGCTCGAGCGTTTGTACTGCGAGCCGAACGCATTCAACACCGCGCCGAATCGGACCTTGCAGCGTGCCGGCTTCCACTACCTCTTCACGCACGAGACACAGCCCACTCCAATCAACTTCCACCAGGCAGTTACCCGATGGATGTTGGAACGCAGGGACTCATTCTGAGTAATTGATCACGCCGTCTCACAGTTCCGTTGAAGGGACGCTGCTCCCGCTCTATCGGCAGGTCACCCTCTGCACAAAGGGTGGGGCTTCAGGCGTTCAACCCCCCGGTGGGCGGTAATCGGCACCCACCTTCACGGCAGCGTCGACTTCCTCCGGAGTCAAGAGGATGGTGGTCTTTATGTCGACTTTGCCGCTCGCCGCAATGAGCAGAGCGACGCCCGCTGCGGTCACGTTGTCCGGCAGGTCGATGATCGACACCACATCCGTGTCACCGAACGCATAGTAGAACGCGTCGAGCGTTCCGCCCACGCTGGAACACACCTTTTCGACGGCGGCTCGACGGGCTGAGCCACCGTCCTGGCGGAGCCCCTTGACCCCATCCCCGGCATAGGACGCTTGAACGAGGTATTTCGGCATCGAGTTCCCTCCCTTGGTCGCTTACGCCTCAGTTTCGCACTCGTTGGCGGGAGCGGCAACAGATCACGTCGCTCGTCCGACCAGGCGGGTAGGCCAGGTAGGGACACTGTTCGGTTCCCGCGGGCCCAGGACCCGGACCCCGACCTACAATTCGGTCGTGCGGTTCAACCACATGGAACTGACCTTTGCCCGCGGCACCTTGACCGATCAATTCCGCGAGGAGGTCGACGCCTTCTACCACACTGTGTTCGGTTGGGCGGCAACTGATGCCGACGTCGTCGGTCAGCGATGCCACATCCTGCTTCCGGACGCCGATCAGTTCATCCTGCTGGCCGAGAGCGGCAAGCCGATGAGCTCACCGGGTTTCGATCATCTCGGTCTGCTCCAGGACTCGCGGATCGAGGTCGACAACCTGCTCGAGGAGTGCAAGCGCTATCAGGAGAAGGACGATCGGGTGCAGATCCAGGAGTACGAGGACCTGGTCTATCCGCACCTAACCGTGCACGCCTTCTATGTGAAGTATCTGCTTCCGATCTACTTCGACGTCCAGTCGATGGATCGCACCTGATCGGTCCCTCCTACCGGAGTGACACCTGAGTCAGAGGCCTGACATCTGTCGTGTCTCGCTCAGGCGTGCCGTGCCAACTCGACCGCTGCTCGTCTGTCCAACATGGAGTAGCCGCTGCTGATTGCACCTACCCGTGCTCGCTCGAGCAACCCTCGAGCTCTCTCGTGATCTCTGCGCTCACCGCGCCGGAACAACATCCGACCCCACAGCAGGTCGATGTGCACCTCGGCAAATCGCATGCCACCGCGACGACTGAGCTCGTGGGCTTGCTCGAAGTAGGCCTCCGACTCGTCGTATCGACCAAGCACGCCGGCGAGCCCACCGAGGAACATCGCAACAGGCTCGTGACACAGCAGGCCCTGATGGGGGACCTGCTGGTGGTAACGGGCAAGAAGCTGGAGGAGCAGGTTCGCAGCGCGTCCGATCTCCAGCTCGATCGTCGGCCGCGCGTACATGAGCACTCCGTCCAACCAAGCGGTGTCCATCGGCAGAGCGAACCCGTCGGTCGCGGCTTCTTCAACCAACCGGCGGGCCAATGGTTCGTCGTCAGCGTCGAGGGCGGCTGCGGCCAACGCGCCGCCGTAGCTGGGCACGCCTGGATTCTGTTCGACAATGTCGGCGACCAGCGAAACCAGCTCACCGAGGCGTCCCTGTTGCAGGCGGATCACCATCAACTGGGTCCCGTAGAAGGAGAATGCATCAGGCTGACCGCTCTCGGTTCCGATCTCGAGCGCAGAGGTCGCAAGCTCCTCGGCCAGCGTCGTATTTCCATGAAGATTCGCTTCGGTCGCGCGCATGTAGGTCGCCAGCCAGACCAGCATCGGTTGCTGCAGCTTTGCGGCCAACTCGACCTGGGCTGCGAGTGAGGCGGCGCCCAACTCGAAGTCACCAATACGGACGGCCTCGATGGCCATGTTGGCCGCCGCCCAATACTTTCGAACCGGGTCATCCAGTCGTTCGGCTAGCGCAAGTGCCTCGAACACATCCGCTCGGCATTCATCGAGGGTCGACGGGATCCGCAGCGAGGCCGTACAGTCGGAAGTGACTTCGACCTGTGTGGCGGCGTCACCGACCCGACGGGCCGTGGCCTTGGCTTCCCCGCGAGGCTCAACCGCCGCCCGAGTGGACCGAAGGCCAGTTCGTTGCACAGCCTGGACAGAAGCCGAGCCCTCGACGAACTGTCGACATCTGGGAGTACTTCGAGGGCGGCTTCGAGCATTTCGACTCTCTCGGTGTCGACGACGCCGAGAGAACTGAAGAAGGAGCCTCGGCTGTTGGCCAAAGCAGCTTCCACCAGCCGCTCGCCGTCACCGAGATCTCTCGCACGACGTGCGGCCTCGAGAAGAGTCGTTCTGAAGGTTTGATCGCCAACCTGACGCTGAGCAGTACCGATGCCGATGAGGAGGTCGATCTTGAGACGGAGATCGAAGTCGGGTTGGGCGCCGAGGAGCTCCAGTGCCTGCGTGAAGTAGCGCACGGCCTCGTCGGGGGCGAGTGCAGCGAGGGCGGACTCGCCCGCCCGTAAGGCGTAGGTGATCGCCTTGTCCGCGCGGGTGGGGCGGATGGCGAGGAAGTAGTGGTGCGCGAGCTCGCCCGCGTGACCGGGGTCTTCGCCATGGAGCTGTTCCAAGGCCTCGGCGACTTGCAGGTGGGCACGGGCCCGACGCGTCCCGCCCAAGTCGTCGTAGAGGGTGCGCTGGATCAACGCGTGAGCAAAGCTGAAGCGCCCAGGGGCATCGGGAGCTTCTCGCACGAGGACGACCGCCTGTGCTTCATCGAGCAGGTCGAGCAGGTCGTCCTCGTCCAGACCAGTCACCACGGAGAGGAGATCCACATCGAAGTCCCGCCCGATGACCGCGGCGACCGCGAGCACCTTCGCCGCACCAGACCCGATCCTCGACACCCTGGCGTCGATGACCTCGCGCACGCTCTCCGGGAGGACGATGTCGTCCCCGGGATGGGCGGGCACCCATCGCCCGTCGTCGTTTTGCACGATCGCGCCGGATTCGACCAGGTGCAACAGCAGCTCGGCGACGAAGAACGGATTGCCATCGGTCTCCCGGTAGACGGCATGGGCGAGACCAACGCCGACCTCGTCGAGCTCGTGCCCCGCGGCGGCCTCCAAGAAGGTGACCACCCCGACGTCGTCGAGTCCGTCGAGCTGGAGCCGGATCATCCCGGGCTCCCGGCGCAACGCGCCCAGGGCCTCACTCAGGGGATGGGTGCTCGAGAGCTCCGCATCTCGAAAGGTACCGATCACCAGCAGGCGATTGGAGGTGCCTTGGCCGACCACGTGACGGAGGAGCTGCAACGTCGGTTTGTCGGCCCAGTGGAGGTCGTCGACGATCGCCACCACAAGACCTGCGCGACTCGCTTCGTCGAGCAGGCCCACCACGGCTCCGTAGAGCAGATAGCGCTCGGTCTCAGGATCGGTCGACGTCGGCTCGGGCAGATCCGGAAGGCGTTGGCGGAGGGCGGGGACAAGGCGCTCGAGCTCACCCCCATGGGACTCCACGTAGCGTCGCAGAGCACTCTCGGGTGCGTGCGCGACGAAGTGGCCGAGCAACTCACGGAACGGCTGGTACGCGATCCCGAGCTCCTCGTTGCAGCGGCCGAGAAGCACCAGCGCCCCCCGCTCGTGAGCCCGACGGGAAGATTCGGCGACGAGGGTCGTCTTCCCTTGACCGGGTTCCCCGGAGATCAGCACGGTGCGGCATCCCTGACCGGCTTCCGCCGTCTTGGCAGCCTCGTCCAACACCGCCAGCTCGTCGGCTCGGCCGATCACTCCGACATTCGGTCGGTGAGCGAGGCGAGCCGGCAGTGGCACTCCGCGGAACTCGTCTGCATCCATGCCGAGCGGCTCCCAGACGACCTCATAGCTCTCCACTGGGTTGAGCAGGCCCTTCAGCTCGAGGGCCCCAACCGGCTCCAACCGGTGGGTACTGCGCCGGCCGGCCATGCCTTTGACGAGGTCGCTGACGAGGACCTGCCCACCCTCTGACCTGGCACAGAGACGCGAAGCCTCGATCACCGGGTCACCGAAGTAGTCATCGTCCTCTCTTGTCGCCTCCCCGCAGCTCACCCCGATCCGCAGACCGACCTGCGCCTGGGAGGCGCGGTTCTCACGCTCGACTCCCTGCTGCATCGCGACTGCGCACTCGAGGGCCGACGAGGCGGCCGAGAACACCACCATCATCCCATCGCCGAGATTCTTCACCTCGGCGCCACCCGAGGCCGCGACAGACTGGCGGAGGAGGGAGAAATGGCGCTGGCGCAGGTCGTCGGCTGCCTCGACCGAGAGCCCGGATGACAGACGCGTCGAATCAACCATGTCGGTGAACAAAACCGTCACGTTCTCTCCGGCCGCCGTCATCTCGGTGCTCCGTTCGCCCTCCAATCCAAAGGTTAGATGAACTGTCCTGGGTTCACCCACAGAGCTACTCAGCGGCCGAAAGTGGGCAGATGCAACTCGCCGATTGCTCGAGGGATCCAGACCGCCGACGATGACGTTGTTTCAGCGCCGGAGCTACAGACGTACTGCTCGCCAGCAACGACAGCTCATCGGGACCTCGACCTCACCCTCGGCGGCTATGGACGACGCGGCGGCCTGTACACGGCTCAGCTCCCGCTCTCTCAGGTCCGGCGGCATCGTGATCGTGGAGCTGTAGGTCCCAGCCAGACCAACCAGCTGCTCCTGCGTCATTGGCACGGACCACCTGACGATGGTTCCGTCAATCCCGGTGAACGGTGATCGAGGAGGCAGCTCGACGCGATGACGCCGTTCCCTGTCTCCGGGAGACCGGTTCCTCTGTCCCAATAGCTCGGCGACCCACTCGACCGACCGGTCGGCGCCGTTCCCAACTACCCCGAGTACACCGCCGGATCTCAGCACCCGGCCGACCTCGCCGACGGTCAGATCGGCGTTCATCCAATGCCAGGCAGCCGAGATGGTCACCACATCGAGTGACCCTGATCGGATGGGCAGTTCTTCGGCCCTGCCTCGGATCGCCGATATGTCCGGTGACCGGTGCTTCAGCACCTCGAGCATCCGGATGTCGGGCTCGACAGCGATGACCTCACGTACCCGCTTGTCGAGTTGTCGGGTGAGCGCGCCGGTCCCAGCACCGATGTCAGCGACCATCCCACCCTGTGATTGCAGCACCCAATCGACGGCTGTCATCGGTGGTCCCGGTCTGAAACGGTCGTACAGCTCGGCCACGGATCCGAACGATGACGCCCGTCCCTCGGTTTCCGGCTCAGCCATGGACTCGACGGTACCGGTCCGGTCCAGTGATTCGTCATCATCTACGACTGAGTCCGCGCACAGCCATTCGGCGGGCACCTGTGTGCCCGGGCGGCAACACCTAGGGCTTCCGGACCGAGGGATGAGGTTGCATATCCACCCTGAGGTAGGGCACGGCGATGGACTCTGTGGTTCCCATCACAGAGCCAAGGAGCCCATCACCGTGACCCCAGCAGAGATCATCTACCAGCGTCGCATCGCCGTGTTGGAGCATGCCCAGCGAACGGGCAATGTGGCCGAGACCTGTCGGGTCTTCGGCATCTCCCGGACCCGGTACTACTCGTGGAAGAAGCGGGCCGACGCCTACGGACTGGCCGCCCTGATGCCCAAGACCCGTCGGACACCCCAGATGCCCTCGGCAACCCCGACCCACGTGGTCGAGCGCCTGTTGACCTTGGCCGTCTTGGAACCCACTATCGGTTGTCGCCAGTATGCCGACCGCCTCGGTGATCACGGGTTCTCGATCGCCAAGTCGACCGTGCAGAAGCTGCTGGTCGTCCATGGGCTGGGCCGGAGGCGGGAGCGCCTGGCCCGAGCGGCGGCCATCACCGCGGCCACCACCGGCCTGGTCACCGAGGCGGCCAGAGAGGGTGGGCCGTTCGGCTTCTGCCTGGCCACCGGCGGGCCCGGCGAGCTGGTCTGCGTGGACAGCTTCTACGTCGGGAACCTGAAGGGCGTGGGCAAGGTGTACCAGCTCACCGCGATCGACGTGTTCACCCGCTGGGCCTTCGTGGCCATCGTCCTCGGTCCGGTCACCGGGGCCCACACCGTCCGGTTCATCGACCAGCTGCTCCGTCACTACCGGCGCCAGGGGGTCACGGTGCGAGCCGTGCTCAGCGACAACGGTCCCGAATACAAGGCCACAGCGTTCCGGGCCCACCTGGTCAGAAAGGGTCTGCATCACGAGCGCATTCCGCCCCGTTCCCCCAACCACAATGCTGTCTGCGAGCGCTTCCACGGCACCATCTTGGAGGAATGTTGGCGACCGTCCTTCCATCGCCGGCGTTTCACCACGATCCGCCAGCTCCAGGCCGAAGCTGATGCCTGGCTTGTCACCTACCATCGGAAGCGACGCAACCACGGCGACTACATGGCCGGACGCACCCCCCACGAGATCCTCGACAGACACAAGAGGAACAGAGCAGCATGACCACGATCAATCACGGAGTCCATCTGTCACCTCGACTCTCGGTCCGGAAGACCTAGGGTTTCTCCATGTCGAAGGCGCCGAGGCGTTGGGTGATACTCGTGGCGTCCGTGGTTGCCGCACTGGCGTTGGGAGCAGTCGCGGTCATCCTCCAATCGGGCTCTGCCGGGCCAACGAGTGTCGGGACGACTGCCGAGAGTCCGGCCGGATCGCCCATCACGGTCCCCTCGGGCCCGTCCTCGGGTGGGCCGGCCGCTCTCGTGGATCCGGAGGCCGGGACCGGGGTCGGGTCGGTGGAACCGGCGAACGTGAGCGAGTATCCGGGTGCCTCGGTGCCACTGGGGATGGTCCAGTTCAGCCCCGACACCTCGCCGGATCGCCAGGTCACGACCGGCTCGGGCTACGACTACGCCGACTCCGACATCTCCGGCTTCAGCCTGACCCACCTCTCAGGTCCGGGCTGCGCGATCTACGGGGACATTCCCATCCTGCCGATCAGCGGCCCGATGCCCGCCGACCCCGAGGACGCGGTCCAGCCCTTCTCCCATGCAAACGAACGGGCCTCGGCGGGCAACTACGCGGTCAGCCTCGGTTCGGGAGGCCAGGGCATCGGGGTGCGGCTCACCGCCACCACCCGGAGCGCGTTGGGGGCGTTCACGTTTCCCGCAACGTCGGCGCCGGCAGATGCCGTCGACCCGACCGACGGTGACGGCCTCTTGTTCAAGGTCAGCGACTCCGCCAACGGGTCGAGCGCCGCGCAGGTCCAGGTCGTCGGGACCGACGAGCTCACCGGATCAGTGACCAGCGGGGACTTCTGCGGCATCCCGGGCAACTACACCCTGTACTTCGCGGCGCGCTTCTCCGATGCGTTCGTCGCCAGTGGCACGTGGCAGAACAACGCAGTGAGCTCGAAGGAATCGTGCGCGGGTACTGCAGCTGTGGCCTGCGGAGCCTGGCTCAACTTCCGTCGTCCGGGCCGATCGGGACCTCAGACGGTCCTGGTCAAGGTGGGCATCTCCTTCGTCTCGCCGGAGGGTGCCGCGGCAAATCTGGCCACCGAGGATCCTGGTTGGAACCTCGAGAAGGTCTCCGATGCGGCAACCGCGGAATGGAACGGCCTCTTGGACCGTGTGGCCGTCCAGGGAGGCACCGAGACTGCTCGGCGCACCTTCTACACGGCCCTTTACCACTCCTTACTGTTCCCCTCCGTCTTCAGCGACGACGACGGCCGGTACATCGGGTTCGACCACCGGATCCATACAGTGGCCAGGGGTCAGGTGCAGTACGCCAACTTTTCGGAGGCCGACATCTACCGATCCGAGGTGCCTCTCCTGGCCATGCTGCTGCCCGGCCCTACCTCCCAGATGGTCCAGTCACTGCTGAACGACGCGGCCCAGACAAAAGGGGGCTTCTTGCCCAGGTGGGCGATCGCCGACAACGACGCGAGTCAGTGGGACGGGGATTCGGCCGACCCGATCATCGCCGACGCCTACGCGTACGGGGCGCGCCAGTTCAACCTGACAGATGCCCTCGAGGCGATGATCCACGGGGCCACCGTTCCCGAGAACGGCGTCGTGAGCGAGCGGCAGAATTTGACCCAGTACGAGGCCCAGGGTTGGGTGCCAGAACTGTCCTATGACCTGACCTCGTATCCCTACACCGACGGCGGTTCGGAGACCCTCGAGTACTCGATCGACGACTTCTCTATCTCGCAGCTCGCGCTCGCCGCGGGCGACCGGACGGAGGCGGCGGTCTTCTCCAAGCGTGGGCAGAACTGGCAGAACCTGTTCGATCCGGCCACGGGTTACCTCTCGGCCCGCCAGGCCGACGGGAGCTTTCCGGCCGGACCGGCCTTCCAGCCGGCGAGCCCCTCGCTCGAGGCCCAAGGGGTGGCCCAGCAGGGCTTCGAGGAAGGCAACGCCATCCAGTACACCTGGGCGGTTCCCCAGAACCTGGCCGGACTCATCGGGCTGATGGGCGGGAACCAGGCGGCAGTGGCCAACCTCAACACGTTCTTCACCCAGCTCGATGCGACCCGGTTCGCGCCCTACGACTGGGCCGGGAACGAACCGGGCGAGTGGATCCCGTTCGAGTACGACTACGCCGGAGAGCCCTGGGCGACCCAGTCGGTGGTGCGACGCATCATGACGCAGCTCTACCCGCTCGCCCCGGCCGCCGAGCCGGGCGAGGACGACCTGGGGGCGATCTCCTCCTGGTACGTCTGGGCCGCCCTGGGTCTCTACCCCGAGACTCCGGGGGTGGCCAACCTGGTCATGACCAGCCCCCTCTTCCCGCGGGTGACCATCACCGAGGGGAACGGCCACACCATCACCATCACCGGCACACACGCACCCGATACGTACATCCAACATGCCGATCTCGCCATCGGATCTGGCGGGTCGTCGACCTGGGACAAGCCCTGGGTCCCCACCTCGGCCCTCTCGGAGGGAGCCGTTCTGGCCGTGGACCTGGGTACTTCTCCCAACGACCCTTGGGGGTCGAGCGCATCGGCCGTCCCACCCTCGTTCCCTCGAGGTGCCGCGCCAGCGGTCCCGTTCACGACGCCAGGCGGATCGATCACGGTGCCCGCCAACGGTGTAGCCACGTTCGAGCTCGGTGTGCAGGAGGAAGAAGGAGCGGGGAGCTCGGGGTCGGTTCGAATGGTTGCGTGGCACGTGGTTCCCTCGGCAGGGGACGCCGGGGTGACCGTCTCACCGACGTCGGGAACCTTGCGTGTGGTCGACGGCCGCTCGACGACGCCGCTCCGGGTGACCTCGGGAAGCCCGGGAAGCTCGTCGGTCACCATTGATCTGAACCAGGGGGGCGACGCCCTCCCGAGCTTGACCCTGGACGTCGACGCCTCCTCCTGATCGCCACCTCACCGGAGGTGCTCCGACACGTGGACGGGCCGACCTGGCGTCAGTGGGCGGAGACCGCTCTGGCGTAGACCAGCGTCGTGACCTGATCTGTGGACGTGTCGACGAGCTCGACCTGGACAGGCGCATCCGGTCCTGTGCCCAAGAGTCTGCTCCGGGTACGAACCGGGCCCACCTGCGCCATCCGGAGATATCGGAGGTCGAGCTCGGTCACCACGACCGGCGATTCGAAGCGTGACGCGAGAAGGTCCTCTGCGGCAGCCTCGGCCAGAAGCGCGACCATCGCTCCCTGCAGCGTCCCCGCGGGGTTGCGGAGGGCAGGCGTGACCTCGACCTGCACCACGCCTTCGGCCGCGTCGATCGCTTCGATGCCAGCTTCCTCGCGCAACGGTCCTGTCAGGTTGCCGGGATCGCGGAAGATCAGAGGGATCTGCCCGATCGGCACATTCGGTTTTGGTGGATCGGTCGCCTTGCGAGCGGTCTTCACGAACCCGATCGCACCGACCGCGATGGGCGCTCCTTCGTCGGTTGTGAGCTCGACCAGGCACGTGGCCGATCGCCGCCCCTGGCGCAGGATCGTGCTCGTCGCGTCGATGCGCTCGGGTGCGGGCATCGGGCGCATCCGGACCGTCATGTCAGACGTGAGCGTCCACACGTCGGCGTCCTGATCCAGAGGGATCCCCGCCACGACGTCGATGACGAACGAGAGGACACTGGCCCGAACGACGCCGTGATGCAGCGCCTCGTCCCGGGGCCTCAGTTCGATGACGAGGCCATTGTCATCGATGCGCGCCGTCACCCCGAGCCGGCTTGGAACGGATAACTGCCCCGGACCGGATATGTCGGTCATGTGATCTCCAGAATCGACACAAGTCTTGAGATGCTAACGGCGATGGACGCTGCTCGGACCAGGAGACCACATGGGCAATCGATGGCGCCGCATCCGGACATCGTCATATGATCCACCGGATACGGCAGACCCCGCTCTCAGCACTCGCCACCTGTCTGGCGCTCATGGCCGGGCTGCTGACCGCCTGTTCCTCGACCAACTCGGCGAGCAGTGCAGCGAACAGTTCGTCGACGCCACCGATCCCGGCGTCCGCCTTCCAGGACCACACCGGAGTGACGCCCACGTCGGTGACGATCGGCAACGTCACGACCCAGTTGGCCGGGCTGTTCACCGGCGCCCTCGTGGGAACCGAGGCCTACGCCGCCTACGTGAACTCGCAGGGCGGCGTGAACGGCCGCAAGATCGTCGTATCGAGCTTCGACGACCGGTTCGAGGGCGCGCTCAACAAGCAGGAGGTCCAGAGCGTCATGCAGTCGGACTTCGCCAGCGTGGGAGGGTTTTCCCTCGAAGACAGCTTCAGCGAGCCGCAGATCGGAGCCAATCCCGGATTCCCCGACATCAGCGCGTCGCTCGACCCGGACACTGAGAAGCTCCCGAACAATTTCAGCCCGACACCCGCTTCGGACGGATGGCCGACCGGTCCGCTCCTCTACTTCAAGCAGATCTACCCGACGAAGATCACCCATACAGCCACGATCATCGCCGACCTACCATCGACAGAGCTGGCCTGGGACAGCGAAAAGAGCGCCATGCAGCACCTCGGCTACACGGTGCTCTACGACCCGGCGCTTCCGGCCACGACGACGGACTTCACGCCACAGGTCGTGGCCATGAAGCGGGCCGGGGTGCAGATCCTCTTCCTCGAACAGGAGCCCCAGAACTACGCGTCGGCAATCTTCCGAGACCTCACCCAGCAGAACTTCCACCCAGTGGTGGTGTTGGGCGCGCCCGCCTACAGCAAGCAGCTCGTCAGCAACGCAGGTGGACCTGCTGCCGTCGACGGGGCCTATCTGGAACAGGGGGCGTCGTTCTACCTGGGCGAGGACGCTGCCCAGATCCCGACGATCACCACCTTCGATACCTGGGTCCAGAAGGTCTCACCTGGGTTCACGACCGACTTCGTCACACTCACCGGGTGGTTGTGCGGTGAGCTGTTCGTCGACGCGCTGCGGAATACCGGCACGAACCCGAGTCGGGGCGCTCTCCTGCAGGCGCTGCGGAAGATCACCGCGTTCGACAGCGGGAACCTGATCCCGGTGAGCAACCCGGCAGACAAGGTGCCGATCACCTGCTACCTGCTGGGACGCGTCACCAACGGCACGTTCCAGCGACTCGACGATCCGCCCGTCACCGGTACCACCAAGGGGTTCCGCTGCGACGGGACCTACTACCGGGGGAGCTAGTTGTAGACCGTCCTCAGCTGCGGACGGCGACCAATCGCCACGCCCCCAACACCCCTCTGAGCTCGTGTTCGCCCCGTCTCGAGGAGGCGTAGCGTTGGGTCATGAACCTGACCGTCTTCGGCATCGTCGTCCTCACGTTCATGATGGCCATGTACGCACTGGAGAGGCGTGGTACTGGATTCATCCTTGCGTTCGCACTGGGTTGTGGCCTGTCCAGCATCTACGGATTCCTCTCTGGAGCGTGGCCATTCGGTGTGGTGGAGGCGATCTGGACCGTGGTCGCCGTTCATCGCTACTGGGAATGCGCCCGAAAGAATGCCGTCTGAGTCGACGAGGGACACCCACAGCCCTGCAGCTGGTTGTAGCTGAAGCTGGCCGCCAATCGGTGACTCGGGATCGATCGAGACCACTCCGGGTAGGCGGATGCTGACGGTGATCGATCCGACCTTGCAGGTACGATCTCCTTCTTGCCCACGGCCCTCCCGGCCCGGCCGCGGTCGACCGGACGGGAATCATCGCGATCGACGCCCCGGAGGCTCCGCCAGAGTGAGGGACAGCACACCAACGGGATCGACCAGCGAAGAACGGTTGCGCGCCCTGGGCGATCAGATTTCTGCCAACCGCCGCACGACCCGGGCGGCCGAAGACGAGGAAGGTGCAGCCCCCGGGGAGGAAGGCCTGCACAGGACATCACGACGCGAACGGCGCGAGGCGAAGAAGAGCGGTCGCCACCGGGCCAGGCGCATCGTCATCGTGTCCCTCGTGGTCCTGCTGGCGATCGTCGGATCCGCTGCCGGCTACGCCTACTACCTGACCCATGACCTCAACCGGGTCCAGGTCCGAGGTCTGAGCGGTGCCTTCACCACCGGTCAAGAGGCGGGAACCGAGAACATCTTGATGGTCGGTTCGACCGACCGCTGCTCCCTGGCGGTTCAGAACCCCGCGTACGGCATCTGCTCTCAGGGCGTGAACGGCGTCAACAGCGACGTGATCATGATCCTCCATGCCGATCCGGTCCATCACCGTCTCGCCCTGCTCTCGATCCCTCGCGACCTGTTCATCCCCAATGCCCGGAGCACGGGCCCGAACAAGATCGACGCCGGCCTCTTTCAAGGGCTTACCCAGCTCACTGCCGCCATCGAGGAGGACTTCGGCATCCCCATCCAGCATGCGGTGTCGCTCAATTTCGACCAGTTCGCCAACATCGTCGATGCGCTCGGTGGCATCAACATGGCCTTCCCGGTGTCGGTGTTCGACTGGGCCGCCACCGGGGGAGGCGTCAGCGGCGACCAGCCGGTGAGCTCGGGCCTCAACCAGCGGGCTGCAGCGTGCGTCCACCTCAACGGGACGCAGGCCCTCGAGGTCGTCCGCGCCCGGCACCTCCGGTACGAGACACCGTCGTCGAACCCGGACGATCCCTACTCGTGGCAACCGGAGGCCCAGAGTGACCTTGCGCGGATTCGGCGAGATCACGAATTCCTGCGCGTGCTGGGGAGCGCCGTCGCCAAACAGGGCCTCGGGAATCCCATCGCCGACATCAATCTGATCAACTCGGTGAAGAGCGACCTCACCTTCGACCAGTCCTGGTCGGTCGGGGATATGGCCAATCTCGTACTCGACTTCCACTCGATAGACATCAACTCCGTGCCGCAGCTGACCCTCCCGGTCGCGGTGGTCACCGACCCTGATGGTCCGGGCGGAGCGCTCCAGTATCACGGGTACAGCTACGGCGATGTCGAGTTTCCATCCCAGTCCCAAGATCAAGCCGCAATCGACCAGGTCCTCGGCGTCAGTCCGACCACCGACTCGATGACGGGTCTGCCCTTTCCTGCTCCCTCGTCGGTGACGGTGTCGGTGTCCAACGCGACGGGCGCCTACAACCAGGCGTCCGACACCGCAGGAGCCCTTGCCCAGCTCGGCTTCCACACCGTGGGAGTCGCAGACTCGCGGCCGGCTGGCGATGTGGCTGAGACCTACGTCTACTACGGCTCCCGCTCCCCCAGCACCGAGGCGGCCGCCGAGGCAGTCGTACGCTCGATCTCGGGTTCAGCGATCATGGCCTACGATCCCGCCCAGGTCATCGACGGTGCGCAGGTGACCGTCGTGACGGGTACGCAGTTCACCGTCAACGCCCCAGCCCAGAGCGCGCCCGCCTCAACCGCCGCCACAGCGTCGACCGCGCCGCCGACGAACTCGACGCCGGCCAGTTCGGGCGCCATCGCCGAGCCCACCCCGACGACGTCGAACCTGCAGCGGTGGGACCCGCGCGCGTGCGCCCCCGGAGCGACACCGACTGCCCCACAGTCGAACTCGCTCCCGTGACGCAGCTCGGCGGTGGCCAACCGGTCCCAGGGCCGATCGCGTTAACTTGCCCACTCGAGACTCGCGAGTTAGCCTGTTAGCTGGATCGTTCGAGTCGACACGACACAAGGAGGTGGGGCACATGCAGGCAGAACCGCCCAGTTCCCAACCTCCACAGCCGTGCCCCGGCGTTCCCCTCCGTTCGCTCTGAGGTTCCGCGACACGTCACGTTTGTGACCTCCGGATCGGCGAGCGGCAGCATGCGCCGGGGCGTCTGACACACCCTCCCCACGTGGACCAGTGCGTCCGCTCGAGCAGGTGCATCGCGATCCGATCGAACGGGCACGGAGCTGACCGGCGCGCGGAGCCGTGTTCTCTCGCGTCGACGACCTGTCCTGACGCGGGCGATGCCACCCAGACGACCTGGTCCGAACAGATCGAAGGAGTCACCCGTCATGAACCACGACCTGCACCTCGCACCACCCGGCACGAACGCAGCGACCGAATCCGCTGTCCTCGACGAAGCCCACGTCGGCAACATCCGCGGTGCGCTGGGCACCATCGCCCACGGTGACGTCGGCGCGCGCCCCGGCCTCTCGCCCAAGCTCAAGACCCTCCTGGCCATCGTCGGTCCAGGGCTCATCGTCATGGTCGGGGACAATGACGCAGGCGCCTTTTCGACCTACGGGCAGGCCGGTCAGAACTTCGGCACCCACCTGCTCTGGACCCTGGCCCTGCTCGTCCCGGTGCTGTACGTCTGTCAGGAGATGGTCCTGCGTCTCGGCGCGGTCACCGGGGTCGGGCACGCACGACTCATCCTCGAGCGCTTCGGCAAGTTCTGGGGTGCCTTCAGCGTCATCGACCTGTTCCTGCTCAACGCCCTCACCATCGTCACGGAGTTCATCGGCATCTCACTGGCCATCTCATACCTCGGTCTTCCCAAGATCCCCGCTGTCGCGGTGTCCGCCGTGGCCATCGTCGCCGCCGTGAGCACCGGGAGCTTCCGGCGCTTCGAGCGGCTCTGCCTCGTGCTGGTCGCCGGCTCCCTCCTCCTCGTCCCGATTGCGCTCGTCGTCCATCCCCCGATCGGCCAGGTGGCACATGACTTCGTGGTGCCCCGGATCCCCGGGGGTGCACCCCTCTCCACCGTGATGCTCCTGATCATCGGCATCGTCGGCACCACTGTCGCTCCCTGGCAGCTGTTCTTCCAGCAGTCCTACATCATCGACAAGCGGATCACGCCTCGTTGGATCAAGTACGAGCGGGTCGATCTGGTGATCGGCATCACCCTGGTGGTCATCGGCGGCGCAGCGATCATGAGCTTCGTGGCGGCCACGTTCACCCACACCCCGGGCTTCGGGAACTTCACAGACACCGCCGGGATCGCCCACGGCCTCGCCACCTACGCGTCGCGCACAATGGGTGACCTGTTCGCAATCGCCCTGATCGACGCAGCCATCATCGGTGCGGCAGCAGTCGGGCTCGCGACGGCGTATGCCACGAGTGACGTCATGAACCTCAAGCACTCGTTGCACCGTCCCGTGAAGCAGGCCAAGGGGTTCTACGCCTGCTACGCCGGGCTCATCGGCCTGGCGGCCCTGTTGGTCCTCATCCCCCGCGTGCCGCTCGGACTGCTCACCCTGGCCGTACAGGTGCTCGCCGGAGTCCTCCTGCCGAGCGCCTGTGTCTTCCTGCTCCTCCTCTGCAACGACAAGGCGGTGCTCGGCCCCTGGGTCAACAGCAGGCGGCTCAACGCGATCACCGGAGTGATCATCTGGGTGCTGGTCATCCTGTCGGTCGTGCTCACCGCAAGCGTGCTCTTCCCGACGATCTCCGGAACCCAGATCATCGGCGTCGCTGCCGGGGGCATGGTCATCGGCCTGCTGGTCGGGGTCTTGCTCCTCCTCCAGGCACACCGCCGGCGACATCTCGTCACGGTCGACGACGCCTTCGCCGAATCCGGGGACCGGAACACATGGAGGATGCCGCCGCTGGCTACGCTCTCCCGGCCCACCATGTCGTTGCAGCGCAAGATCGGCTTGGGCACGCTACGCGGCTACCTCGTGATCGCCCTCGCCCTCGTCTTCGTGAAAGTCATCGAGGTCGCCGTCCACTAGTAGGGATGCTCAGTCGAGAGAAGAGCAATCCGTCTTCTTCGAGAAGGTGGACGATGTCGAGCTCGAGCGGATCAGGCAGCTCCGGGCCGGCAAGGATGCGGGACCCGGAGCCGGCGACGAGGCGCGGCGAGAGGGTGAGGCAGAGCTCGTCCAGCAACCCGGCGCGGAGGACGTCGGCATTGAGCCCGGGTCCACCCTCGAGGAGGACCGACCGATACCCCGCCCGGTGGAAGTGATCGAGGGCGCGGCGTGGATCGACGCGTCCGTCACCGGCCACGACGAAGTCGGCCACCTGCTCTCCGCGGCTCTGTTCGTCCTTGTCGCAGTCGCTGGTGGTGACGATGATCGTGCGCGCCTCGGCCTCGGTGAAGAGCGGCGCAGACCAATCGAGGTTGGCCGACCGGGTCACGATCGCAATCGGCGGCACCGCCGACTGTCCCCGTTGCCGTCGCTGCCGCCGGACCTCCTCGCTCAGGTGGACCGGGCCGTATCCCTCGGAGCGAGCGGTACCGGCACCGACGAGGATCACGTCAGCCAGGGACCTCAGGACCTGGAAGAGCCTGCTGTCAGCGGGTCCGCCCAACATGCCGGAGCGACCGTTGACGGCGATGGCTCCGTCGAGGCTCGAGATCATGTTGCAGCGGACGAAGGGCCGGTCGGTACCGACGACGGCCGGGATCGCGTAGGCGTCGGCGAGGTCGACGCTTGCACGTGGCTCTGGCAAAAGGGCTCTCATGGGGCGTGTTCCAGCCGCAGGTCCCTCATCCGGAACGTGCGAACGGCCGGACCCGGGAGCACGGCTGGGATCATTAGCCTATAGAGCAAGCGGACAGTGGGCCGTCCAAAGCGAATTGAGTTTCCCGTGACCCAGACAGCTGCGACCGAGGCGGAGATGATGCCGGGCCGCGTGCGTGAGCTCGGCCACATCGTCCTCTACGTCGCCGCCCTCGACCGTTCCCTGGCCTTCTACCGGGACATCCTCGGGTGGCCGGTCATCTGGCCACCGGGGCGGCATCCGATCGCAGGGTTCCGCGCCGGCAACACCCACCACGACCTGCTCTTGATCGAAGTCGGGCCCGATGCAATGCCGCTGCCCGAAGGACGCCGCCTCGGCCTCTACCACTTCGGCGTGAAGGTTGGCGACAGCGACGACGATCTCCGGGCCCTCCTCGCACGTCTCGAGGCACGACCGGATCTCGCACGAGTGGTCGGCGCCGTCGACGAGGGATTCGCCCACTCGCTGTACGTACAGGACCCCGACGGCAACGAGGTCGAACTCTACGTCGACCTGCCCGGCAAGGACTGGACCGACCCCGCGGTCGTCTTCGATTCCCCCCGCCTACCGCTCGAGCTCTGAGTGATTCCATGAACGGGTCGGCATCGAAGACACCTCCCGGCGGAACGTTCACGATGGCGGCGGATCTGACGGTGACCCGTATGGGGTACGGAGCGATGCAACTGGCCGGACCCGGAGTGTTCGGTCCGCCCGCCGATCGGGACGCGGCCGTGGCCGTCCTGCGCGAGGCGGTGGCGCTGGGGATCACCCACATCGATACCAGCGACTTCTACGGCCCCTACGTCACGAACCAGATCATCAAGGAGGCCCTTCACCCCTACCCCGACTCGTTGCACATCGTGACCAAGGTCGGTGCACGGCGCGACTCCGAGGGTGGCTGGCCGCACGCCCGTTCACCCGAGGAGGTGCGACAGGCGGTACACGACAACCTCGACCACCTCGGTCTGGACGCCCTCGATGTCGTGAATCTGCGCGTGGGCGGACTCCAAGGCGCCGAGTCCGGTTCGATCGCCGAGCCATTCGAGATGCTCGTGCAGCTCCAAGACGAAGGGCTGATCAGGCACCTCGGCCTGAGCACGGTGAACGCCGAGCAGATCGCCGAAGCGCAGTCCATCGCACCGGTCGTCTGCGTCCAGAACTTCTACAACGTCGCCCACCGGATCGATGACGACCTCATCGACTCCCTCCACGGTCAAGGGATCGCCTACGTTCCCTACTTTCCGCTGGGCGGCTTCAGCCCGCTGCAGTCCGACGTGCTGGACGCGGTGGCCTCCGGCCTCGGCGCCCCACCGATGGCGGTCGCCCTGGCGTGGCTCCTCCAACGATCACCGAACATCCTCCTCATCCCCGGAACGTCGTCCATCGAGCACCTGCGCGACAACGTGGCGGGCGCAGCCTCGACCCTCTCCGACGACGATCTGACCAGGCTCGACAGCATCGGCTCGTGACGGTCGAGGCGACGTCGGGCGATCGCCGGGAACCCCGTCGCCGCTGCTAGGTTCCGAGCATGCGCTCGCGGCCCGTCGTGCTGCACGTCGGGATGCACAAGACGGGCACCACGTCGTTGCAGACGATGATCGCCCGCAACCGGGAGCACTTCACCGCGCAGGGGCTCTACTATCCCGCTACCGGCCAGGTCGGCGTTGGCGACGGCCAGCACAACCTGGCCTGGGAGCTCCTCGGGGACGAGCGGTTCGATCCCGCGGCAGGCTCGCTCGCCGATCTCGCCGACGAGCTCCGGGAGCACCGACCCCCCGCGGTGCTCATCTCGAGCGAGGACCTCGAGTACCTCCATGACAAGCCGGACCGGCTGGTCACCCTGCGGGACCTGCTCGAGGATCTCGGGTATTCGGCCCGGATCGTCATCACCCTGCGCGAGCCGTCCGAGTACCTCGAGTCGCTCTACTACGAGCTCGTGCACCAGGGTCGGGCAGGGGAGTTCGACGCCTTCGTCACCGAGGCGCTCGAACAGCGTGGCCTCTTCTCCCCCGGGGGCATCGAGCTGGACTATTCGCGGCTGATCGGGGGATTCGCCGGCGTGTTCGGGCACCAGGCGCTGCGAGTGCTCGCCTATGACCACGACGACGCGGTGGGGCCCGTCCTTACGGCCTTTGCTGACGCCCTCGGAATACCGTTGACTGCGGTCCCGGACTGGCCCAGGTTCAACGTCCGCGATGACCCGGAGCGTGCCGGGGCGCCCGCCGGGCGTGCCGCGGTTTCGGCCGTCCTGAGCAGCTCGCAGCACGAGGCGATCCGGGTCGCCTTCGGCGGCGCCTTCGACTCGGTGCTGCGGGAGTACCGCCCGGCCGACGGGGACAGGGCGTCCGCCCGGTAGCCCGGATCGGACGCGTCCCCTGCCGGCCCGCCGGCCGGGGCGCTGTCGGAACCGAGGGCGACGAACCGCTGTTCGTGGTACGAGGGCCGATCGCGTGGCAGGCTCTCGGCGATGCCCACGAGCCAGACCCGGAAGCCGACGCTCGAGGACAGGATGGTCGAGCGGCTCGCGGACAAGGCGTTGCCGATCCTCGTCTCGGCGGTCTTCGTCGCGCTCGGTCTGCTCTACTGCTTCAGGTGGGGGCCGGTCGTCCGCCACAAGCCGGACCTCTGGATCACCCCGGGGGACATCTGGACCACCTACCGCGCGTCCGCAGCGGTCGCCCACGGCCACCTCAGCGCGGTCTACGGCCCGGGCTTCCTCGCGTTCCCCGGCATCCTCGCCGCATTCGCGCCGCTCGGGGCGCTCGTCAACTCCTTCACCACCACCGCGATCCAGGTCACCCAGAACGGCCTGCCGACCGCGGGCGTGCACTACCTCGTCCTGCCCGGTACCCCGTACTTCCTGGCCGACGTCGCCCGGTCGGGTTCGAAGCTCTACGACATCCACCGCGAGGCGAGCGTGGTGCTGCTGCCGGTGATGCTGCTCTTCTCGTGTGTCGCCCTGTTCGCCCTCGACGCACTGGCCGAGCGGCTCGGGGTCACCCGGGAACGCCGGGCGGTGCTCTGTGTGGTGCAGGCGGTGCTGCTCTGGCCGGTGACCGTCTTCGCGGGGCATCCCGAGGACGCCGTGTCCCTCGCGCTCGCCGTCTACGCCCTCATCTTCGCCTTCGACCGGCGCTTCACCGGCGCGGGCTGGCTGTTCGGTGCGGCGGTGGCAGTGCAGCCACTGGTCATCGTCCTGTTCCCGCTGCTCCTCGCGCTCGGCGGTCGGTCGCGGGCGCTCGGGCTGGTGGTCAGGGGCGCCCTTCCCGCGGTCGTGCTCATCATCCCGCCGCTCGCCGCGGACGCGCACGACACCCTCCATGCGCTCGTCGACCAGCCGACCTTTCCCAACGTGGGGGACAACCACCGCACCCCGTGGCTGTTCCTCGCCCCGAAGCTCGGGGGGACCGGGCAGGTCGCCAAGGTCGGCGGGGGCCCGACCCGGGTCATCGCCCTCGCACTGGCCGCGGTCCTCGGGTGGTGGGCCCTGCGATGGCGGGACCGGCCCGAGATGATCGTCTGGGCGGCGGCCCTCGCGCTCGCGCTGCGCACCTACACCGAATCGGTCATGACGCCCTACTACGTGTGGCCCGCGTTGGCCCTCGGGGTGATCGTGGCGGCACGGGCCGACCTGGTGCGCTTCGGCGCAGGCGCCACCATCGCCGTCCTCGCGACGGTCGTCGGCCAGTGGCAGCTCTCGGAGTTCCCCTGGTGGGCGGTCCAGGTGGTCGGGGTCACCGCCCTGCTGGCCGTGGCCGCGAGGCCAGATCCCACCCCGGTCGCCGCCGAGCCGGACCGGCCGGCCGCCGCGCAGCAGCGGAAGGGGTCCTCCAAAGGCCAGACGAAGAAGACGCAGCGCAAGAGCGCGCGCACGGCCCGGAAGCGCACCGCCCGGCGCTGAGCCGGCCGGCCCGGGCACCTGGCATACTCACGGTGGAGGCGTCAGCGTGACCATCACCACTCGAGAGGACACCCTGCTCCCGGACCCCGAGCCACGTGCGGTCCGGGCCACGATCATCTCGGTCGACGACCACCTGGTCGAGCCCCCGGACATGTTCGAGGGGCGGGTGCCCGCCAAGTTCGCCGATCAGGCTCCGAGGATCGTCGAGACCCGCCGCGGCCATCAGGTCTGGGAGTTCGACGGCCAGCGCTACTTCCAGGTCGGCATGAACGCGGTCGCCGGACGACGGCCGGAGAGTGTGACCCTCGAGCCCACCCGCTTCGAGGACATGCGGCGGGGCTGCTGGGAGATCAACGCGCGCATCGCCGACATGGACATCAACGGGGTGTGGGCCTCGCTCAACTTCCCGTCGATGATCACCGGCTTCTCCGGCCGTGTCTTCTCCGGCGCCAGCGACCCCGAGCTCGGGCTGGCCGTCACCCGGGCGTGGAACGACTGGCTCTACGAGGCCTGGTGGCAGCCCTACCCGGACCGGATCATCCCGTGCGGGATCACCTACCTGACCGACCCCGAGCTCGGGGCGGCCGAGATCCGGCGCAACGCCGCGCGTGGCTTCCGTTCGGTCACCCTTCCCGAACGCCCGCACCGGATCGACCTTCCCAGCATCTTCTCGGGCTACTGGGACCCGATCATCGCCGCCTGCGAAGAGACCGACACCGTCCTCTCCCTCCACGTCGGCTCCTCGGGGATGCCGGACCTGCCGGCGGAGTGCCCGGCGGTCGCCCTCGGGGCGACCCTGTTCGGCCAGATGTCGCTCACCGCGTGCGCCGAGTGGGTCTGGTCGGGAGTGCCCGTCCGGTATCCGGACATCAAGATCGCCATGAGCGAGGGGGGCATCGGGTGGGTCGCCATGCTGCTCGACCGGCTCGACAACATCGTGGACCGCTCGGGCTACGGAGACGGATACGACGCGAGTGGCCTCCGCCCCGCCGACGTGCTCCAACGCAACTTCTGGTTCTGCACCATCGACGACCCCTCGACCATCGACACCCGCCACCGGATCGGCATCGACCACGTGATGCTCGAGGTCGACTACCCGCACGGCGACTCGACCTGGCCCGACACCCAGGACGTGGTCGAACGCCTCTGGGGCCACCTGCCGGTCTCCGACCTCCGCAAGCTGACCCACGAGAACGCCGCCGCGCTCTACCGCTGGCCCCTGCCCGACACGGTCCTCCCCTGACAGGGGCGCCTCCTGTGACCGATTCCCACCTGGCTCGTGGGTTCGTACCGACCCGTGAGGCGCTGCTGCCCGAGCTCACCCCCCGCGAAGAGCTGGTCCTGTTGGCCCGCACCCTCTGGCGCGAGGGGTACGACGACCACCTGGCGGGCCACATCACCTACCGCCAGCCCGACGGCACCCTGCTCTGCAATCCGTGGCTCCTCCTCTGGGAGGAGATCCGGCCCGAGGACGTGCTGGTCATCGATCGCGAGGGCACCCTGCTCGAGGGGAACTGGCCGGTGCCGCCGGGGATCCCCTTGCACGTCGAGCTCCACCGGCGGCGTGACGACATCGGGGTGACCGTGCACAGCCATCCGCAATTCGGCACGGTCTGGGCCGACCTCGGTCGTCTCCCGGGCTGCTACGACCAGAGCTCGGCCCTCGGCGGCGGCGAGCTCGTCCTGGTCGACGAGTACGACGGGCCGGTCGACAGCCCGGACAGCGCTGCCCGGGCCGCCGCGGCCATGGGCACCGCCGACATGGCGTTGCTCGCCA
Source organism: uncultured Acidimicrobiaceae bacterium (assembly GCA_963753905.1). GTDB lineage: Bacteria > Actinomycetota > Acidimicrobiia > Acidimicrobiales > RAAP-2 > Bog-756. Next base: position 731,808 of record CAVWDZ010000002.1, on the reverse strand, counting down.
ACCACGGGGTGCTGGTGACGGCGCGCAGCATCCGTGCCGCCCACCAGCGGGCGGTCGCGCTCGAGCACCGCTGCCGGCGCGCCTGGCAGGTCGAGGCGATCGGGACCGGCCGCGAGCTGCCGGAACCGGCCCGCTCCTTCTTCCGCGCCTCCGACGGAGAGGGGTTCCTGGGTTTCTTCGAGGCCATGGCCCGCCGGGAGCTGCGGTCGGACCCGGACCTGCTCGGTCCGGACCGGTCGGTCTGAGCGCTGGTCAGGCCGCGCCGGCCCCCGGCACGCCGACGGTCACGGTGTCGGTGCCCGAGCGGAGCACGGTGCCGGGCACAGCCCCGGTGAGGGTGTCGGAGGTGACCACCTCGGTCCCGTTGACCAGCACGTGCTCGATCCCGGTGGCGCCGGCGTAGAGGCGGCTGGCCCCGCCGGGCAGGTCGTCGCGGGTGCGCATGGTGTCGGGGCCGATCCGCTCGGGGTCGAAGACGGTCAGGTCCGCCCAGGCGCCCTCGACCACCCGGCCGCGGTCGACCAGGCCGTAGAGGTCGGCCGGCGCCCCGGTGATCAGGTGGACCGCCTCCTCCATCGGGAGCAGCTGGCGTTCGCGCACCCCCTCGCCGAGCAGCGTGGTCGAGTACACCGCTCCGCACATGGTGTCGAGATGCGCACCGGCATCCGAGCCGCCGACCACCGCCCTCGGGTCGCGCCAGACCTCGGCCCGCGCCACCCAGTCGGCATCGGTCACCGGGATCGGGACCGAGAACCCGGTGCGCAGTCGGTCGGCCACCACGATCTCGCAGAGGGCATCCCATCCGCTCAGCCCGCGCTCGGCGGCGACGGCCGAGACCGGCCTGCCCTCGAGACCTGCGTTCTCGGGCGAGAACGTCTCGGCCACCACCAGTCGGTCCCAGTTGGCCAGGAAGCGCAGGACGCCGGCCTCGTCGGACTGGGCGCGCTCGTCCATGGCCCGCCGGGCCGCCGGGTCGGACAGGACAGCCATCCGCCGGTCGACCGTGGTGGCGAAGAACTCCCGCCACCCGGGCAGTCCGTCCAGGATGGCGCCGTGCTCGAAGGAGAGTCGGAGGGCCATTGTGTGGGGCAGGGTCAGGGCCACCAGCCGGCCGCCGCCGCCGGCGACCGTCGTCGAGGCGCCGAGCTGGCGGGTGGTGCCGTCCGGGTTCCCGGCCGTCGGGGCCAGCACGTTCCAGTTGACCGGCCGCCCGGAGAGGAGCGAGATCCGGGTCATGAGGTCGACCTCGTCCTCGGAGAACCCGTTGAGACAGCCGGGCACGATCATCTCGACCGTCGTACCCGGATGGTCGGCCACGGCGGCGGCCAACCGCAGGAGCTCCTCGCGGTTGGCGGACCGTGACGGCACCGGCTGACCGTCCCCGTCGTTGTGGGTGGGAGCCTGCGAGGTCGAGAAGCCCAGGCCGCCCTCGGACAGGGCCTGGTGCAGTGCTGCCACGAGCCGGTCCAGCTGCTCCGGCGTGGCCTCTTCCCCGACCGCATCCTCCCCCATGATCGCCCTGCGCAGCGTGGAGTGCCCGACCAGGAAGCCGGCGTTGACCCCGACCGCGCCGTCGAGCCGACTCAGCCACTCGCCGAACGAGGACCACTTCCAGTCGAGCCCCGCCTGCAACGCGGCAAGCGGCATCCCCTCCACCCGCGCCATCATCCGCGAGAGGTAGTCGGCGTGATCGGGGCCGGCCGGCGCCAACGAGAACCCGCAGTTCCCGCCGAACACGGTGGTGACCCCGTGGAGGGGCGACGGGCTCGCAGACGGGTCCCAGAACAGCTGGGCGTCGTAGTGGGTGTGGAGGTCGACGAACCCCGGGGCCACCACGCAGCCGGCAGCGTCGATGACCCGGGTGGCACTGTCGGTGACCGTTCCGACGGCAACCACCCGTCCCTGGTCGACCGCGACGTCCGCCCTTCGGCCGGGTGCTCCGGACCCGTCGACCACCAGGCCGTCGCGGATGAGCAGATCGATCATGCCGTCCCCCTTCTCCGGGTCCGTGGCCGGGTGAAGGCGGCCATCCCCTCGATGCCGAGCTCGAGCCCGAGCCCGGAGTCGCCCCACCCGCCCATCGGTGCGAGGTGGTCCATGGCAGCCATGCCGTGGGCGTTCGTCCAGACCGTCCCGGCGGCCAGGCGGTCGGCCACGCGGTCGGCCAGCTCCGGGTCGCCGCTCCAGACCGAAGCGCACAGGCCGAAGCTGGTGTCGTTGGCCGCGCCCACCGCAGCGTCGAGATCGTCGTAGGGGAGGATCGGCAGGGCCGGGGCGAACTGCTCCTCCCGGACGATCTCGGCCGCCGGGTCGGGATCGACCACCAGGGCCGGGGAGACGAACCAGCCCGAGTCCCCGCCGCGGAACTCCGCCGGCCGGACGACCTCGGTCGTTCCGCCACCCGCCGAGGCGATCATGGCCTCGACCCGTTCGTAGGCCGCGCGGGTGTGGACCGGGCCCATGGTGACCTCCGGGTCCAGACCGTGACCCACGACGGTACGGGAGAGGACCGAGGCCAGGGCGTCCCGCCAGGCGCCGAGCCGGGTGGAGGGCACGTAGAGGCGTTTGACGGCCATGCAGACCTGGCCCGAGGTCGTGAAGGCGGCCTCGAGGAGGCGGGCGGCGAGGTCCTCGGTCGGCTCGAGGTCGGGGGCGACGATGGCCGGATCGTTGCCGCCGAGCTCGAGCACGGCCGGCCGCAGGAGCGGACCGCACGCGCTGAGCACCGCCCGTCCGGCGACCACCCCGCCGGTGAAGGAGACCATGTCCACGCCCTCGTGGGCGACCAACGCCGCGCCGAGCGCCGGCGAGGGTCCGTTGACCGCGCTGAGCAGCCCCGGCGGGAGTTCTGCGGCCAGCGCCGCTGTCGCCAGCAGCACGGCGCCCGGGCAGGTCGGAGGGGTCTTGACCACCACCGCATTCCCCGCCAGCAGCGCGGGCAGGACCTTGTTGCCCATCACCGCGGCCGGCCAGTTGAACGGGAGCACCGCGGCAACCACCCCGTGCGGCACCCGTTCGACGATCGCGGTGCCGGCCTGGGCCGGAGCGAGGGCTTCGGCCACCAGTGGCGCGAAGGCTCCTGCCATGGCCACGGCTGCCGAGAGGTCGAAGATGGACTCGACCAGGATCTTGCCGTGCTCCCGGGTCAGGAGGGCGGCCGCCGCGTCGAGGTCGAGGGAGGCCATGGCCCGCTCAGAGGCGGCAGTGACCAGTGCGCTCCGGGCGTCGAGCTCGAGGGCGGCCCACTCCGGCTGGGCGTCGCGGGCGGCCCCGACCGCACGGTCGAGCTGGTCTGCCGAGGCGCTCGGGGCGAGCAGCACGACCTCGTCGGGCCGGGCCGGGTCCACGACCGGGTAGGTCCCCTCCGCACCGGTGGCAGGCACGCCCGCGATGACCAGCGGGACGGTCGCCATCGCCGCCTCGGTCTCTGTCGTGGACATACTTCCCTCCCCTGACCTGCGCCCCGGGCGCACTCCGACGCTACTCTCCTCTGCCATGGAGAGCACACTGCTGCCGGACCCCTCGCCGCGGCCGGTCGCAGCCCCCGTCATCTCGGTCGACGACCATCTCATCGAGCCCCCCGACCTGTTCGCGGGGCGGATGCCGGCCGGCCTCGCCGCGCGTGCACCGCGGATCGAGGAACGCCCGAACGGCGACCAGTACTGGCGGTTCGAGGACCGCGACTACCCGAACGTGGGCCTCAACGCAGTGGTCGGACGGCCGCGCGAGCAGTGGAGCATGGAGCCGGCCCGCTTCGACGAGATGCGCCCGGGCTGCTACGACATCGAGGCCCGGGTGACCGACATGGACATCGGCGGGATCTGGGCCTCCCTCTGCTTCCCGTCGCTGGTGGCGGGGTTCTGCGGCTCGGTCTTCTCACGCGCCGAGGACCCCGAGCTCGGGCTCGCCTGCACCAGGGCGTGGAACTGTTGGCACCACGAGGTCTGGGCCGGTACCCATCCGGAGCGCATCATCCCGCTCCAGATCCCCTGGCTGGCCGACGTGGCCATCGCTGCGGCCGAGGTGCGGGCCAACGCGTCCCTCGGGTTCAAGGCGGTGAGCTTCCCCGAGTTCCCGGCACAGCTCGGCTACCCCTCGATCTTCACCACCCACTGGGATCCGTTCTTCGCCGCGTGCGAGGAGACCGGCGCCGTGGTCTGCCTCCACACCGGCGCCTCGTCCTGGGCCCCGCTCCCGTCGCCGGACCCTCCCTTCGAACTGCTCCCCACCGTCTTCCCGGTCAACGCGCTGCTGGCCGCGTCCGAGTGGCTCTGGTCCGGGGTCGCCGTGCGCTTCCCGGGTCTCCGGGTCGCCCTGTCCGAGGGGGGGATCGGATGGGTCACGATGCTCAAGGACCGCGCCGACTACGTGCTCGACCACTCGGCCTCGGGCACCGAGAGCGCCACCTGGGCCTCGGACCTGCGCCCGAGCGAGGTGTTGGGGCGCAACTTCTGGTTCTGCACGATCGACGACCCCTCGGCGGTCCCGGTGCTCGAGCGGATCGGACTCGATCACGTGATGGTCGAGAGCGACTACCCCCACGCCGACTCGACCTGGCCGGACACCCAGGCCACCATGCTGAACGTCTTCGGCGCACTGCCCGATGCCGATCTGCGCAAGGTGGCCGGGGGGAACGCTGCGGCGCTGTTCGACCACCGTCTGCCCGACCGCGACGACTGGCGGGTGCCCTGAGCGGGCCCGGACCGGCCGCTACCCCCCGTCGACGAATTCGAGCAGCTGGGGGACCAGCAGCGGCCAGCGGTCGAACAGGTGGCCGGTCCCGTCGGCGGCTGCCGCGCTCCGCTCGTTCCACTCGTCGTCGCCCCAGGGCGGCTCGACCAGCCTGGCGCCGGGGATGAGGGCGGCGACCCGTTCGGAGGTCTCGCGGGTGTGGTGGGCGTCGGTCGTGCCGCTCCGGAAGACGAGGGTGGGAACCTCGAGCTCGGCGCAGAGCGCGTCGGGAAGCCCGGGAACGGTCATAGCCGGGTCGGGGCAGTAGGCGATCATCCACTGCTCGAGGGTCGCGATGAACTCGCGGGGATCGAGTGCGAGGAACCGCTGCCGGTTCCCCGGGTTGCGCTCGATGACCTCGCTCCACTCGGGCAGGGCAACGACCGCCTCCATGCCACCGCTCCATGCCGCCCGCACCGACTCCCCGCAGTAGTGCACCGCGAGCAGCAGCAGGCCGTAGACCCCTCCGCTGATCCAGACCATGGCCAGCTGCGCGGCCACGTCGGGGTGACGGGCAGCGGTCAGGAGCGACACCCGGGCACCGCCCGATCCGCCGACGATGACCGCCGGTACGAGGTCGAGCTCGCGGAGCAGACCGGCGAGCGCGTCGGCCTGCATCTCCGACTCCGACCGTCCCCGGAAGCAGACGTCGGACGCCCCGGTGTTGGGCCGGTCCCAGATGAGCACCTGGTTACCCGCCCCGGCGAGCTCGAGCGCGAGCTCGCGGATCCCCGGGACATCCTTGCTGAACCGGCCGCCCGGGGTCAGGACGAACGGCCGACCCTCCCCGATGAGCTCGTAGGCGATGGTGGTGCCGCCGATCGTGCAGGTGTCCATTGCTGCTCCTTCCGGGTGCCGCGCATCGGAACCGCAGGCTAACCCCGGGGGGAGCAGGACCGTCGCGGTCGGTGGCGCGAGACTGGCCACATGGGAACCGAATCGGCGCGGGCGGCACTGGCCGCGTGGCGGGAGTCCTTCCCGTCGGATCCCTACGCGACCGACCGCCACCTCCGGGGCATTCTGCGGCGTGCACTGCCACCCGATCGACTGCTCGCCCTCGAGCGCAGCGCCTCGGCCTTCGCCCAGGAGGTGACCGGGGTGATCGGTCCGGCGGCCGCGCGCTACGAGCAGCGCAACCACCTCCCCGAGCTCGCCCGCTACGACGCGATCGGCAACCGCACCGAGTCGGTCGTCTTCGACCCCGCCTACGGCGCTGCGGGTGTCGCAGTCTGGGCCAGCGGTCTGGTGGCGCTGTCGGCGACACCGGGCACCGCCTACGAGCAGGCCACGCTCCTCTACCTCCTCTCGCTCGAGGGCGAGGCCGGCCATGCCTGCCCGGCTACCTGCACCATCGGGCTGGCCCGCGCCCTGCGTCGTGCCGCCGAGCCGGCGGTACGCGACCGGTTCCTCCCGGCACTGGTCGACCCGGACTACGGCCGGGCCGTCCGCGGCTCGCAGTTCCTCACCGAGGTGCAGGGCGGGAGCGATGTCGGTGCCAACACCTGCGTTGCGGTACCCGAGGGGGATGGGGGGGCCTACCGGATCAGCGGTGAGAAGTGGTTCTGTTCGGTGGCCGACGCCGGCCAGTTCTTTCTCACCGCCCGGGTACCGGGCGGAGGGGAGGGCACCCAGGGCCTCGGCAGCTTCGTCGTTCCGCGGCTGCTCGACGACCGGCCCAACGGGTTCGCGCTCCGACGGCTCAAGGACAAGTTGGGCACCCGCGGACTCGCCTCGGGTGAGATCGACTTCGACGGCGCACTGGCCTGGCCGATCGGCCCGGTCGAAGACGGGTTCCGGACCGCGGTGGGCATCGTGCTCAACACCAGCCGGTGGATGACCGCGGTGGGCGGTGCCGGCATGATGCGCCGCGCCTATCTGGAGGCGTCTTCCTATACGCGCTTTCGTGAGGCCTTCGGCCGGCCGATCGGCGATTTCCCCGCCATCCAGCGCACCCTCGCAGACATCGGGGCCACCTCGGTGGGCGCCCTGCACCTGGTCTTCGCCCTCACCGGACTGGAGGACCGGATCGATGCCGGCGACGCCTCGGACGACGACGTCCTCTTCCACCGCTTCCTGGTCAACCTCACCAAGTACCTGGTCTCGAACCAGACCACTTCGATCGTGCACAGCGCGGTCGAGGTGCTCGGTGGGAACGGGGCCATCGAGGAGTTCAGCGTGCTGCCACGCCTCTACCGCGACGCAATGGTCTACGAGTCGTGGGAGGGCTCCCACAACGTCCTGGTGGCTCAGGTGCTCAACGATCTCCGTCGGCTCCCCGTCCTCGAGGTGGTCGCCGACCGTCTCCACCACCACCTCGACGGCTCCCACGACCAGGACCTGGCCGCCTCGGTCACCAAGGGTCTCGATGAGGCCCTCGACGGCGCCCGTCGCAGCATGGCCGACGCCACCTTCGGCATGTGGCAGTTCCGCTCGATCCTCGACCGGATCGGTCTCCTGGCCGAGACGGTGTTCCTGGTCGGGGCTGGTGACGATGCCTTGGCACGTCACCTCTTCCTCGGGTGCTCGGGGAACATGGCCGACCACGGACGAGCCACGGACGTGGCCGAGCTCTCCGGCCGGATCGAGGCGGTCCTCGCCGAGATGGACTGACCGCCACATCGCCCGGAGCGATCCCTCCCCAGCCAGTCGCTCTCGGCAGGACTGCCCGAGCACACCGTCGGTGGAGCAGGGGCGATGGGCCGGCGGATACTGGTTTCTCAGAATCCGTATATCTCGTACACACGCATACGGCGTATACGCAGTTTTGGAATTGGCCACCCGAGGCCCTTCTGCCGGGCGCGACCGGCCGGGCGGTCCGTCCCGTTATGGTCACGGCTCGTGGATCCGCGGGCACAGGTCGTCGAGGCGCGGGACCTCGGACGGGCGGTCACCCTGGGGGGCGTCGAGCTGGTCCGGGGCCAGGTCCGCAGCCAGGTCCGCCGTTCCATGGGGATGCACCGCGTCCCACCGCCCCCCTGCGACGACCCGGCCGAGGCCTACTTCCCTCCCGACTCGATCACCCGCCAGGTCCACGGCGACCTGCCGGCGATGCTCATCGGTGGTCTCTCCACCCTGCTGTTCCAGATGCTCCACCCGCTGGCCATGGCAGCGGTGGCCCAGCACTCGCAGTACCAGACCGATCCGCTCGGACGACTGGACCGGACCGCCGACTTCCTGGGGACGACGACGTTCGGATCCCGCTCCGAGGCGCACGCGGCCCTTGCCCGGGTACGGGGCGTGCACGCCCGGGTGGTCGGCACCGCCCCGGACGGCCGGCGGTATTCGGCGGCCGACCCAGCGCTGCTCACCTGGGTGCACACCACCGAGCTGCACAGCTTCCTGGCCGCGACCCGCGCCTACGCTCCTCAGGTTCTCTCGCCGGCAGAGGAGGACGCCTACGTCGACGAGATGTCCCGGGTGGCCATCGACCTCGGAGCCGAGGCTGTGCCCCGGACGGTCGACGGGCTCGAGGCGTACTTCGAGGCGGTGCGCCCCGAGCTCCGCCTCACGGTCGAGGCACGTGCCGCACGCAACTTCATCCTGCGCGGGGTGGGGAGGTGGCCACACGAGATCACCACCCACGGGCTCCTGGTGGCCGCGGCCCAGGGTGTCCTGCCACCGTGGGCCCGACAGGAGCTCCGCCTCCCGACCCTCCCAGGTGTCGACCAGCTGGCCGTGCGCCCGGCCACCCGGGCGCTGGGCTCGGCCCTCCGGTGGGTCGTGGCCCGGCCCGCCGGCCCGCGCGTGCCCGCGTAGATCCCGGGGCGGCGACCCGCGAGCGGTGGCTCACATCGTGGGGTCGACCAGTTCGCGCACGGTGCTCTCGAGCAACGCGTCGCGACCGAACGCACGCACATCGGTGACACCGGTCAGCCCCATGGCCACTTCGAGCTCCCCCCGCAGGATCTCGAGCATGTGGGTGACCCCGGGCCCACCCCGCGCCGCCACCGCCCAGGCCCACGCCCGGCCCACCAGGCAGGCCCGGGCCCCGAGGGAGAGGGCCTTGGCCACGTCGAGGCCGCTGCGGATGCCCCCGTCGACGAGCACCTCGGCCCCGTCGCCGACGGTGTCGACGACGGCGGGCAGCGCCCGGATCGTCGAGGGCACCCCGTCGAGCTGCCTGCCGCCGTGGTTGGACACGATCACGGCGTCGGCTCCCTGCGCCACCGCCTCCCGGGCGTCGTCGGCGTCGAGGATGCCCTTGAGCACCAGCTTGCCGAGCCAGTGCTCGCGCACCCAGGCCAGGTCCTCCCAGGTCACGGACGGGTCGAATTGGCCGTCCACCCACTGCTTGAAATCCATCGGGGTCGCACCCCCCGGCACCGCCTTCTCGAGGTTTCCGAAGGTGAGCGGCCGCCCACCGAGCGCGACGTCACGCAGCCACCGGGGATGGAGGCCGAGGTCGACACCGCGCCGGAGCTGCTTCGCCCGCGGCAGGGTCCCCGACATCCCGTTGCGCACGTCGCGATAGCGGGCACCCACCACGGGGAGGTCGACGGTGAGCACCAGGACCGAGCACCCGCACTCCGTGGCCCGGGCCATCAGGTCCTCGGCATAGCTGCGGTCGCGCATCACATAGAGCTGGAACCACGGAGGCCGCGAGATGGCGGCGGCCACCTCCTCGATCCCGCAGATGGAGACGGTCGACTCGCAGAAGGGCACCCCGAACGCGGCTGCAGCCCTGGCGGCCTGGACCTCGGCGCGCGTGGCGAGCATGCCGGCGAGTCCCACCGGGGCCAGCACGACCGGGAGCGAGAGGTCCTCTCCCAACACGGTGGTGGCGAGCGAGCGCGTCGAGACGTCGCGCAGCACGCGCTGGCGTAGCAGCACGCCCTGCAGGTCACGGCGGTTGGCGGCCAGCGTCGTCTCCTCGTAGGCACCGCCGTCGACGTAGTCGAAGAGCTGTCGGGGCAGACGTCGGCGGGCCAGGTCCCGGTAGTCGCGGACCGAGGCAGGGGCCAGCCCCAACGTCCCGTCGCCTCTGGTCGAATTCATGGCCCCATGCTGCCCGAACGGGGACGACCCTGCCTGTCGTCGCCACCGCCCGTGGCAGTCCCCCTTGTGATCCGGGTCACGCACAAGTAGGGTTCAGGGCCTTGTGGTTCGCGCCCGGGTAACACCGATGGCGGAGCTCGACACAGCAGGACGCCGCCGGCCCGGAGTCGGCGCGGTGCTCCTCTCGACTCTCGTCGCCCTGAGCTGTCTCGTCGTGCCCGCCGGCCACCGTGCCGCCGGAGCCGACACGATCTCGTCGCTCCAGACCCAGGCCGCCGCCATCTCCCAGAAGCTCGTCCTCGAGCAGCTCCAGCTCGACGCCTTCCGGCAGCAGTCCTCGGTGGCCGCGGCCCGGGTGACCGCCGACACAGCTGCTATCTCAGAGCTCGACCAGCAGATCGTCGCGGACCAGCAGGCCATCGACCAGCGACTCGGACTCGTGCGCCGTCAGGCGATCCTCTCCTACATCGACTCGGGGTCAGACACGTCGGGCTCCACCGCCGCCCTCTTCTCGGGGGGTGGCGCCAAGGCCCAGGCGGCGAGCGAGTACACGGCCCTCGCCGTCGGCGACATCACGACGGCCCTCGATCAGTTGCACACCGCGCAGCAGACCCTCGAGACCCACCAGGCCGTGCTCGAGCAGCGCCAGTCCCAGGACCGGGCGGACCAGGCGGGCGAGGCCGCTGACGTCGGCAGGGCCGGCGCGGTGGCGGGCCAACTCGAATCGGAGCAGGCCCTGGTGTCCGGACAGCTGGCAACCGCAGTCGCCCGACAACAGGCCCTCGACGCGACGGCGGCAGCGGCCGCCGTCGCCCGTGCGCAGCGGAGCGCGCCACGTCCGACGCCGTCCACGTCGACAGTGCCCACCATCCCGGCTTCGACGACGGTGGCGAGCACCTCGTCGGCCCCGATCGCGCCCACCGCCGCCCCGGCACCGGTCGGCAACCCGAACCTGCCGGACCCGGCGCTCAATCCCTTCCTCCAGTGCGTCGTGCAGGCCGAGTCGGGCGGCAACTACGGTGCGGTCTCGCCCAACGGGCTCTACATGGGCGCATTCCAGTTCAGCCAGGCCACCTGGAACTCCGCTGCCGCGGCAGCGGGTCTCGGCTACCTGGTGGGGGTACCGCCCAACCAGGCGACCAGGGCCGAACAGGACACCGTCGCGGTCGCCCTCTACGCCCTCGACGGCCAGCAGCCCTGGCTGGGCGACCGCTGCAGCTGACCTCGCCGCGCCCCTGCCGCTCGCAACCGCAGCTCGCGCCGCAGCACGCCGCCACCTGGCGCCCGCGACCTCAGCGCAGGACGCAGCTGCCCGTCCCCTCACAGGTCGGACACTCCGGCGCGGCGCCGGCGGCATGGGCCAGGCAGTGGGCGACCCGCCGGTCGACCAGGTCCATGAGCACGCTGTCGGGACCGAGCGGCGCGGCAACCATCCAGTGCACACCCGGGTGACGGGACGCGGCCTCGGCGGTCAGCGCGGGAAGGTCGCGGTGCCAGTGGTCGCCCGGCCAGAGGAAGTAGGGAGCAACGACCACCGTGCCTGCACCCGCTGCCACGCACCGGTCGAACGCTGACGCGATGGACGGCTCGGCCAGCTCCATGTGCGCCGGCTCGACCACCGGGTGCCGCAGTCGGGAACGGGACTCCGCCACGAAGCGCTCATGGGCACGGTTTGCCTCGGCGCGCCGCGAGCCGTGGTCCACGACGACCACCCCGACGGTGGCGGCGCCCGGGTCGGCGGGATCCGATGGTGCCGCGCCGGCGCCGTCGGGGGGGATCGCGTCCATCGCGTGCAGACTACGGCCGGTTGGCGGCCTCCAGGTCGAGGAGCACGGTCTTGCGGCCGAGGCCGCCTCCGTAGCCGCCGAGGGTGCCGTCGGCGGCGATGACCCGGTGGCAGGGGACGATGATCGCCACCGGATTGCGGCCGTTGGCCAGTCCGACCACGCGTGAGGCCTTCGGGTTGCCGACCCGCCCGGCCAGCTCGCCGTAACTGATCGTCTCGCCGTAGGGGATCGCGCAGAGTGCGTCCCAGACGCACCGCTGGAACTCGGTGCCCTCGAGCCGCAACGGCACGTCGAAGGTCGTGCGCTCCCCGGCGAAGTACTCGTCGAGCTGGGCCCGGACGTCGTCGAAGCCGGCGTCGTCCCGCCGGGTGCCTGGAGGTGGGACGAACGGGCGGCGCTGCTCCTCGAGGTGCAGGCCGACCAGGCACCCGTCGCGGGCCTCGAGCGTGAGCTGCCCCACCGGGCTCTCGACGGTGGTCACGAACGTCTCGGTTGCGGTGGTGGTGGTCTTCATGGCTGTCATGCTGGTCATGCTCCGTTTCTGGATCGAGATCGTGCAGAGGTCTGTGTCGATGCGGTCGCGCCGGCCGGCGGTGCGGGGGGCCACCGGTTGACCGGGTGGCCGGCGGTCGCCCACAGATGCTGGACCGCATAGGCCCGCCAGGGGCGCCACCGCTCGGCGCGTGCGAGAAGGTCCGCCGAGTTCGACCCGAGGCCGGCTGCGACGGCTGCCCGCCGCACCCCGAGGTCGCCCGAGGGAAAGGCGTCCGGGTCGCCGAGACCCCGCATGGCCACCATCTCGACGGTCCAGCGGCCCACGCCGGGCAACCCGGCCAGCACCGCCCGCGCGGCATCCCGGTCGCACCCCGGGCCGAGGTCGAGCCGCTGGTCGTCGAGTGCTCCGACCAGTGCGGCCAGGGTCGGGCCACGTCCGGCGGGCAGGGCCGGGTCGGCCTCCCGGAGCGCGGTCGGAGTCGGGAACAGGTGGGTCAGGCACCCGTCGGGGTCGGCGACCGGCTCGCCGTGGGCACGCACCAGGGTGCCAGCCGTGGTGCGGGCCGCGGCCACCGAGACCTGCTGGCCGAGCACGGCCCGCACCGCGAGCTCGGCCCCGTCGACGGTGCGGGGCACCCGCCTTCCGGGCGCCTTGTTCACCAGCGACGCGAGCGCGGGGTCCAGACCGAGATGACGGTCCACCGCCTCGGGGTCGGCGTCGAGGTCGAGCAGCCAGCGGCAGCGGGCGATCGTGGTCGTCAGGTCACGGAGGTCTGAGAGCACCGCGTGGCACACGATGTGCTCGGGCGTCGGACTCAGCTCCACGATCCCCGGGCCATGGTCGAGCCGCAACGTGCGCCGGTAGGTGCTGCCGACCACCTCCTCCACCCCGGGGACGGCGGTGGCCGCGAGGTGGCCGAAGAGGTTGTCCGGGCAGAGCGGCCGGCGGAAGGGGAGGCGCAGGACCAGGGTGCCCACGCCGTCGCCCGCCGGTCGGGTCGCGCCCGTCCGACGCGCCCGGAGCGCGGTCGGCGAGAGTGCGAACACCGCCTGGACCGTCGCGTTGAACTGGCGGACGCTCGAGAACCCGGCGGCGAAGGCCACCTCGGCCATCGGGAGCGCGGTGGTCTCGATGAGCACCCTGGCCGTCTGCGCCCGCTGGGCCCGCGCCAGGGCGATCGGCCCGGCACCGACCTCGGCCAGCAGCAGGCGCTCGAGCTGGCGTACGCCGTAGCCGAGCTCTGCGGCGAGTGCCGGCACACCCGCCCGGTCGACCAGCCCGTCGGCGATGAGCCGCATGGCCCGGGCAACGACGTCGGCCCGTCGGTCCCACTCGGGGGATCCCGGTGTGGCGCCGGGTCGGCACCGCTTGCAGGCACGGAAGCCGGCCCGCTGGGCGGCGGCGGCGGTCGCGAAGAAGCGGACGTGGGAGCGCAGCGGAGTGCGGGCCGGGCAGCTCGGCCGGCAGTAGATTCCAGTCGATGTGACCGCGGTGAAGAACCAGCCGTCGAATCGCGGGTCACGCGACTGCACGGCCAGATAGCAACGGTCCGGATCGTCGAGCACGCCATAAGCCTGCACCAGATCGCAGCCGCCTTCTGGCGGAATTGCGACAGGGCGGTCGGCAGCGCCTCGAGGTCTCCCGAAAAGTGAATCCCCCGATTTCGCGGCCGGGTTTTCTACGCTTACGCCAAATGTCCGAGATCGGTGAGCGGCGACACGACGGCGAAGCGTCCGATGGTGGCGCAGAAGAGCCGCCCGACTCCGATGCCGCGAAACCCTCGCGGCCCTGGATCAGACGCACAGACCGCGACCGGCGGGCCCGGGTCCGCCTCCACCTGGACGAGAGCGAGGGGGTGGTGCTCCTCGACGACCGCCGCATCCCGGGCACCCGGGACTCCATCGCCTGCATCGCCGTGTCGCCGGGCGGCGTGTTCATCATCGACACCAAGAGCTACAAGGGCCTCGTGCACACCAAGCGCCCCGGCCCGATGAGCGACCTCGGCCCCTACGAGCTCTACGTCGGCCGGCGCAACTGCACCCGCTCTCTCGAGCGGGTCATCGCCGGTCGCACCGTCGTCGGCGAGGCGCTCCGCACGACGGCATGGGGTGCCGAGGTGCCCATCCACCCCATGCTCTGCCTCACCCGTGCCGAATGGGGCTTCGCCTCGGCCATCCATGTCGGGGAGGTCTGGGTCGGTTGGCCCAAGCTGGTCGGCACCCGCATCCGGTCCCAGGTCGTGATGGACTCGTCCACCATCGAGGAGGTGACCCGCCTCATCGCCGAGCGGCTCCCTGCGAGCGGGCCGCGCTGAACCCCTGCACTGAACCCTCGGCGCTGAACCCTCGGCACTGAACCCTCGGCACTGAGCCCCTGCACTGCGGCCCCAGCACTGCGGCCGAGCACTGCGGCCGAGCACATCGAGCGGCTCCCGGAGGAGTCGGCTCACCTGCCCGGGCCCGCCGCGTGCTTACTCAGCGCTCCTCCTCGACCGCCCGCCAGCAGTACCAGGCGACCAGGCTCCGGTAGGGACGGAACGGCTCCCCGAGCAGCTCCAGCTCCTTGGGCGAGGGCATCTCCGCCAACGCCCAGGCCCGCGCGTAGCCGGCCCGTACCCCGAAGTCGCCGACCGGCCAGACATCGAGTCGGCTCAGGGTCCCGATGAGGAACATCTGGGCCGACCACGGGCCCAGACCGCGGACCACGGTCAGGTGGCTGACCACGTCGGCGTCGGGGAGACGCCCGATCCTGGCGAGCTCGACGTCTCCGGAGCGGACCTTCTCCGCCAGGTCGCGGAGCGACGCGGCCTTCGACCGGCTCAGGCCGCACGACGTCAGCGTCTCGGGCGGAGTGACCCACACGCGTTCGGCGGTCACCTCGCCTTCGAGCGCCGCGACCAGCCGCCCGTGGATGGCGGCGGCGGCCCGGCCCGCGAGCTGCTGGTAGACGATGATCTTGGCGAGGTGCCCGAAGCGCTCTGTCGAGGCGACCCGACGGCGCGGCGGCGGCGTCCCGTGCCGTTCGATGAGCCCGGCCAACACGGGATCGCCTGCACCGAGCACGGCCACCGCGTCACGCAGGGTCGGGGTGGCCATACGGACGATGATGCCAGACCGACTCGGGCCACTCGTCCGGGCCGGCGGCCGACCCGTGAATGGGGAAGCGATCTAGTCTGGCCCCGGGCAGGTCCGATGACGAGCGGGCGATGACCCACGGGGGAGTGCATGGAAGGCAACGTCGTCTCGGTGGAGCGGGTGATACCAGCGCCGCCGGAGGCCATCTTCGACCTGTTGGCCGATGCATCGCGTCACCCGGAGTTCGACGGCTCCGGTTCGGTGAAGCGGGTCAAACCGGGGGCACCCGGCCGCCTCGGGCCCGGGTCGACCTTCGGCATGTCGATGCAGGTCGGGATCAAGTACTCGATGGGCAACACGGTCATCGACTACGAGGAGAACCGCCGCATCAGCTGGCAGACCCGGCCCGGCGGCCCCGTGGGCAGGTTCGTTGCCGGACGCATCTGGCGCTACGAGCTCGAGCCTGCCGAGGGCGGGACGCTGGTCCGCGAGAGCTGGGACATCGGCCAGGACCACCAGCGGGCCCTCCTCCGGCTGGGCGGCCTGCCGGAGAAGACCCGCCAGAACATGGAGAAGAGCCTCGAACGCATCGAGGACCTGGTGACCCCCAAGGGGTGAGCCGGCGGGCCGGCCACCGCCTCACCTCACCTGACCCGCGGAAGGACCTCCTCGGCGATGAGGGCGAGGTGATCGAGATCGGTCAGGTCGAGGGTCTGCAGGTACATGCGGGAGGCGCCCCGGTCGGCGAACTCGCCCAGCCTGTCCACCAGTACGTCCGGTGTGCCGCAGAGCGCGTTGGCCCGGAGCTCGTCGACCTGCCGGCCGATGGCGCCTGCCCGTCGGGCGATCTCGGCGTCGTCGGCACCGCAGCAGACGGTCTGGGCGGAGGAGTAGACGAGCGAGTCGGCGTCGCGACCGGCCACCCGGCAAGCCTCCCGGACCCTGGCGAACTGGGCCGCGGTCACGTCCAGCGACGAGAACGGGACGTTGAACTCGGCCGCGTAGGTGGCGGCCAGACGCGGCGTCCGGGTCGGGCCTCCACCACCCACGATGATCGGGGGCCCCGGTCGCTGGACCGGCTTGGGCAGGGCCGGGCAGTCCGCCAACCGGTAGTGGGCGCCCTCGAAGCCGAACCGTTCGGCCACCGGCGTCGCCCACAGGCCGCTCACGATGGCGAGCTGCTCCTCGAGGCGGTCGAACCGCTCACCGAGGTCGGGGAAGGGGATCCCGTAGGCGGTGTGCTCGTCGCCGAACCACCCGCTCCCGATGCCGAGTTCTACGCGGCCGCCACTCATGGCGTCGACCTGGGCCACCGAGACGGCGAGCGGGCCGGGAAGGCGGAAGGTGGCCGAGCTCACCAGGGTGCCGAGCCTGATCCGCTCGGTCTCCCGTGCGATGCCCGCGAGGGTGACCCAGGAGTCGGTCGGGCCGGGCAGGCCGGAACCCCCCATGGTGAGGAAGTGGTCGCTGCGGAAGAAGGCGTCGAATCCGTAGCGCTCGGCCGCCTGGGCCACAGCCAGCAGATCGTCGTAGGAGGCGCCGAATTGGGGCTCGGTGAAGATGCGGAGATCCATGTGCACGGTTTAGCCCGACGCGGCGCCCGTCGCCGCCGCACGAGGCTCCGGCCCCGACGCGGGAAGCGCCCTGCCGACGGCCAACACGCCGGCCACCCGGGCACCTGCCAGGCGCAACGTGGCGGCCGCGCTCTGGGCCCGGGCCCCGGTCACGGTGCTGTCATCGACCACGAGCACCCGCTGGCGGGCGAGCCAGGCACGCTCCACCCCCGCCGTGACGACAAAGCCCGACCGGTCGGCCACCAGGTGGTCGAGGGTTCCGGTCCCACGGCCGAGCAGTCGCCGGTGGCCGGCCGCCAGGTCGGGGACCGCCTCGATGAGGTGCTCGACCGGCGCCCTCCCCGGCCGGCGCGTCGAGGGCACTCCGGTGACCACCGTCCACTGCGCTCCTCCCCCGCCCGAGAAGGGCGCGCGGGACGATGCCAGCCAGGCGCTGAGCAGGTCGGCGAGCTCGCTCCGGTACGCGGCCCGGGACGCACCCTCCGGGTCGTCCTTGTAGCCGCGGAGCAACCGATGGGTCCGGTCGCCCAGATGGTAGGTGACCACCACGGTGAGCCGGACCAGGGGGAGACCCAGCTGCCCTGCGAGGACCCGGCAGCAGAAGCACACCGCTGCGGTGCCGGAAACCGACCGTCCACAGACGGTACAGACCGTGTCGCCGTCTGCGTTCGGCTGTGGCACGGCACTCCCGCTAGTCGCGGCACGAGGCCTCGGTCGCATCGGCGGCACCCGGGGCACCTCGAGTAGCGTCAGCCGCCTGGGGTCGGGTCGTGAGGGCGCTCGAGGAGGAAGGTGCCCGTCGAGCGGCTGATGAGCTCGGAGGCGGGGTCGGTGACCGTCGCCTCCGCATAGGCGACCTGGCGGGCGAGGCGCACGACTTCGCCCCGCAGGCGGTACGTCTCACCCACCCGGGCCGGTCGCATGGTCTCGACCTTCATCTCCAAGGTTGCACGGGTACGCGCTTTTCCGGGAAGCGCGGCGTTGATCGCGAAGTTCATGGCGGCGTCGAGCAGGAGCCCGTGCACTCCGGCCTGCACGATCCCACGGAGGTTGCCGGCCACCGCAGCCGGCGTGAACGACCCGTCCACCCAGCCGAGGTCCTCGCCGTCGACCCCGTAGCGGTCAAAGGACGCACCCACCGTCCCGATGAGCGGCATGCCACCGTCGCCCAGCCAGCGGTCCATGTCCTTGATCCGGTCCGTCACGGATCCGACGGTAGTGCGGGGATGGGACGGGACCGGACTGGCGCATCTCCACCGCTGAGAAGTGCCTGGTGGGAACGCTGGACCGGGCCGCATCGGCGGCCGGCGACCGGGGATGGAGCGATCGCTAGACTCCTTTGCCGAGCAGCGAGGAGATACACCATGACCAACGCCGTGATCATCGACGCAGTCCGCACCGCAGGGGGCAAGCGCAACGGCAAGCTCCGCAACTGGCACGCCGCCGACCTCGGCTCCGAGCCGCTGAAGGCGCTCGTCGAGCGCAACGATCTCGATCCGGCCCTGGTGGACGACGTGATCATGGGGTGCGTGATGCAGGTCGGCGAGCAGTCGCTCAACGTCGGGCGCAACGCGGTCCTCGCAGCCGGGTACCCCGAGTCGGTCCCCGGGACCACGATCGACCGCCAGTGCGGCTCCTCCCAGCAGGCCGTCCACTTCGGGGCACAGGGTGTGATCGCCGGAGCCTATGACGTGGTCATCGGTGGCGGTGTGGAGGTCATGACGCGCACCCCGATGGGCTCGTCGGTCGTCCGTGAGCTCGGCTATCCCTTCGGACCCCGGATGATGCAGCGCTACGCCGAGCGGGGTGGTCTCGTCGGACAGGGTGAGGGCGCCGAGCTGATCGCCGAGCAGTGGAACCTCGGTCGCGACGAGCTCGACGAATTCTCGGTGCGCTCCCACCACCTCGCAGCGAGGGCCACCGCTGAGGGCCGCTTCGAGCACGAGATCATCCCTGTCGCCATCAAGGACGACGACCGCGCCGACACCGACGAGATGATCACGACCGACGAGGGCATCCGTCCGGACTCATCGGTGGAGGTCCTGGCCAACCTCAAGCCGGCATTCCGCGCCGAGGGCGGCCGGGTGACCGCTGGCAACTCCTCGCAGATCACCGACGGCGCATCCGGCGTCCTCATCATGAGCGAGGAGAAGGCGGCGGCGTTCGGCCTCACCCCGCGTGCCCGTTTCCACAGCTTCGCCGTCGTCGGAAGCGATCCGATCCTCATGCTCACCGGACCGATCCCCGCCACGCGGGCCGTACTCGAGAAGGCCAAGCTGACCCTCGACGACATCGACGTCATCGAGATCAACGAGGCCTTCGCCTCGGTGCCCCTGGCCTGGGCCAAGGAGCTCGACGTCGACATGGACAAGGTCAACGTGAACGGCGGGGCGATCGCGCTCGGCCACCCGCTCGGCGCATCGGGGGCCAAGCTCGTGGCGACGCTGCTGAACGAGCTCGAGCGCACCAACGGCCGCTATGGCCTGGTGACCATGTGCGAGGGCGGCGGCATGGCCAACGCCACCATCATCGAGCGCCTCGGCTGACCGCAGGCGGGTCGCCGGCCCTCGGGAGCCGGTGTTCGCGGCTTCGCGGTTGCTCTCGGGTCAGTGGTAGCGGTCGCCGGTCAGTGGTAGCGGGTCGCCATCATCAACCCGACAAAGATCGCGCCGATGGCGGCGATCAGCCAGAGATTGTTGACCCCGCCGGGGAGCGCGCCGCTGTAGTTGAGGATGACCACCAGGACGCCGAGCAAGAACAGCCCGATGATCACGATGCCCATCCATCTCGGGCTGCTCTTGACGCCCTTGGGGATCGGAGGCGTGTAGCGCTGGCTCTGGACCGACCCGGCCGAGGTGGCCGACTTCGACCCTGCCTTGGCGGAAGGGGTGGTCCGGCCGCCTTTCTTCTGGGCCCTGCCCGGGCCCTGCGTGGCCTTCGTTGCCATGGGCGAAGGATAGCCACCCGGGGCGGGTGGTTGCGACGGCGGGGCGTCCCGTACCGACCGGTACCATTCGGGGGCCATGGCGACCCGCGTACTCGTGATCGACAATTACGACTCGTTCGTCTACAACCTCGTCCAGGAGCTCGGCGAGCTGGGTGCCGACCCGGTCGTGCACCGCAACGACGCCATCGACGTCGCCGGGATCCGGGCGGCCGCCCCCGCCGCCATCCTCATCTCGCCGGGGCCGGGACGCCCCGAGAGCGCCGGCATCAGCATGGACGTGATCCGCGAGCTCGCCGGCGAGTGCCCGATCCTCGGGGTCTGCCTCGGTCACCAGGCGCTCGGCGAGGTCTTCGGGGGCGAGGTCGTGGCGGCACCCACCCTCATGCACGGCAAGACGTCGGGCATCCACCATCGTGGGGTGGGGGTCTTCACCGGGCTGCCCGATCCGTTCGTGGCCACCCGCTACCACTCACTGGTTGTCGAGCGCTCCACCCTCCCCGACCTCTTGGAGATCACCGCCGAGACCTCGGACGGCGTGATCATGGGACTGCGCCACCGCAGCCTCGATGTGGAGGGTGTCCAGTTCCACCCGGAATCGTTCCTCACCCCGAGCGGTCCGTCCCTGCTCGCCAACTTCCTCGACCGGGCCGCACGCTGAAGGGCTGACCGCCGCCGGCACGCGACGCGCAGCCGCCGTCAGCTGTTGCCGTGCCCGTGCTGGAAGTGACCGCCCTGCCCTCCGGGGATCGTGGTCGTCGTGGTCGAGGACGAGGGCGTCGTGGTCGTGGTGGTGGGCGGTGAGGTCGTGGTCGTGGACGGCGGCGGGCCGGACGAGACAGCGATGTCGACCGAGCTGCCCGGTGGGACCGACGCTCCCGCCCCGGGGTTCGAGGCGATCGACCACGCCGGGCGGGTACTGGGAGGCCTCTGAGGAGACGTTGCCCACGTCGAGGCCGTACGTTGCCGAGGGTCTGTCCCGCCGCCAGTCTGCGAGAGGCCGACGAGCGACGGCACGGTCACGTTCGCAGGACCGGACGAGACGGTCAGGCTGACCGTTGCGCCGGCGTTGATCGTGGTGCCCGAACCGGGTTGGTGCTGAGGACCGTGCCCCGCTGCGCCGTGCTCGTCCGGTGACCACCGTGGACTGCAGCCCCGCGCTCTGCAGGATGGCCTCTGCGTTGGTCTGGGTGGTGTTGGTCAGCCCGTCGGGCACGGTCACCTGCTGGGGCGGGGCGACCTTGGCGACCTTCATGGTCACGGTGTCCCCCTTCTTGACCAGGGAACCTCCCGCGGGATTGGTCGAGATGACCGTGCCCGGGGCATCGCTCGAGACCTGCTTGACACTGACCACCTGCAGCCCGTCGCCCGAGAGGGTGGCGGTCGCAACCGCCTGTTGCTGGCCGACCACCGACGGGAGGTTGAACGACGCACTGCCTCCGAGGTAGCCGAGGTTGCGGGCGAGGAGGACCCCGGCGCCGGCGAGGAGCAGGAGGAGGATCACGAGGGCGATGACATAGTTGCGGGTCCGGTTGCCCGACCCTTCATCGGGCGGCTCGGCCTGCTCGCCGGCGACCGTCGAGACCGCCCGTGTGTCATCGGCCCCGAGGTAGGCGGCGATGGTGGAGGTGCCCGCGGCCGCGGCCATGAGCGAAGTGGTGTCGTCTCCGGCAAGCACGCTGCGCCCCTCGGTGAACCGGAGCAGGTCGGCGCGGAGGTCCTCGGCGGTCTGGTAGCGGTGGGCCGGGTCCTTGGCCATCGACTTGAGGATGATGGCCTCGAAGGTCGCCGGGATCGTCGGGTTGAGCTCGCGGGGTGCCGGGGGGCTGTCGCGCACGTGCTTCGAGGCCACCGCGACCGGCGACTCCCCGAGATAGGGGGGACGACCGGTCACCATCTCGAAGAGGACCACACCGAGGGAGTAGATGTCGCTGCGGGCGTCGACCCCGATCCCCTCGGCCTGCTCGGGTGAGAAGTAGGTGGCCGTGCCCATCACCGCGCCGGTCTGGGTGAGGCTCTCCTCGGTGTTGATCGCCCTGGCGATCCCGAAGTCGGTGACCTTGACGTGGCCATCGTCGGTGATGAGTACGTTCCCCGGTTTGACGTCGCGGTGGACGACCCCGTGCTTGTGCGCGTACCCGAGCGCGGCCGCCACGT
Source organism: uncultured Acidimicrobiaceae bacterium (assembly GCA_963753905.1). GTDB lineage: Bacteria > Actinomycetota > Acidimicrobiia > Acidimicrobiales > RAAP-2 > Bog-756. The sequence goes on along the minus strand of CAVWDZ010000002.1, from coordinate 710,050 downwards.
GGGCGCCGATGTCTGCCGTCCGCTCCGCCGAGAGGGGGCCGGCCGACTTGAGGATGGACGAGAGCGGGCGGCCGTCGATGAACTCCATGACGATGAAATAGGTCCCGCCGTCCTCGCCCCAGTCGAAGACCGGGACGATATTGGGATGGGAGAGGTTGGCCGCGGCTCGTGCCTCCCGCTTGAACCGGTCGACGAAGGAGCGGTCGACAGAGAGCTCGGGGAAGAGCACCTTGAGCGCAACCGGCCGGTCGAGCAACCGGTCGTGGGCGCGGTAGACCTCCGCCATGCCTCCGCGCGCGATGAGATGGCTGAGTTCGTAGCGCTCGGAGAAGACGCGCGGCGCCTGGGTCGGGTCCATGTGGGTCAAAGCCTATGCCTGCATTCGCTCGGTGCCGGGGTTCTGATCGATGGTCAATCGGGTCGGTCGGTGATGCGTCATGGTGTCGCCGCCAGGGCGTCGCCGAGGATGGCCTTCATCGGAGGACCGGAGATTTCAGCGCCGGTCGAACTGGGGATCTGATTGGGCACGGCCACGGCCACGGCCACCCGCGGGTCGTTTGCGGGTGCGAAGGCGATCATCCAGTCATTGGTCAGGGGCTGGCCGAAGGCACCCGAGGTCTCGGCGGTGCCGGTCTTGGCCGCCACGTTCCAGGACGGGGGGAACCCCACCTGATGTGCGGTACCAAGGGGGTCGTCGACCACCCCCTGCATGAGGCCGGTGACGGCCGCCGCTGTGAGCGGGTTGGTGGCGGACAACCAGGGCTTGGGCTGATAGGTCTCGACCAGGTCGCCCTGCGAATCCCGGATCTGTTGCATCACGTGAGGGGTCATGATGACCCCGTCGTTGGCGAACCCGGCCGCGACGAGGGCCATCTGCAGGGGGGTGGCCACCACGTTCTGCTGGCCGAAGGCCGAGTACGCCTGGGAGGGCTTATTGAGATCGAAGGCGAGACCCGTCGGGAACGACGAGGCGTTGGCACCCTGGAGATCGATCGGCGGGACCTGGTTGAAGCCGAAGGCCTGTGCCTCGGCGGTCAGGCTCGGGCCACCGAGATCCATGCCGAGCTGGGCGAAGGCGGTGTCGCACGATTGCGGGAGCGTGACAGTGATGACCCCGCCGCACTTCTCCGGGCCCTGGGGTGAATTGAGGCCGTAGTTGCACAGCATCTTGTTCGACTGCGGGAGGGGGATGCATTGCGCCTCTGGGATGCTGAGCTTGGCCAGGGCGGGTTGGTGGTCGTAGACGGCGGCCGAGGTCACCGTCTTGAAGGTCGACCCCGGCAGGAAGCCGGACTGGAAGGTCCGGGCAACGAGGGAGCTCTCACCACCACCCTGATTGTCTGCCGCATACGCGTAGCCCACGACTGCGGGGTTCTGGGAGGCGAGTGGGGTCGGGTTGTAGGTCGGCCGGCCGTACATGGCCTCGATGGCGCCGGTCTTCACGTTGATGACCACCGCCGCGGCCTGGGGCGCGCTTCCGTCGCGGTTGATGCCCTCCACGACGCCGGCCACCTGCAGCTGGAGTGCGGAGTTGATGGTGAGGGTCACGTTGTCGGTGGTGGTCCGGTTCACCAGCAGGTCGCGCAGGGTCTTGGCGGGCCGGGTGTGGGACTCGAGGTACTGGTTGTACTCGGCCTCGACGCCGGTACGGGTGCCGAAGATCGTGTCGTACCCGACGATCTGTGAGAAGAGGATCGCGGTCGAGGGGTTGTAGACCCGCTGGTACTTGTATGTGCCGGTCGACGGGATGGAGCTGGCCAACACGACGCCGTCTGCGGACAGGATGTCACCGCGGGGCTGGCTGCGGGCGACTGCGATCACGTGCGGGTTCTCCGGATTGTTGCCGAGGGAGTTCGCATCGAGGATCTGGATGTGGTTGAGCTGCACGAACAGGGCTGCGAAGCAGACGATCATCGCGATGCCCAGCCGGCGGATGCGTCGTTCCATCAGGGCGCCTTTGTCGTGGTCGTCGAGGTGCCGGACCCGGCCGGCGCCGTCCTGGTCGTCGAGGTGCCGGTCGAGGCGCAGCCCAGCGGGTTCACGCTCGGGTTCGTCTCACACTGAGTCTGCACGAGGTTGGTCACGTAGGTCTCGGCATCGGCCACCGACGCCTTCTCCACCCCGGTCTGAACCGCAGGGATGTAGTACGCAGGGATGTCGGCGGTCGTGACGCCGGTGGCCACGTCCTTGACCGGGTGGTACCAGAGGAATCCGCCGATGCGCCCCTGATAGATCACCAGCTCGTTCCCGTTGGCCTTGACGAAATACGAGTTGGTGTCGTACCACTTGAGGGCGAACAGTCCTCCCGCCACGATCGCCCCCAGGACGACGAAGAACAGGATCATCCGCAGCGTGATCACCCGCCGCCCGCGTGCTGCGCGCCTGGCGCGCCGCTTGGCCCTCCGGCGATCGCGCCACTTGGGCTTGAGCGGTTCGGGGCCGAGAAGGCTCTCGACCGGCTCCTCGGGCGCTCCGTCGTCAGTACTCGCCGGCACCAGCTCGCTCTGGAAATCCGGCGTGACGGCAGCGACGGCGGGCGCGTTGTCGGCGTCGTCCTCACCCACCACGACGTCGATGACGACGACGGTGATGTTGTCGCTCCCACCGTGGGTCCGGGCAGCTCGAACCAGAAGGTCGGCCGCGGTCTGGGGATCGGGAACCGTGGCCAGGACCTCGCTGATCTGCTCGGGCTCGAGCTCGTTGGTGAGGCCGTCGCTGCAGAGCAGGAAGCGGTCACCCCGGACCGGCTGGATCCGCCAGAGATCAACCGCCACATCGGCGGAGACGCCCAGAGCCCTGGTCAGGATGTGCCGGTGGGGGTGGACCGAGGCTTCGGCCTCGGTCAGCTCGCCGGTCCGGACCATCTCCTCGGCGAGGCTGTGGTCGGTGGTGATCTGGGTCAGCTCCCCCTCGTGGAAGCGGTAGGAGCGGGAGTCGCCGACGTTGACCAGGGCCAAGACATCCCGCCCGGCCTCGTTGACCAAGGCGGCCGCCGTCATCGTGGTGCCCATCCCGCGTAGCTCGGGGTTCTCGAGGCTGTGCTCCCACACCACGGTGTTGGCCTGGGTGACCGCCTCGCTGAGCCCCGCCCCGGTTGGTTGGCGGCCGAATGAGACGGACAGGGTGTCCACCGCCAGACGGGCGGCCACCTCACCTCCGGCATGCCCGCCCATCCCGTCGGCCACCGCGAACAGCGTCGGGGATTCGACGGCCAGATCCTGGTTGACCGAGCGGACCAGGCCGGTGTCGGTCGCCGATCCCGATCGGAGGAGGGTCATCTCACCTCCCGACCTCGAACACGGTCCCGCCGACCTGGAGCAGATCCCCCTTCTCGAGCTTGGTGCGATCCTCGATGCGGATGGTGTTTATCCATGTCCCGTTGGTCGAGCCGAGGTCCTCTGCCCAGAGGTCGCCGTCGAGCCGGAAGAGCCGGGCATGGAGGTTCGAAGAGTAGGAGTCGTAATCGATAGGGACCCCACAACCGGGAGCCCGACCGACGGTGACCTCGTCGCCGATCTCGAAGACCCTGCCCGCCTGGTCCTCGGGGCGGATCACATGAAGGCGGAGCTGACGCCGGCGGCGCTTCCCGTCGACCACAGGGTCGAGGTCCTTGCGCCGGCGCCGCGTGCGCTTGAGGGGCCGCACCTCCACCCACACGGCGCGGACCACCCACATGAAGAAGAGCCAGACCAGCAGGATGACCCCGATTTCGAGGGCCTGGAGGACCGGGGTGTTGTTCGTGGGTCCCGGGAGTGTGAAGGAAAGGAGGTGGATCAAGGCTCAGGTGCCGAGGCTCACGAGGTCTCGAAGCGGAGCACGGTGGTTCCGATGACGATCTGGTCACCATCGGCCAGGACCCGCTCGTGCACCGGGGCGCCGTTGACACGGGTCCCGTTGGTCGAGTTGAGGTCGACCAGGACCACCTCACTGCCGGTCCAGCGGACTTCGGCGTGGCGGCGGCTGGCATTGGGGTCCGAGATCACCACCCCGCTCTCGGGGAGACGTCCGATGGTGATCGGATCGGACCCGAGGACGACCCGCTCCCCGTCCGCCAGGACGATTGAGGCGGCTGGGACGCCCGCCGGGCCCTCGTGGACGTCCGAGACCACGGCGAAACGTCCCCGGCGCTGCCGGGGATCCTCCACCACCGAGACGGTGACCGGGCCCACGAAAACGTAGTCCTCGCTCCGGGCGTGCTCCCGGGCGGCCTCCTCCAGCTCCCGGACCAGGGCATCGAGGAAGCTCTCGAACCGGTCGAAGTCTGTCGGTGAGAGGTGGATGACGAAGGCATTGGGCGCGATGAGGCGGCCCTGGATGCCCAGCCGGCGCTGGAGGTCCATCTCGCGGGTGACCCGGCGACCGATCTCCACGGGGTGCAACTCACCCCGAAACGCTTTGGAGAGGGTCCCATCGACCATGCGCTCGAGGCGCCCTTCGAACTTCTGGAGTCCCATGTTGGCGTCAGCCTATCGGTGTCAACCCCCTGGTAGTGGTACGGCGGCGGCCCTGGTGGCGGCTCCGTCCGGCGCCTGGTCCGGGCAGGCCCAGGGGCCCGGCTGGGCACTATCCACACCGTGCTCTTGGGCTCCGAGCGACCCTTGCGGGCAGGGAGGATGCCGCAGTCACGGCGGCGCGATCCATGGTGATCCGGTAATCGGGGGCTTTCGAACATCGGGTAGCCTCTCACGGTCACTCGGGCGAGTGGCGGAATTGGCAGACGCGCAGGATTCAGGTTCCTGTGTCCGAAAGGATGTGGGGGTTCAAGTCCCCCCTCGCCCACTCAACTCAACTCAACTCAACTCAACTTACTTACTGACGACCGGCCCCCATACCCGAGCGGTATGGCCGACAATACAGAATGGGGTGCGGAGCCGCAGAACGGACAATCCGCGTTCGCGCCGAGACCACTCCGCAGCGTCCTTGCCGTGTCAGCGCCCGAGAATCCTTCGGGCCGAGTGGGGAGCCAAGAGTCCGTCTGATTGCGCGCTGCCACTAAATGCGTCGGAGTCCGGCCAGCAGCCGGTCGATCGCGGCGACGGCTTGGTCGCGGGCCGCTCGGGAATCTTCCGCGTTGGCGATGTAGAGGGCTGCTTCGTCGGCGGTCGCGAGCAGGAGGTGGGCCATGACTTCGAGCGGTTGCTCGGCGAGCGAGCCGTCAGCAACGGCGAGCTCCAGCATGGCTTGGATTCCGCCTAGGCCGTAGCGCGCTTCGACGGCGCGCCACTCCTGCCAGCCGAGGACGGCTGGGCCGTCGATGAGGAGGATGCGCTGGACCTCGGGGGTCACTGATGCGTCGAGGAACCCGAGGAGCCCGTTGCGGAGCATCTCGAGCGGTGGTGCCTCGACGAGCTGAGAGCCGGCGGCGACGACGAGGTCCTCCTCTACTGCTTCAAACACGGCGACAAAGAGGGCGCGCTTATCGGCGAAGTGGTGGTAGAGCGCCCCACGGGTGCCGACGGCGGCTAGGGCGACGATCTCCTCCGTGCTGGTGTCGTGGTAGCCCCGCTCGACGAAGAGATGGCGGGCGGCGACGACGAGCGCGCTGCGGGTGGCTTCGGCGCGATCGGCGACGGCGGCCGAGGGTGGCTTGCGCCTCGTCTCGCCGTCTCGTTGACCGGCTGTCATGCAACCAGTATGGTCGACCTACAGTCAGTATGCCGGTGCGGGCCCGAGTTCAGGAGGTTGCGGTGGCAGATCCGATCGATGTGGTGCACGCGTTCTGCGCCGCGATGAGCAAGCGCGACGCGGAGGCGCTCCGGGAGTTCCTGGCCGACGGCGTCGCATACCAAAACACTGGGATGCCGGCGAAGGAAGGCGTCGAGGACGTCTTGGCCGACCTGGCGGGCCAGTTCGCGATGTTCCCGGACACCTACGAGTACCGGATGGTGAACGTCGCCAGCGACGGCGAGGTTGTGCTGACCGAGCGGGTCGACATGATCAATGGGTTCGACGGCAGCGTCCACGGCGTGCCGGTGATGGGCACCTTCGTCGTGCGCGACGCGAAGATCACGCGCTGGACCGATTACTTCGACACCGGCCTGATCGGGAAGATGCTCTCGGGCGAGGACTACAGCGGCCTCGTCCCCGCCGGCTGATGGAGCAGCCGGTCTTCGAGTTCGACTCCCTCCTCCAGCCCGAGTTCGCCAGGGCGCCACAGCCGTACTACCAGCAGATGCGTGACACGAACCCGGTGATGAGGTTGCCGGACATGTATGGGTCCGAGCAGAGCAACGTCTTCGTCGCCAAGCACAGCGACATCGAGTACGTGCTCAACAACCCCGCGCTGTTCTCCTCGGACTTCCTGCCACCGGAGGTGGCGCCGTTCCCGATGATCCCGGAGAACATCGACCCGCCGGAGCACAGGAAGTACCGCCGGCTGCTCGATCCGCTGTTCAGCCCCAAATCCGTGAAGCGACTCGAGCCCGACATCACCCGGCGGGCCAACCGACTAATCGACGGGTTCATCGAGCGAGGCGAATGCGACTTCGCAAAGGAGTTCGCGGTCCCGCTGCCTTGTGGCGTCTTCCTCGACCTCATGGGCCTGCCGTCGGACGACCTCGACTTCTTCCTCGATTTGAAGCACGACTTCCTCCACGGTCAGGAGATCAGCAACGAGTTCCTGCTTCAGGCCAAGGAACGGGGCAACGAGCGGTTCCGCCGCCTCATCGCGGAACGGCGGCGCGATCCCCGCGACGACCTCCTCACCCACCTCGTCAACGCCCAGATCAATGGGCAGCCCTTGACCGAGGAGGAACTGCTTGGCGTCTGCCAGCTCATGATCGTGGCCGGGCTCGACACCGTGACCGACAGCCTCACGTGCTTCTTCGCTTGGTTCGCCAGAAGCGCGGAGCACCGGCGGCCCATCGTGGATGATCCCGCAATCATTCCCGCGGCGATCGAGGAGCTCCTGCGCTTCGAATCCCCGGTCCCCTTCGTTCCCCGCATCGTCACCGAGGACCTCGAACTGAGTGGATGCCCCCTCAAGGCGGGTAACCAAGTGGTGTGCTTGATCGGCTCTGCGAACACGGACGACCGAATCCACGAACGAGCCGACGTCGTGGAGTTCGACCGTGAGGTCAACCGCCACTTCGGCTTCGGCCGGGGGATCCACCGCTGCCTCGGATCGCACCTCGCCCGCCTCGAGCTCCGCGTCGCCATTGGCGAGTGGCACCGGCGCATCCCTGAGTACTGCATCCCCGACGGTGTCGAGCTTGAGTACACCCCGCTGCTCCGCCAGGTCGATCACCTCCCGCTCGTCTTCGAGCCCGTGCCCGGTTGAGCCGCATCGTCCTGCTCACCGGCGCATCCGGTGGCCTGGGCACCGCATCGACCATCGAGCTCACCCGTCGCGGCTGGAACGCCATCGCCGCGGTCCGCTCAATCGACGACGAGTTCGCCCCGCTACGAGACGCGACCGCACACCACCCCGGTGACGTCCAGCCGTTACTGCTCGACCTCCTCGATGATTCCTCGATCGACGACGCCGCCGCGAAACTCGCCGCTATCCCGCTCGACGCCATCGTGCACAACGCCGGTGTCGGCGCGTTCGCCACCTTCGAGGACACCCCGGTCGACACGTGGCAAGCGATCTTCCAGGTCAACCTCCTCGGTCCCATGCGACTCACCGCCTTGCTGCTCCCATCGATGCGCGCCCGGGGCTTCGGGCGCATCGTGGCCGTCTCCAGCTACACCGCCCGGATCGGCATCCCGTTCGCGTCGGTCTACGGCGCGTCGAAGGCTGGCCTGGAGCGCTGGATCGATACGCTCGCCGTCGAGCTCACATCCTTCGGCATCTCAGCACACGCGCTCGAGACCGGGATGTTCGACACTTCCATGGTGAACGGACCGGAGCCACCCCAGGACCCCGACAGCCCCTACCGCCGCGTCTACGACCGACTCGAACCTTACCGCGAGCGCATGATTTCGACCGCCAAGTCGCCAGAGCAGTTCGCAACCGTGCTTGCCGACACCCTCGAAGCCAAGAACCCACCGATCCTGCGGCCCGTCGGAGCTGATGCCTGGGCGCTCTACACCGTGCAACGGCTCCTTCCGTCCCGGCTCATGCCCGCCATGTTCCGGCTTGCGTTCCGACAATGCAGTGGCGAGTAGGAGACCGGGTGACCGCCGCTGGGCGCTTCATGATGTGGAGCTGCCACAAGGGGTTGCATGTGGAAAGCATCGGCAAGCGGGCGCTCCCGTTGAGATAGCCGCCGCCCGCAATGTGCTGCGATCCGGACGGGCTTCTTGGGTGTCCCACAGCGCGGGGTAGGTGGGGCACCGAGGGTGCCTCCGACCGTTACTGCGGGTGTGGAGAAAGGGCCCTGTCCATTTGTTACGGTTCGGCGTGGCGACCGCCGATGTGTCCCCGTTCCATCCCGATCTGCGTCGCACGGCGCGCTTTCTCCCTCGCGCCCCCTTTGGCCCTCGCACGGTGAAGTTGGTGCGAGCGGCGACCAAGGGCCTTGCCCTGCGCAGGGCACCCGACGTGCAGATCGTCCAGGTCGGTGGCACCTCAGTCCGCGTGCACGGCCGGCCGACTGGCCGTGGGCGCCGCCCGGGACTGTTGTGGGTTCACGGAGGTGGGTACATGATCGGATGTGCAGCGCAAGACGACCATGTGTGCCGGGCCTTCGCCCACGAGCTGGGGATCGTCGTCGCAGCCCCCGACTACCGGCTCGCACCTGAGCACCCCTTTCCCGCGCCGCTCGACGACTGCCACCAGGCGCTGGGGTGGCTCGCTTCGCAGCCTGACATCGATCCGACCAAGGTGAGTGTCGGTGGGGACAGCGCAGGCGGTGGATTGGCAGCGGCCCTCGCTCTGCGCGCCCGCATGGACGGAGCCATCTCCATCGCCTTCCAGCTCCTGACCTATCCCATGCTCGATGACCGCACCGCCACTCGTACCGACGTCGATGAGACTTACATGCGCTTGTGGAACAACGCGGCCAATCGGTTGGGGTGGGAGTCCTACACTGGGCTTCCGGCCGGCTCACCTGAGGTCACCCCGCTGGCAGCACCAGGCCGCTGTCTGGACTTCACGGGGCTCCCGCCCGCGTGGATCGGCGTAGGAACCCTCGACCTCTTCCACGACGAGTCCCTAGCCTATGCGGGTGGGCTTCGGGCTGCCGGCGTCGGGTGTTCCCTCGAAGTGGTTGATGGGGCATTTCATGGCTTCGACTTCGTATCCAAGTCGCCCGTGGTGAACAGATTTCGCCAAACCCAGCTCGCCGCCCTCGCGTTGGCGTTGGGCGTGGATCGGTAATCGCGGTCGGGTATCTGAACGACCGGAACCGGAGGGTAAGTCGACCGCACGATAAGTGCTGAGGCGACAGCCAATACCGAGCAGGGTGCGGGGTTGTGGGTGCCGAGAAACGGGGCACCCACGCCGACAAGTACCGGGTCGGAGAGCTGAGGCGCCTCGGCTAGCGATTTCACCGATTCACCGAGCGTGTCGATCTCACCGAATGGGACTACCGGGAGCGTGGAGCCGTTCGCCCATCTGGCAGGTTCACCGCTCCCTCTGCAGGAGAACCGGTTTGTGGTGTTGGGATTACCACTCTGTCTTCGAGCGAGCCTGCCTGAGCCACTGCGTGATCCACTCCGCTTGACGCTCCAAGTATCGGCCCCTACATGACCGAGGTGGTATGTCGAAGTCCCCATCCCGGCTCGTGCCTAAATCGACAGCAGATGCGGATCTGGGGTGACCGCGGACATACGAGTCCCTGCCCCTACGAACCCTCCAGCGTGCTTGTGCCGGCGTAGTCAGTGCCACAGATCGGCTTGGACGAGATCGGCACGAAACCTGATTTCTCGGCTTTCAGGACCCAGGCACACTGGGGGAGGTCGTGACCGAACACTGTCGAGTAGTCGATGTTGATCGGGAGCAGTCCGTTGCCGTTGTAGGACTTGGTGCTCCGCAACGCCTTGACGACCCCCGCACGGGTCGGGTTCTGCCCGGCACCTTGAATCCCCTTGATTATGAGGTCGCAGCCGAGCCACGAAAGGTCCTGGCCAAAACTGGGGAACTCGCTCTTTGTGAAGCCGGCGTATTTCGTAAGTGCGGCCGCCATTTGCTCAGTGCCTGCATCGGGCAAGGAGAAGGGACGTGCCAGCGACAGGAAGTACGTTCCCTGGAGACTCGACCATTCGGGCGAGTGCACGACTGAGGGTTCGTAGCCGACCGAGAACAGCGCTGCCTTGAGCTTCACACCCGCCTGCTCGAGCGCCGTCAGGAGCGCAAAATTCGAGTCGTCGTCCATCGTGGGTAGGAGAGCATCCACGTGCTTCTGCTGGGCTACCAGCGCTTCGGGAGTGAATGACACGCTGCCGAAAGGCACGCCGGTATCCAGCACACCGACCTTGCCTCCAGCTCGCTGGAAGGATTCAGCTGCGCCTTTCGCCTCGTCGGCCGACAGCGGGGAGACTCCGTAGCCGTAGCTGCCGATGATCGTCCCACCGTGCTCCTTCAGAAAGGTGCCGAAGATGCCGTTGACGGGTTCCGTGGGATCCTCGCTTCCCCGGAACGCGTCGAACATGTTCGTATAGGGCTGCTCACCCCATTCTGGCCCGTCAGAGGAGTTGCCGGTGACCGGAACACCAGCTTGCTGGGCATACTTCGCCCCCTCGAAGAAGAAGGGTGAATTGGCAACGATCCCCAGAGCATCGTCGGAGATGGCGCGCTGGACCGCAGTCGCGGTCAGGGTCGGATTCGTCTGGTCATCGACGACAGACAGGTCGATCTTCCGCCCGTTCACTCCGCCTTCGGCGTTCTGCAGGTCCACCCGCGCCACACATCCCTGCTGGGAGTTGCCGTACTCGGAGGCGGCCGGGCCCGTGAGCGAGGAGACGTAGGTGATATCCAGCGGTGTGCCTCCGGCCGATGCTGCCGTCGGTGTCGACCCTGAGCAAGATGTACAGGTCACTGCGGCCAAGGTAGCGACCGTTGCGGCCAGGATTCCACTTGTTGTCAAACGCAAGTTCGGCTCCAATCATTGCGCGACGACGGGCCGGGGGCCTGCCACCAATGGGTTGATGCGGAAGACGGGCCGCGATCGCCGATGCGAGGACGGTCGGGGGCGGAAGATGGCGATCTTCGGTGCCGTGGTGCTCGGACAGCGACGAGTGCACCTCGGTCTTCGGCCCAGGTGCACATCTCGAAGGCAACGCCATAGAGTTCGCCGATTTGCGCTCCGAACGCGGGCGCCCGCATGTCGAACCGGAGGGTGAACACGGTCAGTCCTCCGTCGACCACTGAGCCACGGCGGCGCGCCGCGAAGCGTTCACGGGGGTTGGGAGCCTGAGGGCCCTCGTAATCAGGACCTGCATGGCTTTGTTCGGCAGCAGCCGACTCCCGTAGAGCAGCAGCGCTGCGTCGATGCCGACCGGATGGCGGCAGAAGGGCTTTCGGTCGAGTAGCGCTCGCTCGACGGCCGGGGCGAAGCGGTCTGGAGGGCGGGCGAACCGGCGCATGGTCTCGCCCGCTGCTTCGAGGGCCTGGTGGAGGGGGACATAGGGGCCTTCCGCGTCCTTCCAACTCGGGGTGAGCTCGAGGATGTCGGTCTTGAAGGTACCGGTGACGAGAACGGTGATCCCGATGCCGAACGGAGCGACCTCAATCGCCAGCGACTCGGCCCACCGCTCAAGCGCGCCCTTGCTGGCCGAGTAGGCACTGGTCGCCGGAATGCCCCGAAGCGCGGCCTGGCTGGAGACGACGACGATCCGGCCCTGGCCTGCCGCCCGCATGCCGGGTAGCAGGCCCTTGGTGAGGCGGATCGGTCCGAAGAGGTTGGCGGCGAACATCTGCTGCACCACCTGAACCGGCATCTCCTCGACCGCACCGGCGCCAGCGAGCCCTGCGTTGTGCACGATTCCGTCGGGCACGCCCACCGTGTCGAGGATCCGGGCGATTGCGGACTCGATCGAGTCGGGATCTTCGAGATCCAGACGGATCCCGATCAGCCTGCTGGGGTCGTGACCTAGACCGAGGTTCTCCTTCAGGCGCTGGAGACCGGCATCGGGGGTCCGCATGGCGGCGAGCACGGTCCACCCTTGTCGATGGAGGTGGGTTGCGGTCGCGAGCCCAAGCCCTCGGGATGTCCCCGTAATGACGACGCTTCGCGATCGTTTCTCGTCCATAAGGGTGCTCAGGCGCCCAGGGCGTGCCAGGAGAGGATCAACGGCCTCTCCAGGTCGCACGGCGCACGCTTGAGTTCTCCGGACGTCCCTTCAGCCATAGTGGCTCGTCACGTCGGGTCGGACCGGGAGGTAGCCCCACCCTCGCACGCTGGCAGTGTGGGCCATCTTCCCCTGGTCGACGTCAACCTCCCACGCCGGCCACCTTCGGAGAATCTCCTCAAGGGCCACCCTTCCCTCCAACCGGGCCAGGGCAGCTCCGAGGCAGAAGTGGAGCCCGAAGCCGAACGACAAATGGGATCCCTCATCGCGGTGGACGTCGAACTCGTCGGGTCTCGTGAAGTGGCGCTCGTCCCGGTTCGCGGCGCCGTTGAGGAGCAGCATCGTCGACCCCTCCGGCACGATCGTCCCCCGCACCTCGACGTCGTGCTGTACATACCGCGCCTGGACCGGGGAGGGTGACTCAAGGCGGAGGATCTCCTCGATAGCGTTCGGGATCAGCGAAGGGTTCTCGACGAGCAGACGGCGCTGCTTCGGGTGGTGAGCGAGGAGTTGCATCGTGAAGCCGATGAGCCGCGTTGCGGTCTCGTTGCCGGCGCCGGCAACCATGCTGGCGTAGGTGACCACTTCGTCGCGCGCGAGGGGACGCCGCGAGCCGTCGGGTTCGTCGACCTCGGCGTTCAGCAGCTCGGTCATGAGGTCGTCGGACGGGTTCCGCGAGCGCCAGTCGACGTAGTCGGCGAGCACGGACAGGACGCCGTCGAACGAGGACTGGTCGAAGGCGATCGGCGAGCCATCTGTGCTGAGTGCCTCGTCGGTTCGCTTGCGGTAGGCGAGCTGATCGGCCTCGGGGATCCCGAACAGAAACCCGATGGTCCGAAGCGGGACCTCCACACCGAACTCGCCGATGACGTCGAACTCGTCCCGTCCGACCAACGCGTCGAGCGCGCTAACGCAGTAGCTGCGGACGAGGGGTTCGAGATCGAGCATGTGTCTCGGCGCGAACACACGTGCAAGCAGGGCTCGGTGAGCGTCGTGGATTGGCGGATCCTCGAAAAGGACGATCCCGGGTGGGATCTCGACGCCGGCGCTGATGATCTCCAGGACCGTGCCGTGGCCGGAGCGATATGTATCCCACTCGAGAAGCGCAGGCTTGACGTCGTCCCACCTGCTCAGCGCGTAAAAGCCGAGCGCCTCGTTCCGATAGAGCGGAGCTTCGTCCCGGAGCCGGCGCCAGGTCGGGTACGGATCGCAGTCGATGTCCACGTCGTAGGGGTCGTAGTGGACAGTTCCAGCGGGGCTTGTCGGGGTCATGCGCGTCCTTTGATCGATCCGTCAACGACCCGGGTGACGGGTGTCATAGAGGGGCTGGTTCGGTACGCCCCGGAACAAGGGAGCCGTGGGTCCCGCGGTCTCCCAACCCTCCAACTTCGCAGTGAGATGGGGAGCGAAGACCGCGCCGTAAAGCAAATTTGCGATGACGACGACACCCATGATGGACAGGGCGGTTGATCGAAGACGGCTCGTCGACCTCGCGTCGGCCAACGCTTCGATGACGGTGCGTCCTTCGGGATCCGTTCGTCCGAGAATGTAGGTGAAGACCATCATCATCACGCCCATCGCGAGGGCGTCGTAGAGCGGGTACTGGTGCTTGGTCCCCTCCCACAGCGCAAGCCCGGGGATCACCCGGCCGTAGTAAAAGACGCCGAGCCGGGCACCCAGGATCCCGTTGAAGAGAAAGGCCCAGAGGAACCCGAAGAAGAGCCCGACGGTGAGAAGAGTGATCGGCCTTCGCCAGTGGAACCTCGAGCTCAGCCAACGCCCGAGAGCGGCGCCGATCAGGGCGGGCGTCACGAAGTAGGAGATGTAGCCGACGGGCACCGACGCAGGCAGTCCACGCCATGTCACGTCCAATGGCCACCATGACGGCATGCGGGGGATGGCTGGAGCGAACTGAGCGAAGACGGCCCAGTCGTACGGCGCCTCGATCCAGGAGATCGAGATCGCCGCAATGCAGACGAGCAGGAGTGGGTGGAGGCGGCGGCGGCTAAACGTGAGGAATACGCCGATGGCGACGAACGCGAAGCCCCCGACCCAAGCGAAGCCGATGGACGCCTTCAGCAACGGCGTCAACTCATGGCTCACCGGTGGCGCTCTTGGCTCGGAGCACGACGTGCTTCCGGGTCGAACCGAAGCACCACGACGAAGATGAGCACGATCAGTCCGAACAGCGTGCCCAGCATGATGACTGCGCCCACGTCCGCGACCCCCTTCGATGCGAGCACCAGATGCTTAGATAGTGGACACTACCCTAATCTGTCGACCGCCGAGCGAGCTTCGAGGAGCGAACGCCTGTGCCCCAGCGACCTTCGACCAAGAACGAGACTCCGGCAGAGACGCCGGCTCAGGCAACGCGCCGGCCCCATGGCGCGCCGCGGAGACTCCTGCTCGACGCCGCCCGAGACCTCTTCGCCCGCCAGGACTACCGCAGCACCACCACGCGTGAAATCGCCGAGGCTGCCGGCGTGACCGAACACTTGCTCTTCCGTCACTTCGGCTCGAAGGCGGCCCTGTTCCGCGAAGCTCTAGTCCTTCCCTTCACCAGCTTCGTCGACGAATTCGGCCGGACGTGGCGGGCGGTCGTCCCTGAGGAGACCGACGAAGAGGAGCTGGCCCGACATTTCGTCGGACAGCTCTACGACGTGCTCGTCGAACACCGGGGCCTCCTTGTAACGCTCTTGGCATCGGAGGCTCTGAGCGAGGAGGAGATAGCTGACGCCGGCATTGCCGACGTCCGGCGGGCACTCGCGGGGCTCGGAGAGATCAGCGCCGAGGGCATGGACATCCGGGGGATGCGGTCGAGCCACCCGGACCTGGCGGCCTACTCGACCGTGGCGATGATCGCCGGCATGGCTGCGTTGCGTTCGACTTACTTCGGAACCAAGCAGCCGTCGAGGGACGCGATCGTCGAGGAGCTCATCCAGGCCATCCTCCACGGCTTTCTGCATCGGCAGGGCTGAGGAGCCGCCGAGCCAACTGGCATACGTCCCCGCTGCCCCAAGCTGGAGCGTGGCCTACGAGGGCATCCCGCCCGCCCACTTGAGGAGCGAACCCGCGTCGACTCGGATCTGCTGGCCGGTGATGTACCTCGACTCCTCAGACGCCAGGAACACCGCGAGGTTGGCGATGTCTTCCGGCTCCACCCATGGGACCGGCATGGCCTGGAAGAACGGGAAGGTCAACTCGGCGTCCTCTCGCGTCGGATCCTCCAGATCGGGGCGGAACACCTTGTACAACTCCTTGTTGTGGAGAAGATGGGTGTTGCAGTTGGTGGGGTGGATGCAATTCACCCGGATGAAGCGATGGGCCAAGTGGAGTGCCATCTGCTCGGTGTACTGCTGCATCACCTGCTTCGACCACTGGTAGCCGGCGCCACCCGGGCCGAACGAAGGATGCGTCGTGGCGCCGGTGATCATGCCAGCCGTGGATCCGGTGAGGATGATGGAGCCGTGGTCCGCCAGGTCGCTGTGTGACACAGCGACGGTGTTCATCACGCCAATGAGATCGACGTCGGTCGCATCGACAAAGTCCTGGGCATCCGCCGGAGCGGGCGTCATCGGCATGATGCCGGCATTGGCCACGACGATGTCGAGGCGTCCCAAATCGGCGAGACCGGCCTGAAGCACATCACGTAGCTCGACCCGTTCGCGCACGTCGGCCTGCTGGGCGAGGATCCTGCGGCCGCGCTCCTTGACCAGGCGTTCTGTCTCCGTGAGGTCCTCGGACGTCGCCAGCGGGTATCGGTTCGAGTCGATGTCGTGGCAGATGTCCACCGCGATGATGTCGGCTCCCTCTTCGGCCATGCGTACGGCGTGCGCCCGACCCTGACCGCGGGCGGCACCCGTAATGAATGCCACCTTTCCCTCAAGCCGATCTGTCATGAGATCCCCTTTCTGAGACGGCACAATCAAACATCGTTCCTAGGTCTGGTCAACAGGCTATGCACCCGGATACTGGCTGACTGACCCTTGGATCTCCCCATGAACCATGGGTCGAATGCAACCCATCGTCAGGTGCTCGTTCCCGGGACGTCATGACCACAGACCGGCTGAGACGAAATAGGGACGAAACCCGAGGGGTGTACTTGCAGGGGCCACGCGCAATCCGGCGCATCATGACCGAATATCGTCGAGTAATTGATCGTCGTGGACAGTAGCCCGTTTGCGTTGTAGGCCGTTATGCTACGCAAGCTCTTCACAACCGACGCGTGAGTAGGGTTGGGTCCGGCCTTCAGAAGTCCGTCAATCATGAGATCTGCGCCAACCCACGCCTCGTACTCCCCGAAGGTCGGAAACTGGGTCTTGCTGAAGTTGGCGTACTTCTGCATTGCTGCTGCCATCTGCTCCGTGCCAGCGTTTGGGAGCGAGAACGGACGGAACACGCTGAAGAAATACGCCCCCTGCAGTGCAGGCCAGCTAGGTGACTTGATGACGTCAGGCTGATAGCCGGTAACAAAAACCGCGGCCTTCAGCTTCACACCGGCTTGCTCGAGGGCCGTGATGAGAGCGTAGTTCGAGCTGTTCTGCAAGCTGGGAAAGATCGTATCCACTCCCTGTTGTTTGGCGACGAGCGCCGCCGACGTGAAGTCAGTCCCACCGAATGGGACCGTCGTGTCCACGACGCCGACCTTGCCTCCGGCCAGTTGGAACGAACGGGCGGTGCCAATCGTGGCTGATACGGAGATGGGCGAGACGCTGTAACCGTATGTTCCGATGACCTTGCCACCATGCTGCTTCAGAAAGGTACCGATCAATGTATTGACGGGATACTTGGGATCGACACTCCCGTGATCGGATGAGAACATGTTCGTATAGGGCTGTTCACCCCACTCTGGGCCGTCTGCGAATGTGCCGGTGACCGGAACACCTGCCTGGTTCGGGTACTTCGCCGCGAGGAAGAAGAGTGCGCTGCCCGAGACGACGCCGATCACACCCTTTGAGAGCGCTAGCTGAACAGCGGTCACAATTGTGCTCGGATTGCTCTGGTCATCGAGCACCAGCGGAACAAGCTTGTGCCCGTTGACGCCGCCCATCGAATTCTGAAGATCGATCCTCGCCAAGAATCCGGCCTGTGCGCCGGCGAACTCCGGCGCTGCTACCCCAGTGAGCGAGTTGACATAGGCGATCGTGAGGGGCGACCCTGCTGGCGAGTTCTGAGATGAGGCCTGGGACGACGCCGAACAAGAAGCAGTGCTCAGAACCACGATCAGTGCGGCAACGACCAACAATGTCTTCAAGCCGCGACAGCGCATGATCTCCTTCCTCCTATGGGTACCGAGCATTCTGCTAACTCGCGGACGGAAGTCCGGTGACCAGTGTCAGCACACTCACGGTCTCCGTTCCTTCCTTCTTGAGTCGGGCCGATGAGCGGTACCCGAGGTCTACGTCGGTGGCCTGGGCACGGAGAGCGCCGACTGTCGCCTCCTGTTTGGGCACGTGCACGAAGGCGTCGAACGAGAAGAGGCGCAGCGCGTTTTCGTGCGTGATCTTGGCGATGTCGTTTGCGGAAACGCCTCCGAGGTAGCCGGCCAGCGTCTCCGGGCCTCTCGGCCATGTGGAGTCGGAATGCGGGTAGTCACACTCCCACGTGATCATGTCGACATTCAGCCGATCGCGTGAGGCGATCCCGAACGCATCGTCGATGAAGCAGGTGACGATGCGTTCGAGGAACAGCTCGCTGGGGAGCTTGTCGCCGAAGTCCTGGTGCGTCCACGCCCGGTGGTTCCTGTAGACGGAGTCGATTCGCTCGAGGAAGTAGGGGATCCATCCGATGCCACCTTCGCTCAGGGCAAAGGTGAGGTCAGGAAACTTGCGGAGGAGAGGGGACCACACAAGGTCGGCGGCGGCCTGCACGATATTGATCGGCTGCAACGTGATGAGGGTATCCACAGGTGCCTCGATCGAAGTCACGACCACCTGTGAGGACGAGCCAATGTGGAGGCAAACGATCATGTTCTCGTCGCTGCAGGCCTTCCAGAATGGATCCCAGTGCTCGTTGTGAATCGACGGGTAACCGAGCTTCTCGGGGTTCTCCGAGAACGTGACCGCGTGGCACCCTTTCCGGGACACGCGTCGTACCTCGGCGGCCATCTGGCCGATATCCCAAATCGGGGGTAGTGCAAGGGGAATCATTCGCCCCGGATACGTGCCGCACCACTCGTCGACATGCCAGTCGTTGTATGCCTGCAACACCGCAAGGGCGAGATCCTTGTCATCGGCGCGAGCGAAGTACTGGCCGCAGAACTGCGGGTAGGACGGGAAGTTCATCGACGCGAGCACACCGTTCGCGTTCATGTCTCGGATCCGTTCGTGGATGTCGAAGCATCCGGGCCGCATCTCGCTGAAGCTTGTCGGTTCGACGCCGTATTCGTCAGGAGGACGGCCCGCTACTGCATTCAGGCCGACATTCGTCGCCTCCTGGCCCTCGAATACCCATGCGTCGGTGCCATCCGGTTTGGTGATCACCTTCGGCGCCTGGTCTCTGTACTTGTCCGGGATGTGTCCCGCGAACATGTCCGGCGGCTCCACGACGTGGTCGTCGACGGATACGAGGATCAGATCGTCGATATGCAGCATGGGTGTACTCCTCACGTGTGCTCAGGCCGGACGAGCTGGTGTCGGACCTCTCCAAGAGTCAAGTAGGGGCTGACCGGGAACAGGCCCCGGCTCAGAAGTCTCTTCCGGCGCTCCGGGCGAGACTGTTCGGCATCCGGGAGGAATATGAATTCGACCATCGGTACGCCGGCGCTAGCCGAAGAGCACCGGGATCGCCGTCGGCGATCGGAAGACCTGGCCCCGGATGTGGGGGTCGTCGCCGTCGGGGTCGAGTCGCAGGTCGGGCAGACGGTCGAAGAGGAGGTTCAACGCCACCCGGATCTCCATGCGGGCCAGATGCATGCCGAGGCACAGATGGGGCCCGTTACCGAAGGAGATATGGGGTTTGGGGTCCTCCCGGCCGAGCTGGAACCGGTCGGGGTCGGGATAGCGGGTCTCCTCACGGTTGGCAGCAGCCAGCATGAGCATGATCGTCGAGCCTGCGGGAACGGGCACACCGTCGATCTCCGTGTCCTTGGTCGCGAGCCTGGTGATGTTGAGGAGCGGCGTCTCGTAGCGCAGCGCCTCCTCGATCGCCTCGGGGATGAGACTGCGGTCGGAGCGCACGGCCTCGAGCTGGTCCTCGTCCGACAGCAGCGTCAGGAGCAGATTGCCCGTCGACCGATAGGTGGTCTCCACGCCGGCGGGGAGGAGCAACCGCACGAATGAGAAGATCTCCTCGTCGCTGAGGTGCTCACCGTCGATCTCGGCTTGGGCGAGGTCGGAGATGAGGTCATCGCGGGGCTGGCGGCGTCGGTCGTCGAGGATCGTGGCGACGTACTCCTTCACCTGCTGCGACGCGGCGATGGCCTCCTCCTGCCTGCTCAGGAAGCTGAGGATGTCGATGGACCAGCGCTGGAACTGTTTGTAATCCTCTCGGGGCAAGCCGAGGATGCCGGCGATGATCTGGGTCGGATAAGGGAAAGTGAACTCGCGCACCAGCTCGGCGCGACCCCGTTCTGCGAACTTGTCGATGAGGGCAGTGATGATGCCGTCGGCAAGCTCGGACTCCCACCGTTCCATGGCCTTCGGGCGGAACGCCGTCGAGACGAGGGCCCGATACCGGCGATGCCTCGGGCCATCCATCCCCAGCATGATGTGCTCGCCCATGACCGGACCCATAATGAGGTCGATGATGTGCCCGGAGCAGAACGTTTCGGAGTCGCGCAGCACTCGGGACACGTCGTCGTAGCGATAGACGAAGAAGACGGGGGCCGATTCCTCGTGGGGCATGAGCGATGTGTCGAGCCGTTGCACGGGGTGATCACGCCGTGTCTGGGCGAGCTCGGGATACGGGTCACGCGTGTCGCCGGCCACGGCGTCGTCGAAGAGGCCGAACTCCTCGCCGTCTGTGCCGCCCTCATGGCGCTCGACGGCCGCCCCTCCCGCACCTTGAACTGACTCCACGTGTCCCCCTGACGCTAAAAACCAAATATTCGTTCAACCACAAGCTAGAGTGGGATCAGAGCGAAGTCAATCGCCGCACGAGCCCTCCCCGGGCAACACCAACCAGGTCTTCCAAGGTGTCTCGCACTCGTTGAACGCCACCTCTCGCTTCCCGTCACCCAGCGCCCTGGCGGCGTAGCATCAAGTGACCAAATGTTAGGCTGACGCCTCGCTCGCGGGCCGAAGGAGGAACAGCGATGAGTCTGAGCACCGAACTCGGCGGACGGCGTGTCCTCGTCACCGGGGCGTCGAGCGGGATCGGTGCCGCCACCTGCCGGTCGATCGTCGCCTGCGGCGGATCCGTGGCCATGCTGGCACGCCGAAAGGAGCGGCTCGAAGAGCTACGTGAGGAACTCGGTGAGCGGTCCGTCCCCGTCCCCTGCGATGTCACCGACCTCGCCGCACTACCGCTTGCGATCGACCAGGCGGCCCTGGCGCTCGATGGCTTCGACGGTGTGATCACGGTGGCCGGCAAGTCAATGGTCGGGTCTATCATGACCGGCACTCCTGAACGCTGGCAGGAGCTCATCAACCTCAATCTGCTGGGTCCGCTCGCGACGATCCGTCATGCGGTGGACCACTTCCCCGGAGAGGGTCGCCGCGACGTGGTGATCGTCACCTCCACGGGTGCGATCACCCCCATGGCGGGTGTCGGCATGTATGCCGCCACGAAGCGCGGCCTTCGTGCCGCCTTCGACGCGCTTCGGCTGGAGCTCGCCCCGGCCGCCATCAATGTGAGTTGTGTGATGCCCGGCATGTTCGACACCGAGGGCCTCACTATCGAGGGCATGATGTTCGACGGAGAGATCCCACCTTCGGACATCCCGTGGTTTGCCGGTGACGGTGGCCCCGGATCTGCAGCCGATCTGGCCGACGCGATCGCGTTCATGATCGGCCGGCCTGAGGGCTTCTGCATCAACGAACTCGTCGTGCGACCGACGCAACAGCTCAATCCCTGAGTTCTGTCAGCAGAATGTAACTACGGGCTGCAGTGTCCTAGGTGCGCTGGAGGGTGCACGACAGGACGGCCCGATTGACCCGTCTCCCAACCGTCCCAGATGCCCGCCGAGTATGGACCGGGTTGACCCGCCTTCTCGTAGAGGCCCTGCGGGTCGTAGACCTTCGCCTCGGGATACGGAAACGGACACGCCACCGAGGTGGCCGCCCCGCTCGCCCGGATGACGGCGAAGCCACCGCCGTAGAGGAAGAGATAGGCGGCGTTGACGATGAGGAACATCACCACGAAGGTGGCGAGCGCCGGACGCCCCCGGAACGCACGAAGCCGGATCCTGAGGGCCAACTTCTCGGCGACGGTGCGTCCCGTGTCGTCCCGGTACAGCAGCACGCCGACGGGGATCATGACCGCCGTGACGAGTGACGACTCCCAGATCAGTGGGAACTGGTAGGCGTGGCCGGTGAAGATGGAGCCGAAGGGGATGACCTGCGAGTAGACGTACATCCCCGTCCGCACGAGGAGGATCTCCTGGGCGGCGTCGTAGATGAAGCCGACAACATAGATGAGCAGCCCCAGGCTGATGAGCGGATGCTTCCAGACGAACGAGGTGACCTCGCGTGAGCGTTGGAGACGCCTGAGGATCCATATCGCCGGAAAGAACGGCGCCAGGTAGAACATCACGTACCCGATGACGACGAACGGCTCGACCGTCGGCGAAAGCGACACCAGAGGCCAGGTCTCCGGCCAGTGCCAGAGCTGCGGGTTGTACACGGCATACGGCGCCCAGTTCATGATGGGGTCCTGCCACACGAGAGTTGTGCAACAGATGGCCATGAGCAGGATCGGATGCTTTGGGTACCGTCGCCACAGGAGGGCGAACACCACCACGATCAGCACCATGGCGACGATCGTTCCGATCTGCTCCGCCACTAGCCAGTGCGTCCATCCGAAGAGCGGCGTCACGGGGCGCGGGACGCCCAGCACGGCCGGGTTCGCGATACGGGCCGCTCCCACGCCGGTACGTGCGTTGTGCGCGATGAAGATGAGAGCAAGGACGACGGCGCACCCGACGAGAGCCCAGCCGGCGGCGGTTCGCTCACCCTTCGACCAACGAGGGGGGCGGGTCGGTGCGGGTGCGACCGTGGTCTCACGGCTGGCCACCTGCACGCTCACGGCTCAGAGCTCCCCGAAGCGCCCGACGAGACGCGCCTTGCCGAACTCCGGCTCGAGCTGGCGCGCCACCAGGTAACCGGCCCCCACCCACCCCCGGCGCATCCAATTGCCGAATGACAGGCGGGTCCCGCTCGCTCCTGACGCAGCCGGCAGCATCTTCACCCGCTCGAGTGCCTCCTTCACCCCACGGGGTGACAGCGGCTGGGCGTCGGCGAACGCGTGGAGGAGCACGGTGGCCAGGTCGCGGTTGACGACTGGCACGCAGTACTCGGGACGACGCCCATAGGCCTCCTCGTACTCGTCGAGGAACCGCTGGCCGACGGGATTGGACCCGTCGTACTGGTCGAGCCCCGTCCACCCCAGGATGGCGTCCCACATGATCTGGTGGATCCAGGCATTCTGAAAAGCCGTACCGAGGAAGCGCGGTGGATCCCAGTCGAGCTCTCGCAGTACCCGGTTCACGTTCAGCAGCCCGAATCCGAATCCACAGTGCACGAAGGCGCTCACCTTGGCCTGCTGCAACGCACGAACCTGGTCGGTGATGTCCTGGGCGGTTTGTGGAATCCGCTCCTCGATGGCGACGTGGATGCCGCTCGCGGCGGCAGCCGTTCGGAAGTTCCGGATATAGGACTCGCCGACCAGCGATGCTTCGATGAGGGCACCGACCTCGGTGTGGCCGGCGTGGGCCAGCAGTTCGGCCCAGAAGATGGGCTCATCGGTCATCGATCCCATCGAGAGTGAGAAGGTCCACTCTCCGAGCCATTCCTCCGATCCGGTGACGCTGATGGCCGGCACGTGGAATCGGTGCTCAATGGCTTCGCGGGTCGGCACGCAGTTGTCCGTGATGGCCGGACCGAACACGGCCAAGCAGCCCTCGTCCACCAGCTCGCCATAGGCGTCGACGACGGCCTTGACCGTCCCCTTGGGGAGCCCTTCGACCTCGCGGAAGACGATCTGGACGGGACGGTCGATCATCCCCCGCTCGAGCCCCTGTTTGAACACGAGCTCGAATGGCCGGACCAGGTCCAGGCGGGACTCCTCCGGATAGCCGTCGGGGAGTTTGAAGTCGAACAGATACCCGAGCTTGATCGGCTCGGCCGTGCTCTCGTACGACACGCACTCCCCCTTGGGGCGGCCACGGGAGGGGACCCGTCCCGCCCATAACCTGATATTTGTTCCACAAGCTACCGATCAGCCGGCGCGCCGTCAATCAGTTCGATGCGGCGGGCTCCTCGCCCAGATATGCATCGATCATCTCGAAGAGCCCGGCGGTCACGACCGGGTCGTCGGTGAGCGGTCCGGCGACCGCGGCACGGCTGGCGTCTCGCAGGCTCAGGCCCTCCACCGCGAGTCGGCCGGCCGCGATCAGTACGCGAGTCGAGGCCACCTCGCGTAGGCCGACCGTTTCGAGCCGCCGGATGGCCTGTCCGAGCTGCACGAGCCGCGACGCCGTGTGCGGGTCCACCCCCGCTTCCTCGGCCACGATCTTCTCCTCGACATCAGGCGGAGGGAAATCGAGCTCGATGGCGACCATCCTCTGCCGGGTCGAATCCTTCAGGTCCTTGAGCACGCTCTGATAGCCCGGGTTGTAGGAGACGACCAGGCAGAATCCCTCCACCGCCTGCACGGTGACTCCCAGCCGGTCGATGGGAAGCTGTCGCCGGTAGTCAGCCAGCGGGTGGATCACGACCGTGGTGTCCTGGCGCGCCTCCACGATCTCGTCGAGGTAGCAGATGGCGCCTTCGCGTACGGCCTTCGTGAGGGGCCCGTCCACCCAGGTCGTGGCGTCGCTCTGGAGATGGAACCGGCCGACCAGATCGGCGGTGGTCAGGTCGTCGTGGCAGGCGACGGTGACGAGCGGGCGGTCGAGGTCGAAGGCCATGGCCTCGACGAAGCGGGTCTTGCCGCACCCCGTCGGCCCCTTGAGCAGGACGGAGAGGTCCTGGTGGAAGGCGGCCTTGAACACCTGCTCCTCGTTCCCGATCGGTACGTAGTAGGGCCGTTCGGTTCGTGTCACGCCACTCCCCTCTCGATCTCGAGGTGTCCTCTCAGACGCGCTCGACGCTGGAACACCCTCCGCTGCTGCTCGGCAGAGCGGAGGGCCGATCTGAACAATGGTCCCACCACCGTCGGAAGCAGTTCCCCCCGCGGGATGGCCGCGTAGGCTGCCGTCCCGAACACGCGGCCCAGCGCCCCGCTGTCGGCGTCGGTTCCGATGCTGAGACAGACGCAGCCGATCCCCTGCCAGCGCGCCTCGGCCAGCGCCCGCCGGGCATCAGCCTCGCCGTAGGCACGCTCGTAGCCGTGGTCGTAGGCGAGCCCGTCGGAGAGTACGACCAGCAGCCGCCGTGCCGTGCCAGCCTCCTTCGTGAGGACGGCTGTGCCATGGCGCATCGCTGCACCCAATCGCGTGTACGCGCCCGGCACGAGCCCACCCAGGCGCTGCAATACCGTCGTGTCGAACTCCTCGTCGAACCGCTTGACCGGCACGATGTGCACGGCCGAACGCCCCTGCGATCGGAATCCATAGAGCGCTAAGCGGTCGCCCAGCTCATGCAAGGCCACAGCCAGGCTGCCGGCCGCGTCGCGCTGATGGGCGTGCACGGGCGTGCCGAGGGCACCGGGCTCCCCGGCGGATCCCGAGATGTCGAGGAGCACCAGCACGGAGAGGTCACGCCGTCCGCGCACGGAGTCGAGGTAGACGGCTCCGTCCGAGGCCGACCCTGTCTTCAGCTCGATGAACGCCTCGACGGCGGCGTCGATGTCGATGTCGTCTCCTTGCAGCTGACGGTGACGCCGCTCGAACTCCATGCCAAGCTGTCCCAGCGGACGCCGCAGTGCATGAGTGTCCGGTGGCCAAAAGGCGGCAAGTTCGCCCGGTCCAGGCTCGACTTCCTCGACCGTGCACCAATCGGGCTTGTAGCACCGTCTGTGCTCATCCCACTCGGGGTACGTTGCCACTCGGTGATGGCCCATCGTCGCGAGGTCGGACACGCGTGCCGCTGAAGTGGAAAGCGTCACCGAAGCGGCCCTCCGCGTGGAGCGCCGACTCCCGTGCGTAGGGGCGTCCGCGCCCGGTGGCCCGCTCGCCCCGGAACGGGCGTCCCCGAACAGCTTCTTGAGCAGCCGGCCGAGGCCTCCGCCCCCGCCGACCGGGCTCGAGAGCAGGTCGATCACAGGGCCGACGCCGTCGTCCGCGTCGTCGAGGTCGCGCAGCGCCGACTCGACACTGCGCCGTGGAGAGTGCTGTCCGACGTTGCCCCCTTGTTGAGGACCGTGGGTGGGCGCTCTCATGCGGCGAGGCAGGATCGTCCCGAAGACGGTCGGAGCCTCGTCAATCTGATCACGGCCGCTCGCAAGGGCCAGTGATGCCGCAGGAGAGTCCGTGCTCCTCGCGACGTCCCAGTTGGCAACGCGTCGTACCGGTGGGGGCAACAGCGCCTCGTGCATCTGCAGGGCGCGGTGGCCCTCAACGGCGAGGTAGCGGCGAACCAGCCTCGGACGGCGAAGGAGGGCCGCAGTGACCTCGCTGTCCAGGCTCCCGGCGCCGAGCAGGGCTGCCTGCACGGCAACGCTGGCCAGCACGTTGCCGGGGGTTTCGTCGGGATCGACGAAGATGGACGAGCCGTCGGTCCACGCAAGCTCGTTCGGACTTCCGGAAGTCACCTCGACCGTGCGCCCGGCGATGGCGGATGCAAGAAGCCGATAGCGGCCCAGTCCGGCGGCAACACCGTCCGCGGAAGAGTTCGGTGCCAGTGTGTGGCCTGTCGCCGCAACGATCGCCAACGCCTGTCCGTGCTGGCTTTCGTGCGACCATCTCCGCATGGTTGTCCGTTACACCCTGGCTCGTCGACGGGGCACGGCGCCACGCAGCACAGTGTCCCTGGCCAGGGCTTGCGCTGCCCGGGGCCCGGCGGCACGCACGATGCTCGGCGGGAACACGATCGCCTCCTGCACGCATCGCGCCCGGATCTCGGCATTGCGGCCCTCGACTCGGAGACTCTCCGTCCGTTCCCCATCCGACAGCAGCATCTTGATTTGGCGAAGGTGCCAGGCAAAGGACAGGCCGAGGTTGGGCGTGTTCGGAGGTGACTGCCGAAGCCATGCAAGCTGGATCCGGAACTCTTCGCTGAACCGATCCATCACCTGGATGTTGGCCCACATCAGACCGTCGAGCTTTTCTAGCGGTGAGGAACTGGTGCCGAGCACCGCCTCCCACGCCGTCTTCACCCGCTCGGTGTAGGAGCGCATGATGGACAGCAGGAGCTCGTCCTTCGACTTGAAGGACCGATAGACGGTGCCGGTGCTGAGGCCAGCGGCCGCGGCGATATCCCGCATGGTCGTGGCCTCGTATCCCCGCCGCCCGAACTCCGTGCGGGCAACGGCTCGCAGGTGCTGTACCCGACCATCCTCATGATCCGGTTCCTCGTCCCAGCCCACGACGACCTTCTCCACGGCCTGGATGGCATGCGAGCCGTCTAGTGCCGCGTTCGAGGGTGCCCGCGTCGCGATCCCGTCGAGCAGTATGCGCAGGCGTACCTCGGGCACCTGCTCCTCGCCCGGGGTCATGTGAGACACGCCCACGCCGACGTGGAGCATGCTCTGGCAGAGGCGGTCGCTGAGCAGCGTGAGGTCGATCCCCGGACGGATGCAGCCAGTTGCCCGTCCCTCGCGGAGCATTTCGAGCATGGTTGCCTCGATGGCCGTGGGAGCCTGGCTCGCCAGATGAGCCAACTCGTCACCCAGGACAGCCGGCGGCTCGTAGAGACTGAGGAGCAACGCGGCGCGATGCCGCACTCCGCAGTCTGCAATGGCCTGCCCGAACTCGATGATGCGCGCTTCGACAGGCCTGGCTGCCGGTTGTTGGAGATCCTCGACAGCCTCGCCTGCCAGCCGGTCGAGGTCATCCCGGTAACGCCGGACGAGCTCGATGATAATGGCTTCCTTCGAGTCGAAGTGGTGGTAGAGACTCCCGGGCAGGATTCCGCACGCGTCAGCGATCTCTTTCAGTGACACCCGCATCCCCGCGGTCGCGAAGAGCCTGGCTGCCGTCTCCAGGATCTCGGTCCTTCTCGTACCGTCGGTGGACATCGTCATGACCCTAACCACGGGCGCCACCCGCAATCCGATATCGCGGGACGCCGACGTGCCCCACAACCCGTAGGCGGCGGGGCTCGGCTACTTGCTCGCTCAAGACTCCCACACCACCGACCTTATCGAACCTAACTCTTGGTTCACAACGCCCGCCGGGTTATGGTTCCACGTGGTGACGGACGGTGCAGCAGGAAGAAGGGCCCTGAGCGGCACGTCCCGAGCGAGGAGGCCTTGACTACGAAACAGAGAATCACCCACATCTCCGCCCAGGAAGGAGCAGGTCGTGGTCGCACCATCTGACATCAGTTTCGAACGGAGGATGCTCATCGACGGCAAGCTCGTCGAAGCAGCGTCGGGCAAGACCTTCGCCAACGTCAATCCGGCGACGGAGGAGGAGATCGGCGAGGTCACCGATGCCACAGCGACGGATATGCACCGCGCCATTGACGCAGCACGACGTGCGTTCGACGAGAGCAACTGGTCGACGGACCGGGCCTTCAGAAAGCGCTGCTTGGAGCAGCTTCAGGAGGCACTCGAGGCCGAGCAGGAGGAACTGCGCGAAGAGCTGATCTTCGAGGTCGGATGTCCGCGCATGGTGACGCACGGACCCCAACTCGACGCGCCGCTGGCTGGCGGCCTCACCCATCCCGCCAAGCTGATCGACGAGTACCCATGGGAACTCGACCTCGGCGAGGAGGTATCCGCCCTCACCGGCCAGCTGACCGTAAAGAAAATCTGGCGCGAGCCGGTCGGCGTCGTCGGTGCGATCGTGCCATGGAACTATCCGTTCGAGGTCTCAATCCACAAGCTTGGTCAGGCACTCGCGACCGGCAACACCGTCGTGCTCAAGCCAGCACCCGACACCCCCTTCAACGCCACTCGCATCGGGCGCCTCGTGGCAGAGCGTACCGATATCCCCGCCGGCGTCGTCAACGTCGTCCCCTCCTCCGACCACCTGATCGGCGAGGAGCTCACCGTGTCGCCCAAGGTCGACCTGATCTCGTTCACCGGATCAACTGCGGTCGGAAAACGCATCATGGAGAAGGGTTCGGCGACAATGAAGCGCCTGTTCCTCGAGCTCGGCGGCAAGTCCGCCACCATCGTGCTCGACGACGCCGATCTGGCGCTCGCGTGCATGATCGGCATCGCACCCTGCTTCCACGCCGGCCAGGGCTGCGCGACCCCGACCCGCATGCTCCTTCCCCGGTCTCGTTATGACGAGGGCGTGGAAATGCTCAAGGGAATCTACGAATCTGTACTGCCGGGCGATCCCCAAGAACCCGACGTGCTGTGCGGCCCACTCATCTCGGCCAAGCAGCTCGACAGGGTCCAGGGCTACATCCAGAAGGGTATCGACGAGGGTGCCACGCTCCTGGTCGGTGGCACTGGTGCGCCAGAAGGGCTCGACAAAGGCTTCTACGCGCGCCCCACGCTGTTCGTTGACGTCGACAACTCGATGACAATCGCCCGCGAGGAGATCTTCGGCCCCGTCCTGGTGGTGATCCCCTTCGATGACGATGAGGACGCCCTGCGCATTGCCAACGACAGCTCCTACGGATTGGCGGGCAACGTGATGTCGGGATCGCTCGAGCGCTCGATTGCCGTCGCTCGGAGACTTCGGGCGGGATTCATCGGGCTGAACGGTGGCGCCGGCTACTTTCCCGACGTTCCGTTTGGCGGCTACAAGGAGAGCGGTATCGGGCGCCAGAACGGGATCGCCGGCTTCGAGCAGTACCTCGAGGTCAAGTCGGTCGCGTGGCCATCCACCTAGCTCCAACGGTGATGGCCAGGAAAGCGGACCACTTTGATTGACTTCACCGGACAGGCGGTCATCGTGACCGGAGCCGGCCGGGGTCTCGGCCGCCTGTATGCATTGGATTTGGCACGACGAGGTGCATCGGTCGTCGTCAATGACGTCGGCGTCACGATGCAGGGAGAGGGCTCTGACTCGAGTGTCGCCGATCAGGTCACCAAGGAGATCGAGGGCCAGGGTGGAATCGCTGTTGTTTCGTACGACTCTGTCGCCACAGCAGAGGGCGGGGAGGCCATCGTGGACAAGGCGATGAAGCACTTCGGAAGGCTCGACGCGGTCGTAAGCAACGCCGGCATCTTCGAGACCCTGCCATTCGACGAACTGCCGGCCGAGAACTGGCGCCGGATGCTCAACGTCCACCTGGACGGCAGCTTCTACCTGAGTCAACCTGCCTACAGGGCCATGAAGGCCCAAGGTGGAGGCCGGTTTGTCTTTATCGCGTCGTCGGCCGGACTCTTCGGTCAACCTAATTCGGCGCATTATGCCGCTGCCAAAGCAGGAATCGTCGGGTTGGCAAACGTCATCGCCATCGACGGCGCTCCCCACGGCATCCTGGCGAACACAGTTCTGCCGTTTGGCTACTCGCGGATGGTCACCGAGACGGTCGGCGATCGAGATGAGCTCGGGGACGAGGTGCCGTTCCTTCGTGCCATCGAACCGGAGCTCGTGGTTCCCATGGTCGTTTTCCTGGCAAGCCGGGCGTGCACCTTCACACATCAGAATTACTCCGCGTGTGCCGGGCGCTTCGCCCGGGTCTTCGTCGGCCTCGGCGAAGGCTGGGTCGCCCCCCAAGGCGCTCCGCCGACTGCCGAGGCGATCGAGGCCCATCTGGCCGATGTGGCGGCCACCGAGCCGTTCATGGTGCCCGGTTCGATTTTTGACGAAGTGACGCAGATCTGTTCTCGGCTTGGAATTCCGTTGTAGGCGCGGGTGGCGTGCACCATCCCGAATGCCCGATCTCAAGCTCTCTGACCCCGACGAAATCCGAAGCCAGAAGTGGGGTCGTCCGTGTCGCTGACCAGGAGCTTCCGTGAAATATGTGAAACTGGAGCAATAGCGTGTGAAACGGATCCAGAGACGCACCCATCACCCCTTGGTAACTGAGTTTTGTCGGTAGCCCACTCACCCACTCACACTCACTCACTCACCGACCGACCGATCTGGAATAGTGGATCTAGATCAATGAAGTGACTCCGTGGACCGTCATCAAAGTGCCGGTCGGTGGCGGTTAGAGCCCGCAGCAAGCGCGACCCGTTCGGTAACGCTTCCGAGCCTGTTGTGGGGCAGCCCATCGGGCTCCTCATCGCTCAGGTCGCCTCAAGGGCTTCGAACTTGTTGCGCGTCCAGTTGGAACTGCGAACGTAGGACTCGGAGTCGGATCACGTGTGACCATTCCGAGACGACTGTGACAAGGCTGCCACAAGCACCGTCCAGAGAATCCTCGCACAGGCTCGGCCGACCTCCTCTGGGCTGTACCCACCGAATGCGTGGGTCGCAAACGGGGACAGGTGAAGGAGGAAGGCGTCGATCACTAGCGGTGGGGGATGATTGGAACCTCCTAGCGACGTCCACGCCCCTCTCGCGAGCCGCGTTCCGTAATCTCGTCGGCGTCTCTCAAGATCGTCTAGAACGGCCACAATCTCGTGTGAGACGCTCGAACGTGGCACGTGAACATCCCAGAATGCTCGGCCCACCAATCGAGCGTGCAGCGTATGTAGCTGCACTGCACTCTCAGTGAGCCATGTCTCAACGTCGTCCCCTGGCCGAGGAGGTCCGGGAACGCTCGATCTGACAGTAGTGACGATTTCACGGATCGCCTCCACGAGTAGTTCCTCATGAGTGGGGAAGTGGCGGAATACTGTTCGTCGACTGACTCCGGCTGCCACTGCAACGTCGTCGATCGTCCCTTCAAATCCCCTCTCGACCAAAACCGTCCTGGCTCCCGTCAAGATGCGATTCCTTGCCACCTCTCGCTGTTCGGCCCGGAGTTCGAGTTGCGTCACAGGCGAGTGCTCATCCATGGGGAGGGTCTCCGTTGTGGCATCTGACTATGCCGTCTTGACATTATAGCGATAATGCATGACACTGCCGAGTGTCGCCATGGGCATCGTCACAGGGTGGGCAAATGGAGCGGTCATCCTGGTCCCGGCGAATTGGCGGCCACGACAAGGGGGAACGGAATGCCAAGCGTACGATCGATTCGTAGATTCGCGGTGATCGGGACCGCTCTTGTGGGAACCTGCATGCTGATCGCCGCGAATGTATCCGCTGCATCGGCCTCCAATGTGCCTCATTCCTCACCTGCCTCGGCCAGCAAGACCGGCGGCGTTCCGAACAGAACCGTCACGACTGCGACCCTTCCGGCGATCCGCCACGTGTTCGTGATCATGTTGGAGAACAACGACTACTCCGCCACCTTCGGATCGCCGGCTTCCGACCCTTATCTGGCCACGACTCTGCCCAGCCGTGGCGTGCTCCTGAAGGACTACTACGGGATCGGACACTTCTCCAACGACAACTACATCGGGTTCGTCTCCGGCCAGCCGCCCAACAAGGACAACCAAGCGGACTGTGCCGGCTCCGGCTTCGTGAACTTCCCTTCCGGTGACGGACAGAATGCCGCCGGCATCCAGCAGGGAGCCGGTTGCGTCTACCCCTCGAAGGTCTCCACCATCGCCCAACAGCTCACGGCCAAGGGGTTCACTTGGAAGGGGTACATGGAGGACATGGGGAACGACCCGACCCGTGACGGCGGCGTCACCTGCGGTCATCCGGTCGTTGGAGCCAAGGACCCGACCCAGAAGGCCGAAGCAGCCGATGGTTATGCCGCCCGCCACGATCCCTTCGTGTACTTCCACTCGGTCATCGACAACACGACCACCTGCAAGCGGGATGTCGACCCGTTGGGCAGCACGACCGGGGCCATGCCAGCGGGTACTCCTTCAGGGGACACCGGTCTAGTCACCGACCTCAAGACCGTCGCGACGACACCGAACGTGAGCTTCATCTCGCCCAACTTGTGCGACGACGGGCACGATTATCCCTGCGTCAACACGACCGGGACGGGGCAAGGCGGCGGTTCGGCCGTTGGCGACCTCAACAAATGGCTACAGACCTGGGTGCCGATCATCTTGAGGTCGCCCGCCTACAAGGCCAACGGACTCTTGGAGATCACCTTCGACGAGGCCGAGAAGCCCACTCTCGACACCACCGCCTGTTGCGGGGAGACGAAGGGACCTGCCGCGGACACCGGTGGGAACGGGATCAAGGGTCCCGGCGGCGGCGTGGTCGGGGCAGTCCTCCTCTCCCCGTTCATCACGCCTGGCACGGTGTCGACGACTCCGTATAATCACTACTCCTCGTTGGCATCGATCGAGGATCTGTTCGGGGTCGCTCGCTTGGGCGAAGCGAAGACCGTCTCCTCGACGTTCGACACGGGTATCTACAAGCCCTGAGGCCTATGCCCTCAGGCGGCGCCTGTATCGCTAGTGGACCTGTGACTCGTGCGTAATGAGACCGCCGGCTCGTGTTCGTGAGTGACCGAACTGCCAGAGACCGCTCGGGTAGGGGTGCCCCCGACGTGTCGTCAGGGGCAGGGCAACTATCGCGATCACGGCAGGAGCGAGGACCTTCAGACCCGGAGGAAGTCCGAAGTTGGAACAAGTGAGCGCCCGTGTCGCTGGCCAGGAGCTTCCGGAAAATGTGTGAAATCTAGAGCAGTAGCGTGTGAAACGGATTCAGAGACGCGTCCATCGCCCCTGGGTACCTGGGTTTTGTCGGTAGCCCACTTACTTACCAACTCACTCACAAGCAAGTTCGGGTAGCGGCCGAGGCCATTGCTGAGCACCACCCAGGTGATCCGAACCATCTTCGACGCCGCCTCCCGGTTCCGCTCCGCCCGCTTGCCCGAACTGTTCGCCGGTCTCGAACGTGAGCCCGGCAGCTTCCCAGTGCAGTACCTGGGGGTCAACGTGCCCCAGGCCTGGGTGGCCGGGGCCGTGATCCATGCGGTCCACGTCCCATCGGCAACAAACAACTTGAGTCTGGTTGGACTGAGGTCGGCCGTCATTACTTGCCCCGATCTCACAACTTGAATGTCTCGGATTCCGGCAGACGTGGCCGAGGCGACAGCCTCGGACTCTTTCAGTCCTATGTAGATCAGTGCGTCATCCTGCGGGGGCGGTCGATTCTCCGTCACTGTCACATCTTGCCAGCCTGACCGATCCCGCACTGCGGACACACCAGGTGTCCCACTGACCCGGTGTCCGGGGACAGTGTCAGTGTCAGCAGCGTACGGAAAGCCTAGGGAAACCCCGTTATGGCCTCGCTATCAGCCAACGCCCAGCCGTTAGAACGCGACCTGTTTGGCGAAGGCGAGCACTTGAGCCTTGTCGGCCGGAAGGATGTAGCCTGCCTTGATGTCCTCGTCCGTCGCCGTCGTGTATGCCTTCAGGTAAGACGACTTGGTCCCATACAGGGATTTGAGCTGCGCTTCGCTGAAGGCACGAGTCGACCCGAACAGGACGCAGAACCCGGCCGATCCGGTGGGTGTGGTGTTCGAATAGGCCGCAATCGGCACCCGTTCCCACGGACCCTGGATGCCACCGATCGCCGTTCCGCTGGTGTTGGTCTGCGCCGCAGGCGTGCCGTCAACAACCTGGACCTCCATACGAGGTGCCGGCGGCGGCGGCGAAACGGTGACCATCCAGGTATTGATCGCGGATAGGGCGGCTTCAAAGACGAAATGACTTGGTGCCTCGTCGACCGAGGTGCAGCCAAGAGATTTGAGCGACTGAGGCGTGACAATGTAGGAGTCTGCGTGAGAGGCGCCTGCGACGTCCCAGAGCCTGATGAAGCGCGTGTCGGGCTGACGGGCCTGGTAGTACCCGCCGAAAGTCTCATCTGTTTCGGTGATCATCATGAGCACCGGGACGCCGATGTCGGTGCGGATGTGGACGCCGCCACCGAAGCTGCCGCTCGGTGATGCACCTGGGATCCCCACTGCTCCCCCGGCCCTACTGTGCACTAAGAAGCCGTCGAACACATGGTAGAGGGGCTGAATGGCGTCGATGTAGGTGGTCAGGTAGAGCGCCGACTGGGACTCACCCACCGCCAACAGCCGCTTAGGGTGCAGTGGGGCCAGGGGGTTCGCGTGGCCACCGACGAGCAGGGCTCGGGCGGCTTGGGTGTAGATGTCGTAGGAGAACTGGTCCCCCGGATCCATCAGTGAGCCATAGCGCGCCGGATCATTTTGGCGCAGGTTGTCGATTCCCACCTGCTGCGCTGAGACGCCCACCCAGGCAAACCCCGCTCGTTCCAACTCTGGTGACAAGTACACCGAGTCGACAGCGCCATCCCCGCCTCCGCTGACGTTTAGCCACTCCACGACCACTGTTCCGTTGAAACGCGATGGATTTGTCGGCATGCGCACCACGATTCGAGTGCGGTAAAGCGCGCTGGTTGCGCGAGCGACCTTCCACGTTCCCGCGTTGTCTTCGGGTCCGGTCGCCTGGTAGGAGTACGCCATCCCCGACGCGAAATACTCGCGCTGCTCATAACCGGCGGCCTTGAGGAAGGGTCCCCAGGCTCCGGCGATTAGATGCGCGGCGTCAGCGGGCTCGATGGGGCCGCTGAGCTGAGCTGGTTGTTCGCCATTGGGTGCGTCGCCTTGGATCGAGGTCTCCGCAGGGGCTGGCGCCGACACGATCGAATTCTGAACGGCGCATCCTGCACCCGTTACTCCAAGTGTCATAGCCAACGCGGTCAGGGCGGCTCGGCCCGCCCCGCGTAAGGAGTGTGTCATTCAATACCCCCCAAGATTCCGTAGCCAGCGGCACGTCTTCAGGCCGCGTCAACCGTACCTCGGTATGGAGCGAAGAGTCCCATCTTTGCAGTCAAGGCGAGACCGGGCCGAACGCGAAGGCCACGCGGCAGAAAAAGAGTCTTCTCTTGCGATTCTCTCCGGTTCGTCGGAACTGTCACACCCACTCGGATGTCAGGGGCACGTTCGATTACGGCTGCGGCGAGATGCTTCTATCGCAACCAGCGGTGCGACCGTCGTCTTACCTCCTGGCGGGGAGATACCCAATCGTCGAGCGAACGGATGCACGACGAATGGCCGGTCCTGGCTTGTTGGTCAGGGACCATCAAGGTACGGCGCTCCCTCTCGGCGATAGGCAGGCCGCACACATCGCACTCAGGCACGGGCGCCTGGCTTCTTCCCACACGAACCTCACTCACAGCAGACAGACAGACAGAAACTGACTCACTCAACCGCCACCCACCCATACCAACCAAACCAACTGACTGACTGACTGGCTGACTGAACTGACTGACTAAGAGCCGATGATCGTCACCGGAAGATGCTTCACCCCGTTGACCCAGTTCGACTTCAGTCGCACCGCCGGTCCGGCTGGTTCGATAGAACGGGTGATCGCCATCAATTTCCTCCAGGAGCACACGGATCTCCAGGCGGGCGAGCGCAGCTCCCAGGCACATGTGCGCCCCACCCCCTCCAAACGACAGATGGGGGTTCGGCGATCGGCTGACATCGAAGTGGTTCGGTTCAGAGAACACCGATTCGTCGTAGTTTGCCGACATATAGAACAGCACCACCGGGTCATCTTCGCGGATCTGCGCTCCACGGAGTTCAAAGTCCCGGGTTGATGTGCGCTTGAAGTAGACCACGGGCGTCGCCCAGCGGATGATCTCCTCTGCCGCTGCCGGCGCCAAGCCAATCGGATCGTCTCGTAGTTTTGCCATCTGGTCGGGATAGTCGAACAGTGCGATCAGGCCTTGGGAGATCGCCGTCCTCGTGGTCTCACTACCGGCGAAAGCCAGAGCCAGGATAAACATCTCGAACTCGTGTGCACCGAGAGCATCGTCATCAACTTCGGTAATCAGCCGGGTAACGATGTCATCCCGCGGATCGAGTCGGCGCTCAGCAGCCAGCGTCCCGGCATACTCGTAGAGTTCAGTCGCTGCGATGAGCGGAGCGTCGGGGCCATCATTGAACTCCGGGTCGGAACGTCCCGAGATCTGGTTCGCCCAATGGATGATCCGGTCCCGATCCTCTTCGGGTACGCCGAGAAGCTCCGAGATTGCGTAAGCCGGGAGATGGGAAGCAACTTCAGTGACGAAATCAAACGTCGCATTTTCCATGGCACGACTCACCACCCGCCCCACGGTGGCGCGGTACTGGTCCTCGAACTCAGCGATGGCCCTCGGTGTGAACGCCCGGTTCACGAGTCGGCGGAGTCGAGTGTGTTGGGGAGGATCAACGTCAATAATGGTCTGAAAGGCTTGCCGTTCCTCGGCAGTCTGCAACGTGTCGAGCAGCACGCCACTCCGACTCGACGAGAAGGTCTCGATGTCGCGGGTCGCCATCCTGACGTCCTCATGGAGCGTGAGGCACCAGAAGAACCCATCCGCACCAGATTCTGGCCAAGGGTGCCGAAAGACCGGCGCTTCGCTCCGGAGGACGGCGAACTGCTCATGAGGAACGCGATGGACCCACTGTTCGGTGTCCATGAGGTCGATTTCAGCGAGATTCATGAGTGCTCCCACCTGGATCAGTCGCTCCGACTTCGAGAGAAATCTCATTATCAGACTAGTGGGCGACACCCTGACAGTCCGTTCCACGCTCGACTCCCGGTTTCCCGTCCGATGGCATCCAACCAGCCTTTACAGCTCGACCATCGAGCTGGCCCGTAGTGTCCGAAATCTCGATCAGACTCGTCAACAGTGACTCCGTGCAAAGCATCGATCCTGTGGGTGCCGAGAATCTCAGCCGTCGCCGCGACCGGGACTGTTCAGGTCATTTCCACCAACAAGAATCTGGGAAATCGCGAGCAATAGCGTGGGAAATGGATCAGGAGGCTCGCTCGTTGCCCCTGGGTTAGATGGTTATGTCGGTAGCCCACAGACAGCGTCCCCGTGAACCGAGCGCAGCCTCTCTCGGGACCAGGGAATCGGCACGACGGCTTGCTGGTGGTCCGAGCAGGAGCCGACCACCGGCACGTCGCAGCCGCCCCGGTGCTCTCCTGCGGGGTCCTCCGGTGCGAATCGGCCCGATGCGTGGACTGACTGGCTCCTCCGTCACGGAGAACGCAGCCGAGTGTCAGTACCGGAGGTGCCTCGGGCCTTGTTGTGATAGAACCCTCGTCGATGTCGGAGGGATCTCACAAGTAGAGGAGAGGTTCCATGAAACAGTCGGTGCGTCCACGTAAAGGAGCATCGGCCCTCATGGCGGTCGCAGCAGTTGCGATGGTCGCTATTTCAGTGCTTACCCCGAGTGGTGCAACCGCTTCGGCGGCTCCGCAGGTGTCGACCGCCCCCGGGATGCTGATCGCTTCGAAGGCGGTCACCGCCACCGGAGTCAACGGCAGTGTTTACCTGGTCGAGTACTGGTCCTTGTCGGTGCCGGCCAACAAGCCGGTCAAGGTGACCGGGATGCTCTATGTCCCCAGAGGGACGCCGCCTGCGGGAGGCTGGCCGGTGGTCAGCTGGGCGCACGGAACCGACGGGTCCAACGGAACGTGCGCTCCCTCGCTCAATCCGGCCACCGACGTGCCCAACATCAACAATTTGCTGGCCAAGGGCTGGGTGGTGGCGGCCACCGACTATCAGGGTGAGGCCAACGCCAACATCCTCACCGGGTCCACCGGGATCCTCCCTTATCTGGTGGGGCAGAGCGCGGCTCGCAACACCATCGACATCGTCCGGGCCGCACGGCACCTCGCCGGCGCCCACGCGAGCACCAACTATGTGGTGTGGGGACACTCCGAGGGCGGGCAGACCGCGATGTTCGTGCTCAAGATCGCCGGCTACTACGCTCCAGGGGTGCATCTGAAGGGTGTGCTGGCCCTGGCTCCGCCATCGAACCTCAACTCGAGCGAGCTCCCCTACGCCGAGGGGACTGCCAACTGGCCCTTCCTGTTCCTGGCCGTGGGTGGGTTCAACTCCGCCTACGGGAATACCCTCGCACCGCTGTCCCAGATGCTGACGCCCCTCGGCATAACGGATCTGCCGCTGCTCACCACCGACTGCCTCGGCCGTTTGGCGACCGCACTGTTCGCCCAGGGGTTCGCCAACGTGTTCTCGATCACCGCCGGCGGACCGCTACCCCCGGCGTGGCATACGCTGGCCAACCTCAACGACCCGGCCAACTTCACCGCGGCCAGGCCGATCCCCCTGGTCATCGTCAGCGGCGCGGCCGACACGACCGTCCTGCCGTCGACGACGGCGTCCCTGGCCACCGAGCTGTGCGCACTGAGCCCCGCCCAGGACCTCGAGCGTTGGCTGTACGCCGGACTCACTCACGGAGGGATCGTGACCAGCGCCACCATCAACGATTATGTGCAGTGGACGCTCGATCGTTTCGCCGACGACCCGTCCCCCGGCATTTACACGCCGACCGGCACCGGGGCCAACACCGCGACTGTGACCAACCTCTGCGGCTAGGGCACAACCCGAGGCCGCGACGCCCGTTCCGGCGAGGGGAGCGCTCCCGAGGACCAAGCTGACCGTGGTCAGTCAGCCGGACGGTTGATCTGGGTCCTCGTGGGCGCCGAGAATGTCATCCAAGGTGCGGGGAAATCCGGGCCAATAGCGTGGGAAATGGTGATATTCGGGACACCGTTCACGCAGGTGATTGGGGTTTTGTCGGTAGCCCACTCGACTTACTCTAACTAACTCAGAGCTCCCGACAAAACTGGGACGATCATGTCGACAAAACTCCGACATGCTGGCCTTTTGGGAGACAAAGAGGGCTCTGTTGACGACAGTTGGCCCCCTCTTCAAGTAACGGAGTGCCCCAATCGCCGCTGACTCCGTGCTCGGACGCGCCCTCGAGCGCGTTGACGCAAACCGGGGACGCTAGTCGCCGGAGTTAGGCCGTCTTGGGTGGGTCGGGATCGTCCGGGACCGCAACGGAGCCCGCATCAGTCATCCAGTGGAAGAGCGGTTCGGTGGTCCGTTGCCGTGGCCGAGGACGGCGGATCCGCTTGGTCCGGCTCGTTGCCGGAAATGCCCGGATCATTCGCACGTTGGCCCGCACCACCAGAAAGGCAACAAAGAGGCTCTGCGCAGAAACCCCGTGGACCCGACGCCGGGCCGGGTCATCAAGGGCCTCGTGGGCAGGATCCTTGATGAAGCCATGTATCCCTTCGTTGGTGTTCCGGAGGGAGTTGTAAGGGGTCTGCCATTCCGGGCTGCCGTAGAGAAGGTCCTGTTTTGAATTGGCCCCAGCAACCGGTGGGATGGTCACGCTCTGCTGTTTGCAGGCCCGAGGTGGGTTGCTCCCCAGCTCGTCGCTGACGACGATGTGAAGCCTCCCTCGGTTGTCTCTGGTCGTGGACCTTGGCTTCAGTTCGCAGCGGACCGCCGGCCACGGGCCCGCCGCCGGGCATTCGAATCGCGTGTGGATAACTGCCCATGGGTGCCTTGATCATCGCCGAGCAAGGCGGCGTCCGCTTTCTGTATCGATTGGCGTGTAGTTCATCTCGAAGGGATTTGACCTGACTCAACTAGATGTTTGACTGACCCTCCCCAGACCATCGGCTTAGTGGAGGAGAGTGGACACCACGTTGATGACGAGTGCGACGATCACTGCACCGAACAAGTACGACAGCAGAGCATGGGGGAGAGCGCCTCTCCGGATGGCCTTGGTCGTCAGATTTGTATCAGATACCTGGAACGTCATTCCGATGGTCAATGCCAAGTAGGCGAGTCCCACCGAACCGATGCGGTCAGGGGCACCCTGCGCCCTGCTCGGTATCGGCACTGCCGGTCCGCCTGCCACGGCCTGAACTGGCCTTCTGGGGTTGCCGCCGGAGGCCTGGGTGGAGACGGGATCCACCCTTGGATCCACCCGTGGACTGACGCCAGTCGGGGTCATATGCCAGAAAATGGACGTATGACAACCACCGATTACCTCATGAACATTGGCCTCATCGCCCTGGTCGTCCTCCAGATCCGGGGGCACAAGGTGACCCGGGCCCGCCTGGTGTTCCCGCTGGTCGCCACCGTTTTCGTGGCCGCCCAGTTCCTCCACGCCATCCCCACCGCCGGCAACGATCTGCTGCTGATCGTCGGGTTCGCCGGCGCCGGTGCTGCCCTCGGCGCAGGGGCGGGGCTTCTGACCACTGTCCGGCGTGACGGGTCCAGCGCCTTCGCCAAGGCCGGCCTGGTGGCGGCCGTTCTCTGGATCGTGGGCATCGGTGCCCGCATGGGTTTCGCCCTGTGGGTGAGCCACGGGGGGCAGGCTGCAGTCACCCGGTTCAGCGTGCTGCACCACATCACCTCGGGGGCGACGTGGGGAGCGGCGTTTGTCCTGATGGCCATGGCCGAGGTGGCTAGTCGGACTGGCGTCCTCTACCTCAAGACCCGCCGCACCGGTGCGGTCATCGAGCGTGGCGGCCTGCTCCGCTCCCCGGCGGCGGTCTGAGCATCAAGGCCCAGCAACCCCCGCCCGGGTGGGATCATCGTGTCCGTGGG
Organism: uncultured Acidimicrobiaceae bacterium; assembly: GCA_963753905.1. GTDB lineage: Bacteria > Actinomycetota > Acidimicrobiia > Acidimicrobiales > RAAP-2 > Bog-756. The sequence goes on along the minus strand of CAVWDZ010000002.1, from coordinate 669,288 downwards.
ACTGACCTCCGAACTGCGAACCGCTGTGGGTACGAGGACCGAGCGCCTGCTCAGCGCTGCTCGCCTCGCCGGCCTGGTCGGGCTCCTCTGGGCGAGCGCACACCAAGTGCCACTGAAGGGCGTCTCGGCCGACCATCCGGCGAAGTGGGTGCTCATGGGCGCCGCAGGGGTCGGTTGGTTGGGATGGATGGCCAGCCGTCGGCTCCGAGCCCCGGGGTGCACGACGTGGTCGTTCCTCGCTCTCCTGGCCGCCTCGGGTGGAGCGCTCGCCGCCTTGGCCCCGATTGCCATCACCTTCATGGCCGTCGCCGGGCTCGGTGCGGGGATCGCCTTCGAGTGGCTCCCAGCCTTGTGCGTGGGCGCCATCGGCGTCGCGGTACTGGCGGTTGCCACGCTGGCCGTGGGTGCTCCTGGGGTGCTCGTCGCCGAAGGTGCGGCCTCGGTGGTCATCGGGATCATGATCGGCGCCAGCCGACGTCAGTACGCTCAGCGGACGTTCCAAGCCGAGGAACTCCTGGCCGAGCGGGTCCGAGCCGATGCCGAACGTGACCGCGCGGCCGCCCTGACAGAGCGCAACCGCATCGGACGTGAGGTCCACGACGTGCTTGCGCACTCCCTGGGAGCCTTATCGGTCCAGCTCGACGCTGCTGACGCGCTCTTGGAGAACGGCAATGACCCCTCCAAGGCCCGCCAGCTCGTTCAGCAGGCCCGGAAGCTTGCCGTCCAGGGACTCGAGGAGACCCGCCAGGCGGTGCACGCATTGCGCGACGAGCCGGTTGCCCTGGCCGAGCAACTGGCGTCGTTGGCCGCCCGGGACGGCGCCGAGCTGACCATCACCGGCACGCCCCGTCCGCTCGGGGCCGAGGCCGGATTGGCGCTCTATCGCGCTGCCCAAGAGGCAGTCACCAACGCCCGCAAGCACGCACCCGGGGCGCCGGTGTCCATCGGCCTCGACTTCGACCCACGATCGACGACGCTCAGGGTCACGAACGGTGTCTGCGCGACCGCCGAAGCAAGCAGTGAGCTGAGCACGACGGGTGGCGGATTCGGCCTGCAAGGCATGCGCGAGCGCATCGAGTTGCTGGGTGGTCAGGTTGTGGCCGAGCCAACCGCCCTGGGGTTCACCGTCCAAGTGGCGGTGCCGGTGTGAGAGTCGTGGTGGCCGACGACCAAACGGTCGTTCGCGAGGGCCTGGTCACTTTGCTCGGAACCATGGCCGGCATCGAGGTGGTGGGGTCCGCGGCCGACGGCGAGGAGGCGGTGTCCCTGGTCGCCGACCTCACACCTGAAGTTGTATTGATGGACCTACGCATGCCCCGGGTGGACGGGGTGGAGGCGACGAGGCGTATCCGGACCGATCATCCCGAAACCCAAGTCGTCGTGCTCACCACCTATGCCGACGACGAGTCCATCGTCGGGGCACTTCGGGCGGGAGCAATCGGGTATATCACCAAGGACGCCGGCCGCGACCACATCGGCCGCGCCCTCGAAGCCGCCGCCTCGGGCCAAGCGGTACTCGACCCGGCAGTCCAAGCCCGACTCGTGGACGTGGCCACGCTGCCAGGAAGTGGGGGTGGACCCCTGCCCGACGGCCTGACTGAGCGAGAGGCAGAGGTCCTGCGGCTTATCGCCGCCGGGCGTTCCAACGCCGAGATCGGCAGCGAGCTCTTCGTCAGTGAGGCCACCGTCAAGACTCACGTAAACCGCATCTTCGCCAAGACAGGCAGTCGCGATCGTTCCCAAGCCGTCGCCTATGCGCATCGTCGTGGTCTCGTCAGTTGATGATCCGACCCGCTTGCCGGTAGCTATCGGACCTTGTTTGCCTGCGGATACCGCTCGGTCTCGGAGCGATCAATCGACTATCCCGTCGTCATCTCGAAACTGTGGTCCATGGGTACATCGAGCTCTACAACAGCCACCGGCCTCATGGCTCACTCCGCCAGCTACCTGTGGGTGCCAAGAACCCAATCCAGGCTCTCTGGCAGGGCATTCTCAGTTATTTAGACACTCTAGCAGTGTGGAAAATCGAGACCAATAGAGTGGAAAGTAGCTCGGAACTGGGTGCAGGCCGACCAGGGTAACTGGGTATTGTCGGTAGCCCACTTACTCACTCACTCACTCACTCACTCACTCACTCACTCACTCACTCACTCACTCACTCACTCACTCACTCACGAACTCTCACTCAACTGCTACTGGTCCGCCGGACGGGGACTTCATCTGGTCGACGCCCGAGAATGGTCAAGACGGAAGGGCAGTGAGCATGGAGGACCCGTACGACGTCGAACGATTCGTCGAGGCCCAAGAGGCTGGCGGGACCTACTCCCGTGCGGTCACGGAGCTCCGATCGGGAGACAAGACTAGCCACTGGATGTGGTTCGTGTTTCCACAGGTCGCCGGCCTCGGGCAGAGCGTGACATCGAGAGAATTCGCTATCTCATCACTGGAGGAAGCGGCGGTATATTTGCGACACTCGGTGCTCGGTCCCCGATTGATCGAATGCACAGGCATCGTCGCGAAGACAGCAGGTCGGACTGCGGCTCAGATCTTCGGATCTATCGATGCCCTGAAGCTGCGCTCATCCATGACTCTGTTCCTGCGGGCTGCTCCCGACGAGCCGCTGTTCCAGGAGGTGCTCGACCGGTTCTTCGATGGTCAGCCTGATCCAGCAACAGACCGGCTGCTCTGATCCTCGCAAGGAAGTCGGCGCGGCGGGGCAAAGGTACTGTGTACGGCTTCTCCGGGAATGAACAGCCAGTGCTGACCGACGCACAACTCGGCCAGATCGAGTCAGCGATCCCGCTCGGCGAGGAGGCGCTGAAGCTGCCTCCGGCCTTCATGAATTCTCGACTTGACCGTACCCTCGGGCAGGCCGAGGAGCCGAGCGATCTCTGCATAGTCCAGCTGGCCGATATCCCGGAGCACCACCGGTTCGGAGAAGGTGTCGGGCACGAGATCGAAGGCGTCGAGAAGATCCACCCGACTCCCGGCCAGCACACTGGTGCTGTCCCGGCCGGCCATGAGATCAAGATCAAAGCCTGGTTCCATTGAGCGTCGCTTGAGCTTGCGGTAGGTGTCAAGCGCCGAGTTCGAGGTCAATCGGTAGAGCCAGCTGGTGAACCGGCTCCTCCCCTCGAAACTGCCGATCCGGCGGGTAAGGAGGAGGAGGGCGTCCTGAGCGGCATCCTCGGCGTCGGCCGGATTGGGCAGTATTCGCCGACAGCGGGACAGCACCCGGTCCTGGACTCCTGCGATGAGCTTCCCGAGTGCGGCAGTGTCACCGCCTGCAGCGGCGAGGGCCAAGCCGTCGAGCTCGTCCTCGGAGACCGTTTCCCTCATGGGCCAGCCGATGACGCTTGGGGGATCACCGCGACGCAGCCGACGTCTTTGCCGTGAGTACCGGAATGAGAGCCGTCAAGTTCGGAAACTCGCCGATGCCGCGTTGGCCAGGGGTCACGAGCACGGTTGCCACGGCCCGCCCGCAGCGAACATAGAGCTTGTAGGCCCCGGAAGAAGTCGTGGAGGTGCCGGTCGGTCGGACCAGGAACGATTGATCACATGCTCGCGGTGCCTTGCTGTCGACGGTCCAATGCTGCGTCGCCTCGTCCCCGGCCGGATAGGTGCAGAGTCGATTGATGGTTTCCGAAAACTCGATCGCTTGTGAGGCAGCCGAAGAATCCTGGTAATAGTTCAGGACTTGATCGATGTGACCCGTGTTATCGCTGAACCCAGCAGTCACGTCCGCCGTAAGGTAAGAGGATTCAGGCTGGGTCGGCAGCGGAACGCCGGGCCCGCCGCAGTCGTAGGGTGAGCCGACGAGAAGCAGATGGTCATCCCTCCGCCAGCCGCGTCCAAGGTCAGCTGCGGTCAGAAGATCTTTCCTTAGTGCATTCAGTGACGGGACGACCGAAGCCTCCAGCGACGGGTTGGCGGTCAGCGACAGTAATACCGGAGATGTGGCATATCCGAGGTAGGCCGATACGTCATCAATGTTCAGATTCGAACTCGTCGGTTGACGCAGCACGATTGCGATGAGAGCGTCCTTGCACACGGCGCCCGCATCGAATCCGGTGGTACCTGCGCTCGTAATCGACCCATATGTCAGTGTCTCTTGGCAGTACCTCTGCGGGGAGGGCACGGCGACGCCGAGGCTTTCTCGACCCAGGGAATTGCCAAGTGCATCGATGAGTGGCAGTCCACATCTGGTCACTATCTGCTCCAAGTAACCGGCAGCACTATCGGCCTCCGCCACTGTGTGAAACTGAAATACATATTCGTTAAGGAAGGCACCGGTAGGGGTCCCATACCGCCGGATCTCGAAGAAGGTTGGCGATGACGGTGGCGAATCCGGGAACGCCGGGCACGATAGCCCTTGAAACGCGAGCGGTCCTGGCAAGAATGGAGGTGATGTGATCGTCCATGGGGAACCGAGATCAGCGGCTGTGAGCATTGGGCTGGGTGAGGTGGCCGGGCCATCGGCCACTGCGTGCGTCGTGTGGCTGCCAGCACTCGGTCGAGAGACGGCAAAGACGGCCGCAGCAACGACGAGGGCCACGACCCCGATTCCAAGAGCCTTGGCCCGACGATTTGAATTTCTCTGTGAGCGACCCTTTTCGGCCGCGTCAGTTGGTATGCCGTTGTCCTCCGAGCGAAGGGGCGGGAACTCCGAAGGGACCCCCTCCATGGTCAGCTGGGACACCTCTTCGGGCCGTTCGATGTCCTTAAGGCGGTGAGAACCGAGGTCGACCAGCTGCATCCCGGGGGGAAGGTGGTCTCTCACCAGATCGGCAGTTGAACGGGAAAGCACCACCTGGCCTCCATAGGCGATGGATTGGAGCCTCGCCGTCCGGTTGACAGCAGGACCGAAGTAGTCGCCTCCCCGTTCCTCGCACTCCCCGGTGTGCAGGCCCATCCGGACCTGGAGCGGAACCCCATCTGGCCACGTCTCGGCCTGGATTACGCGCTGGGCAGTACCCGCTGCCTCCACGGCGTCTCCCGCTCGGGCGAACGCGGCACAGAAGGAGTCCCCGATTGTCTTGAAGACGTGGCCACCGGCCGACTCGATAGCCGAGCGCATGAGAGCGTCATGGCGTTTCAATGCAGTAGCCATTTCGTTCGGGTGCTCTTCCCAGCGCCGTGTCGATCCCTCGATGTCGGTGAAAAAGAGGGTGAGAGTTCCCGTCGGTAGAGGCCGATGGTGCGTAGGGCGGGCGAATCCGTCAAGCGCAGTGGCCATCTCGGCAGCACTGGCGAAGCGATCCTCGGGATCGAACGACAGCCCGCGTGCGATCACATCCCATACCTGGTCGGGAATGGCCCCATCGGTCGGGCGGGCAATGTTGACCATGGCCTGATCCCCTGCACCCGATGGACTCCAGGGGAGCCGTGGATGCTGACCAGCCAGCATCTCGTACAGCACGGAGGCGACAGCGTAGAGATCGGCTCGCGTGTCGACGATGCCAATGGGGGCACTCTGCTCAGGGGCCATGTAGGCCGGAGTACCGGCAGTGACGGTGAATCCACTCCCGACGGCCAGGTCCTTGGCCAGACCCAAGTCACCAAGCAGGATCTTCTCCGGGTCGGGACCGGAGCGGCGGTGGGCTGGGACCGCCTTGAACAGGACGTTCGAGGGCTTCACGTCCCTGTGAACCACCCCCATTGCGTGGATCACCGCAAGGCCGTCGAGGACCTTGGCGGCGATCTGGGTGGCCTCTTCGACCGGCAGCGGACCCCGATGAGAGGCCAGGCGGTCCTCCAGGGTCCCCCCGTCGGCCCACTCCATGGCAAAGAAGGGACGCCCGTCGTCGAGCTCGCCCACCGCATAGACCCGGACCACGTGATCGTCGTCTAGACGCCGGAGCAGGCGGGCCTCTTCTAAGAAACGCTCCCGGACCGCTGCGTCCTGGCTCCAGTTGTCTGCCAGGACCTTGACCGCCACCGGTGCCTGCAATAGGTCATCGTGCGCCAGCCAGACTGACGCAAAGGCGCCTGATCCCAGCCGACGTTAGACCCGGTAGCCCCCTAGGAACCCGCTCGTATCCATCGTGCCGCTCCACGAGAGTGATGCACCGTCCTGACTCTAGATGGGCGGTGGGGGGATGACCAGGCGCGCTTTCCCACATCAGAGCTCGATTCGAAGAAGTCAAGAACTTTCGAACCGACCTGACGCCATCGTCGTCTAATGGGGTGACCAAACCGGAAAGCCCTTTTGACAAGGAGGTCCCCATGACCACCGCCCGCTCCAAGATCGCAGCAGCCAGCCTGGTTCTCAGTTGTGTCTCCCTGGGGGCTTTCATGCCGGCAGCCACCCACGCATTCTTCGATCCGACGCCGTCGGCCCAGGTGGCGCCCGCCCCCATTCGCTTGATCCCGGTCGTCACCCACCCGAACGGTGCCAAAGCCGTCCCGCCCGACGCCACGTTGGTGTAGGCCGACCCACCCCCTCTTTCATGCTGGCACTACAGGCAAAGAGAAAGGAGCACGCCATGATGAAGCGCATTCGCAGGATCCGTCGACTCAGCCGCAGCCACAACTTCTGAGGTGGCGGCAGGTGCTAAATCGGCAACACCCGCCTCCGATCGGGAGGCGGGTGTTGCTACGTCGAGCGTTCATCACTCCGGGAACAGATGCCCAGACGTGCGCAGATGAAATCACCGTCGGCGTTCGGGGGGCATTCGAACCCTCGACAACGACTATTTCGGGATGGGATCAACGACATGACGAAACACATCCGCCGGCTCAGCACCATTGTTGGCCGAGGGTGTGGACTGCAGGGACTTTGGAACGTACGGGATGCTCGGGCCACCGGGGACGGGATCTCTCCTCCATCTCGAACCCGACGAGTACGACCCGCTCGAGCTGCTCGAGCCGACCCACACGGCCAAAGAAATCGAGGCAGTCGCCGGGATGCCAGTCGAGGACCTGATCCGACCTCTGGGACGAGGGCTTATAACGTGGAAAGTGGCTCGGAACTGGGTGAGGTCAGCTGCGTTATGTCGGTAGCCCACTGACTGCCTGACTGACTGACTGAATCAACTCATCACTCACTCGACCAAACCGAGTGACCGAACTGACCGAACAAGTCGTCTTCTCCCGGGTGCCCGGTGGTCGGTCAATGGTGAGCCAGGTGACGGTGAAGGTCCCCTTGACCACTACGAGTTCCAGCTCCCAGTCGACTGACAACAGCGGTTGACTGACAACAGCGGTTGACTGACAACAGCGGTTGACTGACAACACCGGTTGACTGACAACACCGGTTGACTGACAACACCGGTTGACTGACAACACCGGTTGACTGACAACAGTCGTTTCGGTCAATGCCGACGGCAACTTGAGGAAGGAATCTGATGACGGACTTAAATCTGTGCGTACAGACATGATGAGGCGCCGGCGGTAGGTGACATCGTCGATGAGGTGGTTGCCGTAGTCCCGGATGACATTCTCGGCATCTGAACGACTGCTCGGTCTGTGCCAGGGGCGCTTCTCCATCGAAGGACCAGGTGCCGGACGCGGCCGGATCTCGGCTACCTCGGCCCGAGCTGACCCGTGCCGACGCGCGGATTCTCCTCGTCCAGAAGGTCTGCTCCGCCCGATCCCGACATTGACAGCCCGCCGGACCGGACGGATACTTGCGCGATGGTTGACCTCGCTCGGCGGAGCGATCGAAGTGCCGCTGGCGGTGCCCGCCCGGCAGTGCCAGCCGCCGGACGGGTCTGATGACGTCCCTGGCCGGTCTGGCCGTCGGCGTCATCGCCGGCGCCGTCGGCTGGACGTTCTCCGAATACGCCTTCCACCGGTGGTTCCACGTCGCACGCGACGGGAATTTCGGCCGTCGGACTCACCTGGCCCATCACGCCCGGCAGGAATACCTCGTCAACAGCGTCAGCGTCCTCACGTGGTGTGCCGTGCTCTTCGTCGGACTCGCCGTCCTCCCGTTGCTGTTGTGGTACGCCATGCCGGGTGCGATGGCGCTGGCATTCGGTGGCGCCTGGGTTGCCGCCTACTTCGTCTACGAGTGGATCCACGCCGCCGACCACCTCCGGCCTCCCCGCAACGCCTACGGACGTTGGACCCGGCGGAGCCACTTCCACCACCACTACGAGGCGCCGCTGCGCAACTTCGGCGTAACGACGCCCATCTGGGACCTGGTGTTCGGCACCTATGACCCTGTGTCCCAGGTGGCCGTTCCCCGCCGGCTGGCACCGGTCTGGCTGCTCGACGACTTGGGTGGGCTGAAGGGCGAGTTCGCGGACTCCTACTTCGTGCGGGGACGACCGATCCCGGCGGGAGCGGTGGCGGCCCAGGACCTGTCCGACGGGACAGCGGCGCCCTGAAGGGCCGCCCCGCCCGGAGGCCCCGACGTCGGACCGGTCCGTGCCCTGTCAGGCGCCTTCGGGTGGCACGCCGGCCGAGACCGCCAACAGGGCCCGGATGTGGGCCATTACCTCACCGGTGTTGGCCTCGTGGTCGTCGCTTTCGAAGTAGAGGAGCGACTCGCTGAGGCGGATCACCACGGTCTTGCGGCGGAACGGATTGAACCGGGGCAGCCGCTTAGAGGCCGGCCACACCGTCTCCGTCCCGCTGATGGCGACCGGCACCACGGGCACGTCGGTAGCCACGGCCAGGCGGGAGACACCAGGACGCGTGGGCCCGGTGGCGAGAGGATCGCCCGGATCCCAGTGGAGGCGCCCCTCGGGCATCACCAGGATCGGCACGCCTTCCTGCAGGGCCTCCACGGCGGCGCTCGCTGCTGTGCCCGACTTGCGCTCACGGTCCACCGGGATGGCGCCGATGGACCTCATGAAACGGCCGGTAGCGCGTCGCTCAAAGTAGGCCGATGCGACGAGCAGGCGCGGGTACCGCTTGAAGTGGTGGAGCGCGATGAGCCCTGCCGGCACATCGAAGAAGCTGCGGTGATTGGCAGCGATGATCCCGACGTGGGTGTCGGCCACGTACTCCTGGCCGTGAAGCTCGTAGCGCACGAACGGCGCCGTGAGCACTCTGGCGATCACGGCGATCCGGGCCATGTTCCGTTCCGGTGTGGCGCTCATTCCAACCTCCCCAACTGACTCGTCCACCATGGCTCGAGCACGCTGCCGCCTTCCTGATAGCCGCGCTCGACGGCCTCGTCGAACCGGGAGAAGTCGAGGATCGGCAGGTCGAGCACCGGCGGCTCCACAGTGACGTCGGCCAGATCCGGACCCTCCGGATCGCGAACACCGAGCTCTGTGAGGCCGGCGAGCACCTTGACCATGCTCAGCGACCCGTCGTTGTGGTCCCGGTCGAACCGGGCGCGCAACAGGTCCCAGCCGGAAACGACGCCGGTGTCGGGCAGGTCACCCGCGGACAGGTCGCGCCGCGATCCGACATCGACTCCCACCACGGTCGCCATCGGATGGCGGAGGCGCATGCGACGCACCGGGTAGTTCTCGAGCATGCCCCCGTCGACAAGCACATCGTCGCCATCGGGGACGGGGGGGAAGACCCCCGGGATGGCGAGGCTGGCCCGGACCGCTCGCCACACCGGCCCGCTGACGTGGACGCGTGGCTCCTTGCGGGTGAGGTTGGTCGAAACGCAGAAGTAGTCGATCAGCAGGTCCTCGATATCGATCGTCCCGGCCGCGGCGCGCAGCCGCTCGGTCACACGCGCGCCGCGGGCGAGCGAGAGTGCGGGAAACGTGAGGTCGATCAGGGACCTGCCTTCGGCGACGCCGGCCCGGACCGTAGCGGCAATGCGTTGCCAGCCCCAGCCCCTGGCCACGGCCCCCGCCACCAGCGCCCCGGCACTGGTGCCCGCCACGGCGTCGATCGGGATCCCGAGCTCCTGGAGGGCCCGGACGACGCCGATCTCCGCCATGCCGCGCGCACCGCCGCCGCTCAGGACGAGGACGACGGCCTGGTTGCGCAGTAGGCGGCAAATCCGGGCGGCGTCCTCGGCCCGGGCACGACGCAGGTGGTGGTGGCGATCGATGCCCCGGCCGCGCGTCCACGACGCCGTGCCCGACGGATCGCAGCCCGAGTCCGGTTGCACGAGCACCAGGTCCACGCGGGTGCCGACCGCGTCCCTGTGCTCGCCCAGCACCGCCTCCACATCGCGTCGCCGGGCATTCGAGCTTGCCGACGCGACCAGCACCACGACATCGGACTGCCGGAGGCACTGCCAGGTCCACGGAGTGGTGCCCGGCTCCGCGACAAGCACCACCAAGGTGTGCCGGAACTCGAGGGAGGGGATGTCGGCGTCCGGCCCGTCCGGGGTAATGCTCGTGGCGTCCGGCACCTGACGGAGCAGGGTGGAACGGAGGAGCTCGACGGCTTCGCCGACCTCGGTCTCGGGGTCCAGCGGCACCAGGGTGATCGTCCCGACCGGTGGCGGCGCCGCGCGCTCCAAAAGGCTGCGGCGCATGCGGGCCACGATCTGGCTGGCGACTGGCCGCAACAGTGCAGGGTCGACGGCGACCAGCCGGTCGAACTCGTTGACCTCTAGGCGCAGGCACGTACAGTCGCGGTCGGCGATCACCCTTGCGGTCCTGACTTCGCCGTTGATGAGCGCCATCTCCCCGACTACCTCACCCCGACCCACGTGGCCGACGAGGTGCTCCGCCCCGGAGCTGTCCCGGACCCGGACCTGCAGGCGTCCGGCAAGGACCACGAACACGTAGTCGGCCGCCTCGCCCTGGCGCATGAGGACGGTGCCGCCAGGGACCTCACAGATCTCGACCACATCGGCGACACGAGCCAAACTCACCGGGTCAAGCCCGCTGAACAGGTCGACAGTCGCCAGCAGTGAGGCGACCTCGGCTGCGCTGGTCACGTCCTCGACCCCGGTCGCCGGCGGAAGGGGTGCGGCATCGGGCATTGCATCGCGGCCGGACCGGCTGCAGGACGGCCGCGATCGACGCGAACCCCGTCGGTCATGCTCGGCGTACCTCCGCCTGGCACCGCTTCGGAACGTTCCCACCCCTTTTGCACTCGAGTCCAGCGCGCCCAATCTAGCGGATGCGCCCTTTGCACTAACTGAGCTACCCCGGTACCGTTCGACGGTCACGTCGGCATGCGGCGTCGGCGAGGAGGTTCCCAGATGGCGGGTTGGGTCCGATGCGGACAATGAGCGAACCGTGGCGCACGGAGCCGACGCGCACGCTGGTCCGGAGCCGATCATCTGCTCGCCCGCTGGCCGGCGGGACGGCGGGCGACGGGCGACGGGGATTCCGGTGACCGCGGCCGGCACGCGGAAGCGGTCTAGCGGCGCGACCGCGATGGTCCGCCCGGCGCTCCGTGACCTGGAGTGGCGGCGCATGCGGTTCGCCGTGGCCGTCGTCGGGGCCGGGGTGTTGTTCGGTTTGACGCTGGCGATGACGGGCATCAGCGGCGGATTCAACGCCGAGGCCTCCCAGACGGTGCAGGAATTCCACGCGGACATGTGGGTGGTCGGGAGCGGCGCCGCGGGTCCGTTCCTCGGATCGTCGCTTGTCCCGGCGTCACGCGTCACCGAGATCGCCGGCCTGCCAGGCGTTGTCAGTGCCGTCCCCGTCGTCTTCACCCGCAAGGACGTTGTCACCCACGGGAGCCCGACCGACGTCAACGTGTTCGGGATGCCGGCAGGCAGCTTCGCGTCGCCGCAGGTCCAGGCGGGGCGGGCGCCCGTGAAGTCCGACGAGGCGGTGGTGAGCACGAAGTTGGCCGGCTACAAGATCGGCGACCCCATCGTCATCGCCGGGCACCGGTTCGTCGTTGTGGGTACTGTCGACGACTCGACGGCTCTGGCCGGGGTACCGAACGTGTTCCTCACACTTCCCGCCGCCCAGTCGATCGCGTTCGGCGGCGCCCAGATCGCCTCGGCCTTCGCAGTGAAGGGGTCGATCACCACGCCGCCGCCAGTGGGTCTCGCCGTCATGGCGAACAAGGCCGGCGTCAACGATCTGCTGCGCGCGCTGAAGCAGGCGCGCTCGTCGATCTACCTGACCGCTGTCCTGGCCTGGGTCATCGCCGCGCTCATCATCGGCTCAGTGGTCTATCTCTCCGTGATCGAGCGCCTCAAGGACTTCGCCGTGTTCAAGGCGATCGGGGTGTCGACGACATCGCTGCTGGCGGGACTGGCACTGCAGGCAGTCGTCCTGTCCCTCATCGCCGCACTGGTCGGACTCGGCGTGGGCACACTGCTCGGTCCGCACCTAGGCCTGCCGGTGTCGATCTCATGGGAGACCTACGTCCTTCTCCCTGTCGTCGCCGTGGTGTTCAGTCTCCTGGCCAGCCTGTTCGGTCTACGACGTGCCCTTTCTGTCGATCCAGCGTCCGCATTCGGAGGTCCGTGATGCCCGATCTCCGCATTGACGACCTGACCGTCGAGTTTTCCAACGGCGGGTTCAACATCCGGCCGCTCGACCACTTCTCGCTCGAGATCCCGTCAGGTTCGCTGGCCCTGCTCCTTGGCCCGAGCGGCTGCGGCAAGACAACCCTCCTGTCCTGCCTCGGGTCGATCCTGACGCCGACGAGCGGCTCGATCACCTTCGGCGACGTCGAGATCGCCGGGCTGAAGGGCGCGGAACTCACCGACTACCGGCGCAACACCATCGGCATCGTGTTCCAGGCGTTCAACCTGGTGGAGAGTCTGAGCGCCCTGGAGAACGTCGCACTGCCGATGCGGGCGGCAGGTTACGACTGGAAGACCTCCAGTGCCCGGGCGGTCGAGCTGCTCGGACAGTTCGGGCTCGGCGAACGGTTGCACCATCGTCCCGGCGGGCTGTCCGGCGGACAACAGCAGCGTGTGGCGGTTGCTCGTGCGCTCGCCCTCGACCCGCCCCTGATCCTCGCCGACGAGCCGACTGCCCACCTGGACTACATCCAGGTCGAGTCACTCCTCCAGATCATCCGCGAGCTGGCCTCGGGTGATCGGGTAGTGGTAGTCGCCACGCACGACCAGCGACTCGTCCCACTGGCCGACGAGGTCGTCGAGCTCGTTCCCAATCTGGGAGCCTCCGACCTCCCCCCCGAGACGGTCCAGTTGGATGCCGGAGAGGTGCTGTTCCGTCAGGGCTCGTGGGGCGACCGGATCTACGTCATCGAAGCGGGCGAGATCGAGATCCTCTCGGAGCACGCCGACGACCGGCAGGAATTGCGGGCCGTCGTGGGCGCCGGAAACTATTTCGGCGAGATGGGTCCGCTCTTCAATCTCCCCCGGACGGCCACGGCCCGAGCCCGGACCCCTGCCCGGCTCATCGCCTACACGGTCCGCGACTTCCGGAAGCGGCTCGGCCCCGACCGCCACATCATGGCGGGTGACCACCGGGAGCCCTAGGCGTCCGTCATTCGGAACGCTCCCCGGACGCGACGGCAGCGCATCCGATACGGATCCCGCCGATCGCACCGCAACGGGGCCCTTCCCGTCTGGCGACCAACCGAAGTTGCACGGACCGGCGTCCGGAACTCCGAAATACCGAGTCAACCACCGTCCACCACTGCGAAGGTGGCATGGATCAAGTCGGCGCTGCGCCTGTCGCCTGTCGTTCATCCGTGGCCGCCTCGCCGGTTCCCGATACTGCTGCCAGTTCACCCGTGGCCAACATCGCACCCAAGAGCACCGCGGCCGAAAGCAGCCGGATCAGCCTCATCCACCGGTGCCCAGGCTGCGGAGTCGACCGGTCACGAGCCTCGGTACTCCGACCTACAAGACCCAATGCGCCCATCACTTGATCTCGCACGCTGATTCCGCCTTCCCCTCGTTCCACCGGCCCCTGGTACCTCGGATCCCGGTCGGCACAACGATCGCCAACGTGCATGACACGGTGATCTCAGGCAGGTCTGTATTTAACACGGGTACCACGTGGGGGCTCAAGCAATGATCTCGGTGGTACAAATGGCGACCATCTGGCGAAATGGAACAGCGGGTGGGTTCGTTGGACTGGTTAGAGCGAGCCTGACCTATGAACCTGTGGGTACCGAAACAATGTCATCGGTGCCGCTGACCAGGACATAGCTGGCAACATGCCCTGACCAGGGTGGTGGGAAATCCGGGCCGATAGCGTGGGAAATGGCGATTCTCGAGTCACCGTTGCGCGCAGATGACCGGGGCTTTGTCGCAAGCCCACTCAACTCACTCACTCACGACCGACGACGTGCGTGAGGTCAGCTCAGAGCTCGGTGGTCGGATCATTCTTCAGTGTTCGACGGCCCTGCCCGCTCGCGTGGTCATCGGTGTCCAGGCCCAGTTTGTTTCCGGCACAGTCGCACCTTGGTGATCACCGCGGGCCTCCTTGGCGTACCGTGCGGCACGCTGTCGTGAGAATCCATAGATTCGTCCGAGTTCCCCGATGCTCATGCCATCTTCGAGGGCGACTGCAAACACTGCCACCACCATCCTGTGTCGAGCTCGTTCGAGTCTTGTGAGTGCATCGTCGAATCCCGATCGATAATGCCTCACCGGATCTGCTCGCAGGGAAGCAACAGTCGGGACCCCACGGTCCTTACGTCGTACTGCCTTGCGTATTGCAATCTCCGTCGCATGTATGACTCGTTGGGCTTCCTTGAGAGCATCGGCAACGTCTTCAAGCGATTGGGCTGCAACGTCGTGAGCATTGAGCATTCGGGGATCGTAAGTGTCACGTGATTAGAGAGAAAGCCCAACAGGACATTTGCCCAGCAATTAAGGATCTTTGTCTAGGAGGATCACCAGATAGGCACATGCCGGTGAACAGGATCGCCACGTTCTCAGTGGTCATGGGAGTCCTTTTTCTGCCAGCACGGCTCTACCGCAGGCGACCAGGGGTTTCTGTCCGCCGAGGTCAAGTTGGACTCATGGTGGACACGCCGGTGTCCCTTAATGCTCAGTCGATTGGTTGCTGAGGGCGGTGAGGCGCGTTGACAGGGCCTCACTCACCCTGGCGGCCAATGCCGCGCCCTACAGCCTGACGACGGCCGTCGTCGAGAGTGCCGGGGTTGCAGATTGGACACGCTGGGTCGCCACAAACGACGCCGGCCTCATGCGGAACCGACATCGCCAGGTCACCGCGAACGGAGCCGAGGAGCATGGGGATCGCGATCAAGAGGCCCAGCAGCACAAGTGGGATGACAATTGCGAGAACGATCATCTTCACTCGTTACCCACTGGCGACCGGTCCAAACCGTGCGGCCTTTTTTCTGCCGACCTGCTCCGCGCAACCACACCGGCAGATTGGACTGGTGGCGGGTTGATCGCACGTAGGCCAGGTTCTGCGATCACGACGGTTCCGGTTGGCGATCAGCCGAGCATCACATTCTGGCGGGAGGGACCATCAACGCGGCTTAGGGCCAACGAGCAACCCGGTTTGGCCCGCCAGAAGATTTGCGATCTCCTCGCCGTAGATCCTTGCACCTTGATCGGTGAGGTGGATCCCATCGGGCGGAGTCCGCACGACCTCCTGTTTCCCGCAAGTTTTGACCGCCAACACTTCCCTGCCGTCAGGTGCAGCCATGAGGGGTCCTGCATTCAGGATCTTGACGCCTGGGATCGAGCTGTAGCGAAGGAAACACAGCTGAGTATGATCCTGCCACCACGGCATTCGGGTGATCAGTCCGGGGCAGAGCGGGCAGCATCTTCTGCCACTCAACCCAGCCGGTCAACAGGCCACTCCCGCTCACCGCTTGCCTGCTCCCCTCCCCCGCGTGGGCAACGGCCAACGGGCAGGAAGCCTGAACCATGATCGAGTCACCGATGAGGAGGACTCAGTGAAGCCCGATTGCGGTCAAGGGAGAACGATGTGTCGGTTGCACGATGGCAGGACAGTTCATCTCGGGTGATGTCGGTGAGGCGTATGGAAAGGCCCGATCCCAGGTGGTTGCGCCGCACGATGAGAAGGACCAGCACGACAACGCCGATAGCGAGGAGCTGGTTACGAGAGGCACGTACTGGACGTCGCAGATACAACGTAATTTACGAACTCCTGCAGGCTAAGCACGGACTATGGAAACGAAGGTGGTCAGCCATTCGCTCACTGAGTGATTCACGTTCACAAACGCCCAGCTCACACTCACTACTCTCTTCGGGAGCGTTTTGACTCCAGCTGCAATGGGTACATATCTCGTTGCATCAGAAGACGAAAGGGGTTTCAAATGATTGGAGCTGGAGGTCTTGTTGCCAGCATCATCACGTTTGCAGCGGGGGCCATCCTCGATTGGGCCTACACGGAGCCTTACCAACACGGCTTCAACGTCAACAAAGCTGGCTGGATCTTGATGGTTGTCGGCGTCATCGGCGCCGTGGCCTCAATCATCGTTATCGTGGCAGGGAATACCCGTCGGAGACGGACCGTTGTGGACGATGGCCAGGGGAACGTTGTTCGTCGAGTCGATTCAACGTACTAGTCAGAGGCGGACCTTCCGAACGGACGCCTTGAGAGTAGGGAGATATTTCTGTGATACTGATTCTTGCACTACTGCTCGTCTTGGTTTTGTTTGGCGCCGGATTCGCAGTGCATCTGTTGTGGATAGCGGCAGCCGTGTTTCTCGTCCTTTGGCTTGTCGGATTCGCCATTGGTCGGGGCGAAGGGGCGGGCAGTCACCGCTTCTACCGGTGGTAGCGGCTTCGGACAAGTAACCGCTGTTCTTCTCGGCAGCGAGTATCCCGCCCTCCCCCCGTCCCGCCGTGAGCGTATCTCGAAGGCTGCTTCCGGTCGGAGCCTCACAGTAACGCTCCCGATCGCGGAGCTCACGGACAATGGATTCCCAATCGGGCTGCGCCGCGCTCCGACCGAGAAACAACGCGCCAACAATCAGCACCGCTACCACGCTGCCGGTTGCGATAGTCCGAACTCTGATGGTGACGACCATGGGGTCCGACAGTGCGCAAGTATCCCATTTTCTGCTCGGTCGCCCTGCCCCCGAACGCGAGTCAGAGGCATCCAGGGTGTCCGGCCGGTACGAGTGGGCGTTCGGGAAGGAAGTGATCCGTCCGCTGCTCGCCCAACTCGGGCTGGTGCCTAACCCCAGCGCCCAGGCGGACTGACCAAAACGGCTTGAACAGCGTCAGCCGGGATCCGAAGCTGTCAGACGCTCTCGCACCTCCGCGGGAATCTCGTCGAATGTCGTTACTTCGAGCTTTGCGATCCGATCTCCGCGGAGCGTAAAGCGATGGACCTCGGAAACTCCTTCGCCCAGCCGCCCCAGCTCGCGGTCGTAGAAGTCGTGGTGCGCGACAACGAGGACGGTATCCCCCATTTCGACTATCTCACTCAGGACTATAGAGTGCACAGCGCCAAGCGACCGCTGAAAGCCCTGCGCCACCGTATCTTTGCCGCACCTGATGCTCCGAGTGATCGGGTCCGTCATTTCGATTTCGTCATCAAAGAGTTCCATGAGCCTGTCCACGTCTTCTCCGTGGAAGTGCCGGTAAGCCTCGCGGATCAAGTCGATTCGGCTGCTGGCTATCAGGGAAAGTCTAGAAGGCAAATGTGCGGAACTCCGCGATCCAGAAGGAGAGGCTGGAATAGCCGGATCGCTGACGGCGAGTCAGAGGGTGTCTCCTGTCGCCGGAACGGGGGGCGGTTATCGAGTGCCACCGACCGCCCTCCGGGCGTGTGGATAACTGCCCTACGGATAACCGAGGCCACTCGCGAGTCTCACTCCCACCATGGAGCCACGTCGCGGGGCCTGCTGCACTTCTCGCACCGCCGGGAGTCGGGTTCGCCCGACAGTGAAGGGGAGGTGACGGCCGTCCTAAGCGGCTCAGCTTGCGTCGACCAGGACCGTGTCGCTGTCTTCAGCGCTCATGGGAGGCCCGATTGGCCTGAGGTCGTGGGACGCGGCGATACGCGCCAGTTCGTCCATGGGAGGAAACGTTGGGTGGCTCGGCACGACGCGCGCCGTTGCTGGAGTACTGAGGTCGCGGATGAGGTCGCGGAAGCTGGCGTTGTCGTGCACCAGCAGGATCCGCGCCTCGTGCTCACCGACCACTCGGAACGTATGCGGCACGCCGCGGGGCATGGAGACCCAGTGCCCGGCTCGGACGACCAGCTCGTCGTAGCCACACCGTACGACCATCTGGCCCTCGAGGATGTACCAGGTGTCGTCGAGATGGTCGTGCACGTGCAGAGGGGGCGCCGAACCGACCGGCAAGGTCATCTCGAGCACGACGGTGTCCATTTCGGGTGCGCAGCGGTGCTCAACGACCAAGGTGTCGAGGAACCACCATGCCTTCGCTTGTTCGTTCTCGGGGGAATCAACAACCGCTGTCGTCACTTCGACCACCTCCTAGTGGGAACGCGTCTCGGATCGGGCAGGCATCCTTTCGATACGAATCGTATGGTAACCTTACGACTATGTCAAGCAATTCCTTCGACCGCCCCAGCGGCGAGCGAAGCCCGTACATCGGTGCCATGCTGCGTGTCGTTTGGCAGTGGGTCCGTGATCAGCTGTATGCGGGCGTCATTGCGGCAGGATACGACGATCTGAGCGCCGCGCACGTCGGGCTCTGGCGCTATCCGGGCCTTGACGGACTACGTCCAACCCAGGTTGCGGACCGGGTGGGGATTACGAAACAGTCCGTGAATGACCTACTCGGGCACCTGGAACGACACGGGTACCTGTTGCGCGTGCCCGATTCCGTCGACGGAAGGGCTCGCGTGATCCGACTCACTTCCAGAGGACGGCGGCTTGAGCAGACAATCTACGCCGAGGCGGAGTCGGCCCAACTGCGGATCGCAGAGATCCTGGGGCCGCAGCGCTTCGCCCACCTACACAGCTCCCTTGAGCTGCTGACCGAACAGCTAGCGGCTTCACTGGCCATCCCGTAACCGGCAGTTGGGCGGATATCGACCGTTGCCAGGCACTTCGGAGATACCCGTCAGTGCCGACTGATCCGCCGTGCGATCAACGCCGCAGCCCCGATCAACATTGATGTCTTGTATGTTCTGAACTCTTCACTAGTTCACCACAAACCAGGCCGGTGTAATCACGACCGGAGGTCGTCGTACGGGCGCCGTGATCCGTTGACGTTGATCGCTTTGAGCGGCAGCGGAGACAAAGACGGTCGATTCGCCTCGACGAAGGTTGACAACTCAATCCCCAAACGCCCCAGTTTGTGAGGCGTTCGCGAATACCACTGTTGTAACTGGTATCCGCTGCCGGCTCGGAGGCGTTATCAAGGTGGTGCGCTTGCTGGGGGCTAACTACCCCGACCAACACTTATGCCGCAAAAGCAGTTGCTACCCTTTGTCGGAGTGCTCGAATGAGGGTGATGTGACCGGCGACTCTGGTGGGGACATTCCGAGTGAGGGACCGTCCGGGGAGAACCCCGTGCTGATGGAAAGACGCCCAAGGCACAGCCGGGAGGAAATTCGTGCATTGCTGCTCGAGATGGGTCGGTCGATCCTCCGCGAGGAGGGGCCGGGGAGCGGCGCCGAGGTGGTCACCTTCAAGAAGGTCCTCGAGCGTCTCGAGGAGGGGTTTGGGATCCGATTGACGAATGCGTCGGTCATCGGCAGAGTGTGGGAGAACCAGGCTGAGTTCCAGGCTGACCTGCTGGTGACGATCGCCCTCGAAGAGAATCAAGACGAGATCGACCTCACGGTGGGTGCCGTCGTTCCCATCTTGACCGATGCTGATCTCACGACGGTCGAGTCCCGACACGCCGTGATGCGCGAACTCTGCCGGGTAGGGGGAGCGGCAAATCTCCAAGCGATGCGCTTGTCAGACAACTGGCCGCTGTGGATCAGTGTCTGGGGAATAGCCCGCACCGCCCAGCCCGTTGAACAGCGCGAAAAGATCAGGGCCGCCCTGGTGGCTGGATATGACGCCTTCAACGACCGGATCGAGGACGCCTATCTGGCGATCACCGCATTGCTGGGCTTTCGACTTCGCGAGGGGTTCACCCTGCGTCAATTCACCATCGCCGTGGACTGTCTCGGCCAGGGGTTTGGACTGCGTGACCGGGTCGACAACACCAAAATGGACGGAATCATCCGGAGCACAGGTCCAGGCGGTGCGCCCCAGGAATGGACCCTCTTTGCCATTGGCTTCGAGAGCCTCGTGCAACAGTTCTTCGAAATCGATCCTGGCTGGCATCCCGACGCTGGCGCAGCCTGAGACCACCGCGGGTTGTCCCCGATCGCCGGCTCGGAGGCGTTATCGAACCAGGTGCGCTTGCCACGGTCCCGGGTGACTCACGACGACTAGTCACCACTCCAGCCTCAATGCTCGACTGAATCTTGGATTGACATATGGGAGTCAACGCTGCTGCGAACTGCTTTGGGCAGCCCTCAAACGCAGCTTCATCGGTACACCAGGACGGGGCAGTGCGCGGCGTGCACGCAGTGAATGCTCGTTGACCCGAGCATCAGGTCCGCGAAGCCACCATGACCCCTGGTTCCGACCACCAGCAACGCCGCGTTTTCGGAGCCATCGACGAGTACCTGCGCCGCGCCGCCGCAAACGACGTCCAGATCAATCTCCAAACCTGGGTGGTGGGTGGCCACCAACGCGATCTGACTCTCTGCTCTCTTTCTGCACGTGCCCTCACGGTCCCAAGCCCCGCCTCCGATGTCGAAACCAGAGGCGGAGGGGTTCCTCCATACCGCCACAGCGCGGACAGTGGTTCCGATCGCCTGGGCATAGGAGGCAGCCCATTCCAGGGCCGCCGTGGAATGCTCGGAGCCGTCGATCCCGACCACTACTGTTCCCAGCTGAGTCTGCGCGGCTTCGTTCGTCATCTCGAACCTCCCTGAACCACTACCTACCAATAATTGGCTTTCACCGGGCCTCCCGGTAGGGCCTTAGGTCCTTCCTCGGACGTTCTCAGCGGGCCCGGTGCTGAATGTGGCCCGCGAACGCCGGGAATGGGGCGATATCCGGCAGATGGGCGCTTGCTAAGCTAAGTACGGACTGCTCCACTCCGGAACATTTGGGCGGTGTGGCTAGTCGCCGGATCACCGGCGCGGGTCTCGACCTGCGGTTCGGATAGTCCCCGGATCACCGGTGACGTGCTGATCGGTGTGGGAACCTCCGCCAGCTCGGCACGCTCCAGGACTTCGCGTTGCATCCCTGATCGGTCACCAGCCGAACCGTCGCAAGGGAGCGGTGCCCTCGTTCGCGGGACACCCGGTCGCGTGGCACCGACCCAGTGAGGTACCTTCGTTGAATGGCGGAGAACCCAGATGGGCAGCTATACGGGTCGACCTCGGGAGACCGGAGCGGCGAGGACATCGTCGTCGTGCGCCGGACGACGGCAGAGGAGCTCGGCGGCAGGGTCGAGGTCGAGTGGACCTTGAGCGCGACACCGGATCTAGAATGGGTCGAGATCTTCCAGTTCGCGGCTGTGGCCGACCGGGTTGGTCCCGTGGACTGGGTTATGGGTGCAGCTCCGGACGTGATCGGAGGGGTCGTGCGATGGTTCGTCCCTGCCGGCTCCCTCGAGAACGCCGAGACCGAGGTGGCCCATCGGCTCTCCCTCGCGAACGAGCGGTTTCGCAAGGCCGATCGGACCGGTGATGCAGGGGGCTCGCCCTCATCGGGATGACCGACCCGCACGATCCACTTGTTGGAGTTCCATCAAGTGGTGTGATTTGTAATGGTCGAGTTCTTAGCGAGCCACTGCGAAGGGGTCACCTGAGAGCCGCACTGCTGGATCGTGGCGGGAGTGTTGCACCTCATCGGCTCCATGTCCTTCTTCGTAGGCACGGCCGACACTAGCAGGAAGATCAGGAGGATCAGGACGATGGCGCCGACGACCCAGATCCAGACCCAAAGCCCACTGTCGAGAACGATCTTTGGCAGTGGCAAGTGCTTGCGAGGCTGACTCGGGGGAAGGTGATCAGTCGGGATTGCAACGGTATCGTCAACCTCCACGCTATCGGAGCCGGGCTCCATCGAAAGAGGCACGCCTTCCGGGGTCTCTGATCTCATGTCTCGGTTATCGGCAGCTCGGCCTGGACGATTTACCGGATTCTCCCGTAATGACGGTCTAGAAGTACCAGCCTGAAGGGATCCAGGGGACCGGGACGGCCATTCCGTCAACGAACAAGGACCCGTGTATCTTCGCCGTGAGACGCGCCTGATGGAGTACGTCGAACGCCCACTGCTGGGCAGCGGTGAGACCGTGGACCAGGATTTCTCCCTCGGAGCCAGCGAGGAACCGCCACAGGAGCACGGCGGCTGTCTGCCCGTTAGTTGCCCCCAGCATGACCAGTCGGTCGGGGTGCCAAAGCACCCACCCTCGCCCAGGGTCACCGTCTACCACGTCAATGCGGAAACGCCCGTCACTCAGCCCGTAGGCCACATCCTCGGTACGCGTACGGCCCAGCTGTGCTTCCACCTCGGCCACCAATTCGAGGTCCCCCTCATCGCCTTCCCGACCGGGCAGCGAGGGTGGGATGGCCCGGCGGTCGGGTTGGCCTCCCATCTCGGCCGTCGGGTGCATGGCCAGTCCGGCCAGGAAGTAGCGGCGCATGGCTCGGGGGTCGGACGAGGACTGGATCATGCGCTGGGTGGCGCAAGCGGCGTAACCCTCGGCCGCCTCGAGGAGCCGCCTACCCACTCCCCGGCTCTGAAACACTGGATGAACGAACAGCATGGACAGCCCCCAGAAGCTCTCCCGTCGGACAGACTCGGCAACGCCCACCACCTGCCCTTTCGAGATCGCCACCCAAGCTCCGGGCCCGTCGCGCTGAACGAAACGGGCATGGCCCACGCGGGTGGCCTCCAACTGGGCGTCGCTCGGTGGGGTGCGCGGCGGAAGCTGACTCGCTTCTGCCTGTGCGGCATTGGCGGCCTCGACCACGGTCATGACCGCTTCGATGTCATCGATGGCCATGGGTCGCAGATCCCACCCCTCAGCGTCGCCGGTCGCGCTACGAGGGGATGTCACGCCTTCCATGACCCCATGCTGGCACGCCGTGCGCCCGGCCCGCCCTGCGTCCCAGCCCAAGATTTGCCGACAGGCTGCTCCGGTGACGTGTCAACAACGCGGCCACCACCGCGTGCTCGGACCTCCGGCGACTCTGACATCGGTAGGGGGTGCTCCACACACTCTGGCTCGGAGGCGTTATCGAACCAGGTGCGCTTGCCGGTGTCAACCTGCCACCGACCGATCAGGCACTTTCGGGCGTGCGGACAAGCCGCCGGTCAGGATGCAATGCGGTATCGGATGTGGGTGGCTTCTGGGGTGTCGATCACTCGTACGATCTCCAACTCGATCCTCTCCGGCAACACTTCAAATAATCGACGCCCGCCGGCGAACAGCACGGGGACCTGATGAATCTGCAACTCATCGAGGACACCTGCCGCAAGTGCCGCCTGCGCCGTGTAAGCGCCATGCACTAGGACGTTGCGGTCACCTGCGGCGGCCTTCGCCTGCGCCATCGCGCTGGCGATCCCATCCGTTACATAGGTCACTAATGGATACTTGGCGACCGACGGCCCTGGTGGCCGGTGACTGGGGACAAAGATTGGCACGCCATCGTGGTGGTCACCGCCCCAGTGATCGGTCTGTTCCACGGTATTGCGCCCGGAGAGGACAGAACCGGTCTCTTTGATTTCGTCAAGAAAATGTTGGCCCATCCCTGCCGAATCAATGGTCTCCTCGGTCGGACCAGCGTCTGCGGCAAATCCGTACCACTCGTGCAGCCTCATGAAGTCGTCACCGCCGGGGTTGCCGGGTTGGTCATTTGGGCCAGCGATGTACCCGTCAAGCGACATAGACATGTAGAGCACCGATTTAGACATGTGGTAGTCCTTTCCGCGTGAACTTCTGATCCAATCACCAATAGAGACGGCGCTAGTGAAACAAATCATCGGTGCATCTACCGCCGGCCCCAGAACACTGCCGGTTCGGTGGGACACCCCGGCACCGTGCGGGCAACTACCGGTGCCTACTAGGCAGTCAGGCTTGGAGAAAACGGAAGTGCGAATGCCAGAGCCTTCGTCGTCGAAGGTCCTGGTTGGTGGCAGCACCGCCGGAGCGGTCATGGCACCGTGAGGTAGCTCTGTAGGGCGTCGAGGCGGTCGTCCCAGGTGTGGGCTAGAGCGGCGAGAAACTGCTGGGCGATTTGCACGGGTGCGGACCTCAGTCGGTAGCGCACCCGGCGGCGCTCACCTGGCTCGGGTGAGATGAGGCCGGCGTCGGCCATGAGGACGAGGTGCTTGGCGATGGCTTGCCGTGTGATCGGAAGTCGAGCGGCTAGTTCGGTGGCTGTGGACGGGCCGTCTGTGGCCAGGGCAGCGAGGATCGTCCGGCGGGTCGGGTCGGCGAGTGCGACGAAGACCTGTTGAGCAACAGCTTCACTGTCAGTTGCCATCGACGTGCGCCGCGAGCTCTGCAAGCTCGCGCGACCAGCCTTCAGCGTGGGAGTCGTAGGTCTCGCGCCTGGTGTCGACGGGAAGCTGGGCGAATCCCGACTCGACGAGGCGCAGCAGGGTGCCGTCGCCGTCAGGTTCCAGGGTGAACTCGACGTATGTGCGTCGAGGGTCGGACTCTGGCAGGTCGGGCAGTCGCCACGTGTATGCGAACACCGTGGGCTCCTCGACACGCTCGACGCGCATGTCGACAGTCATGCCCCCAGCAAAGGTCATCGTGGCCGCGCCACCGAGGCGAAGATCGATTGTCGCCCGTTCGCCGAACCACGCGCTCAGGCCGTCGGCGGTGGTGAGCGCCTTCCACACCTCACTCGGCGCGCGATTCAAGGTCACCGTCCGTTCGATACGGTCGGGGAAGGCCATGAATTCCTCCTTTGGCTACGAATTATGCCGAACATGGGTCGCCGACCGGGGACCGCCCGATCAAGCCGAGCCGTCCCCGGGGACCAGGATCACCCGTTCTCCTCGGCGGCGCGGCGGGCGAGGTCGCGTGGGCTGCGGTTGGGAGCGCCGGTGCCACTGTCGGCGAATTCGCGCAGACTTGTACCGACGAAGTGATCCCAGCTGCGGCTGCACATGTCCTTGCACTCGAGCTGATCGCTGAGACCGCGGTGCTCGAAGCTGAGCTCGCAGGAACCATCGTCGATCGGCATGATGGTGAATGTCGGGTGGGTGCCCACCCAGTCCACCATGAAAGTGCACTCGGTCACGGTCCAGCGGACGGTCGTCGGGCGAGTTGCCTCGTCAACGTGGATGAGAAGCGGCCGCTGATCCGCCACCATGGGAAATCGCAAGTCGCCGCCGGTCATGCCCGACCCCGTCACCTGGCTCCACCAGGCGGTGAGCGCCTCGGTCGTGGTGACGGCGTCGAAGACGGCGCCGGCTGGGGCGTCAACTCGGACACTGATGCGGTAGTCGGTGCTGGTGGTCATCGAGGGCCTCCTGTGACTAGAAGTGAGCATTGCAACCTACCGGTTGCTACACTATAGCAACCGATAGGTTGCGTCAAGAGGGTTAGTGCAGTGCGAGCCGACTTTTCGGTGCTCTTCGGAACACAAATGAGGTGGCCCGAGCTCGTGTGAACGGAACGGGCGCGATAGGTCAAGAGCGGTATCCGCCAATCTCGGACCGTAACCATCGGGCCTGTCCCCTCGCTGCCGGGACAGAGCCGGGTTTCAGTTGGTCACGCGGTAGTGGAGGTGGACAACGCCGTTGGCAAATCGTCCCTCGTCGAGCAGCTCAAGCCGTGTACGGACCTCGCGCGGCAGAGCCTGCTTCCCACCTCCCACCAATATCGGATTGAGAAGGAGATGACACTCGTCGATCAACCCGGCCCGAAACGCAAACGCTGCCAGCTCGGCACCAGCTACGGTCAGGTCACTTTTCGCTGAGGACTTCATCTTCTGGATCATCTCGGGGTCGAATGTCGCCTCGATCCTGGTTCTTGCGCTCGATACCGTCTCCAAGGTTCTGGAGAACACGACCTTGTCCGCTGCACGCCAAATCTCGGCAAAGTCCACCATGACGGGCCCTCGATCCCCGATGAACTCATCGGTCTCCCATCCGGCCATCGTTTCGTACATACGGCGGCCGTAAAGATAGGTACCAATTGGCCGCTCGAGGTCATTGACGAAGGTGAACACCTCTTCGTCTGGTGCTGCCCAATCAAACTTGCCGTCCTCGTCCTCTGTGTAGCCATCTAATGACGTGATCGCTGAATAGATGAGGTTGCCCACGGCGGGAGTCAGCTCCTCGAACTGGATACTGGACTTCATCCTAGGGTATTGAGGAGCGCTGAGGCCCCCTACCGACTCGGATGCGCATATGTGTTGTCCGCTTTAGGTGACCGGAGCACCCTCTGCTTCGTGACCTCGTCGGCATCGAACCCGGCAGCTTGCGCAAAACCCAGAGAAGGCTGCATCGGTCATCGCGACTCACTCTCTCTCCAGGATCCCAACGTATGAGTCGAGGGGCGTTGTTCCGAGGATCCGGCTCAGGCGCCACCCTGTCCCCCGAAGCAGAAGCCGCATCTCATCGCGCGAGACAAAGAGCCACTGGAACCAAGGCGTGGCCAAGCTGCGGTACCGAACTCGCATTCGGCACTGTCCGGGCATGAGGCCAAGCTCTTTGTTCCGAAGGTAATGACTCCGATCCATGGCGGGGGCCCCACCGCAGTACGGATTGGTGCTCTCAGCCAGGATCCGGGCTCCCGGACGCATCCGCCCGGCCCAGTCCGTCAGCGCAGCTCGGAGACGATTGGGGGAGCCAAAAATGCCGAAGTCATTCCCGAAGAGCACAAGGGTGTCGAATGAGCCGACACTCTTGGTAAGGCGCTCGATCGAAGTACACCATGTCTCTTTCACGCCGCGCATACGGGATGCGCTGACCGCAAGCGGAGAGCTATCCAGCGCAACCACGTCAAATCCTCGCCACTGAAGGTAGAGGGGTACCCTGCCAGCGCCACAACCAACATCAATCACTCGACCGCGCACATACCTCATCGCTTGTCGCTCTGAGGATGGCCAATCCGCATACTCGGCGAGAAACATTTCGTGACCTGCGCCGATGTCGAGGTAGCCATCATCACGTTCATAGATCTCGGGATCGGTACCGCCCCGCACCCAATCCATGAGTGCCTGACCAAAAGCGTCGTCTCCCGAATTCATTGACAGACCTCACTTATAGCTCGCCTCGATGGATGGGAGTCTCTCACTCGGAATCGATGCACTTCCCAGAATGACCGCCACCACGTCCCTTGGATGTCGGTGGCGAGAATTTCATCCGGGTGACCTGATCGGCGGTTTTCCTTCGTTTCGGAGGCGGTCACATCGGAGTGGAGAGAAGCTCACGTCGTGGGGTGGACTGACCAATGAGGTCCGGTCAGCCGCTCTGCCATCGCCAAGAGAGTAGGGCGACGTCCGCCACGACGTTTGGCCATCTACCATCGTGCGGTCATGACACGTTTCCGCCCGAGCCGCGCCCGGGTCCGGAATCAGAGCAGTCCTCTCCGGAAGCCCTGGCATTCGATTCGTCACCATCGTTGTGCCATCGGTACCGCCCTATGCGGCTTGGGCGTGGCGGTGTTCGCCGTACCCGCGATTGCCACACCATCCCGATCACTCCCGACAGCCACTGTGGCTCACTCCTATGTGGCGCTCGGCGATTCCTTCACATCGGGACCAGGCATTCCGGTCCAACTCGGACCTGCCACCAGGCCGAGTGCTCCTGGCCACTGTCTGCGTTCGTCCGCGAACTACCCCTCGCTCACCGCCCGGGCCCTCGGGCTGGCTTTGCGCGACGCGAGTTGCGCGGGCGCCACGACCCGGGACCTCACGGCTTCCCAAGGCCCGGGCATCCCAGCCCAGCTGTCTGCGCTCCGTTCGACCACGTCGTTGGTCTCCATAGGAATCGGCGGGAATGATCTGGGCTTCTCGACCATCGCTGCCAACTGTGCGGCTGCCACACCATGGGGCGTCACCAAAGTCGGGTGGAGCTGCCGGTCGCACTACACAGTCAATGGCGTCGATCTGTTGACCGTGGTCGTCCACAGGGTGGGTTCCAAGGTGTCAACGTCGCTGAAGGAGATCAGAGCCCGAGCCCCCCACGCCAGGGTATTCGTCATCGGCTATCCCGACATCGTCCCCTCGAGCGGATCGGGTTGTTGGCCCATACTCCCGTTTTCCGCACACGATCTTGACTATCTAAGGCAAATCGAGATGGAACTCAACTCGGCGCTGGCCAGCGATGCCGCTGGGGCAGGTGACGCATATGTCGACATGGCCACTCCAAGTTCCCTGCACAACGCTTGTGCTGATGCGAACTCCCGCTGGGTCGAACCGGTCCTTCCATCGTCAGGCAGCTACCCGCTGCACCCCAGTGCGCTGGGAATGGCCGACATGGCCGCGCTTGTCGAACGAGCGATCACCTCTGGCCGGGAGCTTCCTCGAATAATTGGCAAAGGAGACAATGTGGGAAATGCGGACCAATAGCCTGGGAAATGGCGATCCTGGCGTCACCGTTCACGCAGGTGACCGGGGACTCGCGCCGAACTCCAGCGACAGCGTCGGTCGCTCAGAGCGAGTCGTGGGAGTTGGGCAGCGTTGACGTCTGCCACGTGACTCCTACGCACATCTCGTCGGATGATCCGTCGCCGAACGTGACGAAATGCGGTGGCGCCTTGCGGAGGATCGGCAACTCTTGCGCCAGCTCTGGGTTGTAGCTGCAGTTGATCTGTATTTGCTCGCCGCGACTCACCGGGATAGGCGCCACGTTGTAGGCCTTTTGGTAGTCGAAGTTGTAGTTCGGGATATTCAGGATGGTCCTGGCTTGCGGCGTCCCCGGGTTGAGCACCATCGTGAACGCGACCCCCAACAGGTGCATGTGCGGCTGGATCCTGTCGATGTAGCCGTTCGATCCGACCCGCCACGTGCACGTGGCCGTGTCACCGACGGGCGGGGCGTTCGGGTTTTCACCACACACCAGGTCGATACCCTTGGCCATCTCAATGCCGCCGGAGCCGAAGCGCTGGTTCAGGTAGTTGAGGGACGCCTGATAATTGCACAGCGGTCCAGTCACACCGGCCGGGCATGGGATGTTCGGCGGGGCGATCAGGTATTGGGATTGCATCGGCAACAGCGGCGTGGACGTCGGTACCGTGTGCAGCACGAGCCCGTTCGTGACCGGCTTGTCGCCCACCAGCAGGTTGTAGTGCACCTGCTCGATCACCAGACTCCCCTTGGGCAGCGAGATCCCCGTACCCTTGGGGAGCACGTCTTCCCCGTGCCCAGGCGCCCACACGCTCAGGAATGGGGTGCTCATAAAAGCGGCGAGTGACGCATCGGGCAGCGCTGGCGCGCCGAAGCACGTCCATCCCTTGCCGTTGGTTGCCGCATTGGCGGCAATGGCCTGAGCCGTCATGGAAGAGGGCACCAGGGCGAGCACGGCATGGTGGACTTCGGGACTGCCTGGTTTGAATTGGCTGGCGATCACGTATGAGTTCTGGGTGATGTGCGGGTTGACCAGGCTGCAGTGGTAGTCGTCGGTCGCCCCCACGGCCGCCTGGGGCTTGTACCTTGGTGATGCCACCGACACGGTGGAGGCAGGCGTTTGCGACGACGGGTTCGCCTCGGTCGACCCCGAGGAGGCCGCCAGCGCCACCGCGCCGAGCGCGCCCGTCATGAGCACCACGACGATAGCCACGATCACGGCCCGCGGCATGCCCTTGGCGCCGGCCAAACGGCGGCGCTTCGGAGGGACGGGCCCTCGTGACGCCCCGTCGTTCGCTCGGTCGGCAGAGTGGCTGTCGGCGTGCTTGATGAGATCGGTCATGGTCTCCTGTCCCCGTCCTGGCACCGACTCGGCGTGCTTCCCATCCGGAGTGTGTCTGGTCCGAAAGGCTAACCCACGCCCGAACAGAATGCCCTGGTAGCGGTGGGATCCGCCCAGGAAGCCGAACTGGGTTATGTCGGTAGCCCACTCAGGTGCAGTCCCAGTGTCCCCAACCGCCGGGGAGTGGGCCACTCAACGTGCAGGCGCGGCAGGATGAGCGTGGGCTGCAATCAGCTCGACCAACCGGGGCCAGGTCTGTGGCGCGTAGTCGTGACCCATCCCCGGCACGACCTCCAGGCGCGCTCCGGGAATGGCCTCGGCGGTAGCCCGGCCAGCCTGCGGTTCCACCAGGCGGTCGGCGTCGCCGTGCACAACGAGGGTCGGCACCCGCAAGGACCTGAGCGCCTCCAGCCGAGACGGTGAGGACGCGATCGCCATGGCTTGGCGGGTACGTCCTTCGGGGTCCCAGCACCGGTCATATGCGGCGTGAGCTTCGGCCGTAATACGGGCAGCGTCGAAGTAGGCCGGACTGCCCCACGCCTTGAGGCCGGCCAGGTGGCGCTCGGCCGCCTCGTCACGGTTCGTCGCTGCCGGGGCCATGAGGGCGGCCAGGACATCAGGGTCGCGCGGGGCTGGGATTTCTCCGGGCCCCGACATGACCGAGGTCATTGACAGAACCCGCTCGGGGCGTTCTATGGCCATCGCCTGGACGATCTGGCCGCCCATAGACCAACCGGCAACGTGGGCGGCATCGGCACGGACGGCATCGAGGATGGCGAAGCCATCTCTGGCCATGTCGTCCACTGAGTACTTCGGGCCGCCCTTGAGATGACTCGACAACCCCACGTCTCGATTGTCGTAGCGCACGACTCTGAAACCTTCGTCGGCGAACATCTTGCAGAACTCGACCTTGAAGTTGATGCATTGGGAACCGAGTCCGTTGACCAAGAGCAGAACCGGATTCCCGTTGACGCCGAAGGTCTCGTAGTAAAGGGACACTTCACCGTTCGTTGTGGTGGCCATGACGACCTTCCTAGCACTCTCAACGTCCCTGGGCCTGGCCCTGAAGGCAACGAGTGCGATGGGACCAGTCATCGTTTTGGGTCGACCGCCCCCGAATGTCGGTATCGGCAATCGTTGTTGACCCAGCTCGATAGCAGTCAGAGGCGTACGTCGTACTAGGGTCGACGCCAATGCAGCCCGGCCCTCGGGGCCTGCCCCCTTCTGAGAGCTCCCGGCCCACGCTGGTCGGAGATCGTTGGATGGCGGTTACCGGACATCCAATTACCGTTCAGGTTGCCGGCCGGGTTCTCGAATCGGGGGGAAACGCCATCGATGCCGGCGTAGCCGCTGCCCTGGCCACGAATGTCGTCCAGGTCGATATGTGCAACCTCGGCGGGATCGCACCGATACTCATCCGGCCAGCTGGCGCGCAAGACGTTGTGAGCGTGGCCGGGATCGGGCGGTGGTCGTCGACCGCTACTGCGGACGCGTATGTCGGACGCCATGGGTCGGAGATGCCGCCTGGGTGTGCAGCAAGCATCGTGCCGGGAGCCCTGGCCGGATGGCTGTCGGCGCTAGATGCCTTTGGCACATGGTCGTTCGCCGACGTGGCGGCCCCTGCGATCGAGCTGGCAACCGAAGGATTCGTGCTCGATGCGACTGTGGCTACCGGACTCGAAATGTTCGCCTGGGTCTACGAACAATGGCCGTCGTCGGCGGCCGTCTACTGCGCCGACGGTCGTCGGGCCCAACCAGGAGATCGCCTCGTACAATCGGACCTCGGCCGCCTTCTCATCCACCTGGCCGAGGCCGAGGCGATCTCGCAGTCGACTGTGGACGGTTTGCCATCCCGTGACCGCCGTCGAGCTCGGCTCGACGGCGTGCGCAGAGCGTTCTACCAGGGCAAGGTGGCCAAGGCGATGGTGGAGTTCGTAACGGAGGGAGGGGGCTTCCTCACGGTCCAGGACCTCGCTGAGTTCCGAGCCGAGGTGGCCCCAGCACCCGGTCGGTCCTTTCCGGGCCTCAGTCACCTCACGGTGCACACGACCCCACCGCAGTGGTCACAGGGCCCTGCGCTCCTCCAAGCGCTTGCGATCCTCCAACAATTCGACCTGGATTCCTTCGGACACAACTCAACGGCATATCTGCACCACCTCATCGAAGCAGTGAAGTTGGCGTTCTCAGACCGTGAGCGATACTACGGGGACGCCGGGAGCGTGGACATGACCTATCTGCTGTCGGACGAGCACGCGGCCGAGCTGGCTGCCTTCATACGACCCGATCGGTCGCTTCCCGACCTGTTCACCCTCCGTCACGAGGCCGATCAGGCAAACTCGACCACTCAGGTGACGGTCGTCGACAGCCTGGGCAACGCCTTTGCATCGGCACCGAGCGATCCGCTCGCCATGAGCCCGATCGTCCCCGACCTGGGTGTGCTCGTGTCGGGCCGTGGGGTACAGAGCCGCACCGATCCCGATCATCCTGCCTGTCTGGGTCCGCGCCGGCGTCCCCGTGTCACTCCATCGCCCGTCATCGCCATCGACGATGACGGAATGGTGTGGCCTATTACCTGTCCGGGCGGTGACATGATCGTCCAGGCGACGCTTCAGGCTCTGCTGAACGTTGCCGTCTTCGGCATGACCGAACAACAGGCCGTAGAAGCTCCTCGCGCTATCTCGATGGCCTTCCCCAACTCTTTCCATCCCCACCGCCACCATGACGGTATGGTGGCGGTGGAGAATCGGGTGCCCGAGGCCACGCTCGAGGGTCTGACATCTCTCGGATATGATGTCCGGGAATGGCCCCCATTCGAATTCGAGGCGGGATCTGTGGGCATGATCCGCCAACGCTCTGCCCACGAGGCAGGAAAACGAAACACGCTACGCGCCGGCGCCGACCCCCGACGCGTGGCGTATGCCCTCGGGCGATAGCCCCAGAA
Organism: uncultured Acidimicrobiaceae bacterium; assembly: GCA_963753905.1. GTDB lineage: Bacteria > Actinomycetota > Acidimicrobiia > Acidimicrobiales > RAAP-2 > Bog-756. The sequence goes on along the minus strand of CAVWDZ010000002.1, from coordinate 636,704 downwards.
CTTCGACCGTGCTGCATCGAACGGAGCACGGAGGGGACCGGGGGGACAGCGTGACATACAAGATGCAGGCTGGGTCGGTAAGTGATTTACTGATCACCTGAGAACGGGGTTGTTGGCGGTCCACGGGGATCGGCCACACAAGGTTAGGGGCGGGGATCTTGCTCTCGATGACGTACCTCAAGGCGGTCATCCCGGTTGTTCTTCTCTCGGCAACTGTCTTCGCAGGAGTCGCCGCCCATCCTGGCGACGCTCTTGCTGCCGCGGCTCACGCCTATCCCCCGCCTGGGACTCCTTCCACAACAACCCCCATCGAAGGCTACATGGCCGAGGAGGTGTTGGCAGACGTTGCAGCCGAACGATCGGCACGCGGACTTGCCCCTCTGGTTCTCAACCAATCACTCATGATTGGTGAGCAGCAGGTCATGAACGCCGAGTCCGTTGGAACACTCCCTCCTGGGATCGATCACCCAATCGAAACGCAGCCGTTTGGGTCCGTCCATGATGCTTGGATCGAATCCGAAGGCAGCACAATGGGAGCGACTGTCGCAGCAATGATGGGAAGTATCGTCCGCGATTCATTGCTTTTGCCTGGAGTGAACGATCAAGTGGGAGTGGGCGTCGCTTGCGCCCCAGACGGCAACGCGTTCGTGATTGTCAACGAAGATAACGTCGAACCGGGTATCAATCCCGTGACTACGCCGCCAGAGCCGGTTGTGACTAATCCGGCGTCCGGTAGCACGTGCACAATGCCCAATACCACGGACAACGGTGCAACAGGCTGGACCGGCACTGGATCACTCCAAGGTGGAGCGGTGAGCATGGCTCCCACTCCCGATGGCGGCGGCTACTGGCTGGTGAACTCGGTTGGCAGCGTTTCCGCTCACGGGGATGCATACATCTTCGGAAGCCTTGTGACTTTGGGAGTCAAGGCGAGTCAGCCGATCACTCATATCGTCACAACACCAGACGGGAACGGATACTGGCTGGTCGCTTCGGACGGCGGGACCTTTGCTTTCGGGGACGCACAGTTCTACGGTTCGATGGGCGGGCGGTCTCTCAATGCGCCTGTCGTCGATCTGGCACCAACTGCCGATGGGCATGGTTACTGGTTGGTCGCATCGGACGGGGGCATCTTCGCCTTCGGCGATGCCCGATTCCATGGGTCCATGGGTGCGGCCCACCTCAACCAACCAGTTGTCGGAATTGCCGCTGACGATGCGACCGGTGGGTACTGGGAGGTGGCCAGTGACGGCGGCCTCTTCGCTTTTGGTGCTCCATTCCACGGAAGCACAGGGTCAATCCACCTGAATCAGCCCGTGAACGGCATGACGCCGACGCCAAACGATGGCGGATATTGGTTTGTCGCCTCTGATGGGGGCCTGTTTGCCTTCGGCAACGCTCAGTATCACGGGTCGATGGGTGGAGCGACCCTCAATGCTCCGGTGGTTGGGATGGCGACGGACAACTTGACTGGTGGGTACTGGATGGTGGGATCGGACGGCGGAATATTCGGCTTCGATGCTCCGTTCTACGGGGCGGCCTGAGGCACTCGGATTCGGGCCGACACCCCGCCTGACGTGACGGAAATCGACCTGTCGTCTGGCAAGGCCAGCGGCGCCTTGTCCTGGCGGAGCGAACAACATCGTCAACAACACTTCATCGTGAGGCCTGTTGACGACTGGCCCTGACCCACCTGGTCAGTGGCGCACCCTATGGCGACCGTGGCTATCTTTGGCCCGTGTCATCTCGGACCCGGCTGAAAGGCGAGGACCTGCTCCTCCGGACTTGGGAGGAAAGAGACGAAGCTGCGCTCGTGGATGGGCTGGACGACTCAGAGATCGAACAGTTCATGGCCGCCATCCCTTTCCCGTACACCGCTGCTCATGCCCGGAGCTTCGTTGCTGGTCTTGCACCCGCGGCGTGGGCAGAGGGTGGAGCTATGTTTGCGATCGACGAGGGGGACGGGCTCGCTGTCGGAGGACTCGGGATCGAACGATTCGAACATCCCGACGGCCCTGTCGGAAGAGTCGGCTATTGGGTGGCGCACAACGCCCGTGGCCGGAAACTCGCAAGCAGGGCGCTCCGACTGTCCGCTCCGTGGGCGATGGATACCCTCGGGCTTAGGCGTCAAGAACTTGTCCACGACCTCGAAAACCTCGCATCGTGTCGGGCTGCAGTTGCTGCAGGTTTCAGCATCGATGCAGTTCTGCGCAGCGGCGGTCGGCATCGCGACGGTTCGCCGCGGGACGTCGAGCGTCACATCTGGTCGCCGAAGTGACCGACTGTCCCTGACCGCCGGTTATACAGGTGATCCACCTCCTGGGATAGGCATCCGGGGGATCCTCGGGTGCAAACCCGAGCAGGAGGTGTGCGGTGCAGTGGAGTCCGTCATTCGAGTCTCACGTCCGTCCCGACGGTGAACACGTCTACAGAATTGGCCACCCGCTGGTTGACGAGTTCTTGGAGTTCGTGGTTGGCCGGGCCCGGCCGAACACGGTCCGGGCCTATGCGCATGACCTGAGCGTCTTCTTCTCTGCGGTCAAGAAGGACCCCATCGAGGTGAGGCCAAAAGACGTCATGTCCTTCGTCACCGCGCAGCGGCGTCCCAAGCCCGGTGCCGAGAATGTGGTGCGCATCGCCGATGGCTCCACCGGTCTCTCGGCGGCGACGATCAAGCGCCGGTTGGCTGCGGTGTCGAGCTTCTATGGCTACCTGATCACCCGCGACGACGTCGACGTCAGCGCCAACCCGGTCCCCCGTGGCATCGCCACCCGCCAGAGCCGCTCTCGGGGCGGACGGGGCTTGCCGCTGGTGCGAGGGGTGCGCCGCCTGCCCCGGATCCTCGACGCCGACGAGGTCGAGTCGCTCATGGGCGCGCTGCGCACCGAGCGGGACCGGGCCATGACCCAGGCCATGGTGCTCGGCGGTCTCCGGCGCTGTGAGGTGCTCGGGCTGCGGCTCTCCGATCTGTATCTGGGCGAGTGGCGGGTGCTCATCAGAGAGGGCAAAGGCGGACACGAACGGCTGGTGCCGCTCTCGCCGACCTTCTTCGCCACGGTCGCCCGCTACATGGACCATGAGCGACCGGTGGAAGCGACGACTGACTCGCTGTTCGTCTCGCTCAAGGGAGCGCGTCGGCGCCAGCCGCTCTCGGTGCCGGGTCTGGACCAAATCGTCAGCGCCGCCCGGGAGCGGGCCGGTCTCAGCCGCGGCACCTGCCATGAACTACGACACACCTGCTTCACCCGGCTCCGGGAAGCGGGGATGGCCATCGAAGCCATCCAGGCCCAGGCCGGCCACCGCTCGATCACTTCGACGCGGGTCTACTTGCACCTCGACATGCACTGGCTGGCCGATGAGTACCGACGGGCCATAGAAGCCATCGAGGCCCAGGCACTGGTCGGGGTGGCCCAGTGAGCGCCCTGGCCGCACGACGGGTCGCGCCGCGCCGACATGGCGGCGGGACGCCCGAGGTGACGTGGGCCGAGATCGCCGCCAGAGCCCCGCTCATGGTGGCCACAATGGCCTCCTACCTGGACCAACTGGAGGTTTCGGCCCGTCCGAGCACGGTGGCCGACGCCGAGCTGACGTTACGGCTCTTCGCGCATCGGGTGACCTCCACCGATCCGGACTGTGTCACCGTCGCCAGCATCGGGCGGGCCCACATCGAGGACTTCAAGCGCTGGCTGGCAGCCCGTCCGGGCAAGAACGCCAAGGGGTTGTCCACCATGACGATCCGGCATCGGCTGAGCACCATGCGGACCTTCTTCGAGCGCATCATGGAATGGGAGTACGACGACGCCCCGGCCCGCCTGCTCGTCTACTCGAGCGACTTCCCTGCCCTCGACGAGCCCCTGCCCAAGTTCTTGGACGACCCCACAGCGTCGAAGTTCATGGCCGCCCTGGCCGTCGATCCGAACCTGCGCCGCCGCCTCATGGTCGAACTGCTGGCCCGCACCGGCATACGTGTCGGTGAACTCGGCGGTCTCGAAGACGACGCCATGGTGCGCTACGACGGGGTCGATCGCCTCCGGATCCCCGTCGGCAAGCTCCACAACGACCGCCACGTGCCGCTGCTCCCGATGCTGGTCGACCTCATCGTCGACTACAAGGCCCTCCGCGGCCCGTCGCGCTCGGGACATCTGCTCGAGCGCGACGACGGCGGGCCCTTCGACCGACGCACCATCCATCGCTACGTGGCCACCGTGGCAAAGCGGGCCGGCGTCGGCCATGTCCATCCCCACCAGCTGCGCCACACACTCGCCACCCAGTCCATCAACCGGGGCATGAGCCTCGAGGCGATTGCCGCGTTGCTCGGTCACCGTTCCATGGACATGACTCTCACCTATGCGCGCATCTCAGATCGCACCGTCGCCGAGCAGTACTTCAAGGTGACCGAGGCGGTCGAGGCCGAGTACTACGGACTCTCCAGCGACACCCGTGCACCGACCGCGGTCTCCGGCACCCAAAAGCCGCGTCCCGACCATCGCCGACTGCTGGCCAACGGTCACTGCACGAGGCCCGCCTTGCTCGACTGCGTCTTCGAGAGCGTCTGCGAACGGTGCGGGTTCTTCGAGACCGGTCCGCAGTTCCTCACCATCTTGAAGCGTCAGCGCAAGCACGCCGACCAACGCGGTCAGAACGACCGGAGTCAGCTCTTTGGCGACCTCATCGAAGGAGTCGCCGACGCCCAGTGAGTGTGGTTCCATAGAAGAAAGCCCAGGACGAACGGATCACCTGTATAACACCGGGAGGCTGTCACACTTCGGCACGCCGGGATGCCTCGGAGCGTCGCTCAATCTCACCCAACGGCTGAAAATGTGTTGCTAACTATAGTCGCCGCCTATGAGCTATTCCGTAGATTTCGTCAACGTGTCTCCCGTCGGCCTGGAGTCGTCACCTGTGGTGGCTGCTCTGGCCGGCCTGCGAGCGAACGAGGCTCGCTACTTCAAGAACAAGTACGGCCACATCTTCACAGTTGAGCCTGCCGCCAAGTCCAAGAAAGAGATCGCCTTGGTGCACCGCATCCTCACGGAAGAGCGGGGCATCGTCATCGATTCGCCCGCGCTCGAGGCGACGACGTTCCAGGTCGAGAACATCCGCTGGACCTACGTGTTCTACGAGAGCGGGCTCTCGATCAACGTCCTGTACACCCTCGATGGACCAAATCCGAAGCGCGCGGTCGGGTTCAAGCTCTCCGAAGGAATGGACATTCCCGCAGAGTTGGATTCGTTCAAGTTCGCACGCCAGAAGTCGAAGCTAGCGGGGACCATCCGAGGCTCGTATTTCGTGATCAAGGGCGAGTATTGACCCTAGAGGCCGTTGGATCGGCCGATAGTCGGCCCTGGTCCAACCCAGGCCCGAGAGTCCGGGTCGCCGGCCACATCTGTGCCTGAATACGTAATACAAATGTGACACCGGAACGGGGCAACTGCCTCAGCCAGAGAGATCCTTCGCCAGGTCATCGAAGAACGATTTCCAACCTTCCTCCGCCTGGACGTAATTCTCTGGCGGCATGTTGCTGCCCGTCTGGGTGAATGTCATCTCGGTTCCACCCTGGACCTCTTTGAGGTCCAGGGTCACTCGTTCGAACTGGTCGCCAGGACGGTCACTGAGGCTGAGGACGAGTCGATGCGGGGCATCCAGCTCGAGGTATGAACCGTGCCAACCGATCTCCGTTCCATCCCCGAGGATCATTCGAGCGCTCCAATCGCCCCCGACCCGTAGATCCATGGTTACGTCCTCGACAGCAGTGGACTCTGTCCCGAACCAATGGCCGAACTGGGTCGGGCTCGTCCATGCCTCAAAAACTTTCTCCGGCGAGGCATTGAACGTACGAATGATCGAGATGTTGGGCTCTCCGTCGGTCATTGTGGTCATCCTTCCTGGTTCGTGAGGTGCTCATCGAGCCGCTCGAAGGCGGTCTCCCAGAGTTGGCGGTAGTCGCCCAGCCAGCCGCTTGCATAGGCCAGGGCCTCCGGTCGCAGCCGACAGGGTCGTTGCTGCGCCCTCCGACTCCTGTCCACCAGCCCGGCCTGTTCCAGCACCTGAAGATGCTTGGAGACAGCCTGGAAACTCATGGTGAATGGCTCGGCCAGTTCGCCCACGGTGGCCTCACCAGACGCCAACCGTTGCACGATGGCTCGGCGAGTCGGATCGGCAAGGGCCGAGAACACGGCGTTCAGCCTGCGATCCTCGATTGCGACCCCTGATGTCTCGTTTTCAACCATCACGTTGAATACTAGACCTGCAGAGGCAAGGTACGCAACCCATCGGTTGAATACAATGGCGCCGGCTCTGTGTCAGCGCCGGACAGTTCCTCAAACATCGGAAACAGCGCCAGCGAATCTGAGGAATGCCCCGCAGCGCGGCGGGCGGGAGCCGCTTGGTCTGTTCCAACGGTGGTGCCGTTGCGAACGAAGCGAAGGGGCCGGGCCCGGAGCCAGGTGGCGGAACCCAGCTCAACGGGTCTGGCTCTTTCAGACCACCCCCATTTCAGGAAGGTGGACGCCCTAGTCGTCAGTGAAACACGACCGTTCTTACATGGCAACCCCGCCGCCTGTGATCTCGAAGGTAGTGATCGTTCCCACGCAATGCCTTCCGGCCCCTGGAAGGGTGGTCGCGAACTTGCTCGTGAGGGGCAGCGCAGGCACGTGGAACGATGATCCGGCGGTTTTGACGCCATACGGTGCTTTGAGGGTGAGCGTGTCGAATCCGTTAACGGGACCGGTCGCCGATCCAATGTCGCCCGTGCAGGTGACACTGGTGTTCGCGATCGGTCCACCAATGGTGGGCGAGACGATGGTCTCCTTGATCACACCGGCCTTGTCAGCAGCACCGTCGAAGTTCACACAGGAGCTGCCGTGGGGTGCGGAGAAGGTGTCGTAGCCCGACCGGTGACGGTGCCACCAACGACGTGGACGCCTGTGGGGGAGGTGACCGTTACGCCGCAGAGAATCGTCGTCCCAAGGTGACCGCTGGTCACCTTGCAGTTAGTCTTGACGCACCAGGGCTACCAGCCACGGAGAGTCCCGGACTGAGGGTGCCCGACCCACCGATGACCTCACAGCTCGCCGTCCACGACGCGACTGGCGCAGCACCCGCTGCCTCCTGGGTGGCGAGACACCACCGTCAACCGGCATTCCTTGCGCCGCCGGGATGCCCTCCCACTCAGGATGCCCGGCCTCATGACGCCGGATCGTAGGACTGGCACGTCGGGGCACGGGTAAGTTAGTTGCAATGGCTAGAAGGTACGCGAAGCCGGTGGGCGGGGACGTCTTGGGACTCCTCGAGCCCAATCGTGCGGCGAGAGTGCCTCATATCCTTACCCGGTCCGAATTAGCTGAGGCAGTGAAGGCGAACAAACGCCGTCGTACCCGGGATCGTTCTCGCGGAGTGCTAGCCCCGAGGCATCAAATGAGCGCCCTGGAGCTTCTACGATGCGATCGCGATGGGCCTCCGGCGTCGCCTGACGGACCGTAGGCCGGTATTCCGCAACACCGTTTCATTGGCAGGCAACTCTCGCGAGCAAGGGCAGGACCCGACCCTACGAGTCCCGCCGAAATCCGAAGGCGGCGGGCTCGTACTGGGCGACCCCGTGCTCGGGTCAGTGGGACCCGTAGAAAGGTGCTCCGAACGAGAACACCCCTCCGTCGGCACCGACCAGCCAATAGCCCCCGGTGTTCGGATCCGTCGCCATCCCAGTGACCGGCGCGACGAGGAAGGATGCCCCCATCGATCCACGGAACGGGGCATTGCCAAAGGCGAAGATCCCACCGTCGGATGCGACCATCCAGTAGCCCGCTCCATTGGGAGTGGCAGACATGCCGTTGACCGGCAGAGTGAGCTTGATGTTTCCGGTGGAGCCGTGGAAGGCAGCCGAACCGAAGGAGAAGATTCCACCGTCCGTAGCGACCAGCCAGTACCCCTGGCCCTTCGGATTGTTCGCCATCCCGACGACCGGCTGATTGAGGTGCCGGCCACCCATCGAACCAAGGAACCGGGCATCGCCGAACGAGAAGATACCGCCATCCGACGCGACCAGCCAGTAGCCACCACCGTCTGCGGTTGGAGCCAGGTCGACCACTGGTGCGTTGAGGTGGCGGCCGCCCATCGAACCGAAGAACCGTGCGTCACCGAAGGAGAAGATGCCCCCGTCGGCCGCCACCATCCAGTAGCCCTTGCCGTCCGGCGTGGACACGAGATGATTGATCGGGGCATTGAGCGCTGTTCCAGCCATCGAGCCGTAGGACAACGCACCGCCATGGGGATGGACGGCACCACTGGAGTCGACGAGCCAGTACCCGTCACCCGACGGGGTTGAGGCGATCCCAGTGAATGTCACGGTCGGTGCAGAGGGCGCGAGGTCCGTCGAAGCGACGTAGAGCTGTCGCTGGTTGGCCGACAGGTTTGCCGTGCAGTCGGAGCAGGGGTTGTTCCAGGCCGCGAAGGCCAGCCATTGGTGGCCTGCCGAGTCCTGGAAGATCGAGCCACCACCTGGCCCATAGGCGGCACCATACGTGGTGAGGAACGGGCCCGGCGGATTGGCGCACGGTCCGAGCGGACCAGAGCAGGAGGCGAGTTGCTCGTTGTAGGAGGAATCCTCGAAGTTACCGCCGGAGAAGAGGAGGAAGTAGCCACCGCTGCTGGCAACCAGCTGAGGGTCGTCCGTCGTCTGCTCCGAAGGAGTGACTGTCATCAGAAGCGCAGGCGACCCGACGAAACCGGTTCCGTCGGCGCTGAGCTGCACGCCCCACACCCGGGAGGGGACGGCCGAGGTTCCGTCATTCGACTTCCACACCAGATAGGGCAGACGCGTCGTCGGGTCTACGAATGGGCTCGGATCGAGGACGCCGCCGGCCGGGCACCACGGTGATCCGCTCGAATTATCGGTGAATACCGGGTCCGATGGTGTCAGCGTCGACGCAGTTGCCACAGCGAGGCAGGTGAACCCCGAGTCCACCGGATGACCGACAATCGACGCGTCGTACCACATGACCCACTGGCCACCGATGGAGGCGACGCCTGGGGATGTCTGGGTGTCCGCCTGCTGCCAGCTCGGTGTGGTCGGCAAGGCTGTCGAGCCGTAGGGATGACCTGTGTAGCTCCCGTAGCCGGCGGCGGGATCACCCGAAGTGTTGATGACCACCTGGATGTGGTTCCCGAGCGCCGTCCCCGTCGTGAACGCGTAGTAGACCCCGTTTGAAAGGACCACATCCGGATCTCCGGCATTGTCGGAAAACGAGGGAGACGTGGGCGTGCTCACCGCGATCCGAGCAGCCTGGGCCCCGACGACGGATGCACCCCCGATCAGCAATCCGGCCGAGGCGAATACCGCCAGAACCACGGTGGCCAACCCCGCGCGCAGAGACTTCGTGGTTTCACTCGTCAAGGATCAATGCCTTTCGGTCAAGGACACCGTGCACAAGCGGGTCCTGGGGCGATAGAGAGAAGGGCCGGGAGGTTGGAACCGGTTAGGTCGGCCCTGCGGAGGGCATGTCAGCGGCCCGCGAGCAGAGCCGTGATCATACAATCTCTCGCTGCTGGCGATCTCCGAATCGTCATCCGCGACCCAACCCTTCAGTCACATCCTCTGTAGTCGAGGCGACGGTCGAGCTCTCTTCATCGGCTGTGGATTCGTCGGTCGGGGCCACAGCATCCGCCGTAGAGCCGGCGGTCGAAGCCTCACCATCCGCGGTGGGCCCGGCGGTCGAGGCGCCCTTGCCGACAGCCGAGTCGACCAGTGTTCCCACGACTCCAGTTGTCGAGCGGAGACTGTCCGGAACTGGCGAATCGGACCCGACGGTTGGAAGGTTGGAGTCGTCCGCCGTCAAGCTCGCACTGGTCCCAGCAACGTTGATGCTGACCGACCGTCCGGGACTGGAGCGAGAGCCCGATGCGCCATCGTCGACAGTGATAACGGTCTGCTCGGTGTTCGGCAACAGGTCCAGTTGGGCCGAAGAGCTGCCCTTGTTGCTTGCAACCGCAGACGAACGGGGCGATCCGTTAAGCGAGGTGCCCCCTGAACCATCCGTCTCGTCAAGCGACGCATGAGCAGCGGCTTGGGTCACGTCGATCCCGGCGCTGGAAGGACTTGCGGCCGGTAGATGGAGGGGGGATACCGTGGCGACGGCCGCCAGAGCCCCGGTCCCTGCCGCCGCGCCGATCGTGGCGATGGTCTGACGTCCGGCCATTTCGGCGAGCGCCCCGGCCCGAGGGACGGTGGCCAGGAGTGGCACCTGCGAGAGCACGCCGAGGAGACCCATCGCCCTCCGCAGGTCACCGATGGCAATCCCCAGAAAGGCGCGAACGGCGTCCGGGTCGAATTGCTGTCCTGCATGGCGTACGAGCTCTCGACGAGCCGCCTCTGGACTAACGGGCCGTTTGTAGGGTCGGGACGTGACCATGACCTCATAGGCGTCAGCCACAGCCAGGATTCTCCCCCCTAGCGAGATGTCACTGCCGGCAATCCCCATCGGGTACCCGCGTCCATCGAAACGCTCGTGGTGTTGCTCGACAGCGACCGCCCACGGCCCAAGCCACGGTGCAAGGGGCTCGATGAGCTCGGCTCCGTCGAGCGGATGTCGCCTGAGCGTCTCCCACTCCTCGTCGGTGGGTTTCCCCGGCTTCCGGAGGATCGGGCCCGGTACCCGGAGCTTTCCGATGTCGTGAAGAAGTGCCGCCCATCTCAACCGGTCCTGGTCCGTCGCGGGCAGATCCATCTGGACCGCCAAAAGGTCGACGAAGGCTCGAACTCGCTCACAATGGCCTCGGGTTACCCTGTCGTGTCGACTCAGTGCAGCGAGGAAGGTGAGCAAGTCCTCGACAGCGGTCGTGACATCGATGCCCACACGGGAAGCCCCCATTCGCAGCCGGAGCCGCGCGGTGGAGTTGGCTCGCAGTGCAATGGCGAATCGCGCTGGTGCCTGGTCAGGAAAGACGAGAGACAGTGAGAGCAGCGTTGCCAGCGGGAGTAGCCGTCTGCCGAGCCGGTAGACGATGAACACAGTGCCGAGGGTTGCGACAATGTCCACTCCGGCGATGACCACAAAGCCCGCCCACGACCCGGGCGAAGGGAGCACCTGGTCGAGGAGGTAGACAACGCCGAAGGATGCCGCCACCGGTAGAAGCACGGCTGTGTATCGGAGCGCTCGCGCCACCAGCGGATGAGCGCGCCAAACCGTCCCATCCGGCGTCGAATCGGTCGGATCGGTACTCCCCTCAACAGATGGGATCGCGTCGGCTCTGACGTGCATGAGCGGCCTCCACTGCGCTCTTCGTCCAGTGTTTCGGCGCGAATTCAGCCGATCTTGAGCGGTTTTGCGTGCCCTCTCGCTCCCGGGGCGCGGTCAGGGTTGTCATTTGCATGCGTCAGCCAAGGCTCTGGTGAGGCTCGCTGATCAGGTCGTGGACGAGACGATCAGACGCGGCAGCCCTGATCACGGCGGGCTCGTTCGGCGATTCCCCAGGTAGGGAGGGGTTTCAAGAGGCTGTCCCCTCAGGTCGACTCTCGCTCACTCAACTGACTGACTGAGCCCGTGGATGCGCACGACACGAATGTCGAGGCCGGAGACATGGAGCCGGATCCGGGCCCCTTGTTGCTCCCTCTCGGTGGCGGACGCTCCGATGGAAGACGCGTTCGGCCGACCGGACGGCCGTCGCCGAGACCCGACCGTCTGACGCGGTGCAGCCACCGGTGTGGCTGAACGAACCTCGGATCGTCAGGCAGTCAGGGTTGCGTCCGGGTCAAGGCGGTGATCGATGGCCTTGATGCGTCGCCGGGACGGGGAGTGTGTGGCGATTCTTCGCATCAGCCGCATTGCTGGACAATCAGTCGGCGTGTCTCGAGTCACCCTTGTGTAGCTTTGAATCGCTTTTCCGCCAGTTTGAACTCTTGGCGGACAGTCTCTAGGTCGTAGGGCTGTTCCTTGAGCGAATCGGCATCCCACTGGCTTCGAGGATTGGTGATGAAGTCTCCCCCGTAGACGTGGATTGCGCCAGTGTACGAGCGTGCCGGGTTTCGGACTGCGTGGATAACGTCATCCCCGAGTAACTGCACGTGGCCCTCGAGTAGTTCCTTGCCACCCGAGCGCACGATCGAATCGCCCCGACGACGGTAGAACTCGTTGTCTTCACGTCCGATGTAGATGCCGATGGCAGCCCACATGCGATGGTCGTGGGGATAGAGCGAGAACATTGGCGGCCAGACAACGTTGAGGACCGTAAGGTCGGGAGCGTGGTACAGCACATTCAAGCCCGCCCTTGGATTGCCAAAGGAGTCCCCAAGTTTTCGGCTCGCGAGAGCGTGTTGGAGAACCTCTCGAACCGCCCCACGTGAGTCCGGCTCAGCAATGGCGGTCACGCACCCGGCCACGAGTTCGTCTGTTGCGACCATGGTCTCACTCCTAGATGAACTGTGTGCGTCTGCTCGTAAGGACGGTGGCTCTTTCGTTCTGGTGCAGTCACTTCCTCGCCGGTGAGGCTCGACGGTCGAGGTAGGCGGCCAATTCGACAATGAGCTCTTCAGCGTCCGTGCGAACGCCATCGATGAAGCTCGACTTGCGTCGACGCAGGAATGGGCTTCCGAGCAGGTACATTCCGGGCGAGTCAGTGACGCCTCCGTCATGACGGATCGCTCCCTTCCGGTCAAGAACCCGGACATCCAGCCAGGAGTAGTCCGGGCGGAAGCCCGTCGCCCAAATGATGGTCGAGATCTCGCCATGGACGAGATCCAGGTCGAGGGGCGGAGCCGGGTCGACCTCGGTCGGCGGGAACCGGTGCGGGGGCGGCGACGAGTCGTCCAGACCGTTGTCCGTCGCCCAGTCATCGATGGTGTTGAGCAACCGCCTGAGCTTGAGGTCTGCGAGCTCGCACTTGTTGCGCAACGATCCGGAAAACTGGGCGCGGCCCATATCGATACCGGCGAGTCGACCGACCAGCTTTACGCCAATGCTCGTGAGCGCGTTGAGGTCGAACGTCGCCCGCTCCGGCGACCCAGCGAGCTGCATCGACGGCACTCGCCGAGCCCGTACGATGTCGTCGACCTCGTCGTACCGCTCGTCGAGCACGCCAGCCGCGTCCATCCACCAGTGGATGTCTCGATCGCGGTAGGTGCGCGGCCCTCGCACGTGCTCGCCTACGGCCAACGTGACCTCGCGGCCCGAGCGTCGGATTTCAGCCGCGATTTGGACGCCCGTCGCAGACGCACCGACCACCAGCACACCGCCCTCTCCGAGCTGTTCCGCGTTGCGGTATTCCATCGGCGTCATCATGGTTACCGTCGGTGGGACGGCCTCCGCAAATGCCGGCACCCGCGCCACGTTGAACGCTCCGGCGGCGAGGACGACCGTCTGGCATCGCCATTCACCTTGGTCAGTTAGGACGCAATACCCACCCTCGATTCGGCGAACCGACGTCACCGTGGTACCAGACTGCACCGGAGCTGCAATCAGCTTCGCATAATTGGCTATGAAATCGACGACTTCCGGCATCGCCATGAAGCCGTCGGGATCGATCCCGTCGTAGGCGCATCCGGGTAGCCGGCATTGCCAGTTGGGCGTGAGCAAGCGGAGTGAGTCCCACCGCTCGGTCCGCCACGAGTTGGCCACCTCACCCCGCTCGAGGACCACATGCTCGATCGAGCGGTCCGAGAGGCACCGGCTCATCGCTAGTCCGCTCTGGCCGGCCCCGATGACGACGGTCGTAGTTCGCACTGATCCCGCTTTTTCTGTGCGATGTCCGGTGCGATTAGCGGACCTGGACGCTCACGTTCGTGGGGTTCGTGATGATGTCGTACACGGCTGAACGCTTCTGCGACTGAGCAACAAGGGCTCTGATGTCATCGGGCGACGCGTCAGCATCGATGTCGTAGGTCACCTGGATGTCGCTGAAACCATTACGAACATCGCTGTCTGCGCCAAGGACGCCTCGGACGTCCATAGCACCTTCGATCGTTGCAGTGACCTTGCGCAACTGGATTTCCCTGTTTTGCGCGACCGATGCCACGCCGGCGGTCAGGCAGCCGGCGAGGGCCACGAGCACGAGCTCTGGTGGGGTGACGCCGTTGTCCTGGGACGCAAAGATCTCAGGGTGATCGGCGTCGAAGGTGTGCATCGTGCGGTGCTGCTGTTCCTCACCGAGACCGAAGAAACCCTCGACGGTCGAGCGGCTGTGGGTGCCGTTCTGCCATTCACAGCTCGCACGCCACTGGAACTGGGCCGCCTCGGGTGCGTCGATCAGCATTGCCCTGGCGCCGAGCAGTGCCTCGACGTTGACGCCATTGTTGACTGGAGTATCGGTGGTGGTCATTACCCAGCTCCTCGCTCGATCGTCCGCGGGTGGTTCCCGCGGCACCCTGTCACCGCTTTCCGCAAGGCGATCCACCGCGCTCCAGGAGTCCGACGTCCGCCCCTAGATGGACTTACACCCGCGAGAGTACCCCTCGGAGAGGGCTGTGGAAAGTGCCACACCCGATCAGCTGCGATGGGCGCCGGGGCGCCCGGCCGCCTTGCGGGCGGAGTAGCCCACCAGGGCGATCGGGGCCCGGAGCGGGAGCCCGTCGCGTACCTTCTCCCGGGCCAGTTCGACCGCCGTCCGCACGAATGCCGCTTCACCCACGGCCTCGATAGCCTCGTACGCCGGACCGGTCGAGGCCAGCGCACGTGCGTAAGCCTCCGGGTCCGCGAACTCAAACACAAACGGGATGTCGAGGCGCTCGACGTCCGTGAAACCGGCGTCCTCCAGGAGCGCCTCGCCGGCGCCGGGGCGGCCGAGGGCAACCATGGCCGCCTGGTTCTCCACCTTGGGGGTCGTGGCTAGTGCGAACGGTGCCAGCGCCCAGGCTCCGGATGACGCCTTGATGTGGCCCCACACCGTGAGCCCGACTCGGCCGCCCGGAACCAGGACTCGGTGCACCTCAGCCACTGCGCCAGGGGTAGTGGCCCAGATACCACGGAAACTGGTCACGACATCGAACGCCGCGTCATCCCATGGCAGGGCTTGCATGTCGCCGACCCGAAGGTCAGCGTCCGGGCTACGGTCCCGGGCGACTGCGATGAGGCGGGGCGATGCATCAATTCCCGCGCAGCGAGCGCCGAGCACGCCAGCCAGCTCCACGGCCAGTCCGGCCCCGCACGCGACGTCGAGCAGCCGGTCACCGGGACCTACGCCCAGGCAGTGGTGCATGGCGACGTACTCTCGGCAATTGGTCGGTTCACACAGGGTGGCGAACACCACGGCTTGCCGTCCCCAGCCTTCGTCGACCCCCCGCCATTCATCCTCGAAGCGCTCCACGCGAGGACACGATACGACGACCTGGTGAATCCGTCGAGCGGTGAGAGGACGGCGAGGACGGGCACCCATTGGAGGGTGCAACGCCCCTCGCCCACGGACGAGGGAACCGTGGCGAAGGCCGACTATTCCGGTGGCGCCGAGATACCTTGACGCGGTCCATGTGCAAACTCGACGGGTCTGTGATCCCCGGCGAGTTCGAGTACCTCTTCAAATCCCTCGCGGAAGCAGCGCATTAGCACGTCGTGGTCTGATACGGCGGCGCTGTCGATGGTGAAGCCGACACAGCAAGTTCCGTTGTAAGAGAGCAGTGTGGCGTTCACCGCCGAGCCCGTCGTCGGCCCGAAGGCGTAGTACCCCGACACCGGAGCCCCAGCGAGGAAGATGGGGACATTGACGCCCGCTACGTTGCTAGCCACGAAGTCGACGTGCTTGAGCATGCTTCCGACCACACCAGATGGCAATCGGTTCAGGGTACCGGCGATGACATCGCTCAGCGGCTGCGCACGGTCGTCACCAGCAATTCTGCACTGCTCGCCAGTAACCCGTATCCGCTCTGCGGCATCGACCATTCCCACAGGTACCTTGAACCGTTCGAGCGTGATCCGATTTCCGCCGGCTGGGTCATCCGCCTTGCGGATTGAGATGGGCAGGGTGATCCGGAGCTCCGCGACCGGGACCCCGTGCAGCTCGTGGTAGCGACGTAGCCCACCGCTGACCGAGGAAACGAAGGCGTCGTTGACCGTGCCTCCCACCGATTTCGCTGCCCTCTTCAAATCCTGAAGATCGACGGCGATCATGTCAAGGTGCCGGTCGAGGCCCCGGCCGGTCATGATCGGGGAAAGGGTATGGGGGACCGGCTCGACGAACCGAGCGACCGAGCGGACCATCGCCAACGCGTCGGACACCGAGCGCAGCGGATTGTGGGCGATGTGCATCGTCGTCGGGAAGACACTGGACAATCCGTGGCGAACTGTTTCACAAACCCGCTGCCAGTCGTAGGCGATCGACTCGCGTACGAGTTCAGCGGTCCCCGGTACCCCCCGAATTCCGGCACGGCGACATCGTCCACCGGAACGGTCACCCCGGTCGTGTCGAACAGCAAGGACGTCAGCTGCATGCCACCGATTCCATCGGTAAGCGAGTGGTGGACCTTCATGACCAAAGCGGCACGATCGCCGACCAGGTGTTCTACGAGCGTGAACTCCCACAGCGGCCGCGACCGTTCAAAGCCACTCATGGCTTGGATCCGGGAAAAATCGGTGACGGTGACAGAAGTGTGGGGAGGAGGTGAGTCGATCCGGTGGAGGTGTAATGAGAGATCGAAGTCGGCTCCGACCCAACGTGGCGCAGCCAGACGACCCGGCGGCTCCAGAAGGCGCTGGCGGAAACGGGGGGCCAGCCGGGTTGCCCGCTCTAGCCGAGCAGTGAGTAATTCGAAATCGGGCCGCCGATCGAGCCACGCGACGGCGACAATCGTGGAGCGAAGCGCAGGATCCTTCTCGAGGTACCAGGAGAAGGCATCTGTATCCCGCATGAACAATCCGGCCCGGTTGGTCATCGTCGACTTTCTGAGCCACGACTCATAGTTCGAATCTACGGCATCCGGGATCCCGGGTTTAGGGTCGAAGGTCACGTTCCGGGAGGCCGGGGAGTGACTCCTGTCAAAAGACCCTGGGCCTCAGAGATCTTCCACCGTAAGGTGCGGAATGGGGTGTCGAAGGGAAGTGGGGATGGGGAGATGGAGCGGCTCAGCGCACTCGATGCCGAGTTTCTTGATCTTGAGGATGAGCAGGTCCACATGCACATTGCTGGAGCCTGCGTTTTCGATGACCCTCCACCACGCCTTGGGGATGTGAGGGCCCTCGTGGCCTCGAAGCTGGACCTGATCCCTCGGTACCGCCAGCGTGTGCGCCGCGTGTTCCTCGAGTTCGGCCGCCCATTGTGGGTCGACGATCCACGGTTCGACCTCGACTACCACCTGCGGCACACGGCACTACCCACACCCGGTGACGACGCTGCGTTCTGCCGCCTGATGGGACGGATCATGTCCCAGCCACTCGATCGCGACCGGCCTTTGTGGGAGGCCTGGCTCGTAGCGGGCCTCGGGGGCGGACGCTGGGCCCTGGTGTTCAAGGTTCACCACTGCATGGTCGACGGGATCGCCGGGGTCGAACTGCTCACCGTGATGTTGGATCTCGAGGCCGACGCTGAACTCGGCGAACCCCGGCCTTGGGTGCCGCACCCCGAGCCGCCGGGAGCAAATGAAGGTGCTCGACGCGTGGGGAGGACTGCTATCGGACGTCTTCGAAACCACCAGAGGCATCCCGGGATCCGTAGCCCATCCGATCGCCGCGGCCCGAACCGTCGTTACGACCGGCGTGGGTCTGGTCCGATTCATCGCGCGCCTCGCTCCGACACAACCCCTTTCGATCGAGGGTTCCATCGGTCCTCACGGGGTGTGGGCCCACGCCTTCGCCAGCCTTGCCGATGTGAAGACGATCCGATCCGCGTTTGGTGGCACGGTGAATGACGTCGTGCTGGCGGCGGTCACCGGCGGCTACCGTGCGCTCCTGAGGGAGCGCGGCAACAGCCCGGAGCGAGCTGTGGTTCGGTCCCTGGTGCCGGTATCGACCCGCCGTGCGGACAGCCAAGGGGTGCCGGACAACCGGGTCTCTGCCTTGCTCTACGAACTTCCCGTGCATGTCGCAGACCCTGTCGAGCTCCTCCGAGCCGTCCACGAGCAGATGACCAACCTGACGTCGTCCCACATCCCTGAAGCGGGCGAGGCGGTCACCTCGATCGGCAACCTCGCTCCGCCGATGCTGGTGGGTCCCCTCAGCCGCATGGGGATGCGCTTGGCCCGCCGTTTCGGACAGCACTCGCTCAATACCGTGACGACGAACGTGCCCGGGCCGCAGGTTCCTCTTTACTGCTTGGGTCACGAGGTGTTGGAGCACCGACCATTTCGTCCCGATCGTCCACGGATTACGTGTCGGCACGGCGATCGTGTCCTACAACGGCAGCCTCTTCTTCGGTGTCACTGGGGACTATGAGACGATGCCGGATGTCGCGGTCGTGGCGACAGGGGCGGCGGCGGGCATCGAGTAACTCCTCGAGAGCGCCCAGATGTACCTCAACGATCGCCCCCCTGGCTGAGGAATGGGTGCCGGAAAGGTCATCCGGAGTCGAATACTCGTCACTCACCAACAGTGGCGCACAGTCGAGCAATGACTGGCAGAGGCGATACCACCTCTGCTCGGGTTGGTTCCGCGTAAGCAATTGTAAGGTCCACCTACACGCGCCGAAGATGTTTCAATGGACCCATGACAGATGTGGAGTTCCGATTGATCCAATCGGCGTCTCGTTGCCAGGTGATGCCGAAAAGGTCGTGCTCGTCGATCGTGGAATGAAGTCGGAGTGGATGTGGTCGCCGCCGACTCGACTTCACAGATGGAGAAGGACAGAGCATGCCCATGCTCACGGCCGAGGCTCGCGCGAAAGCTCAGCACTGTTTCTGGCCCGACGAGATCACCAGGACCACGAAACCCGGAGTCCCTCGACAGCGAGGCGCCTACCGCCCACTCTGCGATTGTCAGTCGGTCAGTCAGACACCCATGCGCAATCGTCAAATATGACAATGGCAGCACGGGTTCCGGTTGTGTCAGCATTTTCTTCACGAGCAAGAGACACCGACTCAATAGTGGGGCAAGGCAGTGAAACGTCAGTCAGTGCGGTGAAGCACTCATTTCCAAGTGTTGGCGATGAGTAGAGCTCTCGTCTTCGTGGGAGGCTTTGCTGCTCCGGGAAACGAATGGCCTCTCACTCCGATCCGGCGCCGCGCTCGTGAGAAGGGCTGGCGAACCAAGTATTTCAACGAGCGATTGGCCTTTGGGCCAATCTCTACCTCGGCGGAGCGATTGGTCAAGCTGATCGAGCACATGGCCCAGACTCACGACAGCATCGTTGTAGTCGGACACTCGATGGGGGGCCTCGTCGCCGAACACGCAGCCGCACTGGGAGCCCCGATCGACGCTGTCGTCACTATAGGTACTCCCCACCAGGGCCATTCCCTTTCACGCTTCGGCCCGTTGCGGGTCATGAGGGAAATGGGGACCAACAGTGCCTATCTGAAAAGCGTGAAGGCCATTCCTGGCCCACGTCCGCCGATGCTAGTGGTCATTGCGGCGAGGGACAGGTTGGTTCCGAAGACAGCCTCTCGACCGAACAGGCCGCACACCGTTCTAGAAGTGCCGAACGTCGGGCACCTGGGCGTGATCTTCGATCAGGGCGCAGCCGACGCCATTTTGGAGTGGGCCGAAGCCCGCATAAAGGAGACCGCCTGACGACAGGATCGGCTCGCTACCTTCTGCCGAGGTGGCGGCACGCGAGGCCGTTGACCACAACTGTCGCTGTTGTCAGCCGTCGCCTTCACCGAAGCTAGCCATCTCGTTTGATCGCGATTCGAAACTCACTCATCGAGTCGCGAAGAGCATCGATGATCCGCCATGGATCGGGAACGCTCTTGGGGCAGCCGAGCACAGAGACACCGAGAGAGTCCCCGTAGCTCCACGCAGTGATGTTCAGGCCGATCCCCTCGAGGATCGGTCCCACCGAGTAGAGCGCCTCCAGCTTGGTGGGACCGAAGGAGATCCTGTCTCGTGGTCCAGCCACATTGGAAAGAACTACGTTGAGCGGTGGATTCACTCGGTCGGCGATGTGCGAGCGGCCCCAGATCCTGACGATTGAGTGGTAGATCTGCGGTGGCACGATGTCTGCCCGTTGCGCAAGGCCATCATGACCGAGCAGTCCCCGGACCTCCTTGGACGCTGCCATCCCATCATGGATTTGCCTGAGGCGTTGCAGCGGGTCGGCAATGTCAGTGCCAATGGAGACGTACAGATTGTCGACTCGGTTCCCCGACAGGCGGGCGGTGTCAGGATCGGTGGATACCGGGACGCTTGCGATCAGCGGACGATCGGGCAGCTCGCCAAGGTCGAACAGGTAGCGCCGCAGAGCCCCCCCGCAGATGGCGAGGTACACGTCGTTCAGCGTGGTTCCGGCTGCCTGTCGAACAGCCTTGAGGTCCCCGAACGGCAAGCTGGTCATGGCAAAGGTCCGCTCGGGCACGATGGAGATATTGAAGGACGTCTTTGGGATGTGATGGAGCGGGAGCGGTGGCCTGGGCGTGAAGGTCCGGCGCCGGTGCTCAGAGGCACGGGCCTGCGTGATCGACCGCCGCACGAGGCGAGGCAGGCCTTTCCAGCGGGTGACATGGTCGTGCGCGGCCATCGACAGCAACTGTCGCCCCGTAGGTAGTGGCTCGGGATGCCATGGATCGTCGATGGGCTCGAGGGACTCCGTGCCGGCAACGCCTTCCACGGCATTTCGGAGCATTGCGACCGCTGCCGTACCATCGGCCACTGCATGGTGGATCTTCACGACGACTGCGACGCGTTCGCGGGCTAAGCCCTCGAGGACCAGGAGCTCCCACAGAGGCCTATCCCGAGGCAGCGGCTGGCTTGCGAATGCGGCCACCGCATTGGCGAGCTGCCGATCGCTACCCGGATCCGCAAGTACCATCCGGGTGAGATGGCGCCCCAGCTCGAACTCCGGGTCCTCCACCCAGACGGGGTGGTCCAGTCCCCCGGGCACAGAGACGATCCGTCGGCGAAACGCTGGGAGGCGGACGAGAAGGTGCCTGAGGACCTCGGTCAAGTGGTCGTAGGAGAACCCGGTACGGTCAGCCGATACGTCCGACACCGCCACCTTGATCGTGTGCATGTGGGTAGTAGGCGTCTCGGAATACAGGAACTTGGCGTCGAGTGCCGCCATCGTTTCCACGATCAGGCTCTCACGCTGCTCGAGTGCGGGTCGTCGAACCCTCGCACAGGGATTCCACCAGGAAATCGGAGACTTGCTTGGACCAGAGGTATCCAACGTGGTTGCCTGCGTACCACGAGATGCGAGGTTTGTCCCAGTGCTCCCAGAGGCGCTGTGCCTGGTCGGGACGGGCCACCCGGTCGCCGTAGCCCGCAAAGATGAAACGGCGAGACACTGGGATTTGCACGTCGAAACTCAGAGGGGACACGACTCGATAGACGTTCTCGGCCGCACCTCCCATGATCTTGTGCTCGATCGACCGGGCCCGGATGTGGCGAGGGCTGTGGTGGTGGAAGAGCCCTGGGAAGTCCGACACAGGGATGCCGGCCACCACCGCGTCGACGCCCGCCTCTATCCCGGCCAACAGAGAGACGGCGTAGGCACCCAGCGAGACCCCGTAGAGACTGATCGAGGTTGCCTCCTGATCGCGGACCCAGTAAAGCAGTCTCCGGATGTCCCAGACCGTTTGGGTGAGGCCGTGGACGGCGTTCATCAACTCGAAGGAGAGGAACGGCTCTCCGCTGATCAGGGTGACCCGGCGTGGCCCGTGCAACGGCAGCACCGGTAGCGCCACGTTCATTCCGAGCTCGTGATGGATCCGGGCGATCTGGAGGCCCTGGAAGTCCATGAACGGAAATCCCATGCAGAACCCATGTACTGCGATCACCCAGGGACGAGGCCCACCAGGGTGACGGAGGACGACGGCCGAGGCGGTCTGGTTGGGCTCGAAGGCCATCCACCGATCGCTGCCGGGTTCGTCTGGGTGGGGTTCGAAGCCGCTGTTCCAACTCAACCGCTCGTAACCGAGTCCTGTCGCCCAGCCCCTCTGGCTCCCAATGCCACTATCGGACAATGCTGGCGGCCTTCGATGATACGAGCGAGGGTCCTCGATCCAGCCGCTCCGGGTATACAGGTCCTCGGCGTCGGCGAGCTCGGCCGCCACTCTCGCGTAGTCCCCGGGGAGCGGTAACCGCCGAGGCGTCATGGCGACAGCCAGGAGAGCCTCGTCCATTGCCACCTGCGCGGCGAGACCAACGGACAGGTGTGGTGCGGGAAGCGAGTCAGCGACCTCGCCGCGCAGCAGAGCAGACCCGACAAACAGGAAGGTGCGCGGTATCGCCCGGCTGGCTCGGATCAAGGCCCGACGATGGAGAAAGCCAGCCGCGGCGTGGATCGGTCCGGTCAATCGATCGACGGTCGACGGACCGCCGCTCTTGACCGCCGCGGCAATCGTTCCCCCGCCCGCGTCGCCGATCCGGTCACCAGCCTCAGCGTCAAGCTCGGCCTCCCCCATGGTGTCCTTCCTCACGTTGGCGCACACGCTCCGGCGGGTTCGCCGCCTGGAATACTACCTCTCGTACTCACGTCGCAGGCTGTCTGGGATGGTCAATGGATGAATGGGGAGGCCGTGGAGTTCAACCTTGCCGATCTCTTCGAGAGCGTGGTCGACCAGGTGGGGACGGAAACCGCCATGGTGTCCGGCGCTCGACGGCTCACCTATCTCGACTTGGATGGGCGTGCTAATCGTCTTGCCCACTACTTCAAGGGCGTGGGCATCGGTCTCGGAGATCACATCGGCGTCCAGCTGGCCAATGGAACCGAGTACATCGAGGCCATGCTCGCCTGCTTCAAGATCCGAGCCGTGCCGATCAACGTCAATTATCGCTACAGGTCGGGCGACCTGGAGTACCTCTACCGGGATGCGGCACTGGCTGGACTGATCTTCCACAGCCGATTCGCAAGTGAGGTGACCGGGGCACTCAGTGCCATGTCAGAGCCTCGAGGAATGCTGGAAGTTCTCGACGGCAGCGATCCCTCGGGCATCGCGATCGTCTATGAGACGGCACTCGAGTCGGCCCCGGCCACACGGGAGTTTCCTCCGCGTCGATCCGACGATCTGTACTGCGTCTACACCGGTGGAACGACCGGGATGCCCAAAGGGGTTCTCTGGCACCACGACGATATCTTCTTCGCTGCCATGGGTGGCGGTGACCCGTTGTCGCTAGGAAATCACATTGCGGATCCGAGTGAGCTTGCTGAACGGGTCCTGCGTCCTGGCATGACCGCGCTTGCCATCCCGCCATTCATCCATGCTGCCGGGCATTGGTTGGCGTTCTCGACGATGTTCGGCGGAGGAAAGATCGTCACCCTCGAGGACGGCATCTTCGATCCATCGGAAGCGTTGCGGCTCGTAGAAGTCGAATCCATCAACGTGATCGCGGTGGTCGGCGACGCCATGGCGCGCCCGCTGCTCGATGTGATCGCGGCCGAACCCGCCCGTTACGACCTCTCGTCCCTCATCGCAGTGGGCTCAGGCGGTGCGCTGCTGTCGCCGTCCACGAAGGCCGAGCTGAACCGGCTTCTGCCGGGGCGCGTCGTCGCCGATCGCTTCGGCTCGTCGGAGACCGGTCAGGTCGGCGGCGAGGCGCCGCCAGGGGACCCCTTCGGGCCGCCCCAACTGCGCGTCGACGACCGGACGGACGTGTTCGATGACGACCTCAACCCGATCCCGCCCGGCTCCGGCGCGATCGGGCGCCTGGCAAGGGGGGGACACGTCCCCATCGGCTACCTCGGGGACCCGTCCAAGTCGGCAACGACGTTCGTCGAGGCGCGCGGACAGCGCTGGGCGCTGCCAGGAGACTTGGCATCAGTGTTGAGCGATGGGACCATCAGCGTGCTCGGGAGAGGGTCGCTGTGCATCAATACGGGAGGTGAGAAGGTCTTTCCCGACGAGGTGGAGGCAGTGCTGAAGGGGCACGTGGATGTCCGGGATGTACTCGTGGTCGGCGTTCCCGACGAACGCTACGGCGAGCGAGTGGTTGCCTTGGTGCAGCCCAAGCCCGGATGCCGGATCGACATCGGGGCGTTGAGACAATACGGCCGCGACCGGCTGACCCGGTACAAGGCACCAAAGGCGATCGTCGTCGTCGACGAGATCGTGCGGTCACCGAGCGCCAAGCCGGACTATCCCTGGGCGCGATCGGTTGCTGCGTCGGCCGGCAGGGACCGCAGACCGGACGACTGAGGGGCGGCCAGAGCTGGCCCGGTCGAGCCGCGGATCACGCGGGGGTATCGATGCACGGCTACCCAAGGATCGGAAAGCGGCGTTGAGCCACGAGGCGATCGAGCGTCTCCTGCATGGTGCGGGTCACCTCCTCGTAGCACTGACGGACGATGCCGTCGTCGTCAGCGGCATCAGGACCGTACATGGGCCAGCGAATCGGTTGGCACAGCTCTACGGTGATCTTCGCAGGAAGCGGCCACGTTGGGATCCCCCCTGGAACGACCCCGAACGGTGGCCCGAATACGAGTGGCATGACTTTGATCCGGAACAAGCGATCGAGCCCGAGGAGCTTGGCGACGTGCTGTCCGCGACTGAGAACGACGAGCGTCTCGTGGGAGCCTACGGAGACAGCCGGCACGATCGGAACCTGTGTGCGGAGGGCGAGTCGGACGAAGCCGCGCCGGTCTCCGAATTCGATGCGGTTGCGCTCCCACCAAGGGCGGAACACTTCATAGTCTCCGCCCGGGTAGTCGATGAGGATCCCGTCGCCACGGAGGATCGCCTCCGCATCGATTGGCCCCGCTTCGATTGCACCGGCACGTTTCAACAGCGCACCCACGCCGGGGATCCCGAGCAAGAACTGATGGAAGAGTGCGTAGATTGGGTCGTCTTCACCTCGTTCGCGCCACCACGCGGTCAAGAGGACAGGGATGTCGGGCGGCATCTGACCTCCCGAATGGTTGCCGACCACGAGGAAAGGACCGCTGACTGGCAGCCGATCGAACCCTCTCACTTCCGACCGAAAATACGCCGCGTACAGTTCGAGAATCGGTCGGACGGAACGAAGGAAGGCCGGATCACGGGCCGAGCCGACCCCCGACGGGGTGGCATGGCCGATGTCTCTCATTCCTGAACTATGCCCCAGCCTTGGCCATGTGGTTGATCCAAGATCATGGAAGGTAGTGAGCGAAGCGACCTCGACCCCGGAAGCGGGACGGCGAGGACCCGGATCTCGACGGGTCTTCCTGGGCAGGATGTGACTCTTGGCCCTAGCGAATCGACGGCCGCGGGCCCACCATATCGGTGGGGCGAAGTCGAAGGGAGATGGAGATGGGCGCACGAGCCGACGAGCGGATGACGGTCAAGAGGGGTCAGGACAGCCAGCCCGACCGTGTGCGTTGGGTGTTGGGCCTTCTGGATGCTGGCCCCCACTTCAGATTCCACGAGGACAGGGATTTTCCCGAGATGGTGACCGGATCCGTTGGATCGAAGCGGGTCGAACGGAGATTCGCGAGCACCGGCGAATCGGGACCCTCTGTCCCCGCTGAACTCCGAAGAACTGGATAAGGGGTCGTCCGGATGGTGGCCTGGAGCTTCCCTGAATCAGCCGAAGCAACACTGTGGGGACCTGACTGACTGACTGATGCACTGACTGACTGATGCGTCGGGGTCACTCGAGTGTTCAGTGTGGGTGGACGGGTGCTGGCGGCCACACCCGAAAGGGTATCGGGGAGTCCGAAGTTTGGCACGATCCGGCCACCGCACCATGCGAACACGTGTCATGGTGCAGGCCCGTCCGGACCGATCTGGGACGCCAAGCGGTCCAGTGCCGCGTCGAGCTCCCGTGAACGTGCGCGATGCGCTTCGTCGGCCTGTGCCAACTGATCGGCCGTGGGGGCCTGCCCGCCTGAACGCAGCAGGCGTTCGGCTTCGATCGCGAACATGAGGCCCCGTAGGGAAGAGGCGGTCGTGGAGGCGGCCAGCCGCGAGGCATCGTCGGGAGCCGAGGTCACCACGTCGTCGAGTGCTCGGGAGGCTCGGTCGACTTGAGCATCGACCGACTCCCGGCCCTCGGGTGTCGTACGAGCCTCGAGGTCCAGGAGCAGTTCCCTGGCAGAGATTGCCTGCTGCAGTGCTGGACGAGCGGCTCGGGACCACGCGGCCCGTGCTGCTCGTCTCGACCTCGCAAGGAGGAGCAGCACCAGCGCCAAGACGAGGAGTGCCAGAACGACTGCGCCGATGATCCAACCCCACGGTGTCGAGGAGGACGGCGTTGCCGTTGTCGGGGGTACTGTCGTCGTGGTCAGCGGTTCCGTCGTGGTCGTCGAGGATTCCGAGGTGCGGGTCGGTGCTTCGGTAGACGCGGTCGTCGTCTCGGTGGTGGTCGTCGATTGCACCGTGCTCGCAGTGCTCGGAGTGTCCCGAGTCGTGGTCGTCGACGGTCGAGTGGTCGTGGTCGGCGGTTCCGTCGTCGCAGTGGCGACCGTCGTCGTCGCTATCGCCGGACGCTCGGTACTGGTCGATTGGATGGATGTTGACTCGGTGACCGAGGGAGCACCGGTAGTGGTGGTGGAAAGGCCGCTACCTCCTCCCGGCGTGGTGAAGGAGGTACTCGGATGGCTGACCGAGGGAAGCCCTGACCCTGAACCGCCGCAAGCAGCCAGCGTCATCCCTGTAGCCACCACTGCTGCCAGGGCAATCCTGACTTGTCCGATGCGCTTGGATCGAGCGCCAGTGAGAGGTGGTAGCACTCACCCCCCTTTCAGCACGACCTCGAAGGCTCGCGCCGAATTTCCGCAGCGTCAAGAGGGCGAGCATCACCCCGTATCAGAAGAGGGAGTAGCGACCATGGTCGAGGGGGCCGTCCGTACGAGGATTGTGACGCCGATGCACATGCCCGCAAAGCTGAGGACAGCGAGCGCGATC
Source organism: uncultured Acidimicrobiaceae bacterium (assembly GCA_963753905.1). Classification (GTDB taxonomy): domain Bacteria; phylum Actinomycetota; class Acidimicrobiia; order Acidimicrobiales; family RAAP-2; genus Bog-756. Next base: position 609,823 of record CAVWDZ010000002.1, on the reverse strand, counting down.
CGGGCCGCACTGGGCGTGAAGTACTCCTCGAAGATCCACACGCTCAGGGCGATGCTCACGATGGGATCGACGATGACCAAGAAGGGCTGGGACATGCTCAGCGGGCCGACGTGAAGGGCCGCTTGGTTGATGATCTCCGCGGCGAGTCCAGCGGCGGCCAACGCGTAGACGGGCCAGTGTGTGAACATCCCGACGATCCCGTACTGGGAGATCGTCTGGGTCGTCGTCTTGATGAAGGTAGCCACCAGGGCCCACATGACGGCCGCAGACGATCCGAGTAGGGCCGCTCGGCGCCCTTGTGATCCCGAGAAGCCGAGAGCTCCCAGCAGGGCTGCAGCGCCGACGGTGACCGCCGCGGCGCCGAACCATGCGTGGCTGGATGGACGGGGGTCTCCTCCTTGAGGCTCGGACATGGCCACGAACAGGGCGAGCATCACGCAGGTCAGAGCGGCCGACCACCACGCTATCGGCCGAATGGCCTGGTGAATCCAGACGCGCCGCAGGATCAGAACGAAGACCAGCTCGGTCACGAGCAGCGGTTGCACGACCGACATCTCGCCCCTGTGCAAGGCAAGCGCTTGGAACAGGAACGATCCTGCCAATGCCACCCAACCCAAAAGCCAAAGCGGGCTCGAAAACAGGTAGGCGACGAGGCGCCACCCCTTGGACCGCTTCGGATCACTCGTGCTGGCGATGTGCTGGGTCGTGACGTTGAGGGCGTTGCAGAGGGCCGCCAGCAGAGCGAACAGGATCGTCAACCGTCGGTCTCCGGGATTCCTTCCAACGCTCGGAGTCGTGTGGCACCGGGGCCGATCATCGCGATGGGCAGTCGCAGGCTGAAGCGAGAGCTTCTGCAAGGGCAATGCCGACTTGTCCTAGGCGCTTGGATCGAGCGCCAGTGAGAGGCGGTGGCACACACCCCTCCTTTCAGCATGACCTCGAAGGCTCGAGCTCCGAATCCGCAGCCACAAGACACGCAGGGTTCCCGCCTGGGAATCATCCCATACCTGTGCAAGCTCGGCGACTCAGAACGGCTCTCATCCGTTGGCTGGATCTTCGACAAGCTCGTCCATTCGTTCGCAGCTGACCACCCCGGTGTCCTCGGACAAGGTGGGTTATCGGAACGGATGCATGCCCTGGCGCTTTGGCGCTTGACGCATCCGATCCCTCGTACGAGGATGCATTGGTGGTCTGAACTAGACATGGTCAACCAAGAGAAGGGAAGGAGTCCCTATGGGAATGAGACGAAGGGCACGGCGTCGCGGACTAGTTGTTGGAGCGGTGGCAGGAGGCGCGATAGCCCACCACCGCAACAGACAGGACGCCGATCAGGAGCCTGTCGACGACTACCCGGCCCAGTCTGCGCCGGCGCCGGCAGACCCGGCGGACGAAATCGAACATCTCGCGCAGCTCCACTCTTCTGGCGCGCTGACAGACGAGGAATTCGCGTCAGCCAAGGCAAAGGTCCTCGGAACCTGAACGAGGCCCTGTTTCCAGAAGTCGTAGATCAAATCGACACGAGAGAAGTTGGGGAATGTGATGAGTGAATCCCGAAAAGATGTGCTGCTCAAGGCGCTCGAGGCCGAGGTGGGTGGCGCTTCGGACAACTTGGAAACCCTGTTCACCGATGATGTGGTGGGTTGGTCGCCGTATGCCTCGGTTTCGGGGCTCGCGGAACTCGCTGTCCTCGCCGCTCTCCGTGAAGTCGCCTTCTCGAACGTCGTTATTCTGTTCCGAGGACTCGATGAAGTGGGCAACAAGGCCTATGCCGAATGGTTGATTGAAGCTGATCACACGGGACCTCTTGTTCTCGGCGAGGGTGCGGAGCTGGAGGCAACCGGACGGCATGTGAAGTTGCCCGGTGTCACCGTGGCCGACTTCCGAGGGGGGAAGATCAGGTCATACCGAACGTACTTCGACGACATCTCGCTGATCGAGCAGATGGTGGACGTCTGATACTCCAGTCACCGTGGAATTCCACGTCGAGGACGAACCAGATTCACAGGACATCGCGTTCCTGGAAGCCCAGATCCGCCGTGAGGCGTCCGCCACCATGGGGCTTGGCGACGAAGTTGACCTGGCGATCTTCGTCCGCGACGCCGGCACCGTCGTAGCCGGCATCAGCGGATGGACCTGGGGCGAGTGTTGCGAGCTTCAGAGCCTCTGGGTGGACCCCAGCCTCCGAGGCGGTGGCCTTGCGACCCGGCTCATCGCAGCCGCCGAAGCCGAAGCCGCGGCCCGCGGTTGCAGGCAGACCGTCCACTTCACCTACGCCTTCCAGGCTCGACGTCTCTACGAGCGGAACGGCTATGAACTGGTTGGTCGAGTCGAGGATTTTCCGTCAGGGACGGACGCCCTCTGGTTCCGAAAGCGCTTGCAGCCCGGTAGTCATGAGGCACGGCCGTCGTAGACTCGTGGTGGGGGGGAAACGGTCCGTGGCCTGTGGTGCCGGACAGGTGATCCGTGTCGCTCAACAGGGCGTCCACGACCCTCTCCTGTCACTCCCTCGGGATGTCGGCCAGCGCGGCCTCGAGCGTGGGGAAGAAGCGGTCCCGATCGAGCGTTTCGAACAGGCCGTACCGAAGAACGAGATCTTGCAGCCGGGTTCGCATCTCTACGAACGCCATGTGGATGCCCGAGGAGTTGAGCTCACGGTCCAGTTGCTCGAGCATCCGGGCTGCCGACACATCGACGTCCGTCATCGCCTCGCACTCGACGACGACCCACGCCGGGTGGCGTTCAGCGACCACGTGGCGGATCTGGGTTCGGAACGCTGAGCAGTTTGCGAAGAACAGCGGAGCCTCCCATCGGTAGACCACGATGCCAGGGAGCTCGCGAGCATCGGGATGTCGCTTGACGCTATGCCATCCTCCGAGGCGCTCCACTTCACCCAGGACCGCGCCATGTGGTTGCCAGCTGCGGCGGAAGAACAGGAGCACTGCGAGGACCACTGCGAGGACGATCCCGGGCAGGACCCCGAGCACGATCACGCCGAGGCTGGCGACCAAGGAGAGGAGCAGGGCGCTCTTCCGGACCCGGTAGTACCGGACGAGCGCCTCCAGGTCGAGCAGGGAGAGCGCCGCGACGATCAGCACGGCGGCCAAAGCGGACTGGGGAAGGTCGGCCAGCAGGGAGTTGAAGAACAGCAGCAATGCCGCGACGATGCCGGCACCGACCAACGAGGCAAGTTGGGACTTTGCCCCTGCCTGCTCGACGACTGCAGTGCGCGACCCGCTGGTCGACACGGCGAAGCCCTGGAGAAGACCAGACGCGAGGTTGGCCACTCCGATACCGATCATCTCCTGATTGGGATCCACCTCCTCGCCGCGGCGGGCCCCGAAGCTCGAGGATGTGGCGATCGTGTCCGCCAGCGATACCAGCGTGATCCCCATGGCAGCGACCATCAAAGGCCCGACGTCGGCCCACTTCGTCCACGGAAGGGAGGGTGCCGGGACTCCCTTGGGGAGCGTCCCGACGGTCGATACCCCATGGGCGTGGAGGTCGAAGATGGCCGAGACGATCGTGGCGAGCACGATGCCGATGAGGACCGCAGGAACGACCTTGGTGAATCGGGACAGCACGAGCAGGATGGCCAGCACCCCCAAGCCGACCACGAGTGCCGCGCCGACAGTGCCGTCGAGCCCGAGCACGAAGGCCTTGAGCTCAGGACCGAAGCCCTCCGCGTTCGTCGAGAATCCGAAGAGCTTGGGGAGCTGGCCCACGATGATGATGAGGGCGAGCCCGTTCATGTAGCCGACCTGCACCTCGCTCGAGAGGAGGTCCGCGACGAAACCGAGCCGGCCGATCCCCAACCCGATCTCGATCACGGCGACGATCACGGCGAGCATTCCGGCCAGCGCGATGGCTCGGTGCACGTCGCCACCCGCCAGCAGCGGCACGAGGGCCGCAAATATCATGGGTGAGATCGACGAATCGGGGCCCAGGACGAGTATCCGGGACGGTCCGAAGACCGCATAGCCGACGAGGCATCCGATGGACGTGTACAGACCCGTCACAGGGGGAAGTCCGGCCAGCTCGGCGTACGCCAACCCCTGAGGCACCAGGATGGCGGCAAGCACAACGCCTGCGACGACGTCGGACCGCAGCCATCGCCTTTCGTAGGTCCGAACGACCCTCAACCCGGGTATCCATCTGGCCATCCCCGAAGGGCTTCCGTCCAAAGTGCGCTCCAGCCACTTGTGACCCTTCGGTCATGTCACGCCGTTCGGTCCGAACCTACAATGTGGCCAAGCCGAAGGCCAGGGAACGGTGCATGGTCATGACCACAACCGAGTGGTATCAGGGACCTCGTCCTCCTAGCGTCGCGAGAACGACAGGGGCCCATGCTGTGGGGTCGGACCGGAGGTCGGTGACCGCACGTGTCTGACTCGAATCGGTTCTCGACGACTCGACCGCGTGCCCTCGCAATCCTCTCGCTCGTCGCGGGCTTGCTACTCGCTGTCGTGCTGGTCGGCTTCCTGGTTCGTAATGCCGGATACCTCATCGTCGGAGCAGCCGGCTTCGCGCTCGCTGTCGCCGGCGGGTGGTGGGCAATCACGAAACGGGCACCACGCCGCGGGTACGGGGTCATCGCCATGGGCGCAGGTGCGGTCTTCCTGGTCGCAGCGTTGCTCGGGGCCGGGAACGAGGACTGGATGTCCTTCGTCCGAGCTGTCATCTCCCTCGCTCTTCTCGCGGCAGCCGTTCTGGCGGCGAGGGCGGCGTTCGCCACAACTCTCCGGACCACCGCCGCCGCTCGCGTGCACCGCGTGACCCCACCCTCGCACCCCGTCCTGTTGTGCAACCCGTGGTCGGGCGGGGGAAAGGTCGATCGGTTCGGGTTGGTGGAGTTGGCATCCTCCCTCGGTGTCGAGCCCGTGATGCTCGACCACGGGCTCGACCTCGCGGAGCTGGCCCGCGATGCCATCTCGCGGGGCGCCGACTGCCTGGGTATGGCCGGTGGTGATGGCTCACAGGCCTTGGTGGCCTCCATCGCCGTGGAATACGACCTTCCCTTCGTGTGCGTAGCCGCGGGGACGAGGAACCACTTCGCCCTTGATCTAGGGCTCGATCGCCGCGACCCGCGCCAGAGTGTCTACGCCTTCCGCGATGCCATCGAGCGCCGCATCGACTATGCGACGGTGAATGGCCGATTCTTCGTCAACAATGTCTCACTGGGCGTCTACGCCACGATCGTCCAACAGGAGGGCTACCGGGAGGCCAAGGTGGCGACGACGAAGCAGCTGCTCCCAGAGTTGCTCGGCCAGACCACAGAGCCCTTCGACCTGTCGTTCGTGACACCCGATGGCATCGAGGTCGACGGGTCCTTTCTCGTCATGGTGTCCAACAACCCCTACGTCCTCGCAGCCTCCCCGAGCACGTCTCAGCGCCTCCGGCTCGACACGGGACAGCTCGGTGTGTTCGCGGTGACCGCGGCGACGGGAGCACAGGCGGCCGAGGTCGTTACGCTGGCCCTGGCCGGCCAGGGACCCCGCAGCGGCCGCGCCTTCGAGTTCAGCTGCGAAACGTTCGAGATCAGGTCCCGCTCCGGAATGGCGTACGCCGGTATCGACGGCGAGGCCCTCGAGCTCGGGACGCCGATGACCTTCCGCGCACACCCACAAGGTCTGCGCATGCTCGTTCCGGAGGGCAACGTCGAGATCGCGATTCGGCGCCAATCCCGCGGTGTGCATGTTCACGATCTCCTCCAGCTGGCGAAGGGCGGGCAGCCCGGCTAGGTGTCGTCTCGGATACCCGCTCAGAACCGCGTCGGCACCTCGTGCCGCTGCGCGCTCGGCTCTCGATAGTCACCTTTCTTCTGGCGAGGCGGGAGGACCACCGGCGCCTGCTTCTCGCGCTCATAGGGCACCATGTCGAGGATGTGGCTGATGATGTTGAGGCGAGCCCGGCGCTTGTCGTCGGAGTTGGCCACATACCAGGGTGCGCCCTCGGTGTCCGTGGCGGCGAACATCGCATCGCGCGCCCTCGAGTAGTCGTACCAGCGCCCGTAGGACTCGAGGTCCATCGGCGAGAGCTTCCAGGTCTTACGACCGTCGTTGATGCGTGCGTTCAGTCGGCGCGTCTGCTCCCCCGGGCTGACCTCGAGCCAGTACTTGAGCAGGATGACCCCCGAGTCGACGATTGCCTGCTCGACGAAGGGAGTGAGCTGGAGGAACCGGGCTGTCTCCTCTTCGGTACAAAAGCCCATGATCGGTTCGACCCCGGCGCGGTTGTACCAACTTCGATCGAAGATCACGACCTCACCACCAGCGGGAAGGTGGGGAATATAGCGCTGCATGTACATCTGGGAGCGTTCACGATCGTTCGGGGCGGGAAGGGCGACGACCCGGAAGACCCGGGGACTCACCCGCTCGGTCAGGCGCTTGATGACACCGCCCTTTCCCGCCGTGTCGCGGCCCTCGAACACAATGCACACCTTGGCGTCCTTCTGCACGATCCAGCGCTGCAGATGGACCAACTCGACGTCTAGGCGCCGAAGTTCCTTTTCGTACTCCTTTCGTGGCATCTTCTCAGGAGACTCTGCTCCGTTCTCTCCCGTCACGGCGGTGCCCGACGACCCGTCTCGTTCATGATCCTCCACTTCGCGTGCGACGGGAGGCATTGTATTATGAGCGGCGTGCACGGGCGTTCTGCGGGTCCAGGCGCTTCGGAGGAGCTGGGGGAGCGCTGCGTGACGGACCAATGGATCGCTGACCGGTCGGCCTCCTCGACCAGGATGACCGTCGACGAGGTGCCACCGAGACGATGCCCGTGACGATGCCCGTGACCACGCCGACCTCGGCCTCCACAGGGGTAGCTGCACTCGTTCCTCGGTGGTATGCGCGGGATACGGAGGATGTCACTGCCGCCTTCAGTGTGGATCCCGCGGTCGGTTTGTCCTCCGCACGAGCGGCAGAGCTCCTTGCCGAGATTGGACCCAACGCCCTTCCAGAGGAGACGCCAAAACCGGGTTGGCGCCGCTTCCTCGATCAGTACCGCAGCTATATGCAGCTGATCCTTGTCGGGGCCGCGGTGGTGTCCCTGTTCATCAAGGAGTGGACCACCGCGGTCCTCCTGGTCATCATCACGCTTCTCAACGCGGTGGTAGGACTCCGCCAGGAGGGCAAAGCGGAGAGCGCGATGAACGCGCTCAAGTCGATGATGAGGATCACAGCACGAGTGAGGCGCGAAGGGGTCGAGTCCGAGATCCCGGCGGAGCAGGTGGTCACGGGAGACGTGGTGCTCCTGGCCGCCGGTGACGAAGTACCCGCAGACGGCCGGATCATCGAGGCCAGCGCGCTCCAGATCGACGAATCGGCGCTAACCGGTGAGAGCACCCCGGCGCAGAAGGAGATCACGACGCTGGCTGGGAACGCGATGAGCCCGGGCGACCAGGTGAACATGGCCTTCATGAACACGCCGGTCACCCACGGCAGTGGCGTGATGATCGTCACAGCAACAGCGGCGCAGACCGAGCTCGGGAAGATTTCCGGGATGCTCTCGACTACGGCCACCGAGCAGTCGCCGCTGACCAAGGAGCTCAACCGCCTGACGCTGTGGATCGTCGCCGCTGCGGGCTTGACAATGGTCGTCATGTTCGCCCTCGGGCGCTCGAGGAACACGGCTTGGGATGTGCTCTTCGTCAGTGCAGTCTCACTCGCCATCGCCGCCATCCCAGAGGCACTTCCGACCGTGACCGACGTGATCCTCTCGCTCGGAAGTGTCGAGCTCGCCAAACGCAACGCGCTCGTAAAGGAGCTCCCCGCTGTCGAGACGCTCGGGTTCACCTCCGCCATCAATTCGGACAAGACCGGCACTCTCACCTTGAACCAAATGACGGCTGTCGAAGTCATCGATCCGACCGATCGCTACACCGTCAGCGGTTCGGGTTACGGCCTGGAGGGCCGGGTCGAGCATCCTGCTGGCACTACCGACACGATCGAGGATGCGATCTTGCCCTTCCTCATCGCCAACGACGCCACGCTGGTCGAGGGCGAGGTCGTCGGCGATCCCACAGAGGGCGCTCTGCTGGTCCTTGGACACAAGGCCGGGGTGGACGTCGTGAGCACGCGCGAGCGCCTGCCGAGGCTCGCCACGCTCCCGTTCGACCCCACCTACAAGCTCATGGCCACCTTCCACGAAGTCACCGATTCCTCGGGACACCGGATGGTCCGTTGCCACGTCAAAGGGGCCGCACCAGCCGTGATGGACCGCTCGACCACTGCGCTCTGCGGCGGTTCGAGCATCCCCTGGGACGCAGAGCTGGCCCACCGGGCCCAGAACAACGTCGAGCGGATGGCCGGCCTCGGTCAGCGGGTCATGGCCGCAGCAATGCGCGACATCGAGTGCGACGGGTTCGACCCCGAGGGCGACCTGCTCGAGCACATGCACGACCTGCAGATGACCGGCCTGGTCGGAATGGTCGATCCGCCCCGAGCCGAGTCCAAGCAGGCCGTGAAGGAGGCGCAGGCCGCCCACATCCGCGTCCGCATGATCACCGGCGACGACGTCACCACCGGTGCAGCCATCGCCAAGCAGGTGGGTATTCCTGGCGAGGCGATGCTCGGTGCCGACTTCGCTGCACTCTCCGACGCCGAGCGACTGGCGTGCATCGACAACGTCGGGGTCGTGGGTCGGGTCGCTCCCGAGCACAAGGTCCTTCTCGTCGAGACCCTCAAGAAGAAGGGTGAGGTGGTAGCCATGACCGGAGACGGCGTGAACGATGCGCCCGCCATCAAGGCCGCCGACATCGGCATCGCCATGGGATCGGGGACCGAGGTGGCCAAGAACGCCGGGCGGATGATTCTCTCCGACGACAACTTCGCCACCATCGTCTACGCGGTCGAGCAGGGACGCAAGATCTTCGACAACCTCACGAAGTACATCCGGTTCGTTCTCGTCCTGCTGGTGGTTTTCGTCCTGACGTTCCTGGGTGCGGCCCTTTTCAACATTGCCGCCGGTGAGCCCTTCACGCCACCACAGGTTCTGTGGATTCACTTCGTCGTGAACGCGGCCTTCGGATTCTCCCTTGGATTCGACAACGAAACCCCGGGCCTCATGTCCCGCGTGCCCAAGCCCCGTGGGCAGTCTGTGCTCACCCCGAGCCTGCTGACCAGCGTCGGTCTGGCGGGTCTGGCCATCACGATCGGCCTGCTCTCGATGATCGAGATCGGCACGAGACACTTCCACTCCACGGCTGTCGGCACCTCCATCGCCTTCACCACCTTCGCGCTCTGCTTGATCGTGGCCGCTCTCGAGTGCCGCAGCGAGACCGACTCCATCCTCACGACCGCCACCTTCGAGAGCCGCCAGATGAAACGGACCATCATCTTGGAGTTCGTGCTCGCGGTCCTCACCACCCAGATGGAAGCACTCCGACGCATCCTCGGAACGACGGAGCTCAACTTCCGTGAGTTCACCTGGGCACTGGTGCCGGTCGTTGCCCTCTTCCTGCTTTGGGAGCTGGGCAAGCTTCTTGCCCGACGCTACGCCGACGCGTCCGGCCCGGCGCTCGCCTCGCCGCAGTAGGGGCACCTGACTGCTCCGAGGGGTGCACGGGAGAACTCGTTCGGATCTGACCTCGCGGCTGACTACCAGATTCTCCTTGAATCGCCTGGTGACGAGCGGCGATCTTCCCAGTTAGTAGTGATGATGCTGGAGCACCGACTTGAGGACCACCATCGCCACACCAAGCAACCCGGCAATGACGGTGACCATTATCTGCCGACTGCCACGCAAGCCGGCTGCTCGCCCGGCGGTGTAGCCGTGCATGATCAAGAGAACGACAGTCACGATGAGGGCCGCTTCGGCCGCGTCCGACGATGACGCCCCGAAGAGGACGGCCGCGCCGATTGCGGCTACCGGCAAGAAGGACGCGGTGACCATCGGCCACGCCTCCGACAGAGACGATCGGATCAGGCTGGCGCTCGGTAGCCGGCCGTCGTGGGTGTGCGTACCCAGCAGCCCTGCGTATTGTTCGGCAAGCCAATACACGATGAGCGTAACGACGACAGTCACGGCAAGTTGCGCGCTGCCCAGTTGGTTCCCGCCAGCAGCGATAACGGCAGCTGTCACAATCGTGCCGTAGATGCTTGCTGATCGACGTCGACCACTGCTCGCCGGAGTGGATGCCACGCGGGCGTCAGGGGAGCCCGAGCCAGCATTGGTGCCATCGGTCATCGCCCCAGCTTGGCATCGCCTCAAGCCCTGCGCACGCTCGCGGAGTCGTTGCCCACGACGTGCCCGCCCTATCTCTGGCGTGATCCATTGTCCTTCCCGATCAGCGACCTCCGTCGTTGCCAGACGGCACCCGTAACGGCGCCAAGTGTGATGACCGCTCCGATCGCGATGAACCACGAGACCAGGGCGAAGACGACACCGATCTGTCCGTACAGCTTGCTGTCCGAAACCAAGGTCGAGGAGAGATAGAACGACGCGAACACGCCGAGACCCATCCAGAAGATCGCTGTTGCAACTGCTGACGGTCCAACCCGGGTCCACGACTCTCTTCCTGCCACGAGGAAGTGAAGCGACCACCAGAAGAAGAGTGCCAAAAGGACGAAGTCGACCAACCCGAGTGTCAGCGGACCGGCAGGTCCGCTGCGCAACGAGCCGCTGATTATGCCGTCCAAGATGACCAATCCGGCGAGTCCCGCGACCCAAACGAAGCAACGGAGCAGATTCCCGGGTCCCCGTGCGTGCGCTTGTTCGAAGGCTTGTTCGTATATTGCCTGGACCGATCTCGCCACGGCGATCGTGCCGGCGAGGGACAGAAGGAGGCTGACGAAGATGCCGAGGTTGAAGGAGACGCGGGATGCGTGAAAGAGACCCTCGAGAATCCCAGATCCTTGCCGACCCAACCCGAGGTGCCTCGCGATGTCGTCGTCGACCCGCTGACTGGCCAAAGCGCTCAGGAAAATGACGAGGGGGAGGACCGAGAGCAAGAGTGTCGCTCCGAAGAGAAGGATCCGATCCCCGAATTCGACCGCACCAAGGGCATGGACCAGGTCTTGGGCAGCCGATCCTTCGTACCGCTGACGCCATCTGGCGGCCGTCCCCGACCGTCTCTCCTCCTGGTGGCCATTCCGACCACGGCTTGGATCGACCATCCGCCGAATCACGCAGTTTTGCTCGCTACGGCGCCGTCGGGGCGAGCTCCGGGCTTCGCAGGAAGACCGTGACCCCAAGACCGATGAGACCGATCACGGCAACCACGATCATGGCAAGGGCATAGGAGCGTGTCGGGTTCGTGAGACCGGACACGAGAATGGTGCCGGCAATGGCGGTGCCGAGTGTCGAACCCAGGTTCGACACACACCGCGAAAGTCCCGAGATCTCACTCTGCTGGTCCTCCGGAAAGGCTGACTGGACCACGTTCACCGAAGGGGTGAGCATAACCCCCAGGCCCAACCCGATGAGCAGCAGCCCGGGAGCGAAGGCCCATTCGCTCGGCGAGTGTTTGACGATCAGGAGCAGGAAGACCACTCCGGCGATGGTGATTACGAACCCGACCAGGATCAACGTCCGCTGCTGGAATCGCTTCGCGAGCGTGCCAGCGGCAAGCGATGACACCAAGATCCCCAGGGTGGCCGCAGTGAAGATCACGCCGGTCTTGATGGCGCTGTATCCCCGAACGACCTGCAGATAGGCGGAGACGACGAAGGACGTTCCCATCAGCATCAGCCACTGCACGTTCTGGGTCACCAATCCGAGGTTCGACGTACGGTTGCGAAAGAGCTTGGTCGAGATCAGCGGCTCTTTTCCAGCACGCTCACGGCTCCGGACCCAGGCGAAGAACCCGACGAGGATGAGAGCCCCGACCACGATGAGGAGCGCGCACAACACGAGATTGTTATCTGCAGCCATGATTCCGATGACCAGTGTCACCAGCCCAGCCGCCGACAGCACCGTCCCGACCGTATCGAACGGGCGAGCGGGATCGGCCGGTAGGGGATCGTGGAGACCCCTACTGAGGATGACGATCAGGGCGACCACGAGCGCCTGGAAGACGAAGGCGGCCCGCCAGGTGATTGCCGTGGTGATGAACCCTCCGATGAGGGGTCCGGTGGCGGCACCGATCCCACCCATGCCGCTGATGATGCCGAACGCCTGGGCCCGGGACCTGAGGTCGTGGAAGAGCATCGTTGTCAGGATGTACACGGGGGGAATGAGGAGAGCAGTCCCCACCCCCTCGAGAATCGAGTTTCCGACGATCAGAACTCCCAGCCCCGGTGCGACGGCACTGAGCACGGCACCGACTGCGTAGATCGACAGTCCGAGGGTGAAACAACGCTTTCTGCCCCATCGGTCGGTCAGCTTGCCGCCGGGGATCATGAGCGCCGCCATGACGAGCAAGAACAGCGTAATTGCGATCTGCACGCCTTCGACCGAGGTGTGCAGATCCTGGCTGATGTCATTGATCATGACGTTCATGTTCGAACCCGCGAAGCTGCAGATGAACTGAGCCAGAGCAAGCGGAAGCAGCATGCGGCGCAGTGCTGGAGCCATCCTCCCGGTCTCGACGGAGCTCGCCATGGCCGTGCGTTCTCCCTGGCTTCGATCTACCGGTCCGGTCAGCGTCCCAGGTGGTCCACGCCACCCGATCGTCCGTCGAACTGTCGATCCAGATTCAGCGCGGCGGCGATGAGCGCGAGGTGGGTGAACGCCCGGGGAACGTTGCCGATCTGTCCACCGGTGGAGTCGATCTCCGCTGAAGAGAAGGTCATCTTCATCCTCCGCCCTGCCCTTGCGTTGCTACGACCGTTGGCGTCGCACCGAACTCGATGACTCCCCTGTTCTCATACTGGGGAGTCATGACTCGGTGCTCAACACGAGGCCCGCCTATGCCCCTTCCGAATTCGCTTCCTTCTCAATCGCCTCGTGATCGGCACGCAACTCCTTGGCTTGGATCTTCCTTGCCCGCTTCATCGCAGCTTCGATCTTGGACTGCATGTCTGAGATTGCAACCACAACAAGGCCCGCCTGCCCCTTGTCCAACTCCTCACCCAACTCCTTCAGGTCACCTCTACTCATGCCGGCCGCGGCATGACCAGCCACTGCTCCGAGGAGCGCTCCCCCGCCGCCCGTTAGCAGGAGCAACCCGCCTCCAACCGCGGCCGCAGGGAAGAGGGCGATGACCAGGCCGGTCGCAAGACCAACCCCGCCGCCGAGCACGCCGCCAACCCGGGTGGGCGTCTCATGCTTCTTGACAATCTTGACCCCACCATCGGCCTTGCGTTCGACGACTGCGGCGTCGTAGGCGTCTATGAGTCCAAGTTCGGTGTGAAGGGCATGAACCGCTTCGTAGTCGGCCAAAGCGTCATCGATACTGGCGTACACACCGGAGTATGCAATGAAGGTGTCGGCAGCCAAGGTCTCCTCCTGCTCGATTGCCGTGCGAACGATCTCACGTGACCCTAGTCAGTCTGGTGAGGGATCAGCCGATTGGGAAGGGTGATGAGGTCCGAACGGCGGCAGACCGACTCGAGAGTCGTCTGCGAAGGCGCGTGCCACTGGAGTCGATAGTCCGTGCCGCTTGTGACCGCGGTCACAAGCGGCACACCTTGAGTTTTCTCCTGGAACAAGTAGAGACTGACGCTTGGGGCGGTGGCGCGCGCGTCACGACAACATGGCGCGGCGAATGATTGGAGATGAAAGATGGAACACCGCGGCGAAGGATGGGTCCTCTTTGCAGGAATCGTGCTCATCTGGGGTGGCATCATGAAGGTATTCGACGCCATCTGGGCGTTTTCGTACCACGGTGTTCTGCCATCCAACTTGGAGGCCGCCATCTTCGGGCACAGCCTCAAGACATACGGATGGGTAGACCTCGCTGTAGCGGCCATCCTGATCATTTGCGGTTTTTTCGTGGTTGCTGGTTCCAGCGTTGCCCGATGGGTCGGAATTGTCGCTGGAGTGATCGCCGGAGTGAGCGCGATCTGGTGGATGCCGTTCTACCCGGTATGGGGATTCGTTTATATCTTCATCGCCGCTTTGGTGGTTTACGCCCTGGCAGTCTACGGAGGCGACCGCGAAGCAGATCGGGCACTGGGTTAGCGCGAACGAGCCCTCATGGTCCACAAGTGTGCTTCGCTCGACCCTGCCACCCACCCGGTGGTCACGAGTGTTGTCAGGGTCGTCGACTGCGGACTCGGGACGTTGCGTCTACGGACTAGCCCACGGCCTCCGGGTCAAGAGACTCTTCGGGTTCGGGAGCTTCCCGTGGATAGATGACCCAATGGATGACAGCGGCCACTCCTCCGCCGACCGCTGGGGCCACGATGAACAACCAGACTTGGCTCAGGGCCGTTCCCCCCACCACCAGCGCTGGTCCCAGGCTCCTGGCAGGGTTGACTGACGTGCCGGTGAGGGGGATACCGATCAGGTGGATGAACGTCAGCGTGAGGCCGATCACCAGCCCGGCGGTCATGGCATTTGCGATTCGTGAGGTCACTCCAAGGATGACGAACACGAAGATAGCCGTGAGGATCACCTCAACCAAAAAGGCGCCACCAACCGTGATATGGACATCTGAAGCCGTGCCATAACCGTCTGCTCCGAGGCCGGTAACGGTCCGGTTGTAGAAGGGGGACGCGCTGAACACACCCCAGAGCAGCAATGCACCCAGGATACCTCCGATGAACTGGGCGACCATGTAGCAAACACCCTCGACTGGCTCAATACGCCTAGTGAGGAGTGCACCGATGGTCACGGCCGGGTTGACGTGGCATCCCGAAATGGGTCCCAACACGTAGACCAAGGCTGTCAAGACGAGCCCAAAGGCAAGTGCCGTCGCTACGATGCCGGCGGAGAGGTTGTGGGCAAGGGAGAACCCGGCGAAATTGAACCCCTTGCCGAACGACAACGTCGCCACGCCACAGGCGACGAAGACAAGGATGAGTGTTCCGAGCAGTTCTGCGGCAAGTTTCCTGAACATCCGAACGACCTTTCATTGGCTCGATCCGATCCGGCCTCGTGGCAGCCCCAACACCACCCCAAAACGGTACCCTGGTCGTTGGAGTAAGGACCTGATACCCGCGCAACGATGGTCACCAACGGCACCAATCCGGTATGCCCGTGGTGGTCGGCAGCGCCCCTGGAATGACCCACCGACCCGGTCAGCGCGGCGTGGCGGAGGGTGGGGCTGCTGGCCCTACTCGGTGTCGCAGTTCTATCGTTCACACATGAACCCGACTGCGATCAGGGCCATCGAGGCGATGGTTGCACCGGTCGTCCTCATTACGGCCGCAGCCGTCCTCTCCACAGGTGTCTTAGCCATCTTCGGCTCAGTGAATGACCGCATGCGGGTGATGACGGCCGAGCGTCTCGCGGTGCTCACCGGGTCTGACGGAATGTTTCGTTCCATCGCGCAGCTGCCTGAGGCGTCGCGAGAACGCCTCCGCCAGATCGACGAACAGCTCCCGATGTTGCTTCACCGCCACCATCTGTTGCGTGACGCCGTGCTGAGCATCTACATCGGGGTGGCAGCACTAGTGGCCAGCGTGATCATGCTCGCGGTGGCCGTCCCGGCCAATTCCCGAGCTACCGCCTACTCGTCACTGGCGCTGGTGCTCGCCGGGACCGTTGCCCTCCTGGCGGGCTGCCTCTTCGCGGCGGCTTCGATCATGATGTCCAAGGACGCGATCGACTACGAGGTGGAACGTTCGCTCTCGCTCGGCTCGCCACCCGGAGGGGACGCCGGGTGATCAGTTCGGCAAGACGGGGAAGATGGCCGACGCGTTTGGCAGACCCTGAATCGTCGACAATGGCAACAACATGCAAACGCCGGGCCGACAGCGTTGGAAATCGTGACCTCGACTCACACCACCATCACCGAACCGCACTGGGTCTCATAACTGTCCGAACCCACGGGTAGCGATTGCAGCACCGGCAACCATGAGCTGACGTCCCCCGAAGGGACGTCACCCAGCTCATTTGCCGGCAGGGGCCTGCCGTACAGGTATCCCTGGGCGAGGTGGCATCCGAGGGACCGCAGTTTGGCGGCCACTGCGGTTCGTTCAACCCCTTCGGCGATCACGGAGAGACCCAGGGCATCGCCGAGACCGATGATGGCCCTTACGATCGCCACACTCTCCGAATTCTGGTCCAACTGGTCTACGAAGCTGCGATCGATCTTCAGCGTCTCGACGGGAAAACGCTGCAGACGGCTGAGCGAGGAGTAGCCCGTTCCGAAGTCGTCGATCTCCAGATGAATGCCAAGACCACGGAGAGCCTGGAGGACCGACGCAGCTTCGTCCGGGTCCCATATCAAGGCGCTCTCCGTGAGCTCCAACCACAGGCGGTCGGCGAGGACGCCCGAGCTCTCGAGGCAATCGGCGACGAGACTCGGAAATCCGGGCTCGCTCAACTGCAACGCGGACACATTGACGGCAATGTTGAGCCGGGTCGTGTCGTCCTCACAGTCAGCACAGCGCTCGGTCCATTCGCCTATTTGCCGGCACGCCTCGTTGAGCACCCATGCTCCGACCGGGGCGATGAGACCGCTGTCTTCAGCCAACGGGATGAATTCCAAGGGGGAAAGCAGTCCTCTGGTCGGATGCTGCCACCTCACCAGCGCCTCCATGCCGACCAGGGTCTCCGTTCGCAGGTCGACAATTGGCTGATAGTGGAGCTCGAGCTCGTCTCGCTCCAGGGCACGATGCAGCTCGTTCGACGTGCGAAGGCGACTGACCGCGTGTGATTCATTTGCGTCATGGTAGACCTCGATACGCGCCGGCCCACGCTGCTTTGCCTGATACATGGCCACGTCGGCGTTGCCCAACAGCACTGCACCCGAAGTGCTGTCGCCACTCGACAGTGCCACGCCCACGCTGAGAGAGACGAAGATCTCTCCACTGGGCAGGACAATCGGATCTGCCATGGCTTTGACCAGCCGCTCTGCGACTCGGAGCGCTTGCTTCTCGTCGTGGTCCTCGCTGCACAGCACCGTGAACTCGTCGCCGCCGAACCGCGCCAACGTGTCGCTTGCCCGCATAACTCTTCCGAGGCGGTCCGCAACGGCGCACAGAATCTTGTCGCCTACGTCGTGGCCCAGACTGTCATTGATGAGTTTGAATCGATCGATGTCGAGGAACATGACGACCACCCGGCATCGATCTCTGGACGCGAGTCGAAGTGCAGTTTCGAGGCGGTCCATGAAAAGGTCCCGGTTCGGGAGAGAGGTGAGCGGATCATGGA
Source organism: uncultured Acidimicrobiaceae bacterium (assembly GCA_963753905.1). Taxonomy (GTDB): domain Bacteria; phylum Actinomycetota; class Acidimicrobiia; order Acidimicrobiales; family RAAP-2; genus Bog-756. Next base: position 592,627 of record CAVWDZ010000002.1, on the reverse strand, counting down.
TGGCCGCCTGGGCGAGCCGCTCGCGCAGAGCCCTGCTCTCAGTGACGTCCTCCACCTGACAGATGAAATAGCTCGGTTTACCCTCTTGGTCCCGTACGCACGAAACATTTACAGATGCCCAGACATCATGACCGTCGGCATGGCGGTAGCGCTTTTCGACACGGTAGCTGGCCGACTTACCCGAGAGAAGGTCAGCAATCTCGGGCCGACTTGGCGATCGGTCATCGGGATGAGCGAACGCCTCGAACGACTGCCCGGACAGGTCGTCTGCATGGCACCCGAGAATGCGACCAAGCGCCGGATTGGCGCGCATGATGACACCATTGAGGTCGGCCATGACCATACCGATGGGAGCATGCTCGAAGGCAGAGTGGAATCGCTCGTGAGCCTCCCTCAGCGCCTCCTCGGCCAATTTTCGGTCAGTGATGTCGTGAAGATTCGACACCATCCCCCTCACATCGGGGTCGGCGCGGCGATCGGTTACCGTCGCTTCGAACCACTTCCACGTCCCGTCTGCGCGCTGAAGACGTAGCTCGGTTCTCTTGCCGATGTCTGCTTGCAAACCGCTCGGCGAGGACCGCATACTTGCCACATCGTCAGGGTGCATCAGTTCGACGGCGGGGCGTGCTCCAAAATCCTCACGTGATTTGCCGAGGACCCGCTCGAACGCCGGACTGACATATTGGAGGCGACCGGCTTCGTCGACCACGATGATGATGTCGGACGCGTGTTGTACCAGCGCCTCGAATCTTCTGGCCGCGTGCCGGAGATCCGATTCGACCTCCTCACGAGCCGCAGTTGAACGACCGAGCAACACGATGGTGAGCAGCACGCCAACCAGACACAAGGCGGCGAGCCCGTCAACACGGGGTTGGCTGATGAGGCTCGGTGCGACTCCGCTCCAGATCGCCAGCTGGCCAATGCCCATATAGATGGCGGTCCATACCAGGGCTGTTTTGGTGATCTTGGATCCGAGGACCTCGAACGCCGACGCCGCTCCGAAGACGAAACCGAGGGAGAGGATGGGGCCCCAGCCCGTGCTGTAAGCCACAAGCCCGATGACTCCAAGGTTCGCGCCGATATATGCCGTGAGCCGCCAACCCTCTGGGTGATTGAGCCACGCAGCGGCGGACCAGACGCTCGTCACCTGGGCAACGAAGATGACCAAGACGACGAACCAATACGGGATCGGGGCGATCAATCCGAAATATCGAAGTAGACAGAGCACAGCTGCAACCGGCAGCCCGACCAACACCAGGGGGTCACGGAGTTGTATCCGGAGCTCCGATCCAAATGACTGATTGCCCTGATCGGTTGACCCGGTCGGGAGAGAGATGCCTACGGTTAGGTATCGTCGGACGTGGACTCCGGCTTGAATCCCAGGCTCCCTCAGCTTCGGCCCTCGTCTTCCTGAGTCTGCCCAGTCATCCCACCGAAGGCGCGCCCTGCCGGTAATCGGCGAGCCCGCAGATGGGTGACTACGACCACCGACTGGTCCACTGTTGGAGATGTGCCCCGAGCAGGGCAGTGGCAAATCCGGAGCTGCACTGACTCGATCCTCTTTCAGCCATACGCTCAGAACCGTGGCAGCGCCCGTCATCACCTACCGGCGCAGCTACCGGTTCGACCTGGCTCCCGATCGGCTCTGGGACCGGATCGAAGAGTTCGACCAGTTCGAGCAGTGGTGGCCCTGGCTCACCGGTTTCCGTGTCGAGGGAGGCGGCCTTTCGGCCGGTTCGGTCCTCCATGGCGTAGTCACACCTCCGCTCCCCTACCGAATGCGACTCCGGGTCGAGCTCGTCGACTGCGAGCGCCCACACGCGGTCGACGCAACCATCAGCGGGGACCTGATCGGGAATGCCCGGCTTCGGCTACATCCTGCTGGAGACGGGACCTTGGCTGAAGTGGCGTGGACGGTCGAGATGCTCCAACCCGCCATGCGATTCGCCAGCCGGATCGGTCATCCACTGCTGCAGTGGGGGCATGACCGTGTCGTTGAGATGACGGTTGCCGGATTTCGTCGGCGGACTGAACGCTCCTAGTGCAACCGGTCGACCGCAAGAGCGGCGGCGAAGAGCACAACGGCCCACGACATCGCCCGCAGCGCCTGCTCCAGCGGAGCCAAGAGTACCCTCCGACTAACGGGGATCTCCCCGCCGTCAGTCAGCGTGATCGTCCCGACGACGTCAGCAGACTGCCGGCGCAGTAGCCGGGCCGGGGTGCTCAGTGCACGCTGCGCCGCCGACAATAGAGCGGCACCGATGGCGGCAATGAGCGGGGCGACGGCCATCCCTCCGGTCTGGGCTACGTAGGCGGTCAGAACGGGAAAGGCACCCCAACTGACGGCGAACCCCCAGGTGTTGTGGATGACTCCGCCGAACAGCTCGAAGTTGTAGGTGACCACAAGGACCGGTCCGGCGACGAGGAACGGGAGCAGCGCCCAGCCGACTTGCACGATCCCGACGACTCCGAGAGCGACTGCGCCGGCAAGCCCGACGCCCGCGACGACGGCGAGGACGGCCGACGGAATTTCGGTGCGCAGCGGTCGCCCGTGCAACTCGTCGAGCGCGTGAGCGGCGAGACCGACAGCGAGGAAGAACGCCAAGAGGGTGGCAATCAGCCGCGTGACGTTGACCACCGGTGCCAGGCATGCCCCGATGACGACATAGGCCAGATGCCACGCGGTGTAGGGCGGGTGGAGCAGCGTCCACCAGTCACTCCAGCTGCCCGGGCGAGCCGCGTAGTAGGCGGTGCGCTGCTCGGGTGGTGGATCTGCCGGTGTCCTATCCACTGGCGCGCCGACCCCACATGATCAATCCGCCGCCGAGGCTCATGCGCCGCGCGCCGACGTCGGTGAAGCCTGCTCGCCGCCAAGCCTCGATCGTCCAGTCCACCGAATACCGCCGGTAGTGGGCAGAGATGTTGGGACCGAGGAACCTGCCTACTTCAAACCATGCCTTTCCGCCGGTCAGCCAGCCGCCGGCAGGAAGCAGGAGCCGTGTGTAACCCCACCACCAGAACCTCCAGAACCGGTTCTGCGGTACGAGGAACTCGAGACTGGCCACGGCCGATCCGGGCTTCACCAGCCGGGCGAGCTCGATGAGGGTGGCCTGGGGATCATCGACATACCGCAGGAGGTATGTGAACGTGAGAGCATCGAAGGTGCCGTCAGCGAAGGGTGCCTGCTCGGCCCGCCCTGCCACCAGCTGGACCTGGTTGGCCATGCCCCGCTCACCGACGGTGCGCTGGCCTTGGCGCAGCATCTCGAGTGTCAGATCGACGCCTACCACCCGGGCCCTGGTGCGATCGGCGAGCTGGAGCGCGACGCCCGCAGGCCCGGAGGCAACGTCGAGGATCAGCTCCGGTTCGTCTGGGACGATGTGGTCGACCATGGCCCGGCGCCAGCGCCTGTTCTGGCCCATCGACAGCAGTTCGGCCAGACGGTCGTAACGCTCGGGCAGTGGCGCGAAGAGTGTCTGGGCGAACCGGTTGGCATCCTCCTGCTCCGGAATGTCCACTGACCCTCCTCGGGTGATGGCTGAGCTCGGCCCGGTGGCAAGGGTTATGTGACCGGCCCACTGAGCGATTCACTCATGACCATCACACCGACCGCCTGACCGTCAGTACGGGGGAGGGCGCCGAATCGATCGCTGACAACTGGCGGGCCCCACCGAGCGAGCGATCGCCTGGCTATCCCAGCGTTCCGCTGAAGAGATGCCCCTGGAGCTCGAAGCTGTAGCTGTCGCCGACCTGCATTGCCGTCACGCCGGGATAGAAGCTTCCGAACGACAGGATCGCTGTGCTTGTGCTCCAGGAACTCACGAGGAGTCCCAGGCAGTCTCCGCCTTGGCCGGCTGTCCATCCCGCTGTTGTATCGCCGAAGTTGAGTCCGACGCTTCCGAAGACGTCTCCACTGTACGCAGCGCCGCAACCCCATTCCGGCGATCCCGGAGGGGCAAACACGCCCAGATGGGTCCCGTCCAGAGTGAGAGTGGGGTCGGACGTCGTCCCGCCGAGGGTCACGGAACTGACGGTCGGCACCGGCTCCGCCACGACTTTGAAGGCCCCGATGCCGTTCGGTGATCCGAGCCCGGTTGGTCCGTCGTAGCCGACGCGGGCAGTGCAGAGGTAGGAGGGGGTGCACGTCCCGGTCGAGCCCTTCGTAATGCCGTGGAGATCGGCAGCGGGAGCGGCGTAAGCCGCCGACACCGGGACCGCGATTGAGGACGGGCTCTTCGCCAGTCCGTAGATCCCTGCGATGAGCGGCGAGGACACGCTCGTCCCGAACTCGTAGTACCAGCCACTCGCTCCGTACGTGTCGTACCCCAGGACGTTCGCTGCCACCATGCTGACGTCGGCAGTCGTGCGCCTGTGGCACCCCGTGTCCTTCTGCCAGGCAGGCTTGCCCTCGTAGGCGGAACAGCCGCTGCCCGACCCCTGCGTCGGCGGGGAGGAGCTCGTGTTGACCCAGGTCGACTCGTCCCAGCCCCGCGTCACATGCGCGTCGGGTGTGAGCTCCGTCCCGCCAACCGACGTCACGTAGTTGGAGGACGAGGGATACTGCACACCGCCCTGGTACGCGCCGTCGCCCGAACTGAACGTGATGGCAACGCCCGGAACGTCCAGCGTCGTGTCCTGGGACGCCTCGAGGTTCTGCTCGCCGCTACCCCAGCTGTCACTCACCACTTTCGCTCCGAGGACGGTGGCCTCGTGGATGGCTGTGAGAAGGTCTCCGAGACCGTTGCTGTTCGCCTCGACCAGCCAGATGTGACACAGCGGGCACGCGGTGGACACCATGTCGAGATCGAGCGACGTCTCGCTCGCGAAGCTGGCATTCGGCGTCGGGTAGTCCTTGGTCTGGCCGGTCTGGTTGTACTTCGTAAAGCATTTGCTCGCCGTTGTGCATGCAGGAAGTTTGAAGTGTGATCGGAACACCGCGAGGTCCGAGGCAGCCTTCGGGTCGTCGTTGGGATCGACAACGGCCACTACCGATCCGGCACCATCCTTGGCAACTGCAGCAGTCAGGCCGTAGGCATTCTGGATGTTGCATGGCGTGTAGCCGGCCTTCTCGTCGACCGTACACGTCGTCGACGGCGCTGGGACGACGTCAGGTGAAACAACAGGCTCGGAAGACAGGTAGCACTGGACATGCCCAAGCGGCTGAGGGTGATCGCAGCCGGCAGGCACCGCACCCGCGCCCGCCTCTTGCACCGCCCCGCGGAGGGTCGTCGACGCTGACGCTCCGGAAGCGGCCGCATTGAGGACCCCGAGAGTGGCGACCAACGCACCACAGACAGCAAGCCGCCGAATCACACGCCTCATCAGACACCTCCGCCTCGACGACGATCGAGTATACGTCTGGTCAAGAATCTTCACAGGGTCCTGACCAAAGGCAACAGTATGGATGTACTCATGTCAACCCGACCTGACCTGACCTCACCTGACCTGACCGACAGCGACCAGCGCTGGCCGCTCTCCAAGCACGACGATCCGGAGCGAACACCCATGTCCCGTGACCTACCCGCACTGGTGTCCCGACTCGACCTCGATGAGAAGGCCACACTCCTTGCAGGGGCCGACATCTTCTCGATGGCTCCCGTGGAACGGCACGGGATCCCGCCGATCCGGGTCACCGACGGTCCCAACGGCGCACGTGGAGCTGTGCTCCCCGGTGCTCCCGACGGGGTGGAACCCCTGAGCTCGACATGCGTGCCGTGCGGAGCAGCGCTGGGTGCGACCTGGGACACAGGGCTCGTCGAACGAATCGGCGCCCTCGTCGGCAGGCAGGCCCGCACAAAGGCGTGCCGGGTGTTGCTCGCTCCCACGGTCAACCTCCATCGCTCACCGCTGGGTGGGCGCAATTTCGAGTCCTACTCCGAGGACCCGCTGTTGGCCGGCCGGATGGGCGCCGCGTATGTACGCGGTGCCCAATCCGCCGGCGTGGCCTGCACGGTCAAGCACTTCGCCGGCAACGAGTACGAGAAGGACCGGATGGTCGCCGACTCGATCATCGATGACCGGGCGCTGCGCGAGCTGCATCTCTTGCCGTTCGAACTCGCGGTCAAGGAGGGAGGCACCCTCGGCGTCATGACCAGCTACAACAGGATGAACGGACTGTACGGCCCCGACAACCGTTGGCTCCTCCAGGACCTCCTTCGCGATGAATGGGGATTCGACGGCTTCGTCGTCACCGACTGGTACGCCTTCGCCGACACCGGGAGGGCGATCGCCGCTGGACTGGATCTCGAGATGCCCGGTCCGGGCCGCTCGTACGGACCCCGGCTGGCCGAGGCGGTCCGCGCCGGCGAGGTCGATGAACAGCTGGTCGATGCAGCCGTAGTGCGACTCCTCTCGGTCATGGACAGCGTGGGCGCTCTGGACGACGATCCGGACGATCAGCCCAGGTCCGAAGACCGACCCGAAGACCGGGTACTCACACGCGAAGCCGCCGTCGCTGCGACTGTGCTGCTCAAGAACACCGGCGTCCTCCCCCTCGACCTCCTCGAGCTGCGTCGCGTTGCGGTGATCGGGCCGAACGCCGGGCGAGCCGTGATCATGGGCGGCGGGTCCGCGAGCGTGCCCGCGCACTACCTGTGCTCTCCACTCGATGCACTCCGAGACCGGCTCGGACCCGGTGTCGAGATCGACCACGAGCCGGCCGTCGACATCGCCCGAACGAGCCCCGAGGTTCAGAATGCATGGCTGAACGTGGATGGTACGCCGGGAATGGCGGTCGAGTTCTACCCGCCGGACGACCTCGGCGGCGAGGTGCTCCATACGGCTACGAACGACACCGGTGCCGTCATCTGGTTCGGCGCCGGTCCCCGCCAAGTCGGTTCCACCTTCTCATGGAGGGCCTATGCCGACCTCACAGTGGAGGAAGCGGGTCGATGGACGATCTCCCTCGTACAGACGGATCCGGCTCGACTCCTCATCGATGGCCGTGTCGTGCTCGACGGATTCGCCGATCCTCCTGGTCCGGGTCATGACTTCTTCGGTCTGGCCAGGGAAGAGGTGACCGTTGCACTGGAACTCTCGCCGGAGGAACCCGTCCGGGTCGAGGTGCAGTCCGTCGTTCGGGCACCGGCCCTCGTCACCGGAGCCAAGATCGGCATCCGGCCCGCACCGGCCAGCGACGGCATCGAACGGGCGGTCTCGGCCGCTGGACGGGCCGACGCGGTGATCCTGGTGGTCGGTACGGACGAGAACTGGGAGACCGAAGGCGCCGACCGGGAGTCCATGCACCTCCCCGGTGCGCAGGACGAGCTCGTCCAGCGGGTTCTCGAGGTTGCCCCGCACGCGATCGTGGTATTGAACGTCGGAGCTCCGGTTGCCACCCCATGGGCCACGGATGCGGGCGCCGTTGTCCAGTGCTGGTTCGGCGGACAGGAGATGGCAGCCGGCCTCGTGGACGTCCTCTTTGGTGAGTCCGACCCTGGTGGTCGCCTCCCGACCACGATCCCGATGAAACTCGAGGACAACCCGTCGTGGGGGAATTCGGTGCCCGAAGGCGGTCGGCTCCGCTACGGCGAAAGCGTCCTCGTCGGCTACCGCTGGTACGAATCGCGCAACATTGACGTGTCGTTCCCTTTCGGGCACGGGCTGTCGTACACGAGTTTCGAGATCGGAGCACCCGTCTTGTCGACACCTACGATCGAACCCGGCGGAAGCATCACCGTCCGGGTCCCGGTCACCAACACCGGCAGCCGAACGGGGACCGAGATCGTGCAGCTCTACGTGGCACCCAAGGAGCCCAGAGCATTCCGGCCGCCGAAGGAACTCAAGGGCTTCGCCAAGACATCCCTCACCCCCGGTGAGTCAACACTCCTGGAGATCGAGCTCGGTGACCGCGCGTTTGCCCGCTGGGCGATCTTCGATCCGGCACTGAGCGGACTCGCGACGCAGCTGGCACGGGTCGCCTTCTGGGCGCGCCAGCCAGATCGGGTCGACGAGAGCGGATGGATCATGGATCCGGGGGCGCACGAACTCCATATCGGGAGATCATCTGTCGAGATCGCCCATGTCGTCCCCGTGCACGTGCCGATCGGCGGTCCACTGCACGACTGAGTCCTCAGGTCCTGCTCTCATCGACGGGCGCGTTCAGGAAGTCAGCCATGCGCAACAACGCGCCACGCGACTGAGTCGGAACAGCGTCAAGCGCATCGTCGACCGGTACTCGGCCAGCAAGCGCGTCCGCGACTCGAGGTGCGGGGTGCCCAGCAGTCGTCACCCTGGTGACCATGAGCGTCACATTGCCCGGACTGGCCAGATTGAAGACACCGTCGTCCAGCTTCAGCAGCTCCTCCACCGGGTCGCCGAACATCGACGCCACCGCAGCGGCGATGAACAGGCCGTACGCGGTCGCGTAGAGGGTTGCGTCGTCGTCGGTGGGGTGTTCATCGCCTCGCGGGAGCAACACATCGCGCTCGTGCATCCAGGAATCCCAGAAGGCATGGAGCACGACGACGGTCCAGTCCATCTGCCCGTACGGCATGGGCACATCGAACCTGCGCCGCTCGGCCAGACGAGACCGGGCGAGGGCGAGCAGGTCTTCGGTCGTGGCCACGAAGCGCTCCAGGGAAGCACCAGGTGACTCTCCGGCCGACGCCCTGAGCCACTCTCCGGGCGTGACTCTCGGATCGAAGCCGGCGGTCAGGTCGAGCGTGCTGTCATCTGCGCTACCGCGGAGGATCAGTACGTTGGCGTCGCAGAGATGGCGAACGACGTCGTGAGCGGACCAATCGGTGCACCTGGTCCGAGCAATCCAGTCCTCGGGACCGAACCCTCGGAGGATCGTGACGAAACGCTGCCGCTGCTCGCCGAACACGTCGAGCAGTCGCTCCGGGTCGATGTCGCACTCGCCCTCAGTCTGGAGGAGCAGCGTTGCGGGCCGCATGCGGCCAACTCTACTGGTACGTGACGTTCGTCACCGAGAGAGGGGAATGGTAGAACGGAGACCATGGAGAAGCAACGGATCGGATCACTCGACGTTTCGGTTGTCGGCCTCGGTACCAACAATTTCGGCATGGGGATGCACGAGGACGAGGTACCTCCGGTTGTCAATGCTGCCCTCGACGCTGGCATCACCTTCTTCGATACTTCGGATTCATACGGGGACAGCGAGGAAAGGCTGGGCAAAGCACTCGGGCGCCATCGTGACGAGGTGGTCATCGCCACGAAGTTTGGCAGTCCCGTAGGCAAGGATGGCAGCGGTGGTGCGGCGCCTGCCTATGTACGCGAGGCCGTCGAGCGCAGTCTGCGCCAACTCGGCACTGATCGGATCGATCTCTATCAGCTTCACCGACCCGATCCGAACACTCCAATTTCCGACACGCTCGCCGTGCTCGACGAACTGGTCCACCAGGGCAAGGTCCGCGAGATCGGATGCTCGAACTTTTCGGCCGAGCTGCTGCACGAGGCAGATGAGGGTGCCGTCGCAGATGGAGCGCGCTTCGTCAGCGTGCAGAACCACTACAACCTGCTGAACCGCGGAGACGAGCGTGAGGTCCTCCCCGAGTGCGAGCGTCTGGGACTCGCCTACTTGCCGTTCTTTCCCCTGGCGAGCGGCATGCTGACCGGTAAGTACACCAAGGGTGAGGCGCCGGCCGCGGGAACCCGCATGCAGCGTTGGGGTGAGCGGGCAAGCGGGTTGCTCTCCGATCAGAACTTCGAGGTCGTCGACGCCCTCAGCGCCTGGGCGGCGTCTCATGGTCACAGCCTGTTGGATCTGGCCTTCGCCTGGCTGATCGAGAAGCCGATCATCCCGTCGGTCATCGCCGGTGCCACCAAGCCCGATCAGGTTCGTGCGAACGCGGCTGCCGGCGGGTGGCACCTGTCCGCAGAAGACGCGTCCGAGGTCGACGCGCTGGCACCGATCGTCAGCTGAGGGGAAGCCGGGAATCCGATCTCGCTGAGGTGCTGTCGCCCGTCCGCAAACAAGCGGGAGCGGCCACACAGCCGGATCAGGTTCTCGCTACGACGACTGCACCGTTGTCGTTCCGGCTAGGTCCGTGCCGCACACCGGCTGGCTCGAGACCGGGACGAACGCGGTCTTTTCTGCTCGCAGGTACCAGCCGCACGACTGCGCCGGATCGTGGCCGAAGACGGTCGAGTAGTCGATGCTGCTGGGCAGCAGCCCGCCGCCGTTGTAGCTCTTGAGGTTGCGCAGCGCCGCGATGATGCTGGCATGGGTGGGGTTCGCTCCGGCCAGCTGGATGCCCTTGATCATGAGATCGGCGCCGAGCCAGGACTCGTACTGGCTGAAGTTCGGGAACTCACTGGATGTGAAGTGCGCATAGGTGTCAAGGGCCGACTTCATCTGCTGGGTGGCGGCGTTAGGCACCTGGAAGGGCCGGAAGACGCTGTCGAAGTAGTCGCCCTGGACTGCGGGCCAGGCCGTCGAGTTGATGACGCTCGGCTCATAGCCGGTCGGAAAGACGAGCACCTTGGCCTTCACGCCATCCTGGCCGAGGGCCGTCGCCAGGGCGTAGTTCGAGTTGTCGTCGAGCCCGGCGTAGAACGCGTTGCACCCCTTCTGCTTGGCCACGAGGGCCTCCGTCGTCATGTCGACGCTGCCGAAGGGCACCGAGGTGTCGAGCACGCCCTCCTTGCCGCCGACGTGCTCGAAGGACAACGCGGTCCCATAGGCCGACCGCGCCGACGAGGGCGAGATGCTGTAGCCGTAGCTGCAGACGACCGTGCCACCGTGGCTCTTCATGAAGGCACCGATGCCGGTGTTCACCGGGTACTTCGGGTCGACGCTGCCGACGTCGGAGGCGAACATGTTGGTGTAGGGCTGCTCGCCCCATTCGGGGCCGTCGAAGAAGCCGCCGGTCACGGGCACCCCCTGCTGGTTGGGGTACTGGGCCGCCTCGAAGAACAGCGGGCTGGTCGAGACGATCCCGATGACGCCTTTCGAGAGGGCGTCCTGGGCGGCCGTGACGACATAGGACGGGCTGGTCTGGTCGTCGAGGACGATCCCCACGAGCTTGTGGCCGTTGACGCCGCCCTCCGCGTTCTGCAGGGCGATCCGGGCATTGAACCCGGCGGCAGCCTGGGAGAACTCGGAGGCCCCGGGACCGGTGAGCGAGGTGATCATGGCGATCGTGTAGGGCGCCTTGGAGGCGGAGGGGGAACCCGATGGGACCGACGGCGACGACGAGCAGCTGGCGCAGACCAGGAGCGTGACGGTCAGCGCCGCGGTTGCCGATGTGATGCGCATGGGTCCCACCTTCCGTGATCGATCGGAGGGCCACGAACACAATTCACTCCAAGCGGACCCCCGTCTTCCGTAGTTTGCCACTCCACGCGGGCAAAGGGGAGGACAGGGCTCGGCGCAGCCCTCAGCACTTGAACGTCTTGATGGTCAGGTTGACCGCCTCGGGGAGGATCGCCGACTGCCAACGAGCCTCCGACTGTCGTATTGTTTGGACGCCCCGGCGACCGCCGGGCAACCGAGGGCCGGTGGGAGACTGCAATGTTGACGCGATCCAGCGGGAAATGGCTGGCAACGATCGGACTCGTGGCTGCCGCCGGGGTCGGGACCACTGTCGGTCTCGTGAACGGTGCAGGTGCCACGAGTGGTACGACGGCTTCGATCAGTCGGGCAGCGGACAGCCCGGTGACCACGGCCAGCTTCACGTTCAGTGCGTCAGTCAGCGGTGTGACGACGTCGCCCGTGACCGTCACCGGTAGCGGGCAGGCCGACTTCACGGCTCGGGCTGTGTCCCTCACGGTCTCGGTGCCGGCCGTTGTCGCCAAGCTCATTCCTGGTGGGTCGGATTCCCCAGAGGTCATCAACGCCGTCCTGTCGGGAGCCACGATCTATCTGGAGGTACCGAGCCTGGCCTCCAAGGTCGGCGCACCCTGGATCTCAGTCGCGTTGTCATCCAAGGCATCGTCCGCCGTTCCCGTCCTCTTCACAAAGATCGCATCCGCGCTCGGTGACGTGAACGCCATTGTCCGCTTCGCGGATGCCCATCACGCCACGGTCACCTCATTGGGGAACGCCAAGATCGACGGCGTCCGGGCCTCGGGAACCAAGATCGTCGCCACTCGCTCGAACCGCTCCGTTACGGCGAGTATCTGGGCGGACGCGTCGGATCGCCTTGTTCAGGCAACAGCGACCGTGACGGGTACCGGCACGAGGGGCACGCTCGGGCTGACCGCTACGCTCGATTTCGCCGGATATGGATCGCCGGTCACCATCATCGTGCCAAAGCCGTCGCAGGTGAAGGTCATTCCGTTCTCCATCGTGAAGATGTTCCTCGGAAAGGCCCGCTGAGAAAGGCGACGCACGTGCCCGACGATGGAAGCCCATCGGAGTGAACGCCCCGGGGTTGCACGCTCGTTCGTCGTCAGATCATCACGCCTTGATGTCGGCGCCGGACGAAGCGGTCGGCCGAGCGTGCCAGGTCCACCTGGACCTGATGCTGGTTCTCGAGTAGCTGGTCGGCCCAGAGCATCCGTAGGGTGGCGCGGAGGCGGTCACCGCGCTTTCGAGCGCGTGCATCGTCAAATGCCGCACGGAGAACCGCCTGAAGCGTGTCATCGTGGACAGGTGGCGGGTCAAGCGCGTCGCGATGGTCGGCCAGCAACTCGGCAAACTCCCCGTACCATTGATGGCTCGAGGCATACGAATCACGGAGCACGGCTCCGGCGATCGAGACCGACTCCAACTCGGGCTGACCCGGATCCGGCCTGAGCACATCCAAGGTGCCCAAGGTGTAGGCCGCCAGGCGGATCCGGTTCGCCCCGGTGAAGAGGTCGGCGACGGTTTCGACCGGCACGACCTTGGCCCCGCGTTCGGCCAGGTACTGACGGAATGCGTCATCGAGACGGAGATACGCCCGGTGCGCTTCGCGCTGGGCCGGACGGATGTCGATGACTCGGCTGGTGGTAGTCAGGCGGTCCACAGCGTCGGCGAGATAGCCGGAGTTCGTCGCAAAGGCATCCGAGAGGGCACGACCGAGCGCCGCGGTGGCTCCTCGCGGCCAGAAGAGCAACCCCACGACCAGGCTGACGGCACAGCCGATGGCGACGTCTTCGACCCGTGTCAGGCCCACCCTCCAGCCCGTCGGATCGATGATGTTGAAGAGGATGATGACGACGACACTGAAGCCAGCCTGCCCCGCCGCGAACGAGATCATCGACGGCGCTATCCCGGAGACCAGGACGGCCACGGGAAGGAGAACCCATAGGAGCACAGAGTGACCTCCGACCCCGATCATGATGGCCGAGCCCAACACAACGCCGACCGCCGTTCCGCCGACAGCGCGGAGGGCCGTGGAGCCGGTGCCCACGGCATTGCTCCGCAGCACCGACAGCGTGCCCAACACCACCCAGAAGCCGTGCTCGACGTCGGTGACTTCAACGATGGCAACTGCCAGCGCCAGGCCCGCCGACCCGCGCACCGCGTTGCGGAACCACACCGAGCGCATCGAGAAGTAGGCAGCGAGTCGTCTCCAGACCGATGGGGAGGGGTCCTCGTCAACTAGACCCAATGTGGGATCGAGAGCGGCCTGCACGCCGGCGGACTCGAGCGCTGCGTCCGCCACCATGGCCGTGGCGATACCGATGGACCGAGCGTGGAAGCTGGGATCGAGGGACGAGGCGATGCCGGTGCCGGGATCGATCTCGTTCGCGTGGTCTCCGCCAGGTCCGGTGGTCCCTGACGCATTGGCGCCTGGGTCGATCAACGTCGCCACCTCAGCCTCGAGGACCTCGGCGACCACGTCCTCCAGGCGCTCGAGAGAGCGTCGAACGCCGGCGACCCCAGCAGGATCGTCGACGGGATGACCGGTGTCGTCGCAGATCAGGGTGGCGCTCGTGCCCAGGGTGTCCGCCACCGCCTCCATCACCGCCCGCACGCGAGGGGCGTTCAGCCAGGCGCCGCCGTCCTCTTGCGCGAGCTCGGCGCTCCCGACGACCCATTCGACCCGACCCACGAGCTTGGCCAAGGCAACCGCCCCCGCTGCCGTACCGGTTGGCGGATAGGGCGTCGCAGCGAAGTCGTGGCGCAATGACGAGACCTCCGACACCACCGATGCCACGGACTCCGGATCGCTCCTTCCCTCAGCCTGTTTCGCCGCCGAACGGCTCACAGCCGAGATCGTCGACGCTAGGCGGCGGCGGAGCGTGTCATGCCAGGGAGTGGGCCAGACCATCATGCACGCCGGAATGCAGAAGGCACCGGCGAAGACCCAGCCCACGAGGCGGGGGCCGATGCTGTCGACGGGTTCGGCGACCGCGACCGGCAGCACGAACATCAACAACGCTGCCGTCGACGCAGTGACCGCTTGCGGCGACACGATCCCGACGAAGAGCACGGCGAACCCGACGACTGCCATCGCCACCACCGCGAGCACTTTGTGCTGTGAGACAACCGTGCCCACGGTGATGAACGCGGTTCCGACGAGGAAGAGCGCAAGGTAGGAGGAGAGGCGAGTGCGCGGGCGTCCCGGGAAATCCACCAGCAGCAGCAACGCGAACGAGCCGAACGCTCCGAAGAGGCCGACCTGCGGATTGCTGGAGACCAGATGGGTCAGAGCGAACACGGTGGGCATCACGACCGCAGCTCGGATCGACCGTTTGATCGCAAGGAATTCGGGGTCCCTGGCTCTGACCCGAGCAACACCACCCGACCACCAGCCGGACCGAACAGTGCCGGTGGAGATCGCGGTGCCGGTCATCGGTACCTCCCCCTGGTCGGCGACCTCATCGGGCGGCGGCAAGAGCCAAACCATGCGATCGACAAATTAGTCGGGGTCGTCTCCGGCCGCGCTGGCGTCCGGCGCACCTCGGTTCCGGCGGCCGGCCCATGCCGCTCGCGCTAACGTGCTCTGATTCTGCTCAGTCCACAGGTGAGGCTCAAAGGGGATCGATGACCCGATTCATCGAAAGCACCATTACCTTCCCGTACAAGCGGTCCCTCGGACCGGTCGTCGGGACCTTCATGACCGCCCTCACCGAGAAACAGATCCTGGGCATCCGTTGCCAGGACGCCGTGCTGGTCCCCCCCCTGGAGTGGGACCCGGCGACCGGGGCTGAGCTTCCCCATGAGTTCGTGGCGGTAGGGCCGGCAGGCACCGTCGAGTCGTGGACATGGGTGCCCACGCCGTCAGAACAGCATCCACTCGACCATCCCTTCGCCTTTGCACTGGTCCGTCTGGACGGTGCCACCGCTCCGCTGCTGCATGCGGTCGACGCCGGCACGCCGGAGGGCATGTCGGAGGGGATGCGGGTGGCCCCCAGGTGGCGGGGCAGCCGGGAGGGGCGCATCAACGACATCATCTGCTTCGTCCCCGGCGACATGCCCGAGACCGAGGGCGAGGACACCGGCGGAGCCGCAGAGCCGGTGACCCGGATGGACTATCTGGCCTCGATCACCTACCGGAACCCGGTCCCCGAGGCCGCCGACCGGGCCACAGCGGCATCCCGGGAGCATCGACTCCTGGGTCTGCGCTGCCCGACCTGCGGACGGGTGTACGCGGGCGGACGCGGCTACTGCCCCATCGACGCCATCGAGCTCGGTCCGGAGTGCGAGGTGGACCTTCCCCACAAGGGCACCATCACCAACTTCGCCATCGTCACCCCGGTGCAGTATCCGGGCCAGACCGAGACCGAGCCGTTCGTCCGGGCCTTCGTCCTGCTCGATGACACCGACGTGATCATCCCCTACTCGGCGGTCATCGAGTTGCCCGCCGACCAGGTGAGGGTCGGTCAACGGGTCGACGCCGTCTGGGCGTCACCGGCCGAGGAGACCGAAGAGGGGGGCGGCATGGGGGGGAGCTGGGGATCGCTGCTCGGCTGGGTCCCCAACGGCGAGCCGGATCTCGACGATCCCGACCTCGTGAACCGGATCTTCTGACCATGAGCGCACCCTCGACCGACATCGCCGTCATCGGCTGGGCCCAGACCCCCATGGTCCGACATACCGACAAGTCCGAGACCCAGCTCCTGATGGAGGCGATCACCGACGCACTCGTGCCGCTCGGGCTGACCCGCGCCCACATCGACTTCACCTGCCTCGGCAGCTGCGACTACATCACCGGCCAGGCCTTCTCCTTCGTCTCCAACCTGGACGCAATCGGCGCCTGGCCCCCGAAGCGGGACTCCCACGTGGAGATGGACGGTGCGTGGGCCCTCTACGAGGCGTGGCTCCGCCTGCAGGAAGGCGACATCGAGATCGCCGTGGTCACCGGATCCGGCCGCTCCTCGACCGGCGATCCGGCCTTGATCTACCCCATGGAGATGGACCCCTACTTCCTGGCCCCCCTCGGGGCCGACCCGCTCACCTTTGCCGCTCTGCAGGCTCGGGCGGTCATCGCCGCCGGCATCGCCGACGAGCGCTCGATGGCCGAGGTGGCGGTGCGGGCCCGCGGCAAAGGGGACGTCGAGTCCCTCCTGACCGAGGAGTTCGTGCGCCAGCCGCTCAGACGGCACGACGTACCCCCGATCACCGACGGGGCCGCAGCCATGGTGCTGGCCACCGGTGATCGGGCCCGCCAGCTGGTGAAGCGACCGGCCTACATCACAGGGTTCGACCACCGGACCGACTGCCACAACCCGTCATTCCGGGCCCTCGACGACTCGCCGTCCACCCGTATCGCGGCCGAGGCCGCCGGACTGGGCGACGCCCCCGTCGAAATGGCCGAGCTCCAGGCCGCCTTCACCCATGAGGAGCTGCTCTTGCGCAGTGTCCTCGGCCTGGGGGACGACGTGGCCGTGAACACCTCCGGGGGGGCGTTGCGGGACAATCCGATCATGGCCACCGGACTGTGCCGCGTGGGCTATGCCGCCAACCACATCTTCGGTGGCGGACGTCGCGCCCTGGCCCACGCGACCTCCGGGCCGTGCCTGCAACAGAACCTCATCTGCATCCTGGAGGGACGGGAGTGAGCACTCCACCGGTGGCCGTGGTCGGCGTCGGACAGACCCACCACAAGTCGCGGCGGCTCGACGTGTCCTTCGGCGGTCTGGTGCGGGAAGCCGTCTTCCGGGCCCTCGACGACGCCCAGATGACGCTGGCGGACATCGACGCCGTGGTGCTGGGCAAGGCCCCCGACCTCTTCGAGGGCGTAATGAAGCCGGAGCTCTACCTCTCCGACGCCCTCGGTGCGGTGGGCAAGCCCATGTTCCGGGTCCACACGGCCGGATCGGTCGGAGGCACCACCGCCATCGTGGCCGCTTCACACGTGCAGGCGGGCAAGCACAGGACCGTGCTGGCTGTTGCCTTCGAGAAGCAGTCCGAGGGCAATGCCCAGTTCGCCCTGGGCAGCGGGCGGGGCGCCTCGCTGGGTGCCGGAGGTGCCTTCGCCCCGTTCATCCGGGCGTACATCCAACGGAGCGGTGCGCCCGAGCACATCGGGTGGAAGGTGGCGGTCAAGGACCGCCTCAACGCCTTGAAGAACCCCTACGCCCACCTCAAGATCGAGGACATCTCGATCGAGAAGGTCAAGGCCTCGCCGATGATGTGGGAGCCGACCCGGTTCCTCGAGTCGTGCCCGTCGTCGGACGGGGCGTGCGCCGTGGTCATCACCGACGAGACGGGGGGGAACGCTGCGGCGGGCGCCGGTCGGCCGCCGGCGTGGATCCTGGCCTCCTCCTCCCGATCCGAGCCACCGAGCTTTCCCGGTCGCGATCCGGTACGGCCCGCGGCCGCCCTCCAGTGCGCCGCCGACGTCTACGGCGCTGCCGGGATCACCGATCCCCGTCGCCAGATCGACACCGCCGAGCTCTACGTCCCCTTCTCCTGGCTCGAGCCGATCTGGCTCGAGGCGTTCGGCCTGGCCGAGGTCGGTGAGGGTTGGAAGCTCGTCGACGACGGCACCACCGAGCTCACGGGGTCACTGCCCGTCAACGCCTCCGGTGGCGTCCTCTCGAGCAATCCCATCGGGGCCTCGGGCCTGCTGCGGTTCGCCGAGGCGGCCAACCAGGTACGGGGTGCGGCCGGGGAGCACCAGGTGGACGGAGCCAAGGTGGCCATCGGCATGGCGTACGGGGCCAACAACCAGTACTTCAGCACCTGGGCCGTGGGGAGTTCGCTGCACCCGTTCGGGTAGCCGGGGCGGAGCGAATCTCTCGCTCAGGCCTCGACCTCCACTTCGGTGACCCCGCACCTGATCACGGCGGGGCCTCCGGCCGGTGTCAGGGGGGCCACCGCCGACCTGGCATGTTCCTCGGTATCGAAGACGACGACGCAGGTCCCCGTTCCGCCCCCGTCGTTCATCCACATCCCCTTCTGGAACCCCGGCAGTGCCTTGGCCTCAGGAATCACCAGGTCGTTCAGGACCGAGTGGCGGTGCTCGATGTCCGAGTCCGGGCTGAGCTCGACCTGTATCAGGACAGCGTGTGTCACCTGTGGTCACCTCGGAATGGCTGGCCGATCCCACCAAGCGGCGAGCCTCGTTTCTCGCTCACTCTTCGGGTAGAGCGGCAAAATCACGCTTGGCTTGTCTGTACCATCCCATTCCGGAAAGAGGATGCTTCCACCTTCCCTTCATCTCCTTCAGGGTAGGTTCGTGCGCCTCATCACCCGAAGCCACGACGTCCTTGAGATGTTGGTCCTGCGCCTTTATGACCTCGTCTGCCGTATTGCCGTGGTGCGGGAACTCACACGGTCCACCCAATTGTCTACAGGTCATTGTCTTCACAGGTTTCCCTCTGTTTCTCGTCCCCGGCCGTCAACTGGGACTTCCGACGATTGTAGGAGTGTCGATCCGTGCATGCTTCTCCGATCGTGCTCGGTCCTGGAGTTGCGCTCAGTGTCGAGCGAAATACTCAATGAGCACGTCGGCAACTGGACCGGCGTGCGTGAAGAAGCCGAGGTGGCTCGCTCCAGCGATCTCCGCGTACTCGGCTCCGGGGATCACTCCGGCCGCTTCCCGAGCCTTGGCCGGCGGCGAGTCGATGTCGTATTCGAACCCCATCACCAGGCATGGCACGCTGATCGTCGGCCAGGCAACGGTTCGTACCGGGTCGGTGGACCACGCGAGCGCTGCTTCATATTGGCCGAGGCGTCCTGGGTTCGGCCACTCCTCGATGTCACCGATCAGCGCCAGCCAACCGTCGATGACGTCGTCGTCCTGGAGGTCCTGGTAGGGCAGATACCGAACAGTCTCGAGCGCGTAGTACAGGCGCGGTAACGCAACCGAGGACGCGGCCAGATCCCGTTCGAGGGTTGTGATGGCCTTCTCCCACGACGTCGGACGGTTGGCGCTGCCCATCAGAGCGGCGGCGCGTACCCGCTCGGGGTGCTCGATGACGAGGGTTTCGGCGATCCATCCGCCGAGCGAGTGTCCGGCGATTCGGATCGGGTCGACGATGTCCAGGTGGTCGAGGAGGTCGAGCGCGTCTCCGGCCATCTGGGTCACCGAGTACGGGGCCGGCGGGAGGGAGCTCGGCGGGACGCCGCGGTTGTCGAAGAGGATGACCTGGTAGCCGGCAGCGGCGAGCATCGGGGCCAGGCCGATCTCAAAGGCCTGCGCAGGTTGACCGCATCCGGCGATGAGCAGGATGGGGTCCCCCTCGCCAGTGACTTCGTAGACCAGTGTGACGTCTCCGAGTGCGACCTCGGGCATGTCGTCCCCCTGTCGTTGCCGACCACTCAGTTGGCCATCGTGGCCAAGTGCTCGTAGACCGAACGCACCGCGCTCGAACCCTCTCCGACTGCCGATGCGACCCGCTTCAGTGAACCGCTCCGGACGTCACCCACCGCAAAGATGCCGGGCACCGAGGTCTCAAAGGGTAAGGGGCTACGAGCTGCGAACGGTGACCCCCGAACGATCGATTCCGGCAGAGAGTGATCGGTGAGAATGAAGCCCTTTCCGTCCAGTGCCAGGACATTCCCCAACCAGGCGGTCGCGGGTGTCGCGCCGATGAAGCAGAAGAGACCCGAACACGCGACAGTGCGAACCTGCCTCGTCGTCGTGTGCTCCAAAGTGACCTGCTCGAGGTGGTCGGCACCTGAGAGTCCCCGGATCTCCGTGTTGGTGAACAACTCGATGCGTTCCTCAGCATCGACTCGTTCGATGAGGTAGTGCGACATGCTGTGTTCAAGATCCTTGCTCCGAATGACGATCGACACCTGGCATCCCTGTTGCGCGAGATAGATTGCGGCCTGGCCGGCTGAGTTCCCCCCACCGACCACGATCACCGGCAGTCGACTGCATGTCCGAGCCTCGAGGTCGGTTGCTGCGTAGTACACCCCCGCTCCCTCGAACTGTTCGAGCCCCTCCACCGCCAACCGTTGGTAGCGCGCTCCGGATGCGATGATCACGGTCCGAGTCGGGATCTCACTGCCGTCAGCGAGTGTCATGACTTGGAATCCGTCTTCCGCTCGCAAGCCCGTGACCTCACAGGGCGCGTTCAAACGGGCCCCGAGCCGCTGCGCCTGGATTGCTGCACGTGAGGCCAGTTCCTCCCCGGAGATACCGTTCGGAAATCCGACATAGTTTTCGATGCGTGAGCTGCTGCCGGCCTGTCCCCCTGTCGAGACAGCGTCGAGCGACACCGTGTTGTAGCCCTCTGAAGCTCCGTACACCGCGGCCGCCAAGCCGGCCGGGCCGGTTCCCACGACCACCAGATCGAACATGTAACCCGGAAGTTGCCGAAAGGTGAGTCCGAGATGCTCGGCGAACTCGCCCGGTGACGGATGGCGCAGGACTCCCATCGGGGTGATCACCACCGGCGTATCCCGAGAGGTGAAGCCCATGCGGACCAACAAAACGTCGACTCCGTCCTCGTCCTCGATATCGATCCAGGTGTGTGGAAACCGGGACCTCGCAGCAAACGCTCTCAGCGCCATGGCATCGCTCGAGTATCGGGACCCGATGATCCTGACCGCCTGTGCGCCTTCACCGGATCGCAGGACCTCCCGACGAGCGACGAAGGCCGAAAAGATCGTGTCGGCCAGTTCGGGCTTACGGTTCATGATCTGGTGGAACTCTTCGTTGGGGATCCGCAGTACCCGACCGGGTTCGCTCACGCGGGCGGTGAGGTAGGAACGCTGACCCGTCACCATGTTCAGTTCGCCGAGGAATCGGCCGGCCCTGTGCGTGGTGATCAGGGTGTCGCCGTCAAGATCGGGACGGACGATGTCCACTGCACCTTCCAACAGGACTACGAAGTCGTAGGACGCGTCACCCGCCCTGTACAGCACGTCACCAACCTCGACTGCCGACTCTTCGCCGAACGCTGCCAGCTCGGCGAGGGCTGCATCACCCAGCATCGGAGCCGCGGCGCCCGACAATTCCAATGGGGATTCGCTGTGCAACGTCGGATTTCCTGCGTCCGGGGACTCGCTCACGGGCCGAAGTCTAGCGACAGCACTTCGGGCGACAATCTGGTGAGGGGGTCGACAAGCCCATCGGGCGGCGCCCAATCTGCGGCCCAGCCGGGTCAGATCGACCAAGAATCCGAGAGCCCTCTGAACCATGCTGCAGGAGGAGGCTGGCTGGATCCCTATGGCCGACGCGGCGAAGATCTGGCCTCGACGACGACGGATTGGGCCGATTGACCGAGCCGACCCCCGCTGTCATGTATGGCTCCGATCGACAGTCCGGTACCGGTGGCCTGGACGATCCCCTCGCAGGACATTCCGATCCATTCGCCTCGCACGGGTCGTGACAAGCCGACCGTGAGGTCTGCGTTCATGTACGACCAATGGTCGAACGGTAGTCGTTCAGAAGTTCCGCCTGATGCGTAGTCAGCGGCTGCCACGGCGCGCTGCGTGCCGCTGATCATCTGGCCGGCCACGATCGGCATCACGAGCCGGAGCCACAGCTTGAGCAACCCGGGTCCAGAACTGCGATCCCGGACTGATGCCATCGCAAGGCTGTCGAAATTCGGCCATCCGACAACACGGGCCGCCTGTCGGTTCGGTCGGTCGAGATCCGGCATCTGCGCCGGATCGAATACAACTGGACGCGCGATAGCTTCGACAGGGAGAACAAGGTCGGCGAGACGAACCCGGGTAGCGGAGGCTGCCGCGACCGGCTTGTCTCCTGAGTGGAGGACTGCGCTCTGTCGTTGCACGCGGCGTCCGCCAGTGCTCCTGCCGAGCTCGATCCTCAGAGGCTCACGGGGCACCGGCCCGAGCAGTTCGACGAAGACCCGGACCACGACCTCACCCTCGGATTCGAAGACCCCGGCAAGCAGTGCGGCGACAGCGGCGCCGTGCAGGGCATC
The DNA here is from genome assembly GCA_963753905.1 of uncultured Acidimicrobiaceae bacterium. Lineage (GTDB taxonomy): Bacteria > Actinomycetota > Acidimicrobiia > Acidimicrobiales > RAAP-2 > Bog-756. Next base: position 570,439 of record CAVWDZ010000002.1, on the reverse strand, counting down.
CGGACTCCACGGGCCCAGAGCTGCTTCGGTCGGGACGTAGCAGTCCCTGTCTCGCACGAACACAGAGGTGACTTCGGATGAGCTCCCGTTCGTCAGAGGCAACCGTGATCGCCCGTCTGCGGATTGGCCGATGTCCATCGCTCGTCAACACCTGTCGAAGCCATCGATCCGGACACTATCCGACCCGATAGCCTGCGGATTCATCCATCACCGCCGCCCGTCGGCGTGATCTGGGTGGGAGTCGGGTACCCGTTACGGTTGACTCGACGCCATCAGGTGCCTAAGGATTCGGAACATGCCGATCACCGGAGAGTACGAGCCGAGCAGCTGGGACTGGGTCCGCGACCAGGTAATGGAGTACGAACGGTCGGGTGGGACGCGCGCCAACACCCTGCTCGATACCGGGATGCCGGTCATCATCGTCACGACCCGCGGGAACAAGTCGGGAAACGTGCGCAAGATGGCCCTCATGCGCGTCGAGCACGGTGGCCACTACGCACTCGTCGCCTCCATGGGTGGCGCACCGACAAATCCGGTCTGGTACAACAACCTGAAGGCCAACCCCACGGAAGTAGCAATCCAGGACGGTCCCGATCCGTTCGACGCCGAAGTCCGCTAGCTCGAGGGCGACGAGCGCAGCGAGTGGTGGGCGAGAGCAGTCGCTGCCTACCCGCCCTATGCCGAATACCAGGAGAACACGACGCGGATCATCCCGGTCCTCCTCGCGTCGCCCCGCTCATCCTGATCGATCCCCCATCGGTATAGTCGAGCGAGCGGGTGGGCATCTTCACCACTATGCCGAAGCCTTCGGTGTCATCTGTGGCGGCGTCATCTGTGGCAGCCGCTCGAGGTTGCTCTCCGGCAACGACGCGGCCATTCGTCGGAACACGGCGGTGCCTGGTGAGATACCGAGCCACGTCACCCGTGCTCGGATAGCGGCGAGACAGGACTCGCCGGAACTGCTCCGGCGTCATCGGCCCCAGACCGAGGTCACGGTCGGGGATCGTCTGCGGGACGACGGGTTCGGCCTCTGGTTCTGGATTGCTCATCGGACACCTCTCTTCTGGTGTCGACCATCCCGCCATCGTTCTGAGGGTCTTCCCCCGTGTCGCGCGCCAAGAGCCCCTCACGCACCGGCGATACCGGTGCAGTGAGACCGTCGGCGGCAGGTCCCCGCCCGCCTCGTGGCTTCGCTCGTCGGAGGGAGCCCCACCCAGGCTCCGCAGATTCCTCCGTGGCACACTGGTGGCCGATGGCGCCCATGACTGTTGATTGGACCACGGTCTCTTCATTGGCAACCGCTGGGGGCACACTGGTTCTGGGTATCGCCACGTTCGCCGCGGTCCGATCGTCCAACCGTTCGGCTCGCATTGCCGAGGCGGCACTGCAGGAGCAACGTCGACCGGTCCTTGCGCCCTCCCGCCTGGAGGATCCGAAGCAGAAGATCATGTTCCTCGGAGATCACTGGGTGAGTGCTGCCGGAGGCAGGGCGGCGGTCGAGCACATCGACGGCATCGTCTATCTGGCGATGAGCTTGAGGAATGTCGGCACCGGTATTGCCGTCTGTCAGGGCTGGGCGGTCAGACCCGGCTCAAGCGCATCGACCAACTATCCCACCCACGTACCGTTGGAAGACCTCCGGCTTCAATCGCGCGATCTGTACGTGCCATCCAGCGATATCGGCATGTGGCAAGGAGCGTTGAGAAATCCGGACGATTCGTTGCGTGCACAGGTCGCGGAGGCGATCGACGCCGGCCAACCGATCACCGTCGAGCTCCTCTATACAGATCAGATCGGCAGGCAGCGGACGATTTCCCGATTCGGCCTCGTCCCGACCGGCGATTCGTGGCTCACCAGCTTGTCACGCCACTGGTATCTCGATTGGGACGGACCCCGCCCCGAGAGCGTCACTTTCGCCGCAAACGAAGCGGTGCTCCGCGACAACGCGGCCCTGGAGGAGAGAAGAGCAGCAACCGGCGGTCAGGGCGCGCAGCAAATCGGAGAGGGGTCGTCAGCCGACAGCGACCGTGCCTAGCGCAACGGCCGGTAGGTGAGAAGGACGTTGCCGGAGTCGAATTGCCTGACGTGGGCCAAACGGAGCGCGAGCCGACCGTTCAGATCCTCGAAGAGGGACCGGCCCTGGCCAATGGCGATCGGGCAGACCATGATCCGCAGCTCGTCGAGGACACCCGCTGCGGCGAAGTGGGCGGTGAGATGGGTGCTGCCGAGCACGAGCAGTGCGCCGCCAGGGGCGGCCTTCACCGTTTCGATCTGCTCGACGGCGTCGCCTGCGATGATGGTGGTGTTGGACCAGCCTGCGTGTTCGAGTGCGGTCGAGAAGACGAGCTTGGGTTTGGTGTTCATCCGGGAGGTGACGGCTGGGTCGTTCACCCGAGCCTGGTCGGTCGGCCAGTAGGCGGCCATGTGCTCGTAGGTTGCCCGGCCGAACCCGAGCGTCTCCGCCTCGTCGAGCTGGCGGACGGCGAAGTCGTTGAACTCCTCGTCGGGTACGAGCCAGTCGAAATCGCCGTTCGGACCCTCGTAGAAGCCGTCGAGGCTGGTGACGATGAACGACACCAAGGTTCTCATCGGATGTTCTTCCTCGGGGTAACCCCCTCGCTGCCGCCGTCCGTCGAGGTGGGGAGCTGCAGAACGTGCTTCGTCACGATGCGGTTCCCTCCAACACGGTTGCCAGCGAGTCCAGAAAGGACCGTGTTCCCTCCTCTCTCTGGCTCGCCGTGTCGTGTCCGTCGAGGAACACCCCCTGCTCTGTGACGACGAGCTGCGTCGCTGCATCGTGGTTGTGGAACTGCACCGTGGCGACGGACACGGAGATCCGATCCGCATCGGCAGACATTTCGTACGTATAGACGATCCGCTGCTCGGGGACGATGTCGTGGAACCGCGACTCGTACGTATGGACGGGCCCACCGGGAGGCCCACCCCGAAAGGCCTCACGCCCCCCGACCCGGAAATCGAGCTCGTAGCCTGCTCCCAGCGCATCAGTGGAGCCAGCGAACCAGCGGGCCTTGAGGGTGGGATCCGCCCATGCCCGGAAGACCTGAGCGACCGGAACGTCAAAGGTCCGCTCGACGACGAACGTGTCATGGGCGACGGTGGACTGGGTCACGGCTTCTCCTCGCTAGTGGCTGTTTCGCTCAACAGGTCGCCCAACCGGTCCAGGCGGGTTTCCCAGCTCCGGCGTCGGTCGGCGATCCACCCTTCGGCCGCGGTCATCGCTTCACGCTCGATCCGGCACATGCGAGTCCTGCCGACCTTCTCGGTCTTCACCACCCCGCACGCTTCGAGGACCTGCACGTGCTGGACGACAGCGGCAAGGGACATGGTCAGGGGTACCGCCAGCTCGCTGACCGATGCGGGTCCCAAGGTGAGCCGTTCCACCATGGTGCGCCTGCTCTTGTCGGCCAGCGCCTGAAAGGTGCGATCCAGGTCGATCGTTTGGTCAAGCATATACTTGAGTATGGAGCCAGCGACTCCTACAGTCAAGTACCTTCTTCAGTTTTACCTGCCGTTCCGGGGAAGGTCATCCGGGACTGCGTGATCACGTACCGTGGCCTGCGCGATATCGCCGGTGAGCGTCGGGGTTGTCGGCTGCCGCAATCCGGTCCTGGACGTCGGAGAGCTCGGCCCTGGCCTGTCGGCTGTAGCGGGGGTCGGGCTTCACCTCGTCGCCGGCCAGGGGCGGCAGGGCGAACCCTGAATAGACGACCTTCCGGGGCCGATCGATCGGTGGATGGGCACGGTGCAGCGTGTCGCTGCAGTGCACCGTGACATCACCCGTCTGCGTTTCGAGCATCCGGGGTTGCAGATCGAGAGCGGGATCGCGGCCGGCAGCCATTGTGTTGGCGCGGTGACTGCCGGGGATCACGCCGAGGGCACCGCTGTCGCGATCCGCCCCGGTGACCGAGATGCCGCACGTCAGTCCGCTGCAGACATAGGAGTGCTTGCCTTGGCCGCAGTCCTTGTGCCAGGGGAGATCGGAGAGCCCGCGCACGATCCCGAGCGGCTTCACGAGGCCCTCCCCCCCGCCGCTGTGCTGGTGCCCGTCGCCGGTGAGGTCGCCGATCCATTGGTACCGCTCGCTGGCGACCGCCTGGCGGAGAGCGGCCGACTTCTCGTGGAAGAAGAGGACGCGCACGGCCTGGGATTCTCCGTCGCCGGTCTCGGCCCACCAGGACTCGCCGTCGTCTGGAGTGGCACGGCTGATCCACTCGTCGATATCGGCGCCGATCGCATCCATCACGTCCTGGTCGAAGACGCTGCGGAGGTGGAGGAAACCGGCCTGCTCGAGGAAGTGGGCCATCTCGTCGCGATCGTCGTCCGCGGCGAAGATGCGATCGAGGTCGAGTGGGCGGCCCTCGAGATCGGCAAAGCTGACATCGCCGGTCTCGTGGACCTTCCGGCCGTCCAGGAGCGCGCGCATCGGCGGCTCCCACGCGATCCAGTCGTTGATGCTGCCTTCGCTGATCCGGACGCGTGAGGTCATGGCGAGGCCCATCGCCGACTGGACGTCCTGGAGGAAGTCGGAGAGCGCGTCGGCGGGCAACACCCCGACCACATCCGCGTCGTCGGTTCCAGAACGGATTCCGAGGGTCCCCGCCGATCGAAAGAGTGTGACCTTCCGGTCATCGACCTCGAGACCGAGAGGCGGGAGGTCCTTGTACGCCACGCCACGTCCGGCGAGGTCGCCATGTACGGCAATGGCATCAGGGAGCAGCGCATCGACCATCTCATCGCGCTCGAGTGCCCTGACGTCCTTGAGCAGTCGGGTCCGGCAATCGATCGACATGTGCCCTCCCTTGAGACGGCAATTGTCGCGCATCGGTTCGGCCGGCGCTCGAGTCCCGAGCAATGGCCGTTCTAACCGACCTTGGAGACCGCTGCGACGAGCTCGGGGACGAAGGTGGACCCGTCAACCGTACCGATGCCGGATGCCATGTCGTAGCCCGTTACCGCGCGGTACCCGGTGACCCCGTCGAACGAGTTGTTACCCGAGGTGACGTCGACGATGCCACGAGCTCCGGCCGTCTCCATTCCATAGAGGGCCCTGTCGAGGTCCCCGAGACCTCTGCCCGCCACCTGGTCTGCGATGGCAACGATACCTGCGAACTCGGGGGTCGCCTCACTGGTACCACCCACCGGTAGCCATCCCCCGGCGCCCGAATCGTAGATTTCGGCGCCATCGAGAACCGATGCGCTCATCGACACGTCCGGCGTACCGCGCCACTTGCCAACGATGCTCGAAACCGAGCTCTGGAACGGGGGAATGGCGAATGCGGCAGAGTCGCCGCCACCACTGGCACCTAATCCGTCGTTCCAGACCACCGGGGATTTCGTCTGGCGGTAGGGGGCGATGGTGCTGATCGAGAGCTGCAATCCCCCGACGCTCGTGACGAGCGGATCACTCGAGGGCCACGAATTGACTCGGTGGGTAGAGAGCGTGCACGGACTCGCTGCATCGGAGCAGTTTGTGGCACCGAAATCGCCAGATGCACCCACGACGGTCACTCCTGCCGACCTTGCAGCGATGAATGCCGTTCGGAATGGTGCGATCTTGCTTGCGAAGCCCGGACCGAACGTCTGCTCGGTCGCCCCGAAGCTCTGGGAGATGACAGCGCCCCCCGCAATACCGAGGGCCTTCTTGTTGCTGATGACGTAGTTCTCGGCAGCGACGATCTGCTTGAACCCGACTGCCCCCTCGGTCTCGGCTACCGGTGTCTCGACGAGGAGGATGTTCGCTCCCGGTGCGATGGCGTGCGCATACTCGACGTCGAGAGTCGTTTCGACAGCCCAGCTGCTGTTGGATGTCGTGATCGCCCCCTCCGGTGCGATGATCTTGAAGCTCGGAGGAGCCGGCAGATCGAACCCGGCGTCGAATGTCCTGAGGTCGCCCTCAATGGCGTTCGAGCCAAAAGCGTCGACGACAACGACCGTCTCGCCTGCACCTGTGTCCTTGTCCGCATACAGCGGCGCGAGATCGTAGGCGGCCTGGAGCTGGGCCGGCTCATAGCAGCCACACGATCTGGGACCAGGTGGTGACCTGTCCGAGTCCAGGGCGTGCGGTTCGACTCGGACGAGCGGAACGGGTGCTCCGATCGACGACCTGCCCGGTCCGGATCGACCTGAACCACCACTCGCCGACGGAGACCCCTCGTGCGACACCGGGCTTGTGCTCAGGATCACGACCGTCACTCCCACGCACACGGCACTCGCCATACGGAGGGCCCGGAACGGGAACGAAGCCAATTGTTCAACCCCTCATCTAGGTGACGCATGGCTCTGACCGCCAGCCGTCTGCCGACACCATGCGGTCGACTCAGAACACTCTGGAACGCATCTTGGCTTCAAGCTTGCCAGAATGACTGTGTAGGTGCCACGAAGTTTGCGGCGAGACCTCCACAGAGAGCAGGTCACCATGGTTCAGTCGGATGAAGGCGGACGGGCCAGCAACCAGAAGCGCCTCGGAACCGGAGCGATCACCTCTCTTGTGGGAGGCGGGCTCCTGCTCATCTTCATCATCCAGAACACCGAGACGGTCAGACTCCACTTCCTCGTCTGGAACTTCTCGTGGCCGTTGTGGCTCTACACCCTGGTCACTGCGGCGTTCGGGGCGCTGATCTGGGTCGGGCTCGGCGTGATGCGTCGCCATCGACGCCGGAAGGAGCGCCGGGCAGACCGGCGTGGAGACTGACCGGCTACGGGTCGGCGCGGGCGATGACCACGGCGCACGGGGCGTTGCGGACCACGTAGTCGGAAACCGAACCGAGCAACGCACGCCGAATTCCGCTCCGACCACGAGTACCCAGCACGATCGCGTCGGCCGACACCTCTTCAGCAAGTGCGCACAGCGCCGAGCCCGGACTGCCTTCGATCACACGCGTCTGCACGTTCCCGATATCCAACAAGCTCGCGGTGTGATCCACCACCGCCCTTCCTTCGGCAAGCTTCTGATCTCGCTCGCTCGCGTACTCATCGGGGCTCATCGACGGTCCGGCATGACCCGAGCCATCCTGGGTCAGGGACGGATCGAGTCCGTCGACGACGGTCACCACGATGTGAACATCTGCTCGGCGTAGAACCGCTACTCCTGCAAGGACGGACCGCACCGCCGGTTCAGAACCGTCGGTAGCAAGGAGAACGGTGCTCACCCGTCACAGTCTGTCACGACGGTCCGTGCCGTGCCGGAGCGACAATCAGCCGAATCACCGTGTGATGACCCGCAACCGCCAGAACTCCGCCGGTCTCGTCGTATCCGCTGTTCGTCTTTGGGTCGCACTGCACGGTGGTCCGACCCAGGTCAGCCCGAGACGCCAGGGGTAGTGTCAACACAGAGGGACCCGATGGATACCGAGAGATCGACGACGACGAGCACCCCCCAAGAGCACCAGCCGGGTGCCGGGGGAAATCCGAGCCGATCGTTCTCCGCCTCCTGGCGGCGGAAGCGCCTCACCGTCGAGGAGCGTGTGGCCCGAGGCCGCGCCGCCCGTAGGGATGCTCCCCGCTCGAGTCACGGGCGATTCGAGCTCGCAGCCGATCGCCCCGACCCGGTGACCCTGTTGGAGGAGCAGGGCGCAAGCCGGGTGCAGGAGCTGCTCCCGATCCGCTACGGACGGATGCTCGTCTCGCCCTTCACGTTCTACCGGGGTGCGGCGCTCATCCAGGCGACGGACCTGTCCGCCACCCCGACGTCCGGCGTGACCGTGCAGTTGTGTGGCGACGCCCACCTGTCCAACTTCGGCCTGTTCGGTACCCCTGAGCGTCAGTTGCTCTTCGACATCAACGACTTCGATGAAACCCTGCCGGGTCCGTGGGAGTGGGACGTCAAGCGGTTGGCCGGCAGTTTCGAGATCTTGGGCCGCCACCGGGGGTTCTCGCGCCCGGATCGCCGAGTCGTCGTCATGGAGGGCGTGCGGGCGTATCGCGAGCGGATGCGCGAGGCCGCTGAGTCGGGGACGCTTCAGGTCTGGTATGACCACCTCGAGGCCGGCCGCCTCCTCGACGAGATGCGAGCGGAGGTCGACCGGGGCCAGCTCAGCAAGAAGGAACACCGGGTGGTCGAGATCGGAGTGGCCAAGGCGCGCACACGCGACAGCATGCGGGTGTTCACCCGCCGGGTCGGCAAAGTGGGCGAGCGACTCCGGATCGTCGCAGACCCACCCGTGACCGTGCCTGTCGAGGACCTCCTGGAACCAGGCTCCGAATGGGCGCAGTCCGATGTCCTGATCAAGAAACTGCTGGCCTCCTATCGCGAGACCCTGGGGATCGAGCACCACCCACTGGAGGAGTTCCGCTACGTCCACGCGGCTCGCAAGATCGTCGGCGTGGGGAGCGTCGGTACCCGCTGCTACATCCTCTTGCTGGTCGGGCGCGACGAAACCGACCCTCTGGTTCTCCAGGTGAAGGAAGCCCAGGCCTCGGTCCTCGAGCGCTTCGCCGGAACGAGCGAGTACGCCCACCACGGCCAGCGGGTCGTGGCGGGTCAGCGCCTCATGCAGGGGGCGAGCGACGCCTTCCTCGGCTGGCAGCGCATCAGGGGCCCCGATGGGGGTGAGCGCGACTACTACGTGCGCCAGCTCCACGATTGGAAAGGGTCCGCGGAGGCCGAAGAGATGCTCGTGCCCGGAGCCACCATCTATGCCCGTCTCTGCGGGGCGACGCTGGCTCGGGCGCACGCGCGATGGGGCGATCGCGTGGCCATCGCGTCGTACCTGGGCAAGGGCGAGGTCTTCGATCGGGCGATCGCCGACTTCTCCGCGGCGTATGCCGACCAGAACGAGCGGGACTACGAGGCACTTGTCCGGGCAGTGCGGTCCGGGCGTCTCGCTGCCGAAACAGGTGTGTAGCAGGGAAGGTCACGAGTCGTCGCCGGCGCGAACTGAGCGATCGCCAAGTCGGACACTCTCCTGGACAAGTGTCCAACTCTGCCGTACGATGCCGGGCAGGCGGGCAGTGATCTCGTGCAGCGAGGGGGAGGAGACACCTTGTCGAAGAGAGCTCTCCGGGTCGTGCAGTTCGCCACCGGCAACGTGGGCACGGAGATGGTGAGACGGATCGTCGAGCACCCCGACCTCGATCTGGTCGGCCTCTACTGCTACTCGCCCGAGAAGGTCGGGCGAGATGCTGGAGAGATCGTCGGTATCGAGCCGCTCGGGATCGCGGCCACCGACGACATCGAGGACGTGCTCCGGTTGACCCCGGACGTCGTGAACTTCAACGGGGTCTGGCCGGACATCGTCCAGTTCTGCATCCTGCTCGAGAACGGCATCAACGTGGTCACCACGTCCGACTGGATCACGGGACACCATCGCGACCGTAATCACCCACATCCTTCCGGACAGAAGCCGACGGAGCTCATCGAAGCCGCGTGCCAGCGTGGGGGCACATCGTTCTATGGAACCGGCATGAATCCCGGCCTGGCGCAGATACTGAGCGTCGTCGCAACGGCGGGGATGGGAAGGGTGGACCACATCACCGTGCTGGAGACGGTCGACGTCTCGTGCCATCACTCCGTCGACACATGGAAGAACGTCGGTTACGGCAGACCGGTGGAGGATCCCGAGATCCCCGGGCTGCTCGAGAAGGGTTGCACGGTCTTCGCAGACTCGATCTACATGATGGCTGACTGCCTCGACCTGCCGATCGACGACATCGTCTTCGAGTGCGAGCTCGGTGCATGCACGGAGGACATCGACCTCGGTTGGTGGTCACTTCCGAAGGGGTCGCTCGGTGGGAGTCTCGCCAAGTTCAAGGGGATCTCGGACGGTGACCCGAAGATCGAGGTCCACCTCGAATGGCAGATGACGCCAAAGACGGAACCCCGGTGGGCCGTCCAAGGGTGCTATATCACGACCATCGACGGCGACCCGATGATCGTCAACCGCCACATGATCTTCCCGGCGACCGGCACCCCCCATGGCCTGATGAACGCGGACTACTTCGCCTCGCTGGGCATGACGATCACCGGTATGCCCGCACTCAATGCGATGCGTTCCGTCTGTGAGGCGAGCCCCGGCCTCCTGACCAGCTCGGATCTCCCGTTACGCGCCTTCGCGAGCCGGGTACACGGCGCGGCGCGGCCGCCGGGCGGGCCCGTCGAGCCGACCAGGTAAGCCGATGGCCGCCCGCTATCCGTTCCCCGCCTCGCCCAACGGCTGGTTCTGCATCGGCGCCTCCGAGGAACTCGACCCGGGGGAGGTGAGATCGCTCAGCTACCTGGGACGCACGTTGGTCCTCTTCCGTGGAGACGATGGAGGTGCCCGCGTCTTCGATGCGCACTGTCCCCATCTCGGTGCCGACCTCGGAGTCGGGGGTCGGGTGTGTGGCGACGGCATCGCCTGCCCCTTCCACGGTTGGCGCTTCGATGGAAACGGCACGCTCGTCGAAGTTCCGGGACTCGATCGCCCGCCCCGCGCGGCCGCTCTGGCGTGGGACGTGTGCGAGCGGAACGGGCGGATCTTCGTCTGGCATCATGCAGATGGCGCGCCACCGAGCTACGACGTGACCATCTACCGCGAGGACGAAGAGGCCTGGACGCCGTGGAGGAGCAACAGCTACACCGTGCGCGTCCATGTCCAGGACCTGACGGAGAACATCATCAATCGATCGCACTTCTCGGCGGTACACGACATGGAACCGCCCGAACAGGAGTTCTTCGATGTGACATTCTCGGGCCCCTCCATGGTCGTCGAACAGAGTCTGAAGGTGACCGCGATCTCAGATTCAGGCTTCGAGGTGAGCACGAGAACGACGACCTGCGGGCCGGGGATCGTGGCAGTCGAGGTCACCCAGGACCCGGTCCAGATGCTCACCTACATCACCCAAACACCGATCGACGAGGAGTTCACCGAGGTGAGCCTCCTCTTTTCGATGAAGCGGCTTCCGGACGCCGACGCGACCGAGTCGATCTCCGAGCTCAACGACCAGATCACCAATCTCCAATTCACCCAAGACGTGCCGATCTGGGAGAACAAGATCTACCGCGAGCACCCGATCATCACGAAGGTCGACGGCCCCGTGACGCAGTACCGCCGTTGGTTCCGTCAGTTCTACTCAGAGGGGAGTGGACCGCCTCGAGACTGAGGCCTGGTGAGGTGGGCGGATCCTCGGTCCACGGATCCCACCCACATCGGATTGGGACAGCTCGCTTCCGGCTTGATAAGAAAGGACGATATGGGACCACTGGACTGGGTCGCCCACCATCGTCTCTTGGCGTTGGCCATGGGAGCCACGACCCTCATCGTGCTCGTCGCCGTCGCAGTGTGGTATTTCCTGCTGCGCAGCCCAGCCACCCAGGTCGATCTCGGCCAGGCGCTGCACTTCTACCGACAGGAACAGAAGCGGGGGCAGGCAGAGAGCAGCAGAAACCTTCCTCCGACCGGGGTCTACCGGTACCGCACGACCGGCGGTGAGCAGCTGAGCTTCGCCGGCATCAGCCGTTCGTTTCCGACCTCCACGAACCTCATCGTGACCGAAACCGCCAGGTGCGCGACGCTGAACTGGGAACCGATCACACAACACACAGAGGGGTGGGTGGAATGCCTCCAGCAAGGTGGAGGGCTGAGCATCACCTCCAGCCCGTCCTACGAGCAGATCGCCGGCACGCAGAATTCCACCGTCATCTACTGTCCTGCAGGCACGTACTTCGTTCCGCCCCATCCCTCCATCGGCGAGAAGTGGCACACGACGTGCCGCTCACCGGGAGAGAAGATCGCGTTTGACGGAACAGTTCTCGCCAACTCTTCCTTCACCGTCGGTACCCGTACGGTACCGGCGCTGCATACTCACATCACCCTGGCGTTCTCCGGCTCCGAGTCCGGCACGAATCCCAGCGACTTCTGGGTGTCAGCGCTCAACGGACTCATCCTCCGCGAGCAGGAGACGGCCGACTTCTCGCAGCAGACCGGACCCCTTGGCTCGGTGAGGTACACCGAGCAGATGACGATCGCGCTCGCCTCGATGATCCCCGTACGCTGACCAACAGCACCGGCATCTCCATGGACGACCCGGGAATAGCGCCCGGCACACGGCGTTCCAGATGACGGTGAGCGCACGGAAAGAACCGGTGGAGCGCGCCCCGGGGAGCACGGCCCATCCGGGAACGGACACCAGCAACCGCCGTCGGTGGATCGCCCTCGTGGTGCTGTGTGTCGGTCAGCTCATGATCGTGCTCGACGCAACGGTGGTGAACGTCGCACTGCCGTCGATCCAACGGGACCTGCATTTCACCACTTCGTCGCTGGCCTGGGTCATCAACGCCTATCTCATCACCTTCGGCGGACTCCTGCTGCTGGCCGGCCGGGTGGGTGACCTCGTGGGGCCGAAGAAGGTCTTCGTGACCGGGGTGGGCCTGTTCACGGTGGCATCGATCTTCTGCGGCCTCGCCGACACCCAGGTCGAGCTCGTCGCGGCCCGATTCGTCCAGGGGGCGGGGGCGGCAATCGTCGCGGCGACCATTCTCGGCATCCTGGTCACCATCTTCACAGAGCCCAGGGAGAAGGCGACGGCCATGGGCGTGTACGCGTTCGTGGCCTCGGCCGGTGGCGCCGTCGGTCTACTGGTGGGAGGCGCGCTGACCCAGGAGCTCAGCTGGCACTGGATCTTCTTCATCAACGTCCCCATCGGGATCGCCACCCTGGTCCTCGGCTCGCTCCTGATCCACGAGCGCCCGGGGCGGGGCATTCGCAACGGGGTGGACGTGGTCGGGGCGACCCTGGTCACCGCCTCGGCGATGCTGCTGGTCTACGCCATCGTCGAGGCCAGCGTGTTCGGCTGGCTCACCGTGCGCACCATCGGGGTCGGGGCGGTCGCCCTCGTGCTCATGGGTCTGTTCGTCTGGCTCGAGTCGCGTCTCGACAATCCGATGATGCCCCTGCGGATGTTCCGGTCCCGCAACACCACCGGGGGCACAGTGGTCCGATTCCTCTTCCCGATCGGGATGTTCGGGAACTTCTTCATCGGCGCCCTCTACTTCCAGCACATTCTCGGATACGGTCCGGTGGAGACCGGCCTCGCCTTCCTGCCGATGAATCTGTTGATCGCCCTGTTCTCGCTGTTCGTCGCGGCCCGGACGATGAACCGCATCGGGGCCCGCAACACGTTGATTCCGGGGCTGCTCTTGATTTTCTGTGGCCTGATGCTCTTCGTCTTCCTGCCTGTCCACGCGACCTATCTGGTCGACGTGCTTCCCGGGATGGTGCTCTTCGGAGCTGGGGCGGGCCTCGCCTTCTCCCCCTCGGTGGCCCTCGCCATGCACGACGCCGCCCCGGCCGACACCGGGCTGTCCTCGGGTCTGGCCAACACGTCGATCCAGCTGGGAGCCGCGCTCGGAGTGGCCTTGCTCGCCAGCGTCTCCGAAACCCGGACCCGCGGCCTCGTGGCTGCCGGTGTGCCCTCACGGGCGGCACTGGCTTCGGGCTACCACCTCGCCTACCTCGTTGCCGCCGGGTGCATCGCCGTTGCCACCCTCTTCGCTGTCCTCATCTTCCGGGACCGAACGATCGGCCGGGTCCTCACGATCGAGGAGCAGGCCACGGTCTCGATGCTCGAACCGGAGATCGGCCTCTGACGCGTGCACGGCACGTGTCGGTTGAACCCTCAGCCGTACGACAGGGTGTCAGATTCACGGAGACGAGCGGCCATGGATTTCATCACCTTCCTGGCGATGGCCGGAACGGACTCCAGCACGCGATCGAAGTGGAGACGGGAGAGGATGAGAATGTCCATGTCCGCCGTACACACGACCGATGCTGAGTGTGGTTTGCGATCGAGTAAGGACAGCTCGCCGAAGTAGTCCCCCTTCCCCAGTTCGGCGACCGTCCTCCCCTTGCGCCTCACCTCGGCCCTGCCGCTGGCAATCACGAAGAAGTAGGTTCCCATCTCGCCTTCTCCGACCAGCACCTGCCCCTCGGCGACTTCAGCCTGGGACAGCGAGCGCCGGATCTTCTTCAGCTCTGCCTCGTTGCAGTTCGAGAACAGCCAGATGTCCTTGAGATCGACCGACGGCGGGCCTGAAGTCGTCACTGTTGTGACAGTATCGCCGCGATCTCCAGCGCCGGATTGAGTACCGGTGGGCCCGTGGTAGTCACCTCGGCGCTCACGATGTCGCCGTTGAACGGGAACGGAGCGGAGTAGCCTTCGCCCACCGCTGGGCCCCACTCGTATCCACAGGTGACACCGATTCCCACTTCATTGAAGACCGCTGGTGTGAATCGATCGATCGTTCCCTCTGCCACCATCTTCTCGTCGATGTGAAGACTGGCTGAGCCACCTCCGCTTCCGTCCGGCTCGAACCGGAACTGCAGCGTATGGCGTCCTGGCCCGATCAGCGCTTGTGCCTCCAGGACGTGGCGCTTCCTGCCGTACAGGTTGTGGACGTAGCGCAGGCGGCCGTCGAGGACATGGAGGGACCATCCGCCGAGCGCGCAGCCCAGAGCGATCAACACCCCGTTTGGCACAACTCCGTCGGCCACGTCCACGGTGACGGAGATCGTATGGGGCCGATTACAGACCTTGACCGCGACGGTTTCCGGCACCGGTGCGCCGCCCTGGAAGTACCTGAACATCTCGCGCGGGCGCCGGCTGTCGGGTCGTGGGTGGGCGATCGCTTCCATGACCCTGTTGTCAAGAGGCAACACGTCGTTCTTGCGCGCCTCGACCCACCACAATTCGACGAGATCGCGCAACTTGTCCGGGTATGCGACCGCAAGATCGTTCGTCTCGGAAGGGTCTTCCTCCACGTGGTAGAGCTCCCACACGTCCTCGTCGAACGGTGCATTGATGCTGAGTCCGTCGTCGTACAGGGGACCGACCGGGTGAAACGCCACGGCCTTCCAGCCGTCGTGATAGATGGCACGGGATCCGAGCATCTCGAAGTGTTGAGTGCTGTGCTGACCGGGTGCAGCTGCTCCGTCCTCAGTCAACAGATAGGCAAAACTGGTGCCGTCGAGGTGCGACTGGGCGATTCCCCCGATCGATTCCGGTGCCGTGACTCCCGTCAGTTCCAGCACCGTCGGCAAGACATCGATCGCATGGGCGAATTGCCTGCGTACGGCGCCGGCAGTGCCGGCACGAGCGCCCGACGGAAGGCGAACGATACAGGGATCGGCGATTCCCCCTTCGTGTACCTCCCGCTTCCATCGCCTGAACGGAGTGTTTCCCGCCATCGTCCAACCCCACGGGTAATTGTTGTGACTGAGTGGTCCTCCGATCTCGTCGATCCGTCGGTACATCTCTCCAGTCCCGGAGCCGTCAAAATTCGACAGTCGGCCTTCGTTGATCGTTCCTTTTTGTCCACCCTCTGAACTTGCACCATTGTCTGACACCACGATGACGACAGTATTGTCGGCGTCGCCCAGATCCTCGATGAACGACAAGAGTCGGCCGATCTCGTGGTCGGTGTACGACAGGTAGGCGGCGAAGCACTCCATGAAACGCTCGGCAAGTGCCCGCTCGCGCTCATCCAGGCTCTCCCATGACGGCACCCATGCCGGGCGGGGTGAGAGGACGGCACCTTCCGGAATGACCCCGAGCGCGCGCTGTCGCACGAAGGTTTCCTCGCGCCAGCGGTCCCATCCCTGAGCGAACCGACCGCGGTAGCGCTCGATCCACTCACGTGGTGCGTGGTGCGGAGAATGGCAGGCCCCTGTACAGAAGTAGAGGAAGAACGGCTTGTCGGCGTCGACTGCCCTCAGGTCGCCCAGAAACTCGATGCCTCGGTCGGCGAGATCCGCGCTGAGGTGGTATCCCTCCTCCGCCGAACGAGGAGGGGTCACCGCGTGGTTGTCGTGGAAGAGGGCCGGCATGAACTGATGGGTCTCTCCGCCATGGAAGCCGTACCACCGGTCGAACCCCCGTCCGAGCGGCCACGAGCTGCGCGAGCCGGCCATGTTGGTCTCGTCATCGGGGCTGAGATGCCATTTGCCCACCGCGTAGCTCGCATAGCCGTTCGCCTGAAGGATCTCCGACAGAAAGCCGTTCTCGATGGGCGGCTTTCCCCAGTAGCCGGGAAAGCCGATCGCCAGATCGGCCACCCTTCCCATACCGTTCCGGTGGTGGTTGCGGCCGGTCATCAGGCAGGCACGGGTTGGAGAACACAGGGCTGTGGTGTGAAAATTGGTCAGACGGATCCCCTCGGCGGCCAGACCGTCGAACACCGGCGTGGCGATGTCCGATCCGTAGCACCCGAGCTGGGCGAACCCGACGTCATCGAGCACAACGAGGACGACGTTCGGAGCACCAGGAGGGGGAGATGGGGCAGGAGGCCACCATGGCTCGGAATCCCGCCAATCGTCGCCGATCCTCCCGCCGAATTCACGTCCCATCGCCATTGGCGACCCCTTGCCTCAACAGATCCTGGACCATCAGTGAATCACGTCGGTCAGGTGCGTGCCGGACTCGGCCAACCGCCGCCACTATGCGTCCAACCGGTCGGGTGCGACTAGCCTCGGGGCATGAATTCAAGCAACATCGTGGTCAGCCGACCGGTATCCGACCGATACACCGCCGTCCAGATGCGGATCGTCGCGGCCGCGCTCGACTTGTTTGCGGAGCATGGCGTGAACGGATCGTCGCTGCAGATGATCGCCGACGCCATCGGTGTGACAAAGGCGGCCGTGTACCACCAGTTCCCGACGAAGGAGGCGATCGTCGTTGCAGCGGTCGAGGTCGAACTGGAGAGGCTTGAAGCAGCACTGGACGCCGCCGAGGCCGGAGGACCCGGCCGGGGCGCACTCGACATACTGCTCACCCAGGTGATCGACCTCGCCGTGAGCCGCCGCAACATGGTCAGGACACTCCAGTACGATCCTGTCGTCATGGAGCTCTTCGAGCACCATGAGCCGTTTCAGCTGTTCATCGAACGTCTGTGCCGCATCCTGCTCGACGAGGACACCCATGCTCGGGGGCGGGTGCGAGCCGCCATGATCGCATCCGCCATCGGCGGGGCAGTCATACATCCTCTTGTGGCGGACCTCGATGACGCAACGCTGCGAACCGAACTCCTCCACTACACACGGTGCTTCCTCGACCTCAACGCATGACGGTCGGGCCGACCTTCGGACACCGCCATCTCACCGCTCGTGAGGATCAGGGCTGCGCTCCCCGGTCGCGGATCTCTTTCGCGTACCGAGCCGCGAGCTGCCGTGAGAACCCCCAACGCCGACTGAACTCACCGATCGACATTCCGGCGGCCAGACAGGCCTCCATCGTGGCCAACCGAACCCTGTGCCGTGCCTGCTCGAGGGCGTTGAGGACCTCGAGGCTCTCCTTCCTCGGTTCGTCCGGCGGTAAGGCCGCAAAGGTGGCGAGAACACCGTCACCTCGCTCGAGCCGCCGTAGTGCCCGCCCGAGGGTCGCCTCGTGCTTCCGGGCCACGCTCCTGACATCCCGATATGCCTGAATGAGTTCCCCGATGGCCTCTTGCAACCCCACAGAATCGTCAGCCGACATGAGCCCGATCCTCGCGCAGAACTGTGGGGTAGGCGGTGCCTTTCTTCGCAGCGACCGATGACCCGCGGACCGAGTGCTCGGCGGTCTCCACGGCTGCAGCGCTACGGGGTGATCGCGCTTCGACTGACCGGCGTCGCCGGCTCTTGCCGGGAGTGCACGGCCAGCCTCAGCGCGCGGAGCAGGGCGACACGGGTATCCCGCGGGTCCGACAATTCGTCGAATCCGAGCCCCTCGGCGGACCGGTAGGAAGCCTGCAGCTCGGCCTCCCTCAGCTCGGACGTCAGATCCCGATCCGCCTTCATCGCCCGGCTGGATGCACCAGCCCCCATGGCTCCGAGCGTTGCACCGGGAAACGCGAACGTCGCCACCTGCTGATCGAAGCCGACCATTGACATCACCATCGAGCCGAACCCGTAGGCCTTGCGGAGGGTGAGGTGGATCTTCGGAGTCGTTGCCAGGGTCTGAGCGGCAAACATGCGCGCACCACTACGCAGCACTCCCTGCCGCTCGGAACTGCCACCCGGCAACATTCCGGGGTTGTCCGCCAGGAAGACGAGGGGGAGGTGGAATGCGTCTGCCACCGAAACGAAATGGGCGGCCTTGTCGGCAGCTTCCGCGTCGATGGAGCCTGCCAATGTGTTCGGCTGGTTGGCAACCACGGCGACCGGTTCCCCACCCAGATGCGCGAGCGCGCAGATCATCGCCCGGCCGTATCCGGACTGCACTTCGAACCAGTCGGGGCGATCGAAGACCGCGTCGAGCACGCGCCTCATGTCGTAGAACTTGCGGCTGTCCCTCGGCACGAGGTCGAGCAGCTCGTCGGTCGGACGTGGAGCGGTCGCGTCGTCCGGCCCTGAGCGCGGTGGGTATCCCCATGCACTCGACGGGAAGTAAGAGAGGTACGTCCGGATCTGGTCCAGTGCGTCGGCGTCGTCGGGGGCCTCGTTGTGAATCAGGCCGCTGGCGATCGCGACGCCCGGGCCGCCGAGATCCTCCTTCGAAATGTCCTCTCCAGTCGACTCCTTGACCACGGGCGGACCGGCCGTGAAGATGGCGCCGAGTGAGGTCATGACGGTGAAGTCGGAGATCGGTGCGATGAGCGCCCCGTGGCCGGCGGATGGTCCGAACACGCCAGCGACGAGGGGCACCTGACCGGAGCAGCGAGCCTGCAGCATCAGGTCGGTCGGGGAGCGTCCGTGCGAGCGTTCCTCCGGCCTGTAGCCGGCACCCTCGAGAAGCATCACGAGGGGAGCCTTGGTCCGTAGGGCCAGCTCGGCGAGCCGGTAGCGCTTTGCATTGCCTCCCGGGCCTATCGTCCCGGCCAACGTCGTGAAGTCCTCTGCGCCGACCATCACCGGCCGGTCGTCGATCAGGCCCGTCCCTGCAATGATGCCGTCAGCTGGCACGTCTCCGCCGACCAACGTGCCGATCTCCCGGAAGGTGCCCCGGTCGACCAGCCGCTCAATTCGGGTCCGCGCATCGAGCTTTCCGGCGTTCCGGTGCCGTCTGAGCCGATCTTCGCCCCCCATGGCCCGGGAGCGGCTCTTCCTCTGCTCCAGCTCGGCAAGGGTCTGCCCCCAACCGTCATGACCGTCAGCGGTCATCTTCGGGTTCCAGACATCGTGGGTCGCGTCCGCACCCGATCGTCAGATCCTTCCGAGCTGCAGGCGAAGCATGTCCACCGACCCACCACCGTCGACCGCGATGACCTGGCCCGAGATGAAGCGGGCTGCGGGGCTGCACAAGAAGAGTGCGAGGTGTGCGATGTCGACGCCGTAGCCGTGTCGACCGAGTGGGTTTGTGGGGCGGTCTGGCATCCGTGGAACCGCATCAGAAAATCGACGTAACCCCTCCGTCCCGGCAATAGAGCCGGGGGCAATTGCGTTGGCCCGGATGCCATATGGACCCCACTCGACCGCACAGGTCCGGGTCAGCGAGTCAACCCCCGACTTGGCCGCCGCGACATGTGCCTGTAAAGCAACCCCGCGCTGCCCGAACGGTGCCGTGATGTTCACGATGCAGCCCCCGTGGTCGCGCAGCCACATGTCGAAGGCGGCCCGCGTCACGTTGTAGGTGCCAAGCAGATCGATGTCGACGATGGCTTTGAACCCATTGGCAGAGATCGCCGACATCGGCGCCGGAAAGTTTCCCGCGGCGTTGTTGACAATGATGTCGAGGCGGCCCCATCGGGTGACGACCTCCTCCATGACCGCCCGGACCGCGCCGGCTTCCCGGACGTCGCAGACAGAGTGGGTGGCGTCGATCCCTGCGGATCGAAGCTCTCCGACTGTGGCGACGAGCCGCTCCTCGGAGCGGCTGGCCAGGGCGACCGAAACCCCATGGGCCCCCAGCACCCGGGAGATCTCCCGGCCGATGCCGGTAGCGCCACCAGTCACAAACGCCACCTGGCCGGCAAGCAGGTCGGCAGCAAAGCCACTCGGCGGCGGAACGTCGGCGTCCTCCTCGTTCACGTGGGTGGCTCGTCGAGCATGAGCTTGAGGATGTCCTCGATGAAGTCGTTCTGCAGCCGGCAAGCGAGGATGACCCCGGCAAGCTTCTCCGGATCGCCGTCGCGAAGGCCCCAGACGCGATCGAGATGCTCGTTGAGCTTCTCGATCCGACTGAGCGTTCCCCGGAGTGACGATTCTGCGGTCTCGCTAGCCATTGCGACGATGATACGCCGTCAGGGTGTGGGTGCCACAAACCGAATTCAGGGCTCTGAGCTGGGACTTCCGAGCAATTCGGCGTAGGGTACTTCGACCTCGGGGAATCAGGATCGGGCCTCACCCGGTAGTCCGCCCCTGCTGGAGAACAGCGGGCTCGCGGCTCCGGGGGTGTTCCTGTTCGCAGCCGGCCGGATCGTCAGGAGGCCGGCGGAGGGTCCTGTACGGGTACGACCACGGTGGCCCGCCACAGAAGCACGTAGGTCGGACAGACCGTGGTGCACGTCGGTGAACCAGTGGCTTCGAGCCCCGCTGAGCCGTACCCGACCACCTTGAACGTCGTCACCGACGAACCCGTGGATGTGATGTGCCCCGATTCCTTGACCAGGGGAGAGACGGAGGCACTGGGCACGACGGAGGCCTCGGTCCAGCGGAGCCCGTTGACCGAGGTCAGCCTGACCTGGACCAGGTCACCTCTGGTGGCCACGACCGTCTTGCCGTTGCTCGAGTTGGTGAGGATGATGACCGCAGTCGGGCCCGAAGTGGCAACGGCTGACGGTGACCCGACGACAGCGGACGCTCCGAGCGCCGCCATGGACAGGGCCCCCATCAAAGCGATCTTGTACGCCAACGTGCGGATCATGGTGTCCTCCTTCGCCGGCCCGTCAGTACTGGGTGATCGGACTCTGATGACCCTCAATTCAACGTCGAGGGGACCGGAAGCGTTACGGACAAGCAGTCGGATCAGCTCTCGGCAGTTCCGGTGACGACTGAGTCCAAGCGGGCGAGCGTCCGCTCCATGTCCCGGCGCGTCTTGCCCGAGTAAATCCCACCCAGCTTCAGGAGGACCCGCTGGTGGTCCGACGTGATATCCCAGCTCTCGCGAACCAGCGTCCCGCGCTCCGTGGGCTCCAACTCGTAACGCCAGATCCTTCCTGCCACGTACCGACCCCACTTCCCGCTTGGCCCGGTCTGCCACGCAAGGCGTCGGTTGGCCTCGAACTCGACGACGCGGCTCTCGGTTCGATACCGGAGACCACCCATCTTCATGCCCATCCCGAACGTCGATCCGAGCTCCAGAGAGTCGTCGGTGACCGACGAGGTCCCCTGGAGCATGCCTGAGCCGTCGATTGACGAGTGCCGCCCGGCATTGGAAAGAAGAGCGAAGATCGCCTCGGCCGGTGCCGATATCTCTCGCTCTACTGAAAGGACATAGCCGTTCAACGTCGTGACCTCGTTTCGCCCACCGAATTGGAGCTTACGTCCACTGCCCGGCTGTCCCGGATCTCACGGTCACCTTCGTCCGAACACAGCAGCTTCCGTCTACAACGGCCGATCGACATCGACGCCGCCAGCTCCACCGCGCCGTGACTCGGGTCTACGCTCACCTGCATGTTGACGGGATTGGCCCATGCCGCTGTCTGCGTCCCCGACGTCGAGGCAGCGGCTCGGTGGTACTCGGAGGTGCTCGGGCTCCGAATACTCTCGCCGCCGTACGAGATGTCCGGAGGCGCCATCGAGCGGGACATGGCAGAGCTGGTGCCGAGTCCAGTAGTGGTGAAGGCCGCCATCGTCGGTCTCGGTGCTGACGACCACGTCCTCGAGCTGATCGAATACCCCCGTACCGCTGTGCGAGCGGTTCGAGAGAGCCGATCCGATATCACGCAGGTCGGCCTTACTCACGTGGGGCTGGTGTGTGACGACATCGATGACGCCCGTCGGGAGCTCGAAGCGCTGGGCGTGACCTTCCTGACCGCCGGAATCGCAGACGTGGCCTCGCTGCGGACGTCGTGGTTTCGCGATCCCTGGGGAACGGTGTTCATCCTCATCGAGAAGCGCTTCGACGATCGCCCCTATTGGAAACAATTCGCCGGGTGATGCTCATCGGGAAGACACCCGGGTTCGTCCCGATCTGCGGTCATAGACTGAGCAGATGGGAATGACGCACGGAGAGCGCATGGGCTGGCTCCGGATGGGAGTCGGAGTTGCGATCATTGCCGCGCCGGGAATGGTGCTCCGGCTCTCCTCGCGGGACGTAGCCACCGGGGCGTCCCGACTGCTCCTGCGGACCATCGGAATTCGAGACCTCGTCCTCGGTATGGGGACAGTCCGAGCGGCACGCTCGGGTGATCGAGACGCAGCGAGGGCCTGGATCATGGCGGGGCTCGTCAGCGATTCCCTCGATACGGTCACCAGTCTTCTCAGCATTCCCTCGATCGGCGTGCCCGAAGGGATCGGGGCCGCGGCTGCCGCGCTCTCGTTCGTGGGGGGCGACCTCGCGGCTCGGACCCATGAATCCTGAGTCACGGTCGAGAGGGACGCTACCGTCGATCATCACTCGACCCGGAGCGAAAGGGTAGGTGGGACATGGCACTCGACGACGACGTGGTCCGCTTGGCCAAAGGCCCCAACCTGGCCACAGTGGTGACCCTCATGCCGAACGGGCAGCCGCAGGCGCTCCTGACCTGGATCGACACTGACGGCGACGTGCTGCTCGTCAATACCGAGCCCCAACGTCAGCGAGCACGCAACGTGGCTCGGGACCCGCGCATGACCGTCCTCATCCACTCTGCCGAAAGCCCCTGGGACTGGGCCGAGGTGCGTGGTCACGTGTTCGACACGGTCGCCGGCAAGGCCGCGCGAGCTCATATCGACGAGCTCTCGAATCGTTACGTCGGCACGGACTACCAGAACCCGATCGGTCCCCAGGGCCGGATCATCCTCCGCATCGCCGCCGACAAGGTGAACACGCCGGCGATGCTCTTCCGCTGAATTTCGATCGACGGGTCCGGCCGGGCAGGTGGCCCAGGGACCGATCCCGCCTATCGACGGCGAAGGCCCTTGTCCGCGATGGACGGTGGGGTCCATCCCGCATCGGTGCTTCCGACATTCTGACCAGGAGGAGCGATTTCGTCTATCCGGTCCAGCACGTCCTCCGCGAGTGAGATCTCTGTCGCTGCGAGCTGGGATTCCAGCTGCTCCATCGTCCGCGGCCCGATGATCGGGCAGGTCACGGCCGGATGGGCGAGCACGAACGCGAGACTGAGCTCGAGCAGCGAGTGCCCGATCTCGCCGGCCAGCTTCTGCAGTCGGATGACGACATCGAGCTTCTGCTGGTTCGCGGGAAGGGAGAGGTCATAGCGGTCGGGCAGCATGGCAGATCGCCTGGACGTGTTCTCCTTGCCTTCCCCGAATGCCCCGCTCAGCCATCCACCCGCAAGGGGGCTCCAGGAGAGCACGCCCATGCCGAATTGCTGGCAGACCGGCAGCAGGTCGGCCTCGATGCTCCGTGCCAGGATCGAGTACTGCGGTTGCTCCGTCCGGAATCGCTCGCGGGCCCGCCGTTCAGCCACCCACTGTGCCTCGACCACCAGATGGGCAGGGAACGTGGAACACCCGGCATAGCGGATCTTGCCATCCCGGACGAGATCGCTGAGAGCGCCGAGAGTGTCGTCGATGTCGCACTCCGGGGAGGGCCGGTGGATCTGGTAGAGATCGATGTAGTCGGTGTCGAGCCGCCGCAGGCTATTCTCACATTCGGCGATGACCCACCGTCTCGAATTGCCCTGGGCGTTGGGATCGCCCGCCATGGCTCCGTGTACCTTGGTGGCGAGCACGATGTTCTCCCGCTCCAGCGTCTTGAGAGCCTTGCCCACGATGATCTCGGACTCGCCGAACGAGTACATGTCCGCCGTGTCGACGAAGTTGATGCCGGCATCCACGGCGCGATGGATGATGCGGATCGAATCGTCATGATCCGGATTGCCCCAGGCACCGAACATCATCGCTCCGAGACAGAGCTCACTGACCTTGACGCCGGTCGATCCGAGAGGGCGGTATTCCATGGGCACACTTAACCATACGGAGACGCTGGCATGACTCGTCGTCCACGGAGACTGATGGCCGGGCTCGCCTGCCTGACCGCCGTCGGCCTCGCTGCCTGCGGTTCTGGAACAGCTGGACCGCCGACCAGCACAGCCACGAGCGCGGCCCCTGGCCACAGCGTCGTCTACACCTTCGGGGTCGCCGGCACGAGGGGCAAGGTCGTCCAGACCCAGCACGAGACGCCCACCCCGATCCCCGGCATCGAAGGAACCGTGATCCAGATCGCCACGTCGAATTCGACCACCTATGCGCTGACCTCGTCGGGGACCGTGTGGGCGTGGGGCGTGGGCAGCAGCGGCCAGCTGGGCACCGGCTCGAGCCCGGAGTACGTGCGCACGGCGATGGAAGTGGACCTCCCCACGGGAGTGGACGTCACCTCACTCCCGAATCCCATGCCATTCGACGCTGCGCTGGCCATCGATTCCCGGGGTGACGCGTGGGGATGGGGTCTCAACGCTGCACACGATCTGTGCCTACCGAACGGACTGGTGGTGTCGCGGCCCGAGATGATCCCCCTGTCAGGCGTCACGTTGGCCACTGGTGCGCTCACCCACTCGCTGTTCGATTCCAACGGCACTGTCTACGCATGCGGCCAGAACCAGTTCGGCGAGCTGGGCAACGGCGGGACGACGAACAACTCCACGCCCGCACCGGTCCTCGGCCTTCCCCAGGGAACGGTCAAGGCGCTCACCTCGTCGTGGGGGGGATCGGGGGCCTTGATGGCCGACGGCTCGTACTACAACTGGGGCTACAACCGGGCAGGACAGCTCGGAAACGGAACGACCGTCGACAGCTCGCTCCCTGTCCACGTGACCCTGCCCGAGAGCGTCGTGCAGGCGTTCCAGGGGGGCAGCGGCTCGAAGAACGGCCAGACGCTCGCCATCCTCTCCGACAACACGTTGTGGACGTGGGGGAACGGAACGTGGGGACAGCTCGGGAACGGGAGCCGGAAGGGTTCCACGATCCCCATCCACATCGCTCTCCCCCACGGAGCAGTGGCCGCCGGTGTGGCCTCTGGTGGGTTCGCCTCCTACGCCATCGACACCTCAGGGAAGCTCTGGGCTTGGGGACGTAACGACGACGGGCAACTCGGCACGGGGAGCGCCGTGCCGTTCGAGACGACGCCTGTGTCTGTCGGGATCTCGCTCCGTCAGATCTCTTCAACCGCTCAGAACGTCGCTGGTCTGTCCGGCTGATGGTAGTGGTCTGCGCCCGTTGGGAGCGGATCCCGCCAGTAGTGCCGGTTTGCTGCAGACTACGGATGTGCGAGCCGTGCAATTCGATCTGGCCGATCCCGAGTTCCCGGCGTCCCTCGCCCAGGTCGCCGAGCCGGAGCTACCCACCGGGGAGTGGGCGCGGGTGGCAGTCGCCACCGGAGGGATCTGCGGCAGCGATCTCCACCTCTTCGCACCGGCCGGTGGAGGGTCGCCGACACTGGTATCGCTCGGCACTCTCCCGTTCGTGCTCGGTCACGAGATCGCCGGAACCGTCATCGAGGTCGGGCCGGACTGTCCCTGGTCCGTCGGCACCCGGGTGGCGGTGGACCCGATACTCCCGTGTCTCGTACGCGGTATCGACCCACCCTGTGCCAACTGCCTCCGTGGATGGCCCTCGAGCTGCCTCGCGCTCGACAGTCGGATCCTGACGCCCGGGCGATCGATCGGCTACACCGAGGGATTGGGTGGAGGGTGGGCCGAGCAGGTCCTCGGACATTCCTCCATGCTCCATCAGGTGCCCGACGCCGTTCCGGACCAGATCGCCGCTCTGCACGAACCCATCTCGATCGCGCTCCACGGACTCAGCCGACAGCCACCGGAGGACAGCGTCCCCATCCTCGTGGTCGGCGGGGGCATCATCGGGCTGGCCACTCTCGTGGCGCTCAGAGCGCTCTTCCCTGTCAACCCGGTCACGGTCCTCGTGCGTCACGCCCATCAGGCGGCCGCGGCCAGGGCCTGTGGGGCCAACCATGTGGTCCAGGGTTCTGGAGCCGAAGCGTTCGAGCAGCTGGCCGCGATCCAAGGGGTCCGGACCGTCGGTTCGGGGCAGGACCGGATGCTCGTCGGGGGCTTCCCCTACGTCGTCGAGGCCGCCGGCAGCGCAGGATCCACGACCGATGCCGTGCGGGCGGTCGACAACCGGGGAACGGTACTCCTCCTCGGTGCCATGGGCACGGGCACCATTGACATGACCCCGCTCTGGTACAAGGAGGCGGTGGTCATCGGCTCGGTGGACCACGGCCGGAATCCCAGCGCGTCGATTGGCCGGGCTCAACCCGAGCAGGACCACTCCATCGATGTCGCCCTCGACATCCTGGCCCTCCGCAGCTTCCCGGCAGACCTCATCGTCACCCACGAATTCCCGCTCGCCGGCTATCGCGAAGCGGTACGAACCGCACTGGACAAGGGGGTCAGCGGAGCCGTCAAAGTGGTCTTTCGGCCTTCGGAGAGTTGATCCTTCTCAGCCGTCACGTGGGCTCCTCACGCCTCCAGAGCTACGGACTGTTCAGCCTTTGTTGCGTACCCGAGCCCTACGGTTCGGGCTGTGCCCAGCATCGGAGAACCGATAGCCGTCTCGGGCCTCCTTGGCGAACCGTGCCATGAGTTGTCGCGAGACGCCGAGCTTTCTGGCCACCTCGCCAATGCTCAAGCCCTCGTCCAGCGCGGCTCCCACGAAGGTGAGTCTCATCTCGTGGCGGCGATGCTCATAGCAGGAGAGGTGCTCGGCAGTGCTCCGTCGAAGCTCCGATGCGCTGGCACCGACCTCCTCGACCGAGCTCGAGATGGGTGCACCGTTCTGCAGCTTCTTGATCATCCTCCGACCGATGGTCTCCCCTTCGCGCAGGGCGGCCCTCAGTTCGGCAGAAGCCTGCATGGTTCGCTCGACTGACGCGATGGCAGCGGCCCGTTGAGGATCCACGGTCCAGTTATACCGCGCCCGATCCGCTCCTTGGTCGACGTCCGGAAAACCCGTGGTGGGAGTGGATTTGAGCCGGTCAGGTCACGTCACGACCCGCAATTGAAAGGCCTTCGTCGCCCTGGTGAGGACGTGGTCGGTCACCTCGATCGTCACGTCGTATGTCTTCACAGCATCCGACGACCGCACTGTGCCCGAGATCGTGCCGCTCGTTGCATTGAGTGTGAGACCCGCCGGCAGTGAGCCACTCGTGATCGACCAGTGGTACGGCGTGACCCCACCGGTCGCGACAAGTGTCGTCGCCGGATATGTCGACCCCTTGAAGGCGGTGGGAAGCGATGCCGTCGTAATCTGCAGGCCGAGGACGGTCATGCTGAAGGACCAGGTCCCTGTGTCTCCGAGGGCATCCGACTCCGTTCCGGAGACGCGGTAGGTGCCCTTGGGCACGGACGCGGCGACGGTGATGTGGCCTCCGCTCGAAACGCTGACGTCACTCGAGCGGTCGGTTGTGATCCACGTGACGAGGCCACCCTGAGCGACCGGATTCTGTACTGTGAGCTGCCCCGAGTACGCCGCGCCGTGGGACGTCGTGGCCGAGAGGGGTGCACCCTGGACCAGGGTGTTCCGGGTGACCGTGAGTACGAAACTCCACGTTCCAGTGTCACCGAGTGGGTCCGTGTCGGTACCGGCCGCCCTGTAGGTTCCGACGTGCAGTGAGCCCGGGGTGGAGACCGCACCGGATCCCGACACCGTGACCTCGGGAGCTCCCGTGGTCTGGGTGAAGGTCGCGGTCCCGTTGTTCCCGGTCACGACCAGCTGGTCGTTGAGTGCCGTGCCCGCGGTGACCGATCCGCCGGTCGGCGAGGACTGGGAGATGGTGCCCGCAAGGACCGTCAGCTGGTAGCTCCACGTTCCAGTGTCACCGAGTGGGTCCGTGTCGGTACCGGCCGCCCTGTAGGTTCCGACGTGCAGTGAGCCCGGGGCGGAGACCGCGCCCGATCCCGAGACCGTGACCTCGGGAGCTCCTGCGGTCTGGGTGAAGGTCGCGGTCCCGTCGTTCCCGGTCACGACCAGCTGGTCGTTGAGTGCCGTGCCCGCGGTGACCGATCCGCCGGTCGGCGAGGACTGGGAGATGGTGCCCGCCAGGACGGTCAGCTGGTAGCTCCAGGTGCCGGTGTCCCCGAGCGGGTCGGTGTCGGTGCCCGTCGCCGTGTAGGTGCCCACCGCGAGGTCATCCGGAGCGGAGACCGCGCCTGAGCCCGAGACCGTGACCTGTGGGTCTCCCGTGCTCTGGGTGAAGGTCGCGGTCCCGTCGTTCCCGGTCACGACCAGCTGGTCGCTGAGTGCCGAGCCCGCGGTGACCGATCCGCCGGTGGGCGAGGACTGGGAGATCGATCCGGCCAGGACGGTCAGCTGGTAGCTCCAGGTGCCGGTGTCCCCGAGCGGGTCGGTATCGGTGCCCGTCGCGGTGTAGGTGCCCACCGCGAGGTCATCCGGAGCGGAGACCGCGCCTGAGCCCGAGACCGTGACCTGTGGGTCTCCCGTGCTCTGGGTGAAGGTCGCGGTCCCGTCGTTCCCGGTCACGACCAGCTGGTCGCTGAGTGCCGAGCCCGCGGTGACCGATCCGCCGGTGGGCGAGGACTGGGAGATCGATCCGGCCAGGACGGTCAGCTGGTAGCTCCAGGTGCCGGTGTCCCCGAGCGGGTCGGTATCGGTGCCCGTCGCGGTGTAGGTGCCCACCGCGAGGTCATCCGGAGCGGAGACCGCGCCTGAGCCCGAGACCGTGACCTGTGGGTCTCCCGTGCTCTGGGTGAAGGTCGCGGTCCCGTTGTTCCCGGTCACGACCAGCTGGTCGCTGAGTGCAGAGCCCGCGGTGACCGATCCGCCGGCGGGCGAGGACTGGGAGATCGATCCGGCCAGGACGGTCAGCTGGTAGCTCCAGGTGCCGGTGTCCCCGAGCGGGTCGGTATCGGTGCCCGTCGCCGTGTAGGTGCCCACCGCGAGGTCATCCGGAGCGGAGACCGCGCCTGAGCCCGAGACCGTGACCTGTGGGTCTCCGGTGCTCTGGGTGAAGGTCGCGGTCCCGTCGTTCCCGGTCACGACCAGCTGGTCGCTGAGTGCCGAGCCCGCGGTGACCGATCCGCCGGCGGGCGAGGACTGGGAGATCGATCCGGCCAGGACGGTCAGCTGGTAGCTCCAGGTGCCGGTGTCACCCAACGGGTCGGTGTCGGTGCCCGTCGCCGTGTAGGTGCCCACCGCGAGGTCATCCGGAGCGGAGACCGCGCCTGAGCCCGAGACCGTGACCTGTGGGTCTCCGGTGCTCTGGGTGAAGGTCGCGGTCCCGTCGTTCCCGGTCACGACCAGCTGGTCGCTGAGTGCCGTGCCCGCGGTGACCGATCCACCGGTCGGCGAGGACTGGGAGATGGTGCCAGACGCCGACGCTGCGCCCACCGACAGTCCTGTCGCCGCGACGAGGCTGAGCCCTCCGACCGCAAGAGCAGCCCACAGGCGACCGATTCGGATCCTGGTCATGATGACCCCCGCCTTTCGTCACTGGCGCAGCACGACCCGATTGCCCCCGCAGCCTGCATCACCAAGCGGTAAGTGTAAAGCACGGGGACGCCACCGGGGCTCGGGACCGGTTGAGACACGTCCCGTCCCAGGTGATGGTGCGGAAGGGGCTAGGTCTCCTGGGTGGATCCAACGCGAGAACAGCCGGCTGGGGCTCGTCGAGAGGCCCCTACTCACTCCATCTGAATGCCCGTGCCAGGCGGAGTCGCCTTTCGCTCATCGGAGCTCAACGAGTGCCTCGTTGAGTTGAAGCACGTTGATGTAGCTGCTGCCGAGGAATCCGAACTGGGCACTGTTGTTCTCGCGGTTGATGAGAGCGCGTAGCGCCGAGGGTGTGATCCCTGTGGCCTTGGAAACCATGGGGATCTGGGCCAGGGCATCGGCGGCGCTGATGTCCGGGTCATAGCCGCTCCCGGAGGTGGTCACCAGAT
This sequence comes from uncultured Acidimicrobiaceae bacterium, assembly GCA_963753905.1. Classification (GTDB taxonomy): domain Bacteria; phylum Actinomycetota; class Acidimicrobiia; order Acidimicrobiales; family RAAP-2; genus Bog-756. Next base: position 540,510 of record CAVWDZ010000002.1, on the reverse strand, counting down.
CAGGCGTCGGGTTCACGCCACGGGCCTTCCAGTAGCCCACCAGGCACTGGGTGTACGTCAGCAGCTCTTTGGACCGTGGTCCGAGACTCGTCCCACCCGATTCGCCAGGGATGTCGTCGATCGGCTTTGAAGACGCCGTGGGAAAAGAACAAGCGACCATGGTGCTCTGCGTCAGGCCGTTGCTGTACAGAGGGTCGTTGCCGGGGTGCAGGTTGGGATTGAACTTCGTGCTGGCGTAGGGGCCGAGGGCATCCGGGCGACCCTGGAAGACGCAGCTCCCGAGCGGGTGACCAGGGCATTTCGTGATGGACCAGTTCTGCCCGATCGCCGTCGACCCGTTCGGGGTGATCGACCCGTCTGCCTGGTGCTTGAACAGCACCTGGTCGACGCCGGTCGCGAGGTAGGTATAGGCGAAGGTCAAGGCGAGAGCGATCAAAGCGAGGACCACGGCACGGCGGATATGGACGAGCATCAGGGAGACTCCATCAGTAGGCGTGAAGCGCGACGAGGATGAGATCGATGAGTTTGATGCCGATGAACGGGGCGATGATCCCACCGAACCCGTAGATCCAGACGTTGCGCCGCAGGATGGCGGCAGAACCGGCCGCGCGGAACTTGACGCCGCGGAGCGCCAACGGGATGAGGGCCACGATCACCAGTGCATTGAAGATGACCGCGGACAGCACGGCGCTCTGCTGGCTGTGCAGGTGCATGATGTTCAGCGCGTTGAGCTGTGGGTACGTAGCCACGAATATCACCGGAATGATGGCGAAGTACTTGGCCACGTCGTTGGCGATCGAGAAGGTGGTGAGCGAACCCCTCGTGATGAGGAGCTGCTTGCCGATCTCGACGACGTCGATGAGCTTGGTCGGGTTCGAGTCGAGGTCGACCATGTTGCCGGCCTCCTTGGCCGCGGTCGTTCCGGTGTTCATGGCAACGCCCACGTCCGCCTGGGCGAGGGCCGGTGCGTCGTTGGTCCCGTCGCCTGTCATGGCGATCAGCTTCCCGCCCTCCTGCTCGGACTTGATGAGGGCCATCTTGGCTTCGGGGGTGGCCTCAGCGAGGAAGTCATCGACGCCGGCCTCCTGGGCGATCGCCGCTGCAGTCAAGGGATTGTCGCCGGTGATCATCACCGTCCGGATCCCCATCTGTCGCATCTCGTCGAACTTCTCCCGGATGCCCTGCTTTACGACATCCTTGAGTTCGATAACCCCGAGGATGTCCCGACCGTCGGCCACCACCAGGGGGGTGGAGCCCGCACGCGAGACGCGCTCGACGATGGCGTCGAGGTCGGTTGGGACGGTCCCTCCCTGTTCGGTCACCCAACGCTTGACCGAGTCGGCCGCTCCCTTGCGGACCTCTCGTCCGTCGACATCGAGCCCGGACATGCGGGTCTGGGCGGTGAAGGGCACGAACGCGTGCTCGCCCTCGAGCTCACGCTCCCGGATGTTGAACCGCTCCTTGGCCAGCACCACGATCGAGCGGCCTTCGGGGGTCTCGTCGGCCAATGAGGCCAGCTGAGCCACATCGGCAACGTCCTGTTCGTGGTGGCCACTGACCGGGTAGAAGTCCGACGCCATGCGGTTGCCGAGGGTGATTGTGCCGGTCTTGTCGAGCAGCAGGGTCTGTACGTCCCCGGCGGCCTCAACGGCCCGACCGCTCATGGCGAGCACGTTGCGCTGCACGAGGCGGTCCATGCCGGCGATGCCGATCGCAGAGAGCAGTGCGCCGATGGTGGTTGGGATCAGGCACACCAGGAGCGAGATCAGGATGACCACCGAGACAGTTGCTCCCGCGTAGTGGCCGAACGCCTGGAGGGTCACCACCACCGGGATGAAGACGATGGTCAGCACTGCCAGGAGAATGGTGAGGGCGATCTCGTTGGGGGTCTTCTGCCGGTTGGCACCTTCGACCAGGGTGATCATCCGGTCGAGGAAGGTCTGGCCGCGTTCCGCGGTGATACGTACGACGATCCGGTCGGAGAGCACCTTGGTGCCGCCAGTGACGGCGGAGCGGTCGCCGCCCGACTCGCGGATGACCGGGGCCGACTCGCCGGTGATCGCCGACTCGTCGACCGAGGCGATGCCCTCGGTGATCTCGCCGTCAGAGGGGATGAGGTCGCCGGCCTCGCAGACGACCATGTCCCCTCTGGCCAGGTCCGCAGCCGGGACCAGCTCCTCGGTGCCGTCGGGACGAAGGCGCCGGGCCTCGGTTTCAGAGCGCATCCGGCGGAGCGTGTCGGCCTGGGCCTTGCCCCGTCCCTCGGCCATGGCTTCGGCGAAGTTGGCAAAGATGACCGTCAGGAACAGCCAGATGGTAATCGACCAGGTGAAGGTGCTCGGATGGGCGATCGCTTCGATGAAGGTGATCACCGTCCCCACCAACACCACAAACATGACCGGGTTCCGGATCTCCAACGCCGGGTTGAGCTTCTTGAACGAACCCACCAACGCCATCCGCAGGATCTCCCCGTCGAAGAGGCTCCTGGATTCGGCCACGCCGTGGGCCTCAACTGGGTGTTGCGGCTGCTCTGGTTGGGTCGTCGTCATGGTCATCAGAAGAACATCCCGTGGCTGAGCTGCTCGACGATCGGGCCGAGGGCAAGGGCGGGGAAGAAGGTGAGGCCACCAATGATCACGATGACTCCGATGGTGAGGCCGACGAACATGCCGTTGTCGGTGCGGAACGTGCCGAGGGATTCGGGGACCACGTTCTTGGCCGCCAACGATCCCCCGAGGGCCAGGGCCGGGATCATGATGCCCACCCTGCCGATCAGCATGTCGATGGCGCCGATCACGTTATAGAAGGTGGTGTTCCCGGTCAGGCCGTCGAAGGCCGAGCCGTTGTTGTTCCCCTGGGACGTGAGTCCGTAGAGGATCTCCGAGAACCCGTGGGGACCCGAGTTCAAGGGACCGACTCGTCCGGCGTGGATCGACACGGCGATCGCGGTGAGGGCTAGCACGGCAACGGGCATGACCAGGGCTCCTAGGCCCGCCAGTTTGACCTCTCTGGCCTGGATCTTCTTCCCGAGGTACTCCGGCGTTCGCCCGATCATCAGGCCGCCGATGAAGACGGCGATGATGGCGTAGATGAGGATGGTGTAGAGACCGCTGCCCGTGCCCCCGGGCGTCACCTCCCCGAGCATCATGCCGCTCATCAGCCAGAATCCGCCCATGGGGGTGAACTGGTCGTAGGAGGAGTCGGCCGAACCGGTGGACGTGTTGGTCGATGCCACCCCGAACAGGGCGCTGGTGGTGTCGCCGAACCGCACCTCCTTGCCTTCGGTGTTGCCCACGTTCGAGTGCACGCCCGCGGTGACCACAGCCGGGTTCTGCTGGTGCTCGGCGATGCTGGCCCCACCCACCCAGACGGCAAAGATGATCGCCATCGCACCGAGCAGGGCGGCGCCGTGGCGCACGCTGCCCACCATCTTGCCGAAGGTATAGGTGAGGGCAAATGGAACGGACAACAGGAGATAGATGTCCAGCCAACCGGTGAAGCCGGTCGGGCTCTCGAATGGCGTGGCCTGGTTGGCGTTGAGGAATCCGCCTCCGTTGTTGCCCAGCTGCATGATCGACTGCATCGAGCCGATCGGTCCGCGGGCAATGGTCTGGGTGACCCCGTTGATCGCATCGTGGATGCTGATGGTGCCGGCCAGCGTCTGCACTGCGCCCTGGCCGACGATGATGATCCCGAAGACGAATGCGATCGGGAAGAAGATGTACAGCAGGGCCCGGGTCATGTCGACCCAGAAGTTCCCGATGGTCGGGGAGTTGCGCCGGGAGAATCCCCGGACCATGCCGATGGCGACGGCGATGCCGATGGCAGGGCTGACGAACTGCTCGAAGGTCAGGGCGCCGATCTGCGAGAAGTACGACAGGGTCGTCTCGCCGCCGTAGTTCTGCCAGTTGGTGTTGGTCATGAACGAGGCGGCGGTGTTGAAGCTGAGCGCCTGACCGACATGGCCGAAGTGCTGCGGGTTGAGCGGCAGCGACCCCTGGATGCGGAGGAGCAGATAGGTGACACCCATCGCCACCGCGGAGAAGATCACCATGGAGGCGGCGTAGCGCTTCCAGTTCTGCTCCTGTTCGGGACTGGTCCCCAGCGCCCGGTAGACGGGTCGCTCGGCCCAGGCGAGGAAGTGCACACGGCCATCGAAGACCGCTGCCATGTAGGACCCCAGGTACCGCCAGGTGAGGCCGAGGGCGATGACCAGGACGATGATGGTCCAAGCGAAGCCCATCTAGAACTTTTCGGGCTTGAACATCGCAACGCCGATATAGAGAAACATCACGATGGCGACGCCGAGGAGGACGCCCTGGGTCCAGGTCATACCCGGTCCAGAGCCCAGATGAGGCCGAGCATCACGAGGACGAACCCGATGATGCCGAGCACCGCAAGAAAATCTGCCATGGGACCGAGTATCCGCCTCCCGCCCTTAACAGGTTCTTCATAATCGGGTGCCGCCCTGAATAAAATCTGAATAGACCGACGCTGTCTCGTCCGGCATCGTCGGATTCGCAGGATGGGCCGGGGCTTCGGACTCAGGCCCTACGGTGCAATGGTGGTCGCACTGCTCCTGGTCGCCGTGTCGGTCGGACTGGACAATTTCGCGGCCTGCACCGCCCTCGGCGTCTCCGGCGTCGACCGGGCACTCCGCTTTCGGGTCGCCCTGGTCTTCGGACTGTTCGAGGGCGCCATGCCCGTCGTGGGTCTCCTGCTCGGCCACTCACTGGCCAGCGCGTTCGGCAGCGCTGTCACGCCCGTCGCAGGTGCACTGCTGGGCATCGCCGGCCTCTACACGATCGTCAGCGGACTCCGCCACGATGGTCGGGTTGCCACGAATCCGGAGCTCGGCTTCCGACAACTCGTTCCGATCGCGGTCGCCCTCAGTATCGACAATCTCGTCATCGGGTTTGCTCTCGGGGCCCACCACGTCAACATCGTGATCGCAGCGGTCACCATCGCCGTGGTCAGCGTTGCGCTCTCGCTGCTCGGGCTGGAGATCGGCGAACAGCTCGGGGCTCGGCTCGGGAAATGGAGTGAGGTCGTCGGTGGCGCCATCCTCGTCCTGGTCGGGGTGGCTATCGGGACCGGTGTGCTCTAGAGGCGCGTGGAGAGATCGGGTCATGATGTGGGTCTGCATCCACCGGTGTCCGGGATTGCATCGAACCAAGGAGTCGCCCGATGTCTGACGTTGCCATCTACAACTACATTCCGCACCGCCGGACCAAGGAAAAGCTAGAGGGGAGCATCGACAAGCCGGTGACGGTCGCGGGCCAGCTCCCGCAGGGCAACGCGATGGCCCGGTTCAATGCGTGGTTCGCAGTCCAGGTGACCAACGGAGTGGGCACCATGTGGTGCGCCTATGCGTTCGCCGCGCTTGCCCTGATCAGCCTTCCTCAGGCGATCGAAAGTCACAACGCCGTCACCCTGGTGTCCTGGGTGTCGCAGACCTTCCTCCAACTGGTCCTGCTATCGGTGATCATCGTCGGTCAGAACGTGCTGGCCGCCGCCGCGGACAAGCGATCCGAGGCCACCTACAACGATGCCGATGCAATCCTCCATGAAGCCGTGAAGCTCCAGGAGCACCTTCTCGCACAGGACTGGGTGTTGAGCGACCTCATGGATCGACTGGCGCGGGTGGAGGCCGGCCCCGGTTTGCAGACATGAGCGGAACGGCACTCCCGATCAAGCGCTTTCGCTGACCGCCCAGCTCGCTCGATGCCGCGAGAGCACTCCTGCCGCAAGGGTCACGCCGACCAGGAGCAGGAGGGCGACAAGGAGAGTGAGAGCGCTCGAGGCGTGCAACACCAGCTCGGAGCCGATCAACGCTCCGACGAACATGGCCAGAATGCTCACCACCCGTCGCCCTGCTTTGGACCCTGGTCCGCCGACCAGGCGGGCGTCCGAAAAGATGGCGGTGGTCGTCTGGGTCAGGACCGTTGTCGTGAGGTCGGGCACGGCCAGCTTACGGACCGCGGCATTCTGCAGACCCATGGTGCTGGCGAGCAAGAAGATCAACGAGTCGTGTGCGATCGTCGAGCCGTGGGGCCCGACGGCGAGCCTCACAACCAGCGCGGCGATCACCAGCACCACCTGGAGTGCGGTGGCAACCGCAAGCAGGCGACCCCGGTGAGCCGCAAAGGAAGCATGCAGCCTGCCTCCGAGGAGGGATCCGAGGGCGAAGGATCCCAGAGCCAGCGCGGACGCAGTGGCTGAGAACCCCGTGGCCCCGGCAAGGGCGAACGCGAGGAACACGACGTTGCCGGTCATATTGGCCACGAAGACGTGACCGAGAGTGAGGTAGCTGAACGCGTCGACGAGGCCTGTGACCACCGTGAGACTCACCAGTAATGGGGGTAGCGGGCCGTGTGGGTCGTCCTTCCTGGGTACGATCGTGCGCCACGCATCGACGAGCTCAACACTCAATGGATCGCCTCCTCTTCGGAGCGGTTACACCACCTGCGGATGGTACGTCGGATCGATCATCGACGCCGACCTGTGGGCTGGCTCTGGGGGACGCGCTTCGGCGGGGACCGATCGCAGAGGGCCGGCGACCGCATCAGCAGACGGCAACCTCGAGCAATGCGTCTGCCACCTTGCGAGGTTCGGTGATCATCAGGTCGTGCCCGGTGTCGATGTCCCACAGACGGTCCTCGGCGCGAGCCTTGGCCATCCGTTCGGGATCGCGGGTGGCGAGCGTGCTCGTGCACACGACGTGGTACTGCGGGATCGCCCACAGAGCCGACTCGTTGCTGAGCTCGAGCCGCTGCGCAAAGCAGCTCCACGGGTGGCCGGTCAATCGCTCCGCCATCCACCGGAGATCGGCGGGGTCGTTCACCCCGTAGAGCATGCCCGCGTCCGGAGATGGAAGGAGAACCAACTCGACGCCGTCCGCCGTCCGCCCGTCGGGCCGGACCGCTTCGATGATCGGCCCTGCCACGTCGACGAGCGATTGGCCGTTGACCGGGGTCGCCGCATCCAGATAGACCAGACGGCCGACGCGGTCCGAGGTCCGATCTGCAACACCGGTGATGACCATTCCCCCGTAGCTGTGACCGACCAGGATCACGTCCCGCAGATCCTCGAAATGCAGCACAGCCGCGATGTCCCTGATGTGCATGTCGAGGTCGACATCCCGGCTCAGCAGGTGGGATCGCTCACCGACCCCGGTCATAGTCGGCGCAGACACCTCGTGGCCGGCAGCCCGGAGCAGCGGGGTCACCCGCTGGTAACACCACCCACCGTGCCCGCCACCATGCACCAGGACGTATGTCGCCATACCCGTCGTCTCGCTCTCCACCCTGTCGGTGCCGCGCCGTCAGGATCAGGCCCTCGATGACACCATTTTCGTCGTCCAGACTCGCCGATCGTAGCGCTCGGTTTGCGATTCGGGACTCATCTCTGCCCGATGATCAGGGGCCAAATCCGCGGTGACAACCAGTCGTAGAAGGCATTGGCGACTGCCTCGGTCGAATTGCCGGCGAACGGGTTTCCCGGAGCGTATGAGGGAGTGTGGATCCCGTCGGCGGTCCGGATCTGCACATGATCCAGGTACTCGCGGAAGACCCCACCAGGGGAGAGGAGACTGCCGTAGTCGACGATGCTCACCGATCGAGGGAACTCCGCGGCGACCGTCTCGATCAGCCGATCGTAGATGAGGCGCCTGCGCGGTTGATCCTGAGGGAACGGCGGCTGGCCGAAACTGGCGCCTGCCGCCGTGGCCGGCATCGTGGCGAAGTCGAAGTGCGCCCCGTGGGCGGTACCGATCTGCACAGCCAAGCGCATCTGGGAGAGCTCGTAGCGTTGGAACGACGGCTCCGTGATGTTTACCCATCGACCGTTACGGAGCAGATCCTGGACCTCCCACACGCCCGCCACCAAGAGCACCACGTCACCAGGCGCGGTGCTCGACACGCTGACGGCGTCGCGTCGGGGCCACTGCTGGTCAGCTGGCGTGGCAGTATTGCAGGCCGGGAACATGGCCAGTTGGGGCGTCGGTGGGTCGTTGGACACCCATGAACCGATGGCGAACCCGCATCCGAAGAGCCCGTCATTTTCGACGCGAGTCCCCGGGGGTGCTGTGGCGGCCAGCGCGAAGCCGAGCGTGAGCGCGGTGCTGTCGCCGAGGACCACCACCTCGGGAGGGTTCGTGACCGGAGAGGAGGTCCGGAATCTGTGAACGTCAACAGCGGCGGTGGCCGGCAGGGTGGTCGCGGCGACGACCACGACGACCGTACCCAGCAGGAGGGCGACAGACGGGACGAGCGCCTTCAGCGAGCGCCAGAACACGCCCTCCATGACCGGCCGTTCGACCAGGTAGTAGCTCACGGCGGCGAGGGCGAACGTCGCGACAAAACGGATGGCGAAGAGCTCGAGCCCGGTCGTGCCGGTGCGGATCGGGTCGAGCTCGATGAAGACGGGGTAGTGCCACAAATAGGCCCCATAGGAAACGGTTCCGATCCAGACCAATGGGCGTACCGAGAGGCATCTGGCCAACGGGCCACCGGGAACGCACACCGCCCCGATGATGAGAGCGGCAGCTGACAGTGCAGACAACATGAAGCCGCCGCGGTATGCGAACGGTGACGTTCCTTCCTCGGTGTAGGTCAGGAGCAGCGTGCCGGCGAGGCCGGCACATCCGAGCAGACTCAGCAGCATGCGCGCGGTACCGCCGGTGGCACGCGGGGCCATGCCACCGAGACCGCGCCGAGCCTGGATCATGGTCATCGAGCAGGCCAGAACCGATCCGATCAGGATCGACTGGGCGTGGGTGTCGGTGCCGAAGTAGAGGCGGGTCAGGTTGGCCCTCGGTCCATAGAGCAGTGCCATCTCGAGCATCGACGCAACAGCCCCGACGACGGAGACAGCGAGCAGGACCCGGACCCCACGAGCGAACCCCTTGGCCACGTGCATCACGGCCACCACGACGAGCGGCCAGATCAGATAGAACTGCTCCTCCACCGCCAGCGACCATGTGTGGGTGAGGGGCGAGGTCACTCCGGTCACATGGAAGTAGTTGGTCGAAGCGGCGATCTGCCACCAGTTGGAGAAATAGAACAGGGCGGACAGCGCGCTCATCCGGAAATCGGGAAAGAGGCCCGCAGGCTCAGCAAGGCGCACCATCAGGGACACGACCACCAGGACCACCAACAGGGCGGGCAGGAGGCGGCGGGCCCTCCGCAACCAGAATTTGGAGAGCACGATTCGGCCCCGGGAGGAGAACTCGCCGAGCAGGAGTCCCGTGATCAGGTAGCCCGACAGCACGTAGAAGATGTCGAGGCTGAAGAATCCTCCCTCGAGCCATCCGGCTCCAAAGTGATAGCCCATGATGATGAGGAGGGCGATCGCGCGGACACCGTCCAAGGCGTCGATCCGCTCCTTGCCGGTGGCCGATCGCCTGGCGTGGACACCGTGAGCTGGAGGATCCGGCGCGAGATCAGACATCATCGTCACGGTGCACCGGTCTTGCCTGCGTTCTGTCCGCTCTGCGCGGCGGCGGCGCTTGCGATGTGAACGGCTCCACTGGCGCGCTCATCTTGCCCGAGCGAGTCTGCGAACGCAAGGTCGTCCCCTCGATTGATATGCCCACCGCTGGTAGACCGAATTGCTTCGTGGCCCGTTTCCCGGAAGGGGGGACCGATGCGACTTCCTGCTGGTGTTCGGCTCCTGATCTGTGCTGGTCTGGTCGGATCGTCATGCCTGGTGGTTACCGCGCTCGCTCCTGGCGATGCCTCAGCAGCTCCGCTCACGGTCACGTGTGGTGGGCTCCAGGGTTCTCAGACCTCCGAGGCCTTCTCCTATTGCGCCGGACCCGCTGCCGTCGCGGCTGACGCGGGTGCGCCACCGGCCCATGGGGTCTTGATGACGTCCGCAGGAACCATCCACTGGTCGAACGGAAGGACTGCCGAGATCTCCTACGCGCTCGTGGACCACTCGGGACCGGCGAACACGTGTGTCGCGATCAAGGCGTTCACGAAGAACTTCATGGAGACGGAAACCGGCAGGGTCGTGGCGCACGGGACCACGGCCACCGGAATGATCGGCGGAGCTATCAGCGCAACCATCTGTGTCTACAAGAAGGCCGGCACCACGGTGCTGCTCCTCCTGAACCAAGGGAGATTCACCCTCTGACGCTCGGGCTCCGGTCCGCTCCCGATCGGTCCAGCGCCGGCTCACAACAGCCGGCTCACGACGAATTCTCGGGCCGGCAACTGCCCATGGGCCAGCCCCAGGCCTCGAGCACCTGAGGGGGAAGGGTTACCGGGCAAGGAGAGGCCGGCCCGGACGCACCGACCGCGTAGGCGGTCCAGCTGCCACCTCGATGCTGGCTGAACACGTAGTAGGACCCGTCGTCCTGGGATGCAACCTGAGCTCTGGTGGGAGTAGCTGGGTCCGACGAGGGAACAGGGACCAGTCTGGCGGCTGCCCAGTAGGTGTTGGTCGTCCTGTCGATGGCGTAGTACGTCAGCCCGGCTGCGAGCCCGCTGTACTCGGACACCGGGATGTTGTTGAGCGCAGCTCCCGCTGCCACCAACTGGGACCGGATTGCATCCGATATCGGAGCATTTGACGCCTGAGATGAAGGTGCGGTGGCCGGAGGAACGGTCATGGACGTCGGGGGCGACGCTGTGGTCTGCGTCGTTGGACGAGGCGACGTGTCCGAGGTGGCTGCCGATGGCTGGCTCGAGGTGCCCGAACAGCCCGCGATGGCCAACGACGACGTGACGAGGAGTGCACCCAGTGACAGCCGCCCGAGTCCCATGGGAGTGACTCCAATCTGCGTGACCTCAGCCGGAGAACGAACGATGCCCACGGTAGACAAGATCGGACCTGCAACGCGCGGATTGGACGGTCGGTCACCTGCTCCATCGGGCGCTCGTCCGGGGCCTCGCTCTCGGAGCGGTGAGACGGCAGAGCGCATAGGCTCATCATGTGGTCCCGACCAGAGCGGCTTCCGCGCCATCCACAAAGCTCCGTGATGGGGAAGCCTTTTCTGGCTGGCCACTGCAGATCGTCGAGTTCTTCGACGGGCTCGAGGTGGACAACACCAAGAGCTACTGGACGGCGCACAAGAACTTCTACGAGGTCAGCGTCCTCACTCCCATGCAGATGCTCCTGGCGGAGATGGCCCCGGAATTCGGCGACGGCAGGGTGTTTCGTCCCTATCGCGATACGCGGTTCAGCGCCGACAAATCTCCGTACAAGACCACCATCGCAGCCCACAACGATGCCGGCTACATCTCGCTGTCCGCCGACTCACTCGGAGTCGGCTCTGGCCTCTACATGCCGTCTCCGACCCAGCTCACGAGCTTTCGGGCAGCGGTTGCGGACGAGCAGACGGGCCCAGAGCTCCTCGACCTGGTGAAGCGGCTGCAACGGAAGGGTATCCGAGTCTCCGCTCACGAGACCCTCAAGTCGGCACCCAGGGGCTACGCCAAGGACCACCCGCGGATCGAGCTGCTCCGCTACAAGGGCCTCACCGCATGGAGGGAGTGGCCGGTGGGCCCATGGCTCGCCAGCGCCGCGTCGAAGCAGAGGATCGTCGAGGTTCTTCGAGCCACGGCACCCTTGAGACAGTGGCTCGGTTCGAACGTCGCCGCGGCTGACGGACCCTGACCAGTGGGACGGTTCGACGTCGACTGGCCCGCACGGGCCGTCGACCTGCCCGGGCGTGGATCGCGCCCCGCCGATCTCGACACCGTGACCTTGTCGGACTGCATCGAGGCGGTACTGGACGAGGCCGAAACAGCGCGAGGCGGTCGCACGCTGAGCGGTGGGCCTCTAGTGTCGCGCAGCGGGCGTCCATCGACCGGCTTCCAGGAATAGGAGGAACGTGCTCTTCCTGCATGAAGTCCACAAGGTGGTCGGCAAGGCCGCAGACCGGTTCGAGGACGCCTATCGGGACGACTGGCTGCCGGCACTGGCCGCGGGTTCCGACGCGCGGCTGCTGTGGTATTTCGACCTGGCTCACGGGAGCGGGCTCTCCTATCGGGTCGTGACGGTGACGGCGGTCGCCGACGGCGCCTCCTGGGCGCGTCTGGCCGAGCGAATGGCCGGAGGTGACCTGCGCTCGTGGGCTCGTCACCGCGACGGGCTCCAGCACGGATCCATCAGCCGGCTTCTGTCCCCGCTCGAGTGGTCTCCTGCGATCGGGACGGTGTCTGACATTCCGACCGTGCCCGTCCTCCACGAGCCGGTTCTCTACATGGAGGACACGATGTGGCCGTTTCCGGGAAAGATCCGCGACTACATCGAGGCGTCTGGGAGCGTGTACCGCAAGGCGCTCGGGGCAAAGGACTCGCAGATGCACATGTCCATCGAGCTCGCACTCCAGACCATGCCCGGCGCGGGGCGATCTCCCGAGGTGACCCTGTTGCAGCGGCTCTCGTCCGTTCCACCGCTGATCCGACTGCTCACCAACGACATCCCCGCCGAGGTCGTGGCTCCGGGCTCGTGGATGCACGAGGCGCTCGAGCTGCGGGACCAGTGGCAGAGCAGGATCCTGCGGTCGGTACCCTGGTCGCCGCTCCAGTGACTCCGGGCCCGACTTCGCTCGAGCCGGGTGGGTGGTGAGCATGCTGTTCATGCACGAGACCCACAAGGTGATCGGTCGCCACGCCGATCAGTTCGAGGACCTCTACCGCAAGCGACTGATGGGGGCGATCGCAGAGAGCGACGACACACGGTTGCTCTGGTACTTCAATCACGCCATGGGTAGCGGCCCCGCCTACCAGGTGGTCACCGTGACCGGCGTGGCCAGCGGCGAGGCGTGGCAAGCCCTTGCCCAGCGGATGCTCTCCGGCGATCTCAGCGACGTGACCGCTGAACTCGATTCCTTCCGTTATCAGGTTGAGGGAAAGATGCTCGTGCCAGTGACCTGGTCGGCGCTGCAGCAGGTCGAGTTGGGAGCAGTCCCCACGGACGGACGCCAACACGAGCTGTCCCTCTTCATGCAGGACACCGGCTGGCCGGATGCGCCTCTCGACGACTACATCGAGCTCTGGGACAAGGAGTACTGGCAACACATGCGGCAGACGCCGCACGACCAGAGACTCCTCGACGTCCAAGCGTGCTTTCAGGTGTCCCACGGCACGGGGATCCGTCCCGAAGCCATCCTCCTGCAGAAGGTGGTGGACACGACGATCCTGGGTAGCCTCCTCACACGCACGGAGAGAGCAGACCCCGCGACCTGGCCGGGCAGCTACATGGCCAGGAGCCTGGACGTACGCGATCAGTGGGAGAGCAAGCTCCTGCGCACGAGTACGTGGTCACCACTCTGGTGAGAGGAGGACACCTTGCTCAAGATCACTGTCGCCGTCCTGTTCGCCGTGACCGGGACGTCGTCGTTGTCCAATCCGCACAAGAGCATCCCGCCCACCGCTGCGTTCGTCAGGGCATGCGAGGGAGTGTCGAGTCCGACCCGGGCGTGCAGCACGGCTGCCCTCGAGGACATCGACCATGCACGAGCCGTCGAGGAGCTGAAGCCCATCACGCTGCCGACCACGTTCTCCAGCCTGCCGCTCGATGATCAGCTGGTTGTCGTCACCAACGCGGAGCGGTCAGCTCGGGGGCTCCGCCAGCTCACCCAGAAGACGGCGTACGACGACCTGGCGCAGGTGGGAGCCGACCACAACTCGGACCCCATCGGTCCAGCGGGAAGGGGCTGGGGATCGAATTGGGCTGGAGGCGTGGCAGACCCACTCGCCGCCGACTACCTCTGGATGTATGACGACGGCCCCGACAGCCCGAATGGAGATTGTCCGCAGGCCGGTGCCCCGGGATGCTGGGGGCACCGCGACAACATCCTCGGCACCTCTTGGACGTCGATGGGCGCCGGTCACCACCAGGCATCCTTGACCGAATTGTTCGTTCAATAGGAGTCCCGGACGACCCGCCGGCCGATCCACCACCCACCGGGCTCCGATACAGGCGGCCAACAGTGACGACCGAACCGATGACCGATCCGCTCCTCCCATTCCCGCCGGTCTTCGGCCTCCGAGGGGACGTCGTCTCTTGGAGTTCGCTCGGTGGTGGCCACATCCATCGCAACCTGCTCGTGACCTGCACCGGAGGCCGCTACGTCGTCCAACGCGTCAACCGTCGGATCTTCCCCGACATCGGCGGCCTCCAGGAGAACGGCCGGCGGGTCACCCGGCACCTCGCGGACAAGTCCTGGATCGTTGCGCGGCAGGTCCCCGCCCGGGACGGGCGACTTTGGCATGCAGACGCCGCTGGCGCGGCCTGGCGGGCATTCGAGTACCTCGAAGGCACCGAGCAGCGCACCCTCGCCACCGGTGCCACCGACGCCTTCGAAGCCGCTCGCATCTTCGGGGCGTTCCTGGCGGACATGGAGGATCTCCCGGCACCAGCCCTGACAGTGACCATTCCCCGGTTCCACGACCTATCCCACCGCATGCGCGCGCTCGAGGAAGCTGTCGCCCGGGATGCCCGGCACCGCTTCGACGCCGTCGCGACCGAGACCCGACAAGCCCGCGCCCTCGCCGCGCGGATCGAGCGCCTCCTCGATCCGATCATGGGATCCCTTCCACAGCGCATCGTCCACAACGATGCCAAGATGAGCAACGTGCGCTTCGCCCCCGCTACCCGTTCGGCGGTGACGGTCATCGATCTGGACACGGTCATGTCGGGTACGGTGCTCCACGACGTGGGCGAGCTCGTCCGGACCGCGACCACGCACGCCCCCGAGGACGCGGACGAGCCCGGCTCGGTCGACTTCGACCTCGACCTGCTCGACGCCGTTGCGTCGGGCTACCTGGCCGGGGTCGGCGGCCTCCTCGGCAATGACGAGAGAGACGCACTCCACCTGGCCGGACCGTGGCTGGCGGTCGAGAACGGCGTGCGGTTCCTCACCGACCACCTCGAGGGCGACCACTACTTCGCAATCGCGCATCCCGGCCAGAACCTCGACCGGTGCCGGACCCAGCTGACTCTGACCGCGCTGATGTTGGACCAACTCGACGAGATCCGTCTGCGGTTCGCACGGGCAGACCCACGGTGAGTGGCGCACTCCCGATCGTCGGGCCCGAGGCGCTGGACGGGATCGCCGCGCTCTGTGCGCGAGCGATCAGCCAACCGTTGACCGTCGCCGAGTTGCGCGACACCCTGTTCGCCCCCGACCAGCAGTCGATCGTCCGGTTCGATCCGGACGTCGGCGTCGTCGCAACCCTCCGCTCGGACGATCAGGGGTTCATCCGCCTGATCGCAGTGGACCCACCACTGCGCCGATCCGGTCAGGGGACTGCGCTCCTGCGCATCGCCGAGTCGGACCTCGACGGGGTCCGGTCGATCACAGTGGGAACCGATGCCCCCTACTTCCTGTTTCCCGGGGTTCCCATCACCGAGATCGGTCTGTGCACCCTCCTCGAGTCCCACCACTACAGTCGCGAAGAGGCCAACTACAACGTCGACGTCTTGCTCGACGAGCTACCGGCCGATCCGGGTACTGCTCACGAACCCGCCCCGGGCGACCGGGACGAGGTGGATCAGTGGGCAGAAGTCCATTGGTCGAATTGGCGGGCGGAAGTCCTCCGCGCCTTCGACCGTGGGACGCTCCTCATCAGCCGGGATGCTGACGGAATCGCCGCCTTGTGCGCCTATGACGTCAACCGGTCCGGCACGCTCGGGCCGGTCGCCGCCCGACCCGACCTGATGGGACGGGGTGCCGGCCGCCCTGTCCTCCTCAGCGCCCTGCATCGCATGCGAGCACGTGGCTACCAGCGGATCGAAGTCCTCTGGGTCGGCCCAATCGTCCCCTACGCCCGGGTCGGGGGTCGTATCGGCTCGGTCTTCTTCGTATACCGCAAGCGCCGGTGACCCCCGCGGAACCGGACCTCCTCCCGCGTCCCCGTCGTGCCGACCTCACCGATCGGCGGGTCCCTTGGGCCGAGCCTGCCGCCGCGCGTGATTCCGACCTGCCCGCGCAGGGCTACCGCCTCACGATCAGCGACGGCACGGTCACCATCGCCGCGGCCGACGCTGCCGGTGAGTTCTACGCGCGGGCAACCCTTGCCCAGCTCCGCCGTGTCCACGGCGGAATGCTGCCCGTCGGGACCGTCACCGACTGGCCCGATCTGCCGGTGCGGGGGGTCATGCTGGACATCTCCCGCGACAAGGTACCGACCATGGCGACCCTCGTCGAGCTGGTCGAGCGGTTGGCGTCATGGAAGATCAACCAGATCCAGCTCTACATCGAGCACACCTTCGCGTATGCCGGCCATGAGGACGTCTGGCGCGACGCCAGTCCGCTCACCGCCGACGAGATCTGCACGCTCGATGCGGTGTGCCGCGAGCGGTTCGTCGAGCTCGTGCCCAACCAGAATTGCCTCGGGCACATGGAACGGTGGCTCCGCCACCCGCGCTACCGTCCCTTGGCCCTCGCTCCCGGGGGGTCCGTGAACCACGGGATCGCCCGCCCCGCCTCGACCCTCAACCCTGCCGACCCCGCCTCACTCGATCTGGTGCGCGATCTCCTGGGTCAACTGCTGCCCAACTTCACCAGCAGCCGGATCCACGTCGGGCTCGACGAGCCCTGGGACCTCCCCGGCGATCGGTTCGACGACTACCTCGCTTGGCTGCGGACGCTGCGCGCGCTGCCCGAGCTGGAGGGCCGCGAGATGCTCGTGTGGGGGGACATCCTGGCCGAACGCCCCGATTCGGTCTCCGATCTGCCCGACGGCGTCACGGTATGCGACTGGGGATACGAAGACCACTCACCCTTCGAGGCACACGTGTCGGTCTTGGCGGACGCGGGCAGGCCGTTCTGGACCTCGCCGGGCACATCGGCATGGACCTCGATCCTCGGCCGGGTCACCAACATGCGCGGGAACTGCGCAAGTGCTGCCGCTGCAGCCCTCACCCACCGGGGACGGGCGATCCTCATCACGGACTGGGGGGACCTCGGCCATCTCCAGTATCTTCCGGTGTCCGACCCGGGCTTCGCCTATGGCGCGGCCGTCGCCTGGGGCCTCGAGGCCAACCGAGACCTGGACATTGCCCGTGCCCTCTCCCTCCACTGCTACGAGGACCCCACGCTCGAGCTCGGTGCCGCCCTCGTCGAGCTCGGAGATGTGACCCGTATCCCACGGCTCCAGGTCGACAACATGTCGTCTCTCGCCCTCCCCCTCTACTATCCCCAGTTCGACCTCTACAGCGGGCAGACCCCCCCGTTCGATCGACGCGACGTGGACGGTGTGCTCGAGGCACTCGAGGCTGGGGAGCGCGGCATCGGACGGGCCCAGGTTGGTCGTAAGGACGCAGATCTGGTCATTGCCGAGCTCACCAATGCCATCGCGCTGGTCCGCCTGCTCGCACACGACGCCGGGGCCTGCCTTGCTGCCGGTGGGTCGCCCGGTTCCGTGTCCGAAACCGACCGCAGGACACTGGCGGTGGACCTCGAGTCGGTCGTCTCCGCCCACCGGACCCTCTGGCACCTCCGTAACCGGCCGGGTGGCTATGCCGACAGCGAACGGTGGCTCACCCACTTCGGTGAGGGCTACCGGACCGGGGAACGCCGCCGGAGCTGGCCGGCCGCCGGGTAAGCCCAACGCTGGGGTCTACAGGAGAACGATCGTGCGACCGGTCGACTCGCGTCGAGCCATCGCATCGATGGCTTCAGGGACCTCCTCGAACCCGGCAGTCCGTCCCACCACTGCCCGGATCGCATGCTGCTGGTAGAGATCGATGATCGCTTCCATGATCCCCGACCCGAGAGAGGTCGGTGGAAAATTCCACCCCATTGCGGTCTTGACCAACTGCCGGGTCTCCTCGTCGGCGTAGGCGAGGAGCACCCCGCACACGTGGATGTTGCCGAGCGCGACCCGGCGTGGCACGAGGAATTGCTCGTCAGCCACACCTTTGTTGGAAGCGAACCCCATCATGAGGTAGCGACCGTTGTAGGCCGTACATCGCAAGGAGGCCTCCATCACGGACTCGCCGACAGTGTCGAACACCACGTCGACACCGCGTCCTGCGGTCTCCTCGAGAACCACGTCGCTGAAGTTGTCCGTCCGGTAGTTGATGACGACCTCGGCACCGAGCTCACGGCACAGCGTTGTCTTCTCCCCGGTGCCGGCCGTTGCGAGCACGCGGGCACCGAGCTGTCTCGCGAGCTGGATCGCGGCCGACCCGGCACCGCCCGCACCAGCGTGGACCAGCACCGACTCACCTGATGTGAGCTCGGCCCGGTCGACCAACCCGAGCCAGGCGAGATGGAACGGAAAGTACAGCGCTGCGGCATCGGGCAACGGGATCGAGTCCGGGATGGCGAAGGTGCCTGCAATCGGGCAGATGGCGAACTCGGCGAATCCGCCGTATGCGCCCCTGGTTGCAGCCACCACCCGCTCTCCGATCCAGGACTCACAGCCCGATCCGGCGGTGTCGACCGTGCCCATGACCTCCATGCCCGGGCTGTACGGCAGCTCCGGTCGGACCATCATGTTGCCGCCCGTGATCCGCTCGAGGTCATTGAGGTTGAGCGGAATCCCCGCGACACGGACCCGGACCTCACCCACCTCGGGCACCGGCACCGTCACGGCATCGAGGCGCAGGACGTCACGAGGTGCCCCGTACTCGTGGACCTGCCAGGCCTGCATGGTCGAGGGCTGCGTCGTGATCCCCCGAGTCTAGGAGCGCTGCCGTCGACATCCGAGATGACCCATCAGGATGCGGCGAGGTCGCGCTGCTCCGCCCATGAGCTCAGGTCGTCCCTCGGGAACTCACCCAGCGAGCAGGCGGCGAGCGGCCGGCCGAAGAGGTAGCCCTGTGCCAGATCGCATCCCAGGGCCTGCAGCCGTGAGACCTGTGCGGGGCGCTCGACGCCCTCGGCGATCACCGAAAGCCCCAGAGATTCTCCCAGCCCGATGATCGCCCTCACGATGGCTGCGTTCTCCGAGATCTGGTCCAACTCGTTGACGAAGCTGCGGTCGATCTTGAGTGTCTCCGCCGGAAAGCGCTGGAGATAGCTCAGGGACGAGTAGCCGGTGCCGAAGTCGTCGATCTCGATGTGCAGGCCGAGATCCCTGAACGACTGGAGCACTCCGACGGCTTCATCCGCATTGCGCATCAACGTGCTCTCGGTGATCTCCAACCAGAGATGATCGGGGTCGATCCCGGATTGCTCGATCGCCTCGGTCACATGCCGTGGAAACCCCGGGTCGGACAGCTGCGACGCCGAGACGTTGACCGCAATGTTGAGCCGGGCGGGGTCTTGTCCGGCCTTCTCCCGGAGCGGCTGCCACCGGGTCGTCTGCAGACACGCCTCCTTGAGGACCCAAGCCCCCAAGGGCACGATCAGGCCGCTGTCCTCTGCGAGCGGTATGAACTCCTGGGGAGCCAACAGTCCGCGGGTCGGATGCTGCCACCGGACCAACGCCTCCAGGCCGACCATCGTCTCGGTATGGAGATCGACGATCGGCTGATAGTGCAGGACCAGCTCATGACGCTCGAGGGCGCGATGAAGCTCGTTGGACGTGCGGAGGCGACTCACGACCGTCTGTTCTTCGTCTTCCCGGTAGATCTCGATCCGAGACGGACCGCGCTCCTTGGCCCGGTACATGGCGATGTCCGCGTTACGCAAGATCATCCCACCGCTCTGACCCGCACCGGACAGGGCGACACCAAGGCTGAGCGTGACGAAGACATCACCGGTGTGCAGCGCAAGAGGATCGGCCATCGCACGGACCAGGCGATTGGCGACTTCCAGGCAGTCCCCCTCACTGTTGATCTCGTCGCAGAGGACGGTGAACTCGTCGCCGCCAAAACGAGCGAGGGTGTCGCTCGCTCGCATGACACCCTCCAGCCGCCTGGCGACCGCGGCAAGGAGCTGGTCACCGGCCTCATGGCCCAGGCTGTCGTTGATCAGTTTGAACCGATCGAGATCCAGGAAGATCACCGCCACTTGATGGTGCTCCCGTGCGGCGTGACGGAGTGCCAGGTCCAGGCGGTCCATGAACAGCTCGCGATTCGGTAGACCGGTGAGCGCATCGTGGATGGAGGAATACGCGAGACGCTCGCGCAGGGCTCTGCGCTCCGTAATGTCCTCGACCTGTCCGAGCAGGTACAGCGGTTGTCCCGTCTCGTCGCGCACACAGGAGACGCTCACCGAGACCCACACGTCGCGCCCGTCGCGGTGCACGTATCGCTTCTCCATGTGATACCCGCCCGAGCCGGTCGAGATGACTTGCTGGCGCTCGGCTGCACTCGATGCACGGTCATCGGGGTGGGTGAGGTCATCGACCCCTACGCCGACCAGGTCCGCCGGATCGTGTCCTACGATGTTGCCCAGCGACGAATTCGCACGCAGGATCCGACCCTCGAGGTCAGCCATCGCCATCCCGATCGGTGCGTTCTCGAACGCCGAGCGAAAGCGCTCGTGGGCTTCCCGCAACTCGGTGATGTCGTGCAGATTGCCCACGATGCCCCGAACATCCGGGTCGTTGAGACGGTTGGTGATCGTCGTCTCGAAGAATCTCCACCCACCCTGGGAATCCTGACCGCGCAGCAGGGTGTGGAGCACCCGAGACGGATCGGCGATCATCGACGGGAACTCGCTCACGACCCACTCGAGATCATCGG
Organism: uncultured Acidimicrobiaceae bacterium; assembly: GCA_963753905.1. Taxonomy (GTDB): domain Bacteria; phylum Actinomycetota; class Acidimicrobiia; order Acidimicrobiales; family RAAP-2; genus Bog-756. Next base: position 519,912 of record CAVWDZ010000002.1, on the reverse strand, counting down.
GGTGCACGAAGGCCCGCATCGAGATACCCTCGAAGCGCTGGGCGGGCCAGCCCAGAATGCGCTCGAATGCCGGGCTCGCATACCGTATGTTTCCGGACTGGTCGGTCACGATGATGATGTCGCTTGCCTCGTGGACCAGCGCCTTGAATCGCCCTTCACTGGCCTCGCGCGCCTCGGCGAACAACTGCAGGACCTTGATGGTCAGCGCGGTTCCCACTGCCACGAGAAGGCCCAGACTCTCGATGAGTGGTTCGCGGATGAGCGTCGGAGCGATTCCCAGGGCAATCGCCAACTGGCCTGCAGCAATCAAGATCACCGTCCAGATGATCGCCGGCCGGCCGGCCGCCGATCCTGCAGTCCGCATGACGTCGACGGCACCGATCACGAACCCGATGGCCAGGACGGGTCCCCACCCGATGGCGTAGATCACCGCTGCGATGACCGCCATCTCGACGGCGACCCGCACGTGGAGTCGCCATCCGCTGGAGCCGACCACCCACAAGGTGCTGTTGAGCGTATTGATCACGAAGGCGCTGAGCACGAGGGCTGCGATGGACCAGTACGGCAGGTCGGCGATCAATCCCCAGGAACGGATGACACAGAAGATGACGATGACCGCAGGGACGGCAAGATTCACGGGGTCCGCGAGCCACCTCCTCAGGCGGTCGGTGACTCGAGCGGGTGCCAGTGTGGGTGCGTCGGCGTCCGACCAGCTCATCCCTTTAAGATCGGCGTGTCCAGGAGCAACCTGTAGGTGGCCGACGTGCAGGATCCGGCGCTACTGCGCTTCTTACGGGCCTGGTCGAGAGGCAGATCCGGGTCCGGGTCCGTTCAACTCTGCAGGATCTGATGGCCACAAACCATGGGCGGCCGTAGGCCGTGCGCATCACAACCGTGAGGACCTGAAGCGCAGCGTTGACGTGATCCGTCAGCTCGATGGATGTTCCCCATGATGTCGAGACGAGAACGGCTGTGCCGAAGTTGCCAGGCTCACCGCGTGATCCGGTAGTCGGCCCTGTTGTGGAAAGAGCCCCCCGGTAGGAGACCGACCGTTGGTACGGTTGCTCCGTCACCCTCGGCCCCGAACAGACGGCAAGGTCGTGAGAGCGATGCACACCGAGCACAGAGAACGCACCCGGCCCAGGCCGCTCCGGGTGGGAGCGGCCCTGGCGGCTGTCACGCTGATCACGCTCGGCGTCCTGTCGACAACTGCCGCTCACGCCTCGGGCTGGTGGGTCCCGCCGCTCGGCACCCAACCCTGGCAGTGGGAGCTGAGTCATCCGCTCCGCCTGACCAATGCGGAGGACATGGGGACCGATGACACACTGCCCGACGGAAAGGCGGCCCCGGCACCGGTCGTCTACGACATCGACGGCATCATCAACCCGGCCTCGACGGTCATGGCACTCCGTGCCGCAAAGAAGCACGTGGTCTGTTACGTCGAGGTCGGTGCCGCGGGCAACTACTACAGCGCAAAGGCGGAGGGGGTAGCGACCACCTACTACCACCAGTTCGCCGCAGCCCATGTCCTGGGTCGTGCGGTCCCGGGCTGGCCCGAGCGGTACCTCGACATCACCGTTCCGGCAACCGTGCGGATCGTCGAGTCGATGATCGATCACCAGTGTGCGGCAAAGGGTTTCGACGCGGTCGAGACGGACATCGACGAGGAGTACGCGAGTGACTCCGGGTTTCCGCTGACCAAGGCCGAAGAGGAGCGGTATATGACGGTACTCGCGGGGTACATGCACCATCTCGGCCTCGGATGGTGGATCAAGAATCCTGATGACACCGGCGACAGCTATGCCTCGGACATGTTCCCGCTCGCGGACGCCGTGCTCACCGAGCAGTGCAACCAGTACTCGACCTGCGGATTGCTGGCCGACTACGTCGGCCACAAGGCGGTGTTCAATGCCGAATACCAGCTCCCTCCGTCCGCGTTCTGTGCGGCCGATGCGGCCCGCGGGTTCAACGGCGCCCGGTTCGATCTGGATCTGTCGGGTATTCGACGACCCTGTGTGTGACCGCCAGCGTCGTTGGGAGTGGATCTGGTCCTATCTGTCCCGGGAGGGGATCGGGATGACGGTTGCCGAGGCGCCGTGCTCGTCGAGATCGACCTGCGTGAAGGCACCACCCGGAAGTCCTCGGAACGCCGTCCGGCTGGTGACGTCCAGACGGTAGGCAGCCGAGGGCGATATCCACACCGGAGTCGAACCGAGCAACCCGAAGCCCTCATGGTGATTGTGCCCGCACAGGATCATTCGCACGTCGGCACCCTCGATCATCTCCGCCAGGCGCTCGGGCTCACGCAACCGAATCAGTGACATCGGTTCGATCGGTGACGGGAGTGGCGGATGGTGCACGGCGAGCACCGTGCCGTCGGGTGCCGGGTCCACCAGGGCGCTGCGAAGGAACTCGAGGGTCTCATCGGCAAGCAGCCCGTACTCCTCGCCCGGCACCACCGAATCGAGGGAGATGACACGAAGGCCGCCGCGCCAATGCACCTGATTCAGCGGCATCAGACCACTCTCCCGGCCGAGCAGATGACGGGCGAAGGAGGGTCGTCGGTCGTGGTTCCCCGGGAGATAGATCACTTCCGCTCCCCCCGAACCGGCGGCCGCGCCGACCAGCGAGGCGAGGTCCTCGTAGCATGACGGCTCGCCGGTGTCGGCGAGATCCCCGGTCAGGATGAAGAGGTCGGGCTCGAGCCCCGATTCGGCGAGCTTGGCGAGCCCGGCAACCAGGTTCTCGCGGGGACGGATGCCGGGCCGCAGCGACCCCTCGGCCGTGAGGTGGATGTCGGAGATCTGGATGATGAGGTATTGAGCCATCTGGAACGCCCTTCCTTCGAGGGAGCAACGGCCCGCGCCGAATCCTCGCCTTCGCCTCGCGGTCAAAATACGATACCGGCGTGACCTCTACGGAAGCTGCCGTCGAACGAGCCATGGAGGACGTGGCCGACGCGCTACGTGACGCCCAGCGCGCCCTGCACCTCGCCGAGACATCGACCCGCAGGAACCTGAGAAGCAAGAACCGCGGACAGATCTCGGCTGACGTGCTGCGGAGCTCTCCGGTCAACGAGGTTCGCAATCCCCTCGACGAGGCACTCCGACGCCTCGAACAGAGCCGTCACGCCGTGCTCATCGCTATCTTCGCGGTCGCGCTCGAGGAGGGCATGACCATCGGCGAGCTCGGCCGCAACTACGGATTCTCCCGTCAGCGGGCGGCCAAGTATGCCAAGGAGGCACTCGTCCTGAAGGGCGAACCTGCAGCCGTCGACGCAGCTGACCAGGACTGACGCCCCCGATAGGGGCTCAGGGTGCGCCTCAACAGCGATTGGCGGTCACCGAGACCGTGACCTCGGCGGGGGTCGTCCCGTTTGCGATGTCGATATGGGTGGCGCCGGGTTTTGATGTCACCCGGGCCCCTGTCACCCGGAGGCAGTAGCCCTCCCGATAGTGGGTCGAGACCGGCACGACGATCACCGTCGGTGCGGAGATCTCGGGATTCGAGCGGTAACGCAACGTGAACGCAGCCGTCCCGGGATCGAACGACATCGACGACGGTGTCCCGGCCACCGCCGATGCATAGGTCTCCGAGAGGACGTCGAGCTGTGACGCGGTCGCCTGCCGTGGTGGCCACAGCGCCGAGGAATGCGATCCGGTGGGGTCGGGGTAGTTGATCCACTGCCAGTAGATCCAGCCCACGAGATCCGCGTTCGCATCGGAGGTGATCCGGCCCAGGTCGGCGGTGTCGGTGGTGGCACCGAACTCGGTGAGCAGCTCGGCCGGTCCGCCCGGTTGCTCCGGTGTCGAGTCGTGGACACGTTGTTCGTTGTGCTGGGTGAAGACGGCGCGTTCGAGTGGACCGCAGACCGAGCCGAAGTCGGGTGGCTCCGGACCATTGGGGACGTGCAGGAAGCAGTAGTCGTGGAAGTTGAGCACCAGCCGCGGATAGTTCATCGCGCCGATGTTGTTCGGCACCCCTGAGTCCGTCGTGTAGTTGCCCTCGTAGGCGACCAGATGAGTGGGGTCGGCGGCCTCCATGCGCGGGATCAGGCCCTTTTCGGGATCGTCGACCGGACAGGTGACGGGCCGGCCGTCCTGGTCGAGTCCCGGATGTGCACGACCGGTATAGAAGCACTCGAGCTCGGCATCGAAGGCCGGGTTGTCGGGGCTCGTGGCGAGACCTTCACTGTACGGCTCGTTGAAGGGGTCGTAGCCGACCACCCACGGGTTGCCCCGGAGGCGGGCCGCGATCTTCGTCCAGAGCGCGTCGAGTTGCCCCTGGAGGTCGCCGCGGACATCGTTGGTCCAGAGGTGGTCGTACGCCTGGGCCACTCCGGGCCCGGTGTAGTTGACACTCCAGTCCTCGAGGTTCCGCCGGGGCTTCGGGGTGACGCCGTCGGTGCACACCGCCCAGTTGGGCGCCCCCTCGCCGCCGAAGGCCTCGCTGTACACGTCCTGGTGCATGTCGATCAGCGAGTAGATCCCGTACCGGGCGAGCAGCGAGATGGTGTCCTGGAGCCGGTTCATGTACGTGTCGAAGACCGCTGCGTCGAACTGATCGACCCCTGACGACCGGGGGGCGCCAGCCGTGCAGACGGCCGGGTCGTCGATCGGGTCGGTGCCAGGCTCGAGTCCCTTCCAGACGACGCCGAGACGAACGACTGTGAAACCGAGCTGCGCCATGCGCTGCGCCTCCGCCGGGGTGAGGACGTTGCGCCCGGTGCCATCGACCTCGACCTCGTAGGGCGGGATCTTGTACACGAGATCGACACCGTGGAGCAGGACCACCCGTCCGTCCTGATCGACGAGCTCGGGCCCGCCGGGGGCCCGGAGGGGACCCACCGGCCCGAGGGCCGGATCCGCCACCGGCAGCGACGAGACCGACGCGGTACCGCCACACGAGGCCAGCAGGACGGCCGGCAGGACGACCAACAGGATGACGAACGCCCCGGGCAGCTTGCCGGCACCGGCACGGGCTGCATACCGCCGATGTTCGCCGTCGGCGCGTCCGAGCTGGGCTTCGATCGCGGCATGGTATCGCACGAGCCCAGCGGGAGCCTGCTCCTCTGCGGCAGGTGATCTCCGGGAGCGGGGGCGCTACGAGGGGGAGGAGAGACCGGGAAGCCGGACCGACACCGCGTCCCGTCCGGACCGCTTCACGTCGTAGAGGGCGAGATCGGCATCATCCAGCAGTTGCTCGGACGTGCGGGACAGGGGACTCAGTGCGCTCACTCCGATGCTCAGGGTCGCCGGGATCTCGAGCACGGAAGGAAGGTCCCGGCGGAACCGATCGGCCAGCTCGGCAGCGGCACGGGGGTCGGTATCGGGCAGGAGAACCGCGAACTCGTCCCCTCCGACGCGGCCGACCAGGTCGATGGCCCGGACGTGGGTGCGGAGCATTTCGCCGATGGCGGCAAGGGTGGTGTCGCCCACGAGGTGCCCATAGGTGTCGTTGATGCCCTTGAAGCCGTCCACGTCGATCATCATGAGACTGAGGGGACGACCGGTGCGCCGCGATCGGGAGATCTCCCCCAGCAACCGCTCGTGGAAGACCCGGTGCACCGCGCACCCGGTCAGGCCGTCGGTCGATCCCAGTGCGACGATCTCATTCATCAGCAGCTGTTCGTGGAGTTCGCGGCGTGAGCGATTCCGTGCTGCGGCGACGGCGAGCACCGACGCGCCGGCGAGTCCCGCGAGCAACATGGAGCGGGCGCCGACCGGGACCGACGTGCCCGGATCGAGGACGGTAACCACAGCGGCCGACAGCAAGGTCGCAATCCCGCACACCAGCACCTCGGCCGGCGCGAACGAGAGCGCTGCAAAGCTGATCGGGAGGAACAGGAGAGGTACCACCGGACTGTCCAACCCGTTGTCGAGCAGCGCGAACCCGCCGATCGCGAACACCGAGAGGACAGTCCAGGCCGCCGAGAAGCTCGTCAGCCAGGGCGACGACACGAGCTTCGAGATGAGGAAGAGGTTGATCACGGCGAAGGCGAACCATGCCACCACCATCCCGAACAGGACAGCCCGGTGCGGGGCACCGGGGGTCAGGACGAGGTAGATGAAGATGGCCAGTCCCTCTCCGAGGAAGACCAGAAAGCCGATGCGGACGTGCGTGCGCCAGAAACGCTCCCTCTGGTCGGCCCCGGGGTCACCCGGCGCGGGGCTGCTCGGACTCGCTGCTCCCGTTCGTGCGCTGGAATCAAATGGACCCACAGGGCAACCATCGGCAGTTGCGACGACGATCCGAAGTCTCGATCCGGTCCGGTCGGCCGGCTGCCGAACTGCCAGGCCACGCGGCCGGGAGGGCGATCGCTGCCGTCAGACTGGGGCAGCTCAGCTGGCGAGTCGGTCGGTGATGCCGTTGATCCCGGTCAGGCGGGAAGCCAGCTCGTCCGAAAGATGGTGGCGCGCGGCGAGGTACCCGGGGTCCGTGTAGCTGATCCTGGTCCGTCCGCCGTCGTCCCAGACCAGGACCTTGAGCGGCAGATCGAGTGCGATCAACGGAACTGCATCCATGACCGGGGTACCCCCGGTCGGGCTGCCGAAGATGACCACCTTGGTGTCACGGAGCTCGAGACCGTGCCGCCTCGCTTCGCCGCTGTGGTCCACGATCGTGAAGACGGTCATCCCCTTGGACTCGACCAGTGCCGTCAATGAGGCGACCGTCTCGTCGACCGAGCCGGTCGCGGTCTTGGTCACGATTCCGGATTCCGAACCGTCGACTGGTGGCGGCATCCGAGAGCCCTCCAACTCCTCACATTCTCGTTGAGGATCTCCGCCTACTTTGCTGCGAACTCCGGAGCACGGCGGCCGCCGCGCCTCGTTCCTAGCACGCCACCAGGGATGATTCAACCGCCTTCAACCGCTCGGGACCGGCCCCGGCCGGAGAGCGGAACGGCATCGCTCAAGTCGGCTGGTAATTCTGCCGATGACGGGTGGAGGAGCCAGATCGATGGCAGCCGTTCCCGCGCCGTCAAGGAGGTCGACCGGTGAGTAGCACCAGACACGTGAGGGGCCGCAGTCGCTGGCATCCCGACCAGGAAGCGACACGGCTCGCCGCCATCCGGACGATCGTCGAGGTCGCAGGGGATGACGAGGACCACGCCGTGGTGGCTGAGGCTCTGCTCGTCCTCGGGGCTTCTCAGCAGGAGATCGCTGTGGCGATGCTCGACACCTCACGCTGAGCGGATCACTCGAGGACGACCACCCCCCGGATCGTGCGGCCTTCCCGCAGGTCCTCGAACCCGTCGTTGAGCCGGTCCAGTGGATAGGTCCGGGTCACCATGCCATCGAGGTCCAGCAGCCCGTCACGATAGAGATCGAGCAGTTTCGGGGTGTCGAGGCCCGGATTCGACGAACCGAAGATGGAGCCCACCAACTCCTTCTCCATCGTGAGCAAGTCGAGCATGCTCATCGTCACATCCGTCTCGGTCCACGGATGCACGTTGGTGATCACCACGCGACCGCGTTTGGCAGCCAGCGCCATGATCCACGCCATCAAGTCGCCACGCCCGACCGACATCGTGCAGATGACCCGTTGACACATGCGTCCGAACGTGACCTCCTGGATCAGCGGAAAGGCCTCCTCGATGGACGCCGCCGTGTGGGTCGCCCCGAAGCCGGTCGCCTTCTCCCGTTTGAAGGGGATCGGATCGATGGCGAAGATCCGATGGGCCCCCGAGAACCGCGCGCCCTGGATCGCTGCAGACCCGACACCGCCCGCGCCGATGACCACGACATCGTCACCTGGTCGGACCTGGGCCCGGTGGACCGCTGATCCCCAGCCGGTGCTCACCCCGCAGGCGACGAGGCAGGCCTTGTCGAGCGGAAGGTCGTCGCCGATCTTGACGAACGAGCGCTCGTCGCTCACGGTGTGCCGGGCGAAGGTCCCCAGCATGCAGAAGATGCGCAGGTCCTCACCCCGCGCATGGTGCCGTGCCGTCTTGTCCCCGACCTGCCACCCGTCGGCGATGTACATGCCCATATCACACAGGTTCTGACGGCCCGCGACGCACGACGGGCATCTCCCACACGGAGGAAGGAAGCTGGTCACCACGTGATCGCCGGGGGCGAGGAGCGTCACTCCCGGTCCGATCTCCTCGACCACACCGGCTCCCTCGTGACCGCCGATCATGGGTCCGAAGAACGGAACGTCACCCGTGACGAAGTGCTCGTCGGAATGGCAGATCCCGGACGCGACCATCCGGATCAGCACCTCGCGGTCTCGCGGGGGATCGAGGTCGATGGTCTCGACCGACCAATCCGAACCTGGCTTCCAGAGCACCGCTGCTTGGGTCTGCAATTGCTCATCCTCTCGCCGTGGCGGACCACGTCCGGACCCGGCGGAAGCCGGCCGCTCCGTATTCGGGTCCACACCCCTTGCCGCCAACGTAGAGACCCGGACCTCCGCGTGGCAACAGGACCGGCCTGGCGGTGCTGCTGGCATCCGGAGGCGGCGCCCGGGACGTACACTCAGGCAGGGAGAACGGGTCGAGCACCGATCGACCGACCAAGCACCTTGGCTCGGTGCGGCGGAGGAGCGGAGGATGGGAGCAGAGCAGACGGTGGCGGTCCCCCCAGCACCGTCTGCGATGGCCCGGGCTCGCGGCTACCTCGCGGGCAACATGCTGGCCTCGGTGCTGTGGGTCCTCGCTCTCGGGCTGCTGGTGGGCCTCTGCGCTGCGCGCTACCGGGGGGCCACGGCGGGTGCCCTGATGGGTGGCAACAACATCGACTTCCGATTCTTCTTCCGGGCTGCGGAACTGGTCTCCGAGGGGAGGAACCCCTTTGCGACCGACGCCGGGTACGTCTACTTCGCTCCACTCGCGCTGCTCCTCTACCCGTTCGCCCACACCAGCCAGCTGGATGTGCTCAGAGGGTGGACGGTGCTCGAGCTGGCTGCCTTTGCCGCCGCGGTTGTGACAATGACGTGTGCGCTGAGATCGCGGCTCGGGGCGTCGTGGCACGTGCCGATCTTCTTCGCCATCTGTACCGCCACCGGGCTGCACTTCTGGCCGATGACCTTCGAGTTCTTGGTGAGCAACGACGACATCTTCGTACTGCTCCTCATCGTCGCAGCTGCGGCGTCGTGGAAGGCCGAACGACCGCTGTGGTTCGGCATCGCCGTCGGTGCGGCCTGCCTCATCAAGGTGTGGCCCGTGTTGCTGCTCCTGGCGGTGCTGCAGGTCGGGATCGATACCAGGAGGAGAGTGCGCGCCGTGGCAGCGACCGCACTGGTGATCGTGATCGGTCTCGTCACCAATCTCATCCCGGCAGGAGCGCCGGAGTTCCGTTCCTTCTTCACGAGAGTCTTCCATCAGAAGTCCCAGCAACTCGTCAGTGATTCGATCGGGGGGATCCCCAGGCTCCTCTTCTCCAACAGCGGGCTCGCCAGGCCGGTCACCGTGTCGAGCGAGCTCCGCTACCTGCTCATGGTGATCCTGGGCCTCTGGGTCGTCGGGATGCTCGTCCTCTCTCTTCGCACGAGACCCGAGCCCATGCTGTGCGTCGTCAACACCACGCTGTTCGCCATCCTGGTCATCCCGGTCAGCCACCTCCAATACACGATCCTGGCGCTGCCGGTGCTCTGGTACTGGGTCGCACAATTCACGGTCTTGATCGACGGGTGGCGGCGGAGCGGCTGGTCACGGGTCGTCACGATCCTGCTCGTCGCGACAGTGGTCGGCTGGTACCTCGTCCAGACACGATCATGGCCGGGGGATGCCTATCCTCCGAGCATCTCCGCGGTGCGGTTCTGCGTGGTCTTCGCGGCGAATCTGGCACTGTTCAGCGCGTCCGTGCTTGCCGGATGGTTCCTGGGCGACGAGCTGGACAGGGCCGGCGCAACGGCGAGCACCCAGGATCGTGCTCCATCCGATCAGACCATTCCCACGACTCCCGCATTGAGGGGGCCGCCCCCCATCGAGCCGTAGAACGGCGCGTCCCCGAAGGCGAAGATGCCGCCGTCGGCAGCCGCCTCCCAGTACCCGCCACCGTCAGGGGTCGCCGCCATCGCCACGATCCCCTGGCGCAGGGGGACCCCTCCCATCGAGCCGTAGAAGCCGGCGTCGCCGAAGGCGAAGATGCCCCCGTCGTGGCCGACCTCCCAGTAGCCCCCGCCGTCTGTGGTGGGGACGAGGCCCCGGATCGAGGAATCGTCATCCGAGTCGTTGGGCGCAAGCAGGAGTCCCGATGCCGAACCGAAGTGGCCGGCGTCGCCGAACCCGAAGACCCTGCCGTCACCGGCCACCTCCCAGTAGCCCTTTCCGTCCGGTGTTGCAGTGATCGCCCGGATCGATGCGCCGTACGTCCCGGGTGCGCCCCCTCTCGAGCCGTAGAAGCCGGCGTCGCCGAAGGCGAAGATGCCCCCGTCGTGGCCGACCTCCCAGTAGCCCTTTCCGTCCGGGGTCACCGCCATGCCCTGGATCGGCTCGTTGAGAGGGAAGCCCCCCATCGAGCCGTAGAACCCGGCATCACCGAAGGCGAAGATGCCGCCATCGGCACCGACCTCCCAGTAGCCCCCCTGGTCGGGGGTTGCGGCCATCCCCACGATCGCCGCGTTGAGCGTCCTTCCCCCCATCGAGCCGTAGAACCCGGCATCACCGAAGGCGAAGATGCCCCCGTCACGAGCGACCTCCCAGTAGCCCGTAGTAGCGGAGGAGGCGGGTTCTGTCCCACTGGCTGTCGGGACGTCCCCGGCACTCGGCGAGCTGTCGACCAGGGGACCGGCGAGGCCTCCGAACAGGGTGGCGGCAAGGACGAGCGTGGTCGCCCACCTGCAGGGCCACCGCTCGGTCATAGGCCACCCGGTCATCACTCAAGACCCACTGTGCGAAGTATCCACCGTTTCCGGCCCGCGTACTCGTCGCGGACGGAACCCCTGCCGGCAGGGCCCGCCACCTGTGATGTAACACAGCGTCAGATTCGTTCGTTTGAGATGGTCGGAAATGGAGATAGTGGGTTCTTGGGATGGTGCACGTCCCGTCAGCTGCCCAGATGGCCTCCGCCCAGAAAGAGTGGGCCTCCGCCCGAACGAAAGAGGTTCCCGTGACCAGAGACCGCATCACACGCCTGAGCCTCAGCCTGCTCACTCTGTTGGGATCGGTCGGAGTCGGCCTGGTCAGCCTGACCGCGTCGGCGCCGCCCGCTGCCGCGGCGACCCCTGCACCTGCCTCCTGCACGTTCGCGGGCTCCGGAGTCCCCATCGTGTTGGGAGAGACGCCGGGAGCGAAAGTCCCGGTCGCCTGCACCGGGATGACCCCACTGCACCCCTACCTGTTCTTCGAGACCAGCCTTCTCCTGGCCATCGATCCGAAGGCGGCACCCCTCCTCCAGGGTGACGTGACCTCGGTGCCGGGTTTGCTGGCACTGATCCAGTCACTGCCGGAGATCAATGCGCTCGCTCTCACCGTCCAGCACAGCAACCTGAAGGGCGATCTCGACTTCACCTACACGCTTCCCAAGACGAATGCACCGGATCCGAACGCGACCTGCCCTCCGTCCGGTCAAGAGTTCCGTGAGGGCCTCATCGGATGCGCACTCGCCATGATCGACATGACCACGTTCAAGACGGTCGCGGCGGGCAGCGGTCTGGTCCAGTTCACGAACGAGCAGTTGTTTCCGCTCGCCAACCCGACCGTCAGCCTCTCCACCAGCTCTGCGGCACCCGGTGCCACAGTCAGCGTGAGCGACAAACCGGGCGCCAAAACCTACTGGTGGCTGGCCACGTTGGTCGCACTGACCGCCCTCCTCGGGGGAGGCGGCGCCGCTCCGAAACCGCTGGTCCAGTTCACCCATCCCAACGGGACGGGCCTGCTCAATGCCCCCAACAAGGTCACCGTGACGCCCGCCGTGTACAACGCGCCCACCCTGACCCCTCCGGAGCTCGGCGGATCCTTCACTGTTCCCGCCCGGGCGTCCGGTTCGGAGGTGGTGACCGTGAGCTTGTCGGCGAATATCGAGGGGTTGTTCCAGGAGGTCATCGACAACTCAGCCCCGCTCACGATCACCTGAGCGCCGCCCGTACGAGCGGGGCCAGGGTCGGTCGGCCCGGTCCCGCTCCTCAGCGGTTCAGGCGTCCAGCTCCTCAGGCGTCGAGGATTGCGTTCTTCTGGTCGACGTGCACCAACCGGGGCCGATGGGCCCCGAGCTCGTCCTCGCCGTAGTCGCCGTAGGTGAGCAGGATCACCGTGTCCCCGACGTGGACCAGGCGGGCGGCGGCACCGTTGAGGCAGATCTCGCCCGGCCCGCCGGTGATGGCATAGGTCTCGAAACGGGCACCGTTGTCCACATCGAGCACGGTCACCTGCTCGTGCTCGAGGATGTCCGCAGCGTGCATGAGCTGGGCATCGATGCTGATCGACCCGACGTAGTTGAGGTCGGCGGCGGTCACCGTCGCCCGGTGGATCTTGGACTTGAGCATTCGTCGCCGCATCGCTGACCCCTTGCCTCGGACCCACCCATTCTAGGGGCTCACGACCGGTGGGACGTCACCGGCGACGCGTGCGACGTGCACCAACGCGTAGATGGTCGGCAGCTCTTCGCGGACATAGGACATGACCAGCCTCTGGCTGACCTGCCGCCAGTCGCGGAACACCCGATCCACCTCGGTCGGCTCCCATCGGAGGGTCGTGAGGGTGAGGCCGCTGCTCCCGAGGTTGGACTCCTCCCTCGTCGCCTGCGGCTCCCACCCCTCGATGACCGGCTCATAGGTGAAGATCAGATGGCCGAGTGGTCGGACCAACGATCGAAGGTCGTCCAGGACGGCCGGCAGATCGGAGACGAACTCGAGTCCTCCGATGCTGGTGATCAGATCGAAGTGCTCGGATGCGGTGTCCACGAACGAGCCGATGTCGGAGTGCACCAGCCGGGCATCGCCGACCCTGTGCCCTGCGATGCGGAGCATGCCAGAGGAGATGTCCACGCCCACGAGCTCCGCCTCCGGAAACGCTCTGCGGAGGACCTGCAGGGTCTGACCGGTGCCGCACGCCAGATCGAGGGCCGACTCGACGCCATGCACGGCGACCAGGTCATCGGCGAGCGCATCGTTGGCAATCCAGCAGGCCTCCTCGGCCACATCGTCATAGGCGTCGGCGAACTCCTCAAAGAAGCTCCCGACCTGATCGACCAGGTCGATCCTCGGATGATCGATGCCCACCGGCAGATGCTGCCAGCCGCAGTGGATCCGGGCAATCGTGAACCTCCGGCTGCGCGTCTGGAAGGAGGACGCGATCTTTGACAGGCTCTGGTCCCTATGGACATCGGGGGAAGCGCGCTGGTCACCGGCGCCAGTCGGGGGATCGGCCGTGCCGTCGCCATCGAGCTGGCGAACCGCGGATTCGACACCATCGCCGCCATGCGCAACCCCGAGGACGGCAATGACCTCACCGGCCCCGCCGGAAGCCGCCTCACCGTTGCCCGTATGGACGTCACCGACCCTGTGTCGTACCGGCTCCCCGACGATCTCCGGGTCCTCGTCAACAACGCCGGGATCGATTCCGACTACCTGCCCGTCGAGCACAGCCGGCTCGACGACTGGCGCGCCCTGTTCGAGACCAACGTGCTCGGGCTGGTGGCAACCACGGTCGCCGCCATCCCGGTCCTTCGGACCAACCGGCCCGCTGTGATCTGCAACATCTCGTCGTCGTCGATCCTGGCCAGCGTGCCGTTCTACTCGGCCTACCGCTCCACCAAGGCGGCGGTGTCGGCGTTCGGCGACACGCTGCGGGTCGAGCTCGCCCCCTCGGGGGTCCGGGTGGTCGAGATCCTGCCCGGCCCCGTCGACACCGACATGTTCCGGCTGAGCACGGGCGAGCAGGCCGCCGAGCGGTTCGACGGGTACCGGGAGATGGCAGAGCAGGCATCCCGGCTCCGCCGCGAGGCTGCCGATCCGATGGTGTCGCCTGCGGCCGAGGCTGCCGCGCTCATCGCCGATGCGATCCTCGACGACGCCGGGCCGCTGCGGTACGGCTGCGACCCGCTCTCCATCGGGCTGCTCGAGCTCTGGCGCCGCTCCGACGACGAGGCCATGTTCGAGATGACCGCCGGGTCCCTCCTCGACGGAACCGAGCCACCCGGCCAGTGAATCGGGACGTCGCGTAATTCGTTGCGGGAGCCCCGTCCGGTAACGAAACCAGCTGTCACGACGTTCTAGCCTTTGAGCGGTGAGTGAAGGGCCGTCGCCGGCCACAATCTCCTGTCGAGGGGTTGCACGAGGGGCGTGTCGATTGGTTCGAGTGGAACCCGCCACCAGGCGGAGACAGGGGGAGCGCAGCGATGACCCGAGGAAAGCGAACCTCCGCCGCCTTGCCTGACAGCCGTTCCTCGCGGTCGCTGCTCCGCCGTCCCGCTCTGGCGATCCTGGCCGTGCTCCTCCTCGGTCTCGTGCTCCTGGTGCCGATCGGGGCCCTCTCGGCCACCGGTACAGGACAACAGGCCGGCGCGGCGCGCCAGACGGCGCCCGGCACGGGCCACATCACCCATGCCATCGAGCTCAGCGCAGCGACCACCCCGACTGCATGGGGCTGGGGCAACGATCCGGGCAACAGCACCTCGAACAACAAATCGCCGGTCAAGGCGACGACGGGTTCCAAGGCCTCCAACCTCCCGTCCGGCGCCACCGTCACCGAGGTCGCCGCCGGCTCCAACGGCTCCGCCATGGCCCTGACCTCGGACGGGAACGTCTACGCCTGGGGGAACAACAAGTACGGCCAGCTCGGGTACAAGACATCCGGAGAGGGTGGGGCGGACGTCTACTACTCGCCACTCAAGGTCTACGTGCCGGGAACGGTGACTGCCATCGCCATGGGCGCCGACTTCGGCATGGCGTTGAACGCCCTCGGCGATCTCTACGCGTGGGGGTACGCGGCGAACGGTGAGCTGGGCGACAACTCGCTCTCCGGGAACGACGCCTGTGCCAAGTCGCTCGGGTTGACCGGCGAGCAGTGCCAGAACGCGCCGGTCGAGGTCGGCCTGACTTCCCTCCCCGAGGGCCAGGCCGTCGAGGGCATCGTCGCCGAGGCAAATGACGCGCTCCTGATGACGACCGACGGCACGGTCTACGTCTGGGGCGACGATACCTACGGAGAATTGGGCAACGGTCTCGCCGGGAACGCCTGCAGCGGCACCTGCCAGGACATCCTCGGCAGCGCTGTCTCCTTCTCCCTTCCCACCGGTGTCACCGTGCAGGGCATCTCGGGTGGCGGCGCCTTCGCTCTCGCCAGGACGTCGGCCGGCACGGTCTACGGCTGGGGGGACAACCGCTGGGGTCAGCTGGGTACAGGTGGTTTCACCGGCAATGCCTGCAACGACACCTGTGACAACACGCCGGTCGAGTCCAGCCTGCCCGGGACGATCACGGTGACCTCGGTGTCGGCCGGATTCGAGCAGGGCATGGCGGCCACCTCCACCGGCGCCCTCTACAGCTGGGGGGACAACACCGTCGGAGAGCTGGGCAACGGCACCACCACCGGGACGACCTGCCAGACCTCCTACGTGTGCGACCCGACGCCGGCTGCCGTCCCCAATCTCCCGAGCGTCTCGGAAATCTCCGGAGGCGACCAGTTCAGCCTGGCGGTCACCCCGGCCGGGGCGGCCTACGCCTGGGGTTCGACCGCGGACGGCGAGCTGGGCACGGGCTCGCTCTCTGGGAATGCGTGCAGCACCAAATGTCAGGACACGCCCGTCCTCAACAAGATGCCCGTGGCCGGGATCTGCTCGACCTGCACGGCGATCGCGGCAGGCAAGGAGCAGAGCGCGGCCATCGCCGCGCCCCCGCGCCGACGGGCGAACCGCCGTGCACGGAGGAGGGACCCCCGTCGACGTGTGAGCAGGTTCCCACGGCGACCATCCCCGACGACTGCTCGGTCGACGTGACACAGGCGCTCGACAACTGGATGAACACACTGCCAGCGGGCACACCGACCGCGCCGCTCGAGGTGCAGTTCGCTGCAGGTGGCTGCTATCTGGTGAACGGGATGATCTTCCTCCGAGGATTCACCGATGTGATCTTCAACGGCAACGGTGCGACATTCGAGCAGCAGTCGGTGGCCAGCCCGGAGGACGACAACCCACCCACCACGGTGGACCCCTACTGTGGGATCGTCAACAACTTCGGTGGCGCCGCAAAGGCGCTGACCGGAGCCGAGGGGGGCAATCCCCCGACCGACATCATGTGGTACGTCGAGGGTGGGTGCGACCTCGAATTCGAGAACATGACCTTCGCGGGCTCCAATCCCGGTGGGGGTGGGGGCTCGTATCAGCAGGACTCGGCGATGCAGATCAACGGGGGCCAGCGTGTGCTCGTGACCGGCACCACGTTCAAGGGGTCGTACGGCGACTGCGTCACCGTGTTCGGCCTCCATGAGTACGCGACACCGGGCACCTACCCGGCGTCCGATGTGACGGTGGCCGCCAACAAGTGCGACTCGCCTGGCCGGGATGGCGTCGCCATCGTGTACGCAAACAGGGTGACCGTCGGCGGCACCTCAGCCACCGCGGGCAACACCATCGAGTCTCCGGCCGCCACCGGCGTCGACCTCGAGTCCGACTGCGGCGACCCGGCCGGGGGGCAGGGCAACATCCTGATCGAGAACAACACGATGACGGGAGCAGCCCAGATCCTCAACGGTACGACCAACGCGCAGCTCTACCAGCTCGCCTTCGATGACAACACGGTTCAGGAGATGAAGGTCTTCCTCGAGCCGATATCCGGAAGCGGCGGATGCGGGCCGGCAATTCCCGGGCAGAACATCACGGTCAGCGGCAACACCGCCAGCGCCATCGCCGGGTGGGCCGAAAAGCCGGCCGACTGGAACATGTACGGTGAGATCGGTGGGCTGTTCGACGGGAACACCACCCCCATGTGCTTGTCGAGTCAGGACAATTGCGCGGACAACCCGAAAACCCATTTGCCGTACACCACGCCGTTCGACTTCCTCGAGACGGCAGCGGACGCAAAGGGGGACCCGGGTGGCGGGTTCGAGGTCGCCAACAACAACCTGAACGGCAATGACGTCAAGAACGGACTCCAGCAAGGGACCCTCCCCGTGGAGGCGGACGTCGGTCCCAAGAGCGGCGACAGCTCCTGTGGCAACGTCTCCTACGGCATCCCGGGCTCCAACCCCTTCCCCTACCCCATCGACGCCAACGGGAACTTCGGGTTCAGTCCCTGCGTCGTGTATCCCGTGCTGCAGCCTGCGGTCGCCCAGCTGCCGAACTTGCCCGGGATCAGCAACCTGCTGTCGTACGAGAAGCCTGCGATGCCCAAGTCGCACACTGCGTCGGCTTCGCCCGCCGTCTCGGGTCCGGGCAACGAGAACTGTTCGAAGGTGACCGGGACCGTCAATTTCGACCCACCGCTCGTCAACGGCGCTACCTCCACATCGGAGATGGCGTTGGTGCACCTCACGATCAGCGATTGCACGGCCTCGGGCGGCGCCGCCACCCCGACCAAGGGCAATGCGGCCCTCGAACTGCCCCTGACGACAAACGACTGCACGAAGGTCGCGACCACGTCGACCGTGCCCACGTCGATCGCGGTCGCCTGGAGCCCCTCGACGGTGGGCGTGAGCCAGGTCAACTTCAGTGGCTTCACGCCGACGGAGAGCACCGACACCTCCTTCCGTCTCGGGAGCAGCTCCTCCACGAGCACCCATGCTCAGTTCACGCTGAGCAAGACCACCGCGCAGCTCAAGGCGGCCTGCGCCTCAGCTGCCGGGCTCGCCTCGGTCGGCCTGACCACCGGCTCGACGTACACCCCCCTCGGCCAGTCGACGGCCTCGGCCTGAGCGGGTCAGAGGCGGGGGCGCAGCTGCCCGAGGGGTTCGGGAGCGCGGCGAGCGCCGGTCGCCCGCGCCCGCCCGACCTCCGTCCGGACCGGACAACGAACGGGTGTTCGTCTAAACTGGTCCACCGTGGCCGTGGTCCAGGCAGCCCTCTTCGACACCGGGGCCGAACCGGCGCCGGCGCCGCTGCCACGTGCGCTTCGCCGGATCGACCTGTCCGACGGCGCCTGGGTCGACCATCTCCCGGCCTGGATGGGCAGGGCAGACCTCCTCGTCGAGCGCCTCGAGCGCTCCGTCCCCTGGCGCGCCGAGCGGAGGACCATGTACGACCGGGTGGTGGACGTTCCTCGTCTGCTGGCCTTCTACGGAGCCGGCGAGACGCTGCCTGAACCGGTGCTCGAGGACGCCCGGGTGGCGCTCGCCACCCACTACCGCGGGACGCCGGGCGCCGACCTGGCGACCACCGGGCTGTGCCTCTACCGGGACGGGGGGGACAGCGTCGCCTGGCACGGGGACACCATCGGACGCGGCGCGACCGAGGACACGCTCGTGGCCGTCCTCTCCCTCGGGGAACCACGGAGGCTGCTCCTTCGCCGCCGGGGCGGCGGGCGGCGGACGGTGCGGTTCGATCTCGGCGGCGGCGACCTCATCGTGATGGGCGGGAGCTGCCAGCGCACCTGGGAGCACAGCGTTCCGAAGACGACCCGGTCCACCGGCCCGCGGATCAGCGTCCAGTTCCGGCCACTGGGCGTGCGGTGAGAACCGGCCCGTTAGCCTGAGGAACCATGACCACGACGGCGACGGCAGCGCCGACCGGGGCGCCGGAGGCGCTCTCCCACCGGCGGGTGCTGGTGGTCATCGGCGCCCTGATGCTCGGGATGTTCCTGGCCGCCCTCGATCAGACGGTCGTCTCCACCGCACTGCCGACCATCGTGGGAGACCTGCACGGCGCCTCGCACCTGACCTGGGTGGTGACCGCCTACCTCCTCGCCTCGACGGTCTCGACCCCGCTCTGGGGCAAGCTCGGGGACCAGTTCGGGCGCAAATTCTTCTTCCAGGGGGCGATCGTCCTCTTCATGGTGGGCTCGGCGCTGTCGGGCTTGAGCCACACGATGCTCGAGCTGATCCTCTTCCGTGCCCTCCAGGGACTCGGTGGCGGCGGGCTGATGGTCGGGGCCCAGACCATCGTGGGCGACGTCGTCTCGCCCCGCGAACGGGGCCGCTACATGGGCCTGTTCATGGCGATGTTCGGGATCACCACTGTGATCGGACCACTCATCGGCGGGCTCTTCGTCGAGTATCTCTCCTGGCGCTGGATCTTCTACATCAACATCCCCATCGGTGCCGTTGCCCTCGCCGTCACAGCTGTCGCCCTCCCCGGAACGCTCAGCCGTGAGCACCGGGTCATCGACTACCTGGGCACCCTCCTGCTGGCGGGATCAGCGAGCTGCCTGGTCCTGTTCACCAGTCTCGGGGGCACCTCGTACCCGTGGACGTCACCGATGGTCGTCAGCCTGGCGGTGCTCGGTGTGCTGCTCGGGATCCTGTTCCTCTTCGCCGAGCGCCGGGCGGTCGAGCCGGTCATCCCCCTCCATCTCTTCACCAACAAGGTGTTCTCCGCGGCCAGCGCCATCGGATTCGTGGTCGGATTCGCCATGTTCGGCGCGATGACCTTCCTGCCGCTCTTCCTCCAGGAGGTGAAGGGGGTCAGTGCGGTGGCCTCGGGGGTGCGGCTGTTCCCGTTGATGGGCGGGCTCCTCGTGGCCTCGATCGGGAGCGGGCAGTTGGTGAGCCGGACCGGCCGCTACAAGGTGTTCCCGGTGCTCGGCACCGCGCTCATGACGATCGGGCTCTACCTGATGTCGCTGATCGGGGTGTCCACCGGGGCGTGGGTCATGGCCGGCTACATGGCGATCTTCGGGATGGGGTTGGGCCTGGTCATGCAGGTGCTGGTGGTCGCCGTCCAGAACGCCGTGCCCTACGAGGAGCTCGGGACCGCCACGTCGGGCACCACCTTCTTCCGGATGATCGGTGGCTCGTTCGGGACCGCGGTCTTCGGAGCGCTCTATGCGAATCTCGTCCTGGGCAACATCCTGCGGGCCCTCCACCTGACCGCCGTCCCCGCCGGCTTGAGCCTCAACAGCGACAACCCGGCCGCCATCCACCGTCTGCCGCCCGCCGTCCAGTCGGCCGTGATCCTCGGGATCGCCCACACCATCTCGACCATCTTCCTCATCGGGGTACCGATCGGCTTCGTGGCCTTCCTGCTGAGCTGGACCCTCCCGGAGATCGCGCTGCGCAAGTCGATCCGAGCCTCGGAGCCCGCAGAGCACCTCGGGCTGCCTGAGCCACGCACCTCCCTCGGCGAGGCCCGCCGGATCCTCGAGCGCGCCGCCGGTCGCGAAAACCGGATCGAGCTCTACGGGACCCTTGCCACCCGGGCCGGCCTCGACCTGCCACCACGGGCGTGCTGGACCCTCTACCGACTGGCCGACGCCCCGGGCTCCTCGTTGACGGAGCTCGCCGCCCGGCTCGGTGTCGATCCGGCCCTGCTCACCGTCGGAGTCGACGCGCTGGTGGCTGCGGGAATGCTCGAGAGCGACGGAGGGTCGGGCACGGCGGCCCTGACCCTGACCGCCGCGGGACGCGACGCCCTCGACCGGCTGAGCGCCGCGCGGCGCGACTCGCTCACCGACCTGCTCGAGGGGTGGGATCCGGAGAGCCATCCGGAAGTCGTCGGGCTCATCCACAACCTCGCGCACGCACTCCTGGCGGATGACACCAGGCTCTTGGCCGACGCGGGGGTGAGCTGACATGTCCAGCATCGAGATCCTGACGGACGGATTCGAGCGGATCCGGGACGCGGTCCATCCCGCGGTCAACGGCCTCTCGGAGGAGGAGCTGGCATTCCGTGCCGACGCGGAGTCGAACTCCATCGCCTGGCTCGTGTGGCACCTCACCAGGATCCAGGACGACCACGTGTGCGGACTCAGTGGAGACGAGCAGACCTGGACGGCGCAAGGGTGGGTCGAGCGATTCGCCCTGCCCCTCGATCCGTCGGACACCGGGTACGGGCACGATCCTGACATGGTGGCGGTCGTCATTGCCGATGCCGGCTCGCTGCTCGGGTACTTCGAGGACGTCCACCGTCGAACGCTCGACTACCTGGGGCAACTGACCGAGACGGATCTCGAGCGGGTGGTCGACCGCCGTTGGGACCCACCGGTGACCGCCGGCGTCCGGCTGGTGAGCGTGCTCGCCGATGATCTGCAGCACGTGGGCCAGGCGGCCTACCTGCGGGGGATCCTCGAACGCCGCTGAGCCGTCAGACGGCCACCCGCGGCGTCCGTCGCTCTGCGTACCTGATCCACCGTCCGGCGTCGAAGTCGTAGAGCTTGCAGGCCTTCGAGTTGGCCACGAAGTCGCGGAAGCGCAGCGGACGGTCGATGACCGACCCGGGGAAGGAGGACTCGATGGCCGCGGCGGCCTCCTCGAGGTGGTACATGGGCACCCGCATGTCCACGTGGTGCGGGACGTGCACCATGATCCAGTGGATGAAGAAGTTGACCCACTTCGGCGCGCGGAGCACCGTCGTGCCTTCCATCTGCGCCTTGAACTTGGTCCACTCCGCCTTCTTCCACCAGTGGATCTCCGGAGAGATGTGGTGGATATGGACGACGGCACCGATCAGACAGGAGAAGCCCACGAACGGCAGCAGGACGGTCCGGGTGTCCAGCCAGAGGACGCCCCACCAGCTGTCGCCCATGGCCACACCGATCAGGCTGAAGACGCCCAGCGTCCCGGCGATGAACGCGGTAACGATCCAACGGTCCCGACGGATGGCTCTCGTCCACCGGGCGGGATTCGGACCGACCATCATCTTCTTCCACCACACCTGGTGGGCGTAGTACACGCCGGTACCGGCCCATGACCATTCGATCCTGTGGACGGTCTTGCGCCACCACCCCAGCGCACCGAACTCCTCCGGCGTGGTCGGGTGCCAGACGAAGTCGTAGCCCTGGCGCACCGTGTAGGGGTGGTGCACGCGGTTGTGGCCGAGCACCCAGCCCTCGTAGACGTGCCACCCGGGAAGCATCGCGAGATGGGCGACCAGCGAGTTGGTGCGCTTGGACTTGAACAGGGCACCGTGCGCCGCATCGTGGCCCACGACGAAGAGTCCGGACACCACCAGCGCCATCGCCACCTCGAGCACCAGCACGACGAAGACATTGCCGATCAGCACGAGGAGCGCGAGGAGAGCGAGGTACATCGCGGTGTCGCGGAGGAAGTAGGTCATGCCGCGCCACGTCGGGTTCTCGTACACAGAAGCGGGGAGTGCGTCGAGAACCGGCTTGAGGCTTCCGGTGGAGACTGGGGAGGGCCCGGGGAGATCGGGCGTAGACAACGGCAATAACGGCAAACGTGACTCTTCTCGGTCGGCGGGGTTCCCCCAGACCCCACAATCCTACCGGTATTGGCCCGAATACGCCGGTCGGAGGCGCTCCTCTCCTCCGATCGAGGTTCGGTGGCCGTCGATTCGCCCTCTGGAAGCGTGCACGCCTGGGGGATACGGTGGGCGCAGGGCCGCCGGTGACCGACCGGTGAACCCGCGACCGAGGGTCCGAGGTGGGGGGAAGAGTGACGCGCACGGCAGCAGTCGAGGACTGGGCGCACGACTTCGACGTGCTCGACCCGGACTACGTCGAGGATCCGTTCGCGCTGTGGGACGGTCTCCGTGCCACCTGCCCGATCGCCCACACAGACCGGCGGGAGAGCACCTGGCTCCCCACCCGGTACGTCGACATCACCGCGATCGCCCACGATCCCTCGAGGTTCAGCTCGGTCGACGTGAGCGTCATCCCGAACGAGTCCGACGAAAGGCGGGAGCACCTCCCCTACGGGTTGCCACCGATCTCGGCGGATCCTCCGCTGCACACCTGGACCCGGCGACTGCTCCTGCCCTGGTTCTCGCACCAGCGGGTCGAATCGTACGAGCCGTCGACCCGTTCACTCTGTCGTTCGCTGCTCGACCGCATCGTGGAGCACGACCGGGCCGACGCGGCGGTCGACTACGCCCAGCAGATCCCGGTCCGGGTGATCGCCGGGATCCTCGGGGTCCCCGAGTCGATGTCCGACACCTTCACCGGTTGGGTCCGCGACTCGCTCGAGTTCGCCGACGATGCCGAGCGGCGCAAGCGGGGGAACTTCGGTATCGGGTTGTTCCTCTGGGAGAAGATGAAGGAACGACGCGAGGCCCCCGGCGACGACCTCCTGAGTGCCCTGCTCCACACCGAGGTCGACGGCGCCCCCATCGAGGACTCCATCGTCCTCGGCATGGCGATGCTCACCCTCATCGCGGGGATCGACACCACCTGGAGTGCCATCGGGTCGTCCTTGTGGCATCTCGCCACCCACGACGAGGACCGGGAGCGCCTCCTGGCCGAGCCCGACCTGATGCCGACGGCCGTCGAGGAGCTGCTCCGTGCCTACTCCCCGGTGACCATGGCCCGGATCGTGACCGAGGACGTCGAGGTCGCGGGGTGTCCGATGGCAACGGGAGACAGAGTCCTCATGAACTTCCCCGCAGCCAACCGCGACCCCGCCGCATTCGATCGTGCCGACGAGGTCATCCTCGACCGGCGGGACAACCGCCACGTGGCGTTCGGGTCGGGCATCCACCGCTGCGCCGGATCGAACCTCGCCCGGATGGAGCTGCGGGTCGCACTCGAGGAGTGGCTGGCGCGGGTCCCGGTGTTCCATCTGGACGATGCCGAGTCGGTCACCTGGGCGGGGGGGCAGGTGCGCGGTCCGCGCCGCCTCTCGGTCGTGCTCTCCTGAAGCCGATGGGCTATCCACTCGATGTCGGCGGTGTCGACGACTACCCGGTCAAGGTGGGCAGCATGCTGCTCACGCTCGTCGAGCCGCATGCGGGCTTCGAGCGCGCCTACAACCGCTGGTACGAGCGGGACCACTACTACAGCGGCTGCCTGGTCGGGCCGTGGCTCTTCGCCGGGAGCAGGTGGGTCGCGACCCGCAGCCTGAAGGACCTCCGGTGGCCCACCGGGAGCACGATCGCACAGCCGCTCGACGCCGGCAGCTACGTGGCGATCTACTGGGTCGAGCAGGGACACGAGCGCGAGCACTTCGGCGAGTGGTCCATCCGCCAGGTCCGTGACCTCTACGCCAACGGGCGTGGGTTCGCCGAACGGACCCACGTGCACACCTCGACGTTCACCTTCCTGGCCGCTGCCTACCGGGACGACGATCCGGTGCCGGTCGAGCTCGCGCTCGACCACGCCTACGGCGGGCTCATCGTCCTCTGGTGGGACGCGGCCGCCGGCACCGGGGCCGACCTGCACACCGTCCTCGCCTCGGCCCGCCTCCCTGCCCTCCTCGCCGGGTCGTCGATCGAGATCGCCGCGTCGTGGGTCCCGTCCGCCCCCGATCAGGGAAACCCGGACGCTCCCATGGACCTCGGCTCTCCGGCCGGCGGCACCGACCGCCTGGTCCAGCTCCTCTTCGTCGACGGCGACCCGGCCGACGCCCTCGAGCGGGTGCGGACCTACACCGATGGCGTGGAGTCGGACGGAGCCGGCACCCTCCTGCTGGCCGCACCGTTCGTCCGGACCATCGTGGGCACCGATACCTACGTCGACCGACTCTGACCGGCTCCGCACGCGGCTCGGTTCCCGGAGTTGCCGGGTCGAGCCGACCGGAGCCGGCTGGTCTCGGCCCTACCCGGTCGGGCCGAGCTCGGCGAGACGGGGGACCACCTGCTCCCCGAGACGGGCCGCCCACGACACCGGATCTTCGACCAGTGGCATCACCTCGACGAGGCCCACCCCGAGGCGGGCGTACTCCTCCATCGAGGCGAGGAAGGCGTCCGGATCGGCCACGGGATCGGTCATCGCCAGGATCGTCGTCTCGATCGACGCGGGATCGCGGTGCTCCGCGTCACAATGCCGGTGCAGCACCTCGAGCTTGTGGGCGACCTCGGCGGCATCGACGGCGAAGAGATTGCAGGCATCGGCGTACCGCGCGACGAGGAGCAGCGTCTTCTTCTCGCCACTGCCACCGACCAGGATCCGTGGCCGTGGCCGGCTCACCGGCGGAGGCGAGCAGATGGTCTCCTCGAGCCGGTAGAACCGGCCGACGAACGGCCCGTCGTCGGCGCTCCACATCTGATGGCAGATCTGGAGGGTCTCCTCGAGTCGCCCGAACCGCTCGGACACCGGCGGGAACGGCACCCCGAGGCCGAGGTGCTCACGCTCGTACCAGGCCGCCCCGATGCCCAGCTGGGCGCGGCCCGAAGAGACCACGTCGAGGGTGGTCACGATCTTCGCCAGCAGGCCCGGGTGCCGGTAGGTGACACCGGTGACCAGCAGGCCGAGGGTCATCCGGTCGGTCAGGCCGGCAAGGAAGCCGAGCGAGGTGTACCCCTCCAGCATCGGCTCGTGACGGTCGGCGAACTCCTCCATCTGGAAGTAGTGGTCCATCAGGCTGAAGGTCGTGCAGCCTGCCTCCTCTGCCGCGCGGGCCGTCCCGGAGAGGGTTGCACCGAGCGCCGCGGCTCCGCCGGGGTAGGTGCAGTTGGCAAAGTGGATTCCGAGTTCCATGAGCTCCTCCTGGGCGACACGTGGCGGGGCGGGGAGACGGTTTCCAGCGTAGGACGGAACGAGCCGTCCGGCACCGGCCGACCTACCGTCCCGGGAACCGTCCCCGATCCCGGTGACTTTCGGCCCTATCGTCGTGATCTGCGCCTCCCTAACCTTCGACCAAGGAGGTCACGCACATGCACGCAGCAACCGCCGTCCTCGGCGCCCTGTTCGGGAGTCTGGTCGACCTGAACCATCCCGGCCACTACGTCGACTGGGGATTCATCCAGATCTCCGTCGCCAACCTCGTGCTCATCGGGCTGATGATCGTCGTCTTCTTCGCGGCGATCCTGATCCCCTTCGGGCATCGCGGGAGGGACGACCGATGACCATCACCGACCCGCCGCCACAGGCCACCGGGCCGGGACCCGGCGCCGCCGCGGACCGGCCCGAGGACGCCGGGCAGTGGACGGCCAGGCTGCGCGGGGTCGCGGTGGAGGCCTTCCCCCCGGACCGCCTCCTCCCCGACCGCCAGCCCGCCTACGTCGCGTCGTGGATCTACGTCTTCGGCGTGGTCACCGTCTCGGCACTGCTCGTGGTCATCGCCACCGGCACCGTGCTCGCCGTGATGGGTCCCAATTGGTGGCACGTCTCGTCCACCGGGCTGTTCGTGAACTCACTCCATCTCTGGAGCGTCGAGGTCTTCTTCTTCGCCATGGTCGTCCACCTCTGGGGGAAATTCTTCATGGCTGCCTGGCGGGGACGGCGCCGGGCCACCTGGATCACCGGCGTGGTCACCTTCCTGGTGTCGATCGGCGCGGCGTTCACCGGCTACCTCTCCCAGCAGAACTTCGACTCGCAGTGGATCAGCACCCAGGCCAAGGACGGGATCAACTCGACGGGAGCCGGGGCCATCTTCAATGTGACCAACTTCGGCCAGATGCTCATGTGGCACATCATGCTGCTGCCGCTCTGCGTGGTGGTCCTGGTGGGCATCCACGTCCTGCTGGTCCGTCTCCGGGGGGTGGTGCCGCCCTTCGCCGCGAAGGACGTCCCTCCTGACGGACTCTCCGGCGGCGACCGTCCCGATGGATCGTCCGCTGACGAGGGCGCGACTGCCGAGGTCCCCCGATGACCCCCGACGCGACCCCGGCGTCCCACGGGAAGGCCAAGCGGTTCAAGCCCGACCGGGACGTCGCGGAGTGGCGCGGGAGGTACGAGCCCTACGACCTGGTCAAGGAGTTCCTGACCGCGCTGCTGGTGGTGGTGGTCCTGGTGGTCGGGCTCGCCGTGCTCTTCGGGTCCCCCGACGACAAGCCGGTCACCATCGCATCGTGGGCGAGGACCGACCCGGTCGACTTCGCCCAGACCGCCATCACCGAGCTGGACGGGACCAGTCCGACCGCCACGTACGGCCCGCCCTACAACACCAACGGCACCTCGCAGTCCATCGGGGCCTTCTCCCCCGAGCAGTGGCTCGGGGTGCACCACCCGGTCGACACGGCCGAAGACGATGTGCTCGGGCCGCTCGCGACCCTCCCCAACAGCCCCGAGGTCTCGGCCGCGGTGAGCGAGTACCGGTCGGCCACCGCCGCCCAGCAGGCATCGTGGACCGCCGCCTACGAGAAGGCCGTGGCAAACGCCACCTTCACCGACGGCAAGCTGGTCGTCCCGGCAGGCGACTACGGCCCCGTGGGCACGATCGTCGGCGGGCTGACCTCGATGGCCCGCAGCGGGGCGCTCGACGGAGCCCTCCTCAGCTCGCGCCAGTTCTACGGGACCGACTACACGAAGCCGCTCCTCTTCGTGGCCGACGGCACCTACCTGGCCAACCTGGCAGACGCACAACATCTCTCCGGCGACCAGTGGGGGATGATGAACGAGACGGGGAACTACCCGGGGCAGGCCTGGCTGTGGCTCTACACCCTCTGGTACCAGGTGCCCCCGATGAAGACCTCGTCCAATGCGGACCTGCAGGTGTTCAGCATCATGATCGTCCTCACCGTCCTGCTCGCCCTGGTCCCCTTCATCCCCGGATTACGCTCGATCCCACGATGGACCCGTCTCTACCGCCTCATCTGGCGGACGCACTACCGGGAGATCGAACAGGCGGCGACCCGGTCGGGAGGACGGTCGACCGGGCTCGATCCACCCAGGGTCGCCCCAACGGGGTCCGGGTAGAGCGGGCTCCGCAGGAGCGCCTGTGACCGCTGACTTGATGCCGGCGGCCTTCCTCGGGCACGGCGACCCCCGCAACGCTCTGTCCGACAACGCCTACACCCGCGCCTGGCGGGCGTTCGGCGCATCCCTGCCGCAGCCCCGGGCGGTCGTGGTCGTCTCGGCCCACTGGTACGTCGGATCGACGCTCGTCACGTCCATGGAGCGACCGCGCACGATCCACGACTTCTACGGCTTCCCCCAGGCCCTCTACGACGTCGAGTACCCCGCACCCGGATCACCGGAGGTGGCCGCCGAGGTCGTCGGGGCGGTCGCCCCGCGCTGGGTCGGGCTCGACCGAGACGGCTGGGGGCTCGACCACGGCACCTGGTCGGTGCTGGTCCACGTCCTCCCCACGGCCGCAGTCCCCGTCGTCCAGCTCTCGGTCAACGCCGCCGAGGGATGGGACGAGCACTTCGACCTGGGGGTACGGCTGGCACCCCTCCGCGAGCGTGGGATCCTCGTCCTCGGCAGCGGCAACGTCGTCCACAACCTCGGGCTCCTCGACTGGAACGGCGGGGAGGCCGGCACCGAGTGGGCGGTCCGCTTCAACGAGCGCTGCGGCGATCTGATCCGGACCGACCCCGCCCGGATCGCCATCCTGGCCGAGCACCCCGACTACCGTCTCGCGGTCCCGACCCCCGAGCACTTCCTCCCGCTCGCCCCGATCGCCGGTCTCGCCGCCGCCTCGGGCGCCACGGTGACCACGCTCGTCGACGGCTACGTGGGGGGCTCGCTCTCGATGGCCGCCTACCGGGTGGACTGACCCCGGGTCGGCGACAGGCTCACCCGCTGCCCGGGCCGCCGCGCAGGGCGGCGACCAGCCGGGTCAGATCGGTCCGGTCGATCCGCTCCGCCGCGCGCGCCGAGGCCTTCCCGAGGGACGACCCGAACGGCAGGGCGTCGACCAGGCCGTGCCCGATCCATCGTCGCACCAGCCGCAGCTCGGTCGAACGCGGGAGCAATCGCTCGTCGACCGTGCGGCCCTTCGACATCAAGGTGGCGTTGGTGAGCCGGCGCACCTCGCCGGCATCGACGGTCACACCGAGCACGTCGAGTTGACGGACCAGGTAGGAGCCCGTGTTGTACCAGTCGCAGAGGCCGTGGACGATGGACGCCACCTGACCGACCAGGCCGTCGATGGCCACGGCCAGCACCGGACCGCCCTCCAGGGTGGACGCGGAGGCGGCGGCGACGAGGGCGAGTTGCATCGCCCCGACCGCCGTCGAGATCGACCGGCTCTGGCGGGCGGAGAGGTCCTCGACATCGATCCGGTCCTGGAGCACGGCCGGGTGCTCGACCACCTGTGCCGACATCCAGTCGAGCAGGCTCGGCGGGGCCTCCCGGACCGCTGCCCGTACCCGCCGGAGCCGCCCCGGACCCGCGGCCAGCGCCTCCCGGCCGATGTCCCCGAAGGCGGCCTCGAGCTCGGTGGAGGCTCCGGGCGGCAGTCCCTCGGGCCGCAGCAGCGAACGGAGGGCCTGGGTGCACATGGCCCGCGCCCTGGCCAGCCTCGTCGTCCCCGAGGTCGGGGGCGAGGCTCCGCCCCCGCCCGCTCCCGGTTCGCCCGGTCGACCGCGCACGCCCAGAGTCTGGTGAGTGCCCGCGGGGGCCGCAACCCGGCCTGCCCGGCGCCGACCCCGGGGTGTGCCAGGCCGTCCCGACCATCTCGTCCACTACGCTCGGATCCGCGACCACTGGAGCACGGCTGACGGGTCGGACGCTGCCGCCGGTCCCCGGCACGAGGGGGAGTCATGGCACTGGACATCGGGCGGCGGACCCTCCGGCGCGAGGTCCGCGCCGCACGGGACGGAGGCCGGACCACCCCCCAGGTGGTCATCGTGGGCGGTGGGCTCTCCGGACTGGCCGCCGCAGTCCAGCTCGCCCGCTCGGGGGTCCGCTCCTTCACCGTCGTCGAGCAGTCCGGGGGGGTGGGCGGCACCTGGCGGGACAACGTCTACCCGGGCTGCGCCTGCGATGTCCCCTCCCACCTCTACTCGTTCTCCTTCGCTCCGAAGACCGACTGGTCGCGACGGTTCGCAGACCAGCCCGAGATCCTCGCCTACGCCGAGCAGCTGGTCGATCGCCACGGGCTCGGCCGGCACCTGCGGCTCGGCACGAGGGTCGAATCGGCCACCTACGACGACCCGACCGCCACCTGGCGCCTCAGGCTGACCGCCGTATCCGCCGGGACGGCCGCGCCGGTGACCGACGAGCTCGTGGCCGACACGGTGATCTTCGCCTGCGGGCAACTCAACCGGCCCCACATCCCCGACCTCCCCGGTCTCGACACCTTCGCCGGCCCGTCCTGGCACTCGGCGCGCTGGGACCACACGGTGGACCTCACCGGGAAGCGGGTCGCTGTGGTCGGGAGCGGGGCGAGCGCCATCCAGTTCGTTCCCCCGGTGGCCGCTGCCGCCGCGTCGGTCACCATCTTCCAGCGGAGCCCCAACTATGTCGCGCCGAAGAAGGACCGCTCCTACACGCGCACCACCCGGCGCCTGCTCGAGCGGGTCAAACCGGCCCAGACCGCCTACCGCTGGTGGATCTACTGGACCCTCGAGATGCGGTGGCTGTGGTTCCGCAGGGACAGCTGGCCGGCCCGGAAGCTCCAGGGCATGTTCGCCGAGGGGATCCGTGCCGGCATGGTCTCCGAGCGCATCCGCGAGGAGGTCGTCGTCCCCGACTACCCGGTCGGCTGCAAGCGGATCCTGATCTCCAACGACTGGTACCCGACCCTCCTCCGCCCGGATGTCACGGTGGTCGACTCCCCCATCGCGCGGATCGAGGCGGACGCAGTGGTCACTGCGGACCGCACCCGGCACCCGGCCGACGTGCTCCTCTTCGGCACCGGGTTCTCGACCACCGACATTCTCGCCCACATCCCGGTGACCGGGTCCGGGGGCCGGACGCTGTCCGCCGCCTGGAATGAGGGCGCCCATGCCTACCTGGGCACCGCGGTGGCCGGCTTCCCGAACTGCTACCTGCTCTACGGCCCGAACACCAACCTCGGGCACAACTCGATCCTGTTCATGGTGGAGCGCCAGCTCAACCTGGTGCTCCAGGCGCTCGCCCTCCAGACCCGCACGGGCACTGCCGGTGGCGACCCTCCGGTCGCGGTGAGCGAGGCGGCGTACACCCGGGACGACCGGCGCACCCAGTCCCGCATGGCACGCACCGCGTGGGCGGGCAGCTGCACCAGCTGGTACAAGACCGCCTCGGGTCGGATCACCAACAACTGGCCGACCTGGACGGTCCGTTACTGGTGGGAGACCCTGCGTCTGCAAGCGGACGACATCGGCGTGATGCCCGTGGCGCGGCGCAGGTTGCCGGATCCCACGCCGGAAGCCGTCGCGTCCGGCGTGCCCGCGGCGCGCTGAACGCCCCGGCCGGTGGCGGTCCGAGCGTCTCGCCCGGGTGGTGGTTGCCACCAACCTGACAGTCGGCCTTGCTACCGTCTGGACCCATGGCTCGAGGCGGTCCGGAGGGCCCCGGGCCCGAATCCATCCTGTCTTCGCCTGCGCCCACCTCCCCCGAAGACCGGTTGCGCGCGCTCGGCGACGCGATGCGGTCATCCTCGGAGCCCTCCTCTTCCTCGTCCAGATCGCGCAACGGAACGGGTCCCCGACACCGGCGCGGAGGCCCGACCTCCCCCTCCACGTTCGACGAGAGCGGGCTGCAGGAGCTCGGGGAGCGTGTCGCCGAGGCCAACGCTCCCCGACGGAAGCACCGGTCGCGTCACCGCCGGCTCTGGTGGGTCCTCGGGTCGCTCGGCGCCCTGGTGGTGGTCGTCGCGGGAGGGACGGCCGGCTATGCCTGGTACCTCAACCACGAGATCCACCGGTTCGACGTGCGCGGCCTGAGCGACGTCCCGACCACGGGTGCCGACGCTGGAACGGAGAACATCCTGCTGGTCGGCTCCACCGACCGCTGCGCCCTCACGGTCCAGAACGCGGCCTACGGCCTCTGCTCGCAGGGGGTCAACGGCATCAACAGCGACGTGGTCATGATCCTGCATCTCGACCCGAACACGCGCACCGTCTCGATCCTCTCGATCCCCCGCGACCTGTTCGTGCCCAATGCCCGCAGCAACGGGGCCAACAAGATCGACGCGGCCCTCTACCAGGGCCCCAGTCAGCTGGTCGCCGCCATCAACGAGGACTTCGCGATCCCGATCCAGCACTACGTGGTGCTCAATTTCGACACCTTCGCCAACGTGGTCGACGCGCTCGGCGGGGTCAAGATGTACTTCCCCGAGCCGGTCTACGACGCCTACTCCGGGCTCAAGATCCTGACCCCGGGGTGCGTGGCGCTCAACGGGTTCCACGCGCTCCAGGTGGTTCGGGCCCGCCATCTCCAGTACAAGCCGCAGGGTGTCACGACCTCGGACCCGGCCTACTGGCCGGCCGAGAACCAGAGCGATCTGGCACGGATCCGCCGGGATCACGAGTTCCTGCGCGTGCTGGCCACGGCCGTCTCCAAGAACGGGCTGTCCAACCCCATCACCGACGGACAGCTGGTGAGCGGGGTCGCCTCCCAGCTCGATGTCGACCGCACCTTCTCGTCCGGAGACATGGTGGGGATCGTCCTCGACTTCCACTCGGTCGACGTGAACTCGGCTCCCCAGCTCACCCTCCCGGTCGAGGTCGACCAATTCGGTTCGTACCTCTACCGGGGCGCCTACTACGGCGACATCGAGTTCCCGTCGATCGCCCAGGACAGCCAGGTCATCGACCAGTTCCTGCACATCGGCGCTTCGACCGACCCCAGGACCGGAGAGCCGCTGCCCGCTCCGGGCACGGTGACCGTCTCGGTGCTCAACGGGAGCGGCACCTACAACCAGGCCACGGACACCGGCGACGCTCTGCACGCCCTCGGCTTCCAGATCACCGGCGTCGGCGACTCGACACCGGTGGGCGGCGAAGCAGAGACCGTCGTCTACTTCTCCCACAAGACTGCGGCCGACCAGGCTGCAGCCGAGACGGTGGCCCGCTCGATGACCGGGGCCGTCATCACCGCCCTCGGGCCGACCACCGACGGCGCCCAGGTCACCGTCGTCACCGGCACCCAATTCGCGGTCGACCCACCCGCGTCCACGGCCACGCCTCCGCCGGCTGCAACCCCGCCCACCGCCACGCCGACGACGACCGCAGCGCCCACGGCCCCCTCCACCCCCGCCTCGAGCGGCGCCTTCCAGCCGGTCACTCCGGCCACGTCTGCACTCCAGCCCTGGGATCCGCGTTCCTGCACCCCATCGGGCGGAGAAGGGACCTGACCCTCGACAAACTCCCTGCTCAGGGGTAAATCGAAACGGAACGGTTGCGTTCTGTGCACATTCGTATACAGTGCTTCTGAACGGAACGGTTCCGTTTAGTCAGGAGCAGGCGATGGCCGGACGTGGCGCACTCGAATCCCCCGCCGAGGCTCAGCGTCCCACCGGGCCCCGAGCAGAAGCCCGGGAACAGGCCATTCTCGACGCCGCCCTCGAACTGGTGATGGAGGTCGGCTACGACCGGTTGAGCATGGACGCCCTGGCCGAGCGGGCCCGGGCCGGCAAAGCCACCATCTACCGTCACTGGTCGGGAAAGGCCCAGGTGGTGGCCGAGGCCATCCGCCGCCGGAAGTCCGAGGGCAAGATCGACCCCGACACCGGGAGCCTGCGCGGCGACCTCCGTGCGGCGCTCGGCCACATGTGCACCTCGGTCACCGCCGACGAGGGGCTCGTGGCGGGGGTGATGTCGGCGATGCGCAGCGATCCCGAGCTCGCCGCGCTCATGCGGACCCAGGTCTTCGACCACCGCGGCAACCCCGACGTGATCATCGAGCGGGCGATCGCCCGCGGTGAGCTCCCGGCGGGCAGCTCGGGGGCGCTCGCCTACGAAGTAGCCGGCGCCGTGGTCATGTCCCGGCTGCTCATCCAGAACGAGCCGATGGACGAGGCGTTCACCGATCACCTGGTGGACGACATCGTCCTGCCCCTGCTCCGCCAGGGCCTCCCGCCACCCCCGACCCCGTAAGGCCGCTGGCTCACCGCCCCCGTCCCCCCCAAGACCGACCCCCCGTCCCCCCAACGCCCCCCACCCCCCCCCGGAGGAGCACAATGCCGACCCTCACCGCGCCGTCCGTCCGTCCGCCCCACGACCCGGTCGAGCCGGATCCCAAACGCTGGCTCGCGCTGGCAGTCATCGCGGTCGCTCAGCTCATGGTCATCCTCGACTCGTCGATCGTGACCATCGCACTGCCGTCGGCCCAGCACTCGCTGCACATCTCGACCGCCAACCGGCAATGGGTGGTGACCGCCTACACCCTGTCCTTCGGGAGCCTCCTGCTGCTCGGTGGCCGGATCGCCGACTATGCGGGGCGCAAACGGATGTTCATCGTCGGCCTGCTCGGCTTCGCCGGCGCCTCCGCCCTCGGCGGCATCGCCGTCAATGCCCCGATGCTGCTCGGCGCCCGCGCCCTCCAAGGGGCGTTCGGCGCGCTCCTCGCCCCGTCGGCCCTCTCGCTGATCACGGTCACCTTCACCGAGATTCGCGAGCGGTCGACCGCCTTCGGCGTCTACGGCGCAATCTCCGGCGGCGGAGCGGCCATCGGGCTCATCATGGGCGGGCTCCTGACCCAGTACGCCTCGTGGCGTTGGTGCCTCTTCGTGAACGTCCCGATCGCAGCGGTCACCGCCATTGCCGCCGTCCCGCTGGTGCGCGAGAGCCGTGCGTCGGGCAACACCAGCTACGACATCCCCGGGACGGCCACCGTGACCGGCGGTCTGGTCTCCCTCGTCTACGGGTTCACCCTGGCCGCCCAGGACGGGTGGGCCGCGCCGCACACCCTGGTGTTCCTGGCCATCGCGGCAGTGCTGCTGGTCGCCTTCGTGATCATCGAGGCGACCTCGTCCAATCCGCTCCTGCCCTTGCGGGTCGTCCTGCACCGCAACCGGGGCGGGTCCTTCCTCAGCGCGCTGATGGTCGGATCGGGTCTGCTCGGGATGTTCCTCTTCCTCACGTACTACTTCCAGGGCACGCTCGGCTACTCCGCACTCAAGGCCGGCTTCGCCTTCCTGCCCTTCTCGATCGGGATCATCCTCGCCGCGACGGTTGCCAGCAAGCTGCTGCCGAGGGTGGGCCCGCGCCCCATGATGGTGGGGGGCTTCCTCGCCGCGGCGGCGGGCCTGATCTGGCTGAGCGGGATCACCCCCGAGACCAGCTACCTGGCCCACGTGCTGCCGACCGAGATCCTGATCAGCCTCGGCATGGGCACCGCCTTCGTGCCGATGAGCAGCACCGCCCTCTTCCGGGTCGACCCCAGGGACGCCGGTGTGGCCAGTGCCACGCTCAACACCTCCCAGCAGATCGGCGGCTCGCTCGGCACCGCGCTCCTCAACACGCTGGCAGCCTCGGCGACGCTGACCTACCTGGCGACACGGGTCCACACCCCGGCAGCCGTGCAGGCGGCACAGGTCCACGGGTACACGGTGGGGTTCCTGGTGGGTGCCGGGTTCCTGATCGTGGGAGCGCTCTCCTCGTTCTTCCTGATCACCGCGACCCGGGCGGACCTCGCCGACGTCGACGGTGTCTCGGGCGAGGTGCTCCCAGAGGGCGTCTCAGAGGAAGTCCTCCCCGTCTGAGACCGTGGCCACCCGTCGTCAGGCGGCTCAGGAACCGATGTGCTCCGCGGGCACCTGCCCGAGTCGGCCCGCCTGGTAGTCCTCGAACGCCTGGGCCACCTCTTCTCGGGTGTTCATCACGAAGGGTCCGTACGCGAACACCGGCTCGCGGATGGGGAGGCCTCCGAGCACGAGCACGTCGAGGCCGGTGGTGTGTCCATGCCTCGTGTCCGACGCCGACAGGGTCAGCGAGTCCCCGGCCCCGAACACGGCCAGCTGGCCGGTGACGACGGGGCGCCGCTCCTCACCCACGGTGCCGTCGCCTTCGAGCACGTAGACGAGGGCGTTGAAGTCCGGGCGCCAGGGGATCGTCACCGAAGCACCCGCCGACACGGTGGCGTGGACCATGGCCATCGGTGAGTGCGTCGAGCCCGGTCCCGCGTGACCATCGAGGTCTCCGGCGATGAGACGGAGCAGCGCGCCTCCGTCCGGCGTGGTCAGGAGTGCGACGTTGCCGCGTGCGATGTCCTGGTAGCGCGGGGCGATCATCTTGTCGACCCGGGGCAGGTTCACCCACAGCTGGATCCCGTGGAAGAGCCCACCAGATGCGACGAGGTCCTCGGGCGGCGCCTCGATGTGGAGGATTCCCCCGCCGGCCGTCATCCATTGGGTGTCCCCGTTGGTGATGAGACCGCCGCCACCGATCGAGTCCTGGTGCTGGAAGGTGCCGTCGATCATGTAGGTCACCGTCTCGAAGCCACGGTGCGGATGCCACGGCGTGCCCTTGGGCTCGCCCGGTGCGTACTCCACCTCACCCATCTGGTCCATGTGGACGAACGGGTCCAGATGGACCTGGTCCACTCCGGCGAAGGCGCGCCGCACGGGAAAGCCCTCCCCCTCGAGCCCGGCCGGAGCCGTGGTCACCGAGAGCACCGGGCGCTCCGTTGCGGTTCCGGGGTCGGGCCGCGCCACCCGCGGAAGGGTCAGTACATCGTCAACCGTCACTGCAGGCATGTCACTCTCCTTACCTTGCGGCCTCCCCGGTCACCAGGGTGCCAGGGCACCGTCTCCACCGCATCCAACACTAGTTGCGTACGCAACATTCCGATGGATGGCCCGTGCTGCGAGCCTGCGATCGTCGCCGGACAAGTACGCTGGTGGGAGGCTTACGTGAGGAGACCCAGGTGATGCGGCCCCGAGGCGGAACCACTCGCCGTCGCGACGAGCAACAGGAGCAGTCGCCCACCGCAACCGTCGAGGCGATCGGGAAGCAACTCCGGCAGGCTCGCGAGGAGCGCGGGTTGGACCTCCTTTCGGTCCACGACCGCCTGAGCAGGCCGATCACCCAGATCGAGGCGCTCGAGCGGGGCGAGCTGAACGGGCTGCCCGATCCGGCCGTGACCATCTCCACACTCCGGCGCTACGCAACCTTTCTCGGTCTCGACGGCGATGCCCTCGCCCTCCAGTACATCGACGCATGGCCGGCTGCCCCGGACGGCTCGGTGGCGGACCGGACCCGGGTCAACCAGGCGGTGACCGGGGTGGTGGCCGCTGTGACCACCGGCCCCGACCATCTGCGGGCATTCACCCAGACCGGCCAGGTCCCGCGGGTCGGCGGACGGTCGACGTCGGCGGCCGGTCCGGGCTCATCGGGGTACGAGGTCTCGACCGGACCTCCCACTGGCACCTTCCCGGTCCTTCCGCGCAACGAGCTCCGTCAGAGCCGTCGGGCGCTGGCCCGGGAGCGACGCCGGATGCGTGCGCCGGTCTCGCTCAAGCTGGTCACCTGGATCGCCGTGGTTCTGGTGGCCGCCGTGCTGGCGGGGTTCGTCCTGCTCGCGATCAGGCCGAGCCTGCTGGCCAGCGCCCACATCCTCCGCGTGACCCAGCCGGGTGCCCCGAGTGCCGCGCCCCCGGTCGCCTCCGGCTCCACAGCACCGCCCGTCACCTCCGGTTCCACCGCACCGCCCGTTACCTCCGGCTCCACCGCACCGTCGGCGACCTCCGGTTCCACAGCGCACGCGCGTGGGCACCACCAGACGGCGGCGGTGCAATCCACGGGGTCGAGCGCCGACAGCGCCTCCTACGCAGTGGCCGGCGCGCACTTCACCGTCGCCGTGGCCACCTCCGGACCCTGCTGGATCCAGATCACCAGCTCGTCGTCTCCCGTGCCACTGGTCAGCGCAGTCGAGCCGGCAGGCAAGATCCTCGCCTTTCCCGCCCAAGGCACGATGACCGTTCAGGTCGGATCCTCGAGAGTGCTGATCGGCGTCACGGTCAAGAAGAAGAACGCCCTGTTGACCGCTCCGAAGACGACCCCCTTCACCTACGTCTTCACCCCGGCTCTCTGAGCCCACCCGACGGGCGGGCCGGTCTTGGCCGCGCCTCCCTGGGCCCATCCGACCGGCGGCCCCGGCGTGCCTCCGCCTCCTCCGTTGTCGGCGATGGGCACCGGACCATCGGACTGTCCGGAGGCAGCCCGCTCCGCGTCCAGCTCCGCGTCGAGCCGGGCGGTCTGACGCTCCTCGGAGTGCATCCACTGGACGAACACCGGGATCAGCGCGACGAAGGTGAGGACCTCGGCGCCGACCCAGAGGATCCCCGCTCCGGCGTGCGTGCTCGGCAGGGAGTACATCGCGGCGGCAGGCCTGGTGGAGGCCAACAGGGCGAGCGCCAGGAATGACTCGATCGGCACCCCGATCAGCAGATTGACCATGCGCGCGCCGTGGCTCATCTTCCAGTGCGGGATCGGGTCGATCCCGACCACCGGCCACCAGAACAACGTCGCGCCGAACAGGAAGCCGATGTTGATGAGGTCCATCACCCACATGTGGGTCATGGCGAACTCGAGGGCGACGGTCAGGAAGAAGGCGAACATCGTGAAGTAGTAGAGGAACCACACCGGCAGTGGGTGCGACAGCACCTTGAAGGGGCGCGAGTTGAGGATCCGGAGGAGCCGGATCTTGGTGGCCCTCCCGGAGGTCTGGAGGGCGAGGGTCATCGGTGCTCCCATGGCCAGGAGCGGCGGGGCCACGAGCATGAGCAGGAGGTGCTGGATGACGTGGGCCTGGAAGTACCCCATGGTCATCGTGGCCACCGGTGACTGCAGTGCGAGATCGATCGCCACCAGTCCGGCCAGGAATGAGGCCGTCCGACCGGCTCCCCACGAACGGTCCCTGGCCGAGAGCGCCCAGACCGACTGTAGGTACCAGACCCCGAGCGCGATCACCGCAGCCAGGACGAAGATGGCGAACGGGGAGACGTCCCAGTGGCTCAGCGCGTTGTGGAGCGTGAACGGCACGGGATGGACGCCGGGCATGCCGGGCATCGAAGGCACCCGCTCAGCCTACCGATGCCGGCAGTGGGTGCCCATTCGGGTCGCCGCGGCGACGGGCACGATAGCGTTCGGTCGGCGACGAGGAGGGTGGCCGATGGTGCCTGGCGCGCGTACCGGGGTGATCGAGGACCTGCTGATGGACCTCATCGGCGCCCCCCACGTGGACATCGGCGACGCCGTGCGCGAGGACGCGACCCACGACGAGTCCCTCGGGAGCGAGCCGGTCCGGCCCCGCCTGGTCGCCCGTCCGGGCACGACGGAGGAGGTGGCGACCATCGTGCGCGCTGCTGCCGCTGAGGGAATCCCTGTGACCGCCCGCGGGTCGGGAACCGGCCTGTCGGGCGGCGCGATCCCCGTCCCCGGGGGGATCGTGGTCTCCTTCGAACGGATGGACGCCATCCTCGAGATCGACACCGCTAACCACGTCGCTGTGGTCGAACCGGGCGTCACGCTGTCGGCACTGGACGCCGCCATCCGCCCCCACGGCCTGGTGTACCCGGTCTTCCCCGGGGAGCAGTCGGCCAGTCTCGGAGGCAACGTCGCCACCAACGCCGGCGGGATGCGGGCGGTCAAGTACGGCGTGACCCGACACCACGTCCTCGGCGTCGAGGCCGTCCTCGGCACCGGCGAGGTCATCTCGTGCGGCGGAAAGTTCGTGAAGGCCACGAGCGGCTACGACCTCACCCAGCTCATCCTGGGGTCCGAAGGCACCCTCGCACTGGTCACCCGCGCCATCCTCCGACTCCATCCCCGGCCGGAGCACCTTGCCACCCTCCTCGCCCCGTTCGCCACGCTCACCGAGGTGGCCGCCGCGGTGCCTCCCCTCGTGGCGAGTGGGGTCGGGCCGCTGCTGGTCGAGTACATCGACAAGATCTCGATGGCAGGGATCACCGCCAACGCGGGCATCGACCTCGGGATCCCGGAGACGATGCGCGAGCAGGCGCTCGCCTACCTGGTCATCGTGCTCGAGGACCACCATGCCGATCGGCTCGAGGAGGACACCGTCGCCGTCGCCGAACAGATGGTCGAGCTCGGCGCGCTCGAGGTCTACGTCCTGCCCGCACATGCCGGCGCAGATCTCATCGCTGCACGCGAGCGGGCTTTCTGGGCGGCCAAGGCAGCCGGTGCCGACGACATCGTCGACGCGGTGGTACCCCGGGCCTCGATCCCGGCCTTCCTCGACGCGGTCGGCGTGCTGGCAGCGAACACCGGATCGCTCGTGACCGGCTGCGGCCATGTCGGTGACGGCAACGTGCATCTCTCGGTCTTCCAACCGGATCCGGTCGTCCGCCACGACCTGATCAGACACATCCTGACCGCCGGGTTCGAGCTCGGCGGGGCGGTCTCCGGCGAGCACGGCATCGGCACATGCAAGCGTGGGGCGTTCGCCGACCTCGAGGACCCGGTCAAGCTCGACCTCATGCGCCGGATCAAGGCGGCATTCGATCCCAGCGGCGTGCTCAACCCGGGCACGATCCTCGCCGCTCCCGACCCCGTACCGACCGGCGCCGAGCGGACCCGACAGTGAACGGTGCCCAGTCGCTCATCCGCACCCTGGTCGATCACGGGGTCGACACGTGCTTCATGAACCCCGGCACCTCCGAGATGCACTTCGTCGGCGCACTCGACGACGTGGCCGGTATGCACGGGGTGCTGGCGCTGTTCGAAGGCGTCGCCACCGGGGCGGCCGACGGCTATGCACGGATCGCCGGTCGGCCGGCCGCCGCCCTCCTGCACCTCGGACCAGGACTCGGCAACGGCCTCGCCAACCTGCACAATGCGAGACGGGCCCGGAGCCCGGTCGTCACCATCGTCGGCGACCACGCCATCCCCCACCGGGCCTACGACGCCCAGCTGCAGTCGGACATCGCAACGGTGGCACGGAACGTCTCCACCTTCGTGCGCAGCGCGGAGTCGACCGCCTCGTTGGGCGCCGACGTCCGCGACGCCATCGTCGCCGCCTACGGCCCCCCGGGGGCGGTGGCCACCCTGATCCTGCCGGCCGACGTCTCCTGGTCCGAGGGCGGGGTGGCGGTGGCCCCCACACCGGGCACCCCGGTCGGCCCGGCGCCGGGAGCGGCCCCCGATGCGGAGGTCCTCGAGGCGGCCGCCGCCGGCCTGTTGTCGGGGGAGCCATCGGCCCTGCTGATCGGGGGGCGGGTCTGCCGCGGCGCCCTGCTCGACGCGGCGGCGGACCTCGCCGCCACGACCGGGGCCAGGCTGTTCGCAGAGACCTTTCCGGCACGGCTCGAACGCGGCAGCGGCCGGCCCCCCGTCGAACGACTGGCCTATCTGGCCGAGTTCACGGAGATGCAGCTCGCCGGCATCCGGCACCTGGTGCTGCTCGACGCCAAGTCCCCGGTCTCGTTCTTCGCCTATCCCGGCAAGTCGAGTGACCTGGTGCCCGCAGACTGCACGGTCCACCCCGTGGTCGGACCCGCCGACGACGCCGCCTCGGCTCTGGCAGCAATCTGCGAGCTGACCGGGACCGCGCCCGGCCGCGGCGTCCGCCAGGGGCCCGACGTCCCCGATCTCCCGACCGGCCCCCTCACTGCCCAGGCCGTGTGCCAGGCGCTCGGCTCCCTGCTGCCCGAGGGCGCCATCGTCTCCGACGAGGGCAACACGGCCGGTCTCTTCGCGCCCGGGGCGACCGCCGGAAGCCCCCCGCACGACTGGCTCACCCTGACCGGCGGCGCCATCGGTCAGGGCCTGCCGGTGGCCGTGGGCGCCGCGGTGGCCGCGCCGGATCGTCGGGTGGTCGCCCTCGAGGCCGACGGGAGCGCGTTGTACACCATCCAGGCGCTCTGGACCATGTCCCGTTCAGGACTCGACGTCACCACGATCCTGCTCAACAACCGGTCGTACGCGGTGCTCAACATGGAGCTCGACCGGGTCGGTGCCGAACCGCCAGGGCAACGGGCGAGGGAGATGCTCGATCTCGGCCGACCGGACATCGACTTCGTACAGATCGCCGCCGGACTCGGCCTCCACGCCGCGCGCGGGGACAGCGGACGAGTTCGGCAAGGAGCTCGGGCGGGCGCTCGCAACGCCCGGGCCGAGCCTGGTCGAAGCGGTGGTGCCCTCGCTGCTCTGAGGCCGGCTGCTGTCAACCGGCGGTGGCCGCCACCCCGGCTTCCGGGCAGAATGGCTGCGGCGCGGCACAGTCGAGCTGCGCGGACGACCAGAGAGAAGGGCCGGACATGCAGGCACTGCTGTGGGGTGTGAAGCCGGAGGAATGGGAGCCCACCGACAAATCCAACCGACTCCTCGCCGGTCTGGCCAAGGTGCCGATGCGGTTGGTGGACCGCGAGGTGCCGACACCGCCCAGGGACGACTGGGTCGTGGCCCGGACCCGACTGACCGGCATCTGCGGGTCCGAGTCGAAACAGGTCTTCGGTGACTTCACGGACGCCTACAACGACAGCGCCCTGGCCACCCTCTTCTCGTTCCCGATGGTCATGGGCCACGAGGTGGTGGGGGAAGTCACCGAGCTCGGCACCGACGCGGAGGGTCTCGAGGTCGGCCAGCGGGTCCTGCTCAATCCGTGGCTGACCTGCGGACCCCGTGGGATCGATCCTGTCTGCCCGTCGTGCAGGGCCGGCGACTTGAGCATGTGCTGGCACTTCACGGAGGGTGCGCTGGCTCCCGGCATCCACACCGGGACCTGCAAGGACGCTCCGGGAGGGTTCGCCGACTACTTCCCCGCACACGACTCGATGCTGTTCGCTGTACCCGAAGCCGTGCCCGACGAGGTCGCCGTCCTCGCCGACCCGTTCTCGGTTTCGCTCCACTCGGTCACCAGGCACCCGCCCCCGTCGGGCGGGCGTGTGCTGGTCTACGGAGCGGGGGCGCTCGGCACGACGGCCACCGCCATTTTGCGGGCGCTGTACCCCGATGTGGAGGTGATGGTGGTCGCGGCGCACCCTGCTCAGGCAGCGCTTGCCCGCTCCCTCGGAGCCCGGGTCGTGTCGGCCGAGCCCGAGACGGTCATCGAAGAGGCGGCTGCGTGGTCCGGCGGTGTGCTCCAGCCGACCCCCTACGGGCTCCCCATGGCCCACCCCGGCGCCATCGACGTGGTCTACGACACGGTCGGGAGCACCGAGACCTCCGAGGTGGCGGTGCGCCTCCTGCGGACACGCGGCACCCTGGTCAAGAGCGGCGTGAACCCTCCGGCGCGGTGGGAATGGTCGCCCCTCTACTTCAAGGAGATCTCCTGGGTGGGGTCGAACGCCTTCGGGATCGAGGAAGTCGACGGGGTGCGCCTCCACGCGATGGAGCACTTCCTCCGCCTGATCACAGAGGGCCGGATCGACCTCTCGGGCATGCTCACCCACACCTTCCGGCTGGACCAGTGGCGCGACGCCTTCTCCGTGCTGGCCGACCAGAGCGCGACCGGTGCGATCAAGGTGGCCTTCGACTTCCGCTGACCCTCAGAACGGCAGCGAACCGGCCTGTACCGTCTCCAGTTCTTCGAACATCCGACGGCACGAGTCCTCGTCGGGTGGCGAGAGGGGATCGCGCTGCAGCGCCTCGAAGGCCGGGGCGGGGTCACCGGTGAGGGCGGCCTTGACCACCAGGTCCTGCAGCTCGATCTGGACGCGCATGAACTCGGCGAGCGGCTCGGCGATCGGTGGCATCGCAGCCGGGACGATCCCCTTCGCGTCCGCCGTGGCGGGTACCTCGACGATGGCACCCTCGGGCAGATTCGGGACGTTGCCTCGGTTCGGGACGTTGACGGCGTTGAGATTCCGTGGGCGATCCGTCCAGAGGGCCTCGATGACGGGGAAGACCTCTTCGGCCGAACGCCCGGCGCGGTGCATCGGCAGGTGGGAGTCCCCGTTGCCGTAGCGGGTCACCAGTCGCTCCATCTGTCGACCGACCCGCTCATGGAAGTGGACCGGCACCGGGTGCCACCCTGCGATGTCGCGGGCAAATGGAACGT
The DNA here is from genome assembly GCA_963753905.1 of uncultured Acidimicrobiaceae bacterium. GTDB lineage: Bacteria > Actinomycetota > Acidimicrobiia > Acidimicrobiales > RAAP-2 > Bog-756. The sequence continues at coordinate 476,427 of CAVWDZ010000002.1, read as the reverse complement.
ATTCGCCGATGTGACTGTCGGTCGAGCAGGGAAGGAGCCCGTACTCCCGGAACATGTAGGAGACGAGAGGCGCGTAGAACTGCTCGACCCCCAGCTGGACCAGCGGCACCTTGGCCAACTGACGGGCGGTGGCGGTGACGTACGGCGGGTAGTCGAAGTACCGACGTTGCCAGAGCTTGCGGAGGCGGGGGTAGAGGTCCTCGCCGGTGTCGGAGCGACGGATGTCGGTGAAGAAGGTGAAGTGGTTGATCCCGGTCGCCTGCGCCGCGATCTGTGCCTTGGGGATGTGCAGGAGACGGGCGAGACGGGCCACCCCACCAGCGAACTCGTGGCAGAGGCTCACCGTGCGGATGGGGGTCGCGGTCGTGATGGCCAGGGCCACCCTGCTCAGCGGGTTGGTCAGGTTGACGAGGAAGGCGTCCGGACAGTGCCGCTGGATGTCGTCACAGATGCCGAGGATGGTCCGGATCGAACGCAGCGAGTGGAAGACGGCCCCCGGTCCGCCGTTCTCACCGGTGATGTGCGTCGCTCCATGGCGACACGGGATCTCGTAGTCCTCGATCCAGTGCGGCCATCGACCGACCTCGGCACTGGTCAGGCAGAAGTCCGCACCGGTCATGGCCTCGGCCGGATCGGTGGAGGCCTCGACGGTGATCGGGGAACCTCTGCGCTCGTTGACCCGGACGGCGAACTTCCGGGTCACCTCCAACCGTTCGGCACTGATGTCGTGCAACATCAGGGTCGCCCCCCGCAGGCGGCGGGCATTGACGGCGTCGAGCACCATCACCGGGCCGAACGACATCCCCCCCGCCCCGATGAGACAGATCTTGGGCCCGCCTGCTGGTGTCACGACTCCCCTTCCTGCCGGTGTCCCCTCTACCCGATGGTAACGGGGATCCGGGCGGGCACCCAAGGGGTACGCCGTCCGGGCCCGCTGGAATCGGCGCCGCGTGTTCTTACGGCCGCGCGTCGTCCGCTATACTAATTGCATGCCGAAAGTAACTACTGTGCCCGGGATCGCGCCCGGGCCCGCGGCCGGCCACGTCGACCGCTTCGAGGAGGCGTTGCACATCGTCGCCCGGTCGCTCACCAACCACCGCCTCCACGAACGGCTCCTCCGGTTGGCCGGGGTCCGGCTGGACAAGGCCGGCGTCGCCCTGCTGCTCAAGCTCTCGGCAGGGGGCGACTCGCTCCGGGTCACCGATCTCGCCGAGTTGCTCGGGGTCGACACCCCGACCGTGACCCGCAAGGTCCAGCAGCTCGAGCGCGACGGGATGGTCGTTCGCCAGACCGACCCGGACGACCGCAGGGCGTCGCGGATCCGGCTCACTCCGGCCGGTCGCCGCACCCTCGAACGGGTACGCAAGGCCCGCCGGGCCTGGCTCGAACACCTCCTCGAGGGTTGGAACGACGACGATCTGTCCACCTTGGCCGACCTCCTCGGCCGGTTCGCCGGCGGGCTCGAACAGGACCTGGGGGACGCCCGTGTCTGAGGTCACGACCGCATCCGTCGACCAGGCCCTGCCGGACGCAGAACACCGCAGGATCATGGTCATCCTGGGCGCACTCATGATGGGTATGGCGCTGGCAGCCCTCGACCAGACCATCGTGGCCACCGCGCTGCCGACCATTGCCGGCGACCTCCACGGATTGAACCACCTGTCCTGGGTGGTCACGGCCTACCTCCTCGCCACCTGCATCTCGACGCCCCTGTGGGGCAAGCTCGGCGACCAGTACGGTCGCAAGGGGCTCTTCCAGCTGGCGATCGTGATCTTCCTGGCCGGCTCCATGCTCTCCGGCCTCTCGCAGACGATGGCGGAGCTCATCGGGTTCCGGGCCATTCAGGGAATCGGTGCCGGTGGGCTGATGGTCGGGGCCCAGGCCATCATGGGCGATGTGGTCCCGGCGCGGCAGCGGGGACGGTACCTGGGCTATTTCGGAGTCGTCTTCGGTGTCACCAACGTGGCCGGCCCCCTCCTCGGCGGGTGGTTCACCGAACACCTCACCTGGCGCTGGATCTTCTACATCAACGTCCCGCTCGGCATCGTCGCCCTGTTCGTGGTGGCCACTGCCCTGCACATCCCGATGTCCCGGGTGCGTCACAAGATCGACTGGGCCGGGACCGCGCTCCTCTCCGTCGGCGTCACCTGCATCATCCTGCTCACCAGCTGGGCCGGCTCCGAGTACGCCTGGGGCTCGTCGACGATCACCGGCCTCGGCCTGATCGCTCTCGTCACGCTCGGTATCTTCTGCTGGGTCGAGACGAAGGCCGCCGAGCCGATCATCCCGCTCTGGCTCTTCAAGAACCGGACCTTCACGGCGACCTCCGCGGTCGGGTTCGTCATCGGGTTCTCGATGTTCGGGGCCATCATCTACCTGCCGCTGTACCTCCAGATCGTGCACGGGGCCTCGCCCACCCTCTCGGGTCTCGAGCTCTTGCCGATGATCGGCGGCATGCTGCTCACCTTCATCGTGAGCGGGCGACTGGTCACCCGCACCGGACGGTACAAGGTGTTCCCCATCCTCGGCACGGGCGTCCTGGCCCTGGGCCTCCTCCTGCTCACCCGTCTCGGCCCGCACACCCCGTACGGGGAGGTGTCGGTCTTCATGTTCATCACGGGGCTGGGGATCGGCCTGGTCATGCAGGTCCTGGTCGTCGCGGTGCAGAACGCGGTGCCGCACTCGGCGCTGGGGGTGGCAACGGCGACCTCGACGTTCTTCCGGACCATCGGGGGAGCCTTCGGCGTGGCTGTGCTCGGTGCCGTCTTCGCCAACCGATTGATCTCCCAGCTCAAACTGCACGCAACCGCAGCCGAGCTCAAGTTGGTCAGCGGGTCGAACCTGACGGCCAATCCCGCGCAGATCGAGCACCTGCCCCCGGCTCAACGGACCTTTGTGATCAGCGCCTTCAGCCACGCGGTCGAGACGGCCTTCCTGGTGGCCGTCCCCGTCGTCATCGTGGGCTTGGTCCTCAGCTGGCTCATCAAGGAGATCCCACTGCGGACGACGGCGTTCGTTGCGACCGCACCCGACGATGAGACATCCCAGAACGGCGATGCGTCCCACAACGGCGGGACGGGCTCGGAAGGCGCCGGGGAACACCCCGTACCCGCGCGAGTGTCCGGCGCGCCCTAGCCGGACCCACCCCCGGAGCAGCTACGGCTGGTCGGTGCACAAGTGCCCCGGCTTCACACTGGCGAAGCGTCGGCTCTGGGTCGTCCCCGTTCGCGGAACGAGACCCCGAGTTCTCACCGGAGACCGTTGCTCCGGCGGACGTTGGTGGTCGCGTCCTTCGCGACGATCGCAGCGCTGGCCGCCGCCTGCACGTCGGCGCAGAGCAGCCCGACGACGACGAGGGTCACTCCGACCGGCTCGAGTGCCCCGACCAGATCGCTCGAGCTCGCTTCGGCGACGCTTCCAGGCGTCGGATCGGTATTGACCGGGCCGAATGGCGAACCCTCTACTACTTCACGACCGACTCTCCGACTGCCACCACCTGTACCGGAGAGTGCGCAGTGGTGTGGCCGCCCCTGGTGGTGCCGGCCGGTCGTCAGCCGGTACTGACGTCAGGCGTTCCGGGAACGCTTGGAACGGTCATGCGCCCGGACGGATCGACCCAGGTCACCTACGACGGCCATCTCGTCTACTACTACCAGGGCGACACGGCCGCGGGCCAGGACAAGGGCCAAGGGGTCGCTGGGACGTGGTTTGTGCTCATGACGTCCGCCACCGCTCCAGCAGCAACCGCACCCCCCGCGACGGCACCCCCGACCACGGTCCCACCGACGACGACGAGTCCAGGAGGTGGCGGTGGCGTTGGGTTCTAGTCTCGTCGCCGAGCGGTGGGGGTGGAAGCGGACCCTGTCGGTGAGGTGCCGGAGAGCTCCTCCACCCGAGCGTTGGCGATTCTCGGGGACGACGAGGCTGACAGGACTGGACGACCGCTTGCTGCCCGACTCCGATCCAGCCCACGTACGCCACTGACGGGCTGAATCAGGCAGGCACGCTCTGGTGCAGCCTCGTCCGAGCTACCGGCTCGGCCACGGCAGACCCATGTTGTTCAGTGTCGGCACCGCGCCAGCCTCCATGATCCGTTCGGCGAGCGGACGCATCGCCTCCACGAGGTCGATGACCCGGGCGCCGAGAGCGGCCACCAGGGGTGCAGCCAGTCGATCGGTCGCGGCTTCGATGGCGTCGCGGGCATCGGTGCCGGCCCGAGTGGGGTGCTCGTCGTCGTCGAGCCAGTCCCGCTCACGAAGTCGGATGGCTGCGGTTCTCCACTCTTCTTCGGACCACCCGCGGCTGCCACGAAGGCTCTCCCGATCGGAGCGCCCGGTCGCGGCTTGCATGACGAGCGATTCGCACGGGTCGACCTGATTGGCCACGAGGCACGAGACATGGCCGTCGCCGCGATGCTCACGCATCGCTCCGAGAGCCTGCCAGAGCTGCAGGTGGGGTACGTTCGGATCGGCAAGAGCGGCGTTCGCGGCCCCCAGCGGTCGGCCTGAGAAGTCAGCTGCATGGACTGCCTCTGTTGCGAGCGACGCTGCTCGTCGAACGTCGGGTCCATCGATCGCTTCTCCGAGCAGCCGCGCGAAGCGCGGCATCCATCGCAGACAGTCGGGCATCGATGAGCTGTCCCGGCTCTGCGTAGGCCCACGCGTCGGGGATCGCGCGCTCGACCCGTTGAGGGTGAAAGCCGTAGAAGATGGAGGTCACCACTGCCGCCGACACGGCGCCCAGAGGCGCAGCGCGGCAGCCGAAGTAGCTCATCCAGCCGCCCTTGAGGCCGAGCTCGTCCGTTGCCGCACGGGTCTCCGGAGCGAAGAAGACCACCGCGTGGATCGGCTCGCCGTACTGCCACACGAGGCGGGCCGCCTGCTCCTCCTGAGTGCCCACGCCGCACTCCCTTGTCGATCGGCTCCGGAGTCCGAGTCCTGCCTTCAGCTCAGACGGTAGAGCTTCTTCCCGTTTTCGGAGAGGATCTTGCGCCGCGACTCGGGCCGAAGCGTCGCCATGGCCTCGTGGACGTGCTCGAGCGGCTTGGGCCAGAGAGCGGTCGGGTGGGGAAAGTCGGTCTCGAACATGATGTTGTCCTCGCCGACCTTGTCGACCAGTTCTTGGAGATGCCCGCGGCCGGTCTCGAACCACATGGTGCCGTACCAGTTCGACTTGAAGTACTCCGAAGGCGCCTTCCCGAGCTCGGCCGCCTGCACGGGAGCGTTCTCCGGGAGTTCCCAGTCCATCGTCTCGAGGATGAAGGGCACCCAGCCGATCCCGCTCTCAACCGAAACCATCTTGAGTTTCGGAAAGCGGTCGAAAATCCCCGCAAAGATGGTGTTGATGACCACTCGGGCGTTGCCGATGAAGAGCATCGATCCGCCGATGGCGGGCTTGACGAACTCGTCCTGTGACTCCCAGAAGTACTGGCCGAAGAAGTTCATTGCCGTGAGGCTCGCTCCGATGTGGAAGTGGATCGGCAGCTCGAGATCGGCGCAGACCTCCCACAGGGGGTCCCAGGCCGCGTTGGCCAGGTCCGGGGAGCCGAGGTCCTGGGGATCCGAGGTCATGTTGATTCCCCGGAGACCCATCTCGGCGATCCGCTGCGCTTCGCGCACACACCCCTCGATGTCCCAGGCGGGCAGTATCGGCATGGGCAGGAGCCGGTTGTTCGTGCGGTCCTGGATCTCGGCCCGCGAGTCGTTGAAGATCTCCACTGCCAGGCGGCGCAGTGCGGGGTCCTTCACATCGGCCAGTGCCTGACCCCCTAGCCCCAGAGCGTTGGGATACGTGACCTGGTGCTGGATTCCCATGTCATCGAGAACCTCGAGACGGGCGTCGATGTCCCACGCCGCCACATGGGACCGTTCGAAATCCCATTCGAGCATCGATTCCTGGAAGGGATGCTTCACGCCTTCCCTGTCGATCGTGCTTCCGCCGCCGGCCTTGCCGAGAGGTATCCCCTCGATCACCCAGGTGCGCTCTCCCTCGACCTCCTCGACGTGAAGGATCTCACTCTTGTAGGCATCCGGCGCCCGCTTCGTCCAGAGATCGTCGACATCGGTGAGGTGGGAGTCAGCGTCGACAACGGCCAGTCGCTCAGACACTGCCGAGGTGAGAGTCATGCCGTTCATCCTCCACGCTTCAAGACCAGGGACGGGCGCCCCATGAGCTGAGGTTAGCGCTGGTGCTGGTTCGCTCCGGTGGGGCCATCTCGAATCTGATAGCCATCTCATCGTCTTCAGTGGTGCGATCCCGACTCCGATGGACCCCTGTGAACGATCCTGCCTGGTCAGAGGTTTCTCTGGATGGCACCCCACCGGGCCCGATCGCGGGCCACCACGCATGGGTGACGCTGCCTGTGACCCCGCCGTCCGCCACTTTGGGTCCGGCAATTTGGGTGATTGAGGGAACCTTCGATGGGCTTGCGGGGGTTGAGAAGGGTGATGGGCGTGTCCCGATCTCACGCTCGACCTGAAAGGTGGCACGACTGACCATGGACGGTGGTCGCAGCAGAGACGAGTTCGAGCAGTTCGTCGCCGAAGTGGGTGGCGAGCTGCTGCGGACCGCCTACCTCATCCAGTGGGACCTACCAAGCGCCGAGCACGCCCTCGGCACCTTAGACGTCCCGTAGCTCGCACCCGTCGAGCGCTGCGAGCCCGGACGTGGTCAGATGCCTGCCCTGCTCCACGACGCTCCCCTCGTTCATCACGATGATCATGTCCCATATAGGAAGCTGCAGGTCGTCGTGCAGACCTCACCGGGTTCCGGCTCAGGACGCGGGACTCCACGCCGTCGGCGGCGCCTCCACGACCCGCTCCAGAGGCCGCCGCCGTGGGGCGTTCCGATCTGCTGGAGGGTCGGTCATGCTTACGACGGTGCGAGACTGGGGTCACGGAACCTCCTTCTTTCTTATCGGTGGCCCGGGATGATGGCCGCTCTCTTCTCGTGGCCGCCGAGAGCGACTGGGGCCGCCCCGTTCCCCACTGTCCGGCCTGGGATGCCGCTGGCTTGGTTGGCCACATGGGCGGGATCCTCCAGTGGATGGCCGCTGTCGTGTCCTCCGGCGACCGGGTCAGTCGGCGCACCCTGCCGCCCCCGCCGGACGAGCCGACGGATCTGCCCGTTTGGTACTCCACATGTCTGGAGGAAACGTTGGCCGTGCTCGGGTCGGCGGACCCGGACACCGAGACCTGGACGTTCTCGACCATCGGCAACCGACGCGTGGCCTGGTGGCATCGGCGCCTGGCCGTCGAGTTGGCAATCCACCGCTGGGACATCCAGCATGCGGTCGCCCTTGACGGCGGCGCCCCACCCCCGCACCTCGACGGGTCGGTCGCCTCAGCCGGGGTAGAGGAGTTCCTCACCGAGTTCCTACCCGGCCTGTTGGCCCAGGACGGCGTCGAGGGCCTGGCGGGAACGCTGCACCTTCATGTCCTGGACGGGTCGGCCGACTGGTGGATCGACCTCGACGCCGACGGCTCTGCCCTCCCCGCGGGAATCACGGCGGCCACGACCGTGTCCGGCGGCCAGTCGGGCCTTCTGTTGTGGCTCACCAACCGGAGATCATTGGATACGCTTGAGGTGACCGGGAACCGGCAGATTGCTGATCGCTGGGATCAGCTCCAACGCTGACGGTCGCCGTCAGGTTGATGGCTCCTGACCCCCGAAGGTTATGTCGACCGATCCGACGATCCCCGAATGTCCGGACAGCGATCCAGCGCTCGACCCGGAGTCCGCCGCCTGGGTGCAGGCGTTGGGCGCCAGCGGCCCGGCACATGACGAGGCGGTGAGCCGGCTCCACGACCTCCTGCTCCGGGTGGCCGGCACCGAGGCGCGCCGACGCAGCGGCCGACTGCCGATCGCCGGCACCGAGGTCGACGACCGGTTGCTCGCGGCGATCGCCGGCCCGGATGGCACTGCCCCTCTCGAACAATAGGGCCGCGCCAGGTAAGACCGGCTCTGCCGGCGTCACTCACCTCTTGACGGCCCAACCAGGACCTGCCAGATCTGCCGCTGGACGAGAGAGATCCGCTCCAGCCACCAAAGGAGAGAGCATGACCGTGAAACTGGGACTACTTGCCCTGCTCGAGGCCAAGGCCGAAAAGGGCGACGAGCTCGCCGCGTTCCTCGAAGGCGGCCGAGCCCTGGCGGCACAAGAGACAGGCACCGCGACGTGGTACGCCTTCAAGGTCAGCGACACCACATATGGCATCTTCGACTCGTTCGAGACCGAGGACGCACGGCAGGCTCATCTCGGCGGCGAGATTCCCACCGCGTTGGGCCAGGTGGCCCCCGACCTGCTGGCAATGGATCCCGACATACGCACCGTGGACATCATCGCCGTGAAATAGCCGAAAGACAGCACGCTCTCGGAAGGCAACCGATGCCCCCCATCCGACTCCCATACCTGACTGGAGAATGCCATGCCCCTGCTTCACCCCGGCGACAGCTTCCCGGCGCTCAGCTTGCCAGTTCCAGGCGGTGACGCCCTCCCTCTGCCCGACACTCTGGCCGGCAGCTTCGGCGTGGTGCTGTTCTACCGAGGCTCGTGGTGCCCGTACTGCAACGCCCAGCTGCGCGCCTTTCAACGAGCCTCGGAGAGCTTGGCCGAGGTCGGCGCCAAGGTGGTCGCTCTTTCGGTCGACGATGAGGCGACCACTGCCGAGCTGATCGCCAGGCACCACCTGACCTTCCCGGTCGGGCACTCTGCTGATGCCCGGGCCGTTGCAGAGGCAACCGGTGCATTCGTGAACGACAATCCAACGTACCTTCAATCGACGGGGTTCGTGCTTGACCCGGACGGTCGGGTGGTGGTCAGCGTCTACTCCAGCGGCGCCATCGGCCGATTGCTGCCCGACGACGTCGTCGGACTGATCCGCTACCTGCGCGACCACGCCACCACCGCTGCCTGAGAGGCCAAAGCCATGAGCGACGCCGGCCTCGGTATGACGACGAATCACTCCTCGAAAGCACAGAACCACAACGAGCGGAACGCCACGCGCGACACTGCTCATCCATACCCGGGGACGTGGCAAGCCCTTAGCGGAGGTCGGGTGGCCGCGATCACAAGTGCACGAACTCTTTCTGCAGTGACAGAATGGCTACGGAGCAGCCTGTATCCCCTTTGGGCGTTCGATATCGACAACCTGGTCATTCTGGGCGCGAACGACTCCGCCTACGAACTACTCGGGAGAGTGCCTGGCTCCTTGCGCGACATCCCGATGGATGACCTCATGAGCTCAACCGACCGTGCTGCCTGCGAAGCGGCAGCGAGCCTGCTCGCATCAGGAGCGATTTCCGGATACCGAGCTGTCCGTCATGCTCGCAAGAGCGACGGCACTGAGTTCGAGGCCGACCTGTGGGTGCGCGTTGCAACCGTTGACGGCGGCAGCACAGTCGGTCTGGCCATCGTTGACCTGAAAACCGAGGCAATCCCCTGGCCGCTCTTTGACCCCAACGTCGAGCTCGCAGCTATCGTGACCGACCACAATTGGGCAATCGAGCACGTCAGTAACGAGGTCAAAGCGATCTTGGGCCACGAATCACTGACGTACAAGGGTTCCCCCCTTTTGGGCTTGATTCATCCCGCCTCGGTGCAGAACTTCCTGTCTGCTGTAGCACGGGTCGCCGCTGACGGAGGCAAAGCTACGCTACGGGTAGCTCTTTCAGCGCACGATAACCGGTGGCAGGACGTTTGGTGCATGGTCGTAGCCATCTGTGAACATTCACCGGCTCGACTTGGCCTGGCTGTCAGTGCTATTTCGGAGATCGGTGAGGAGCTGTCCTCGGAACTTCAACGCCAACTGGCGGTTCTCGGTGGTGACGCTGTTCTTGGTATGGACTCGTTTCCGCAGCGCCTGCCGCTCGATACCCTCTCGACCCGACAGTGGGAGATCGTTACTCGGCTCGTGCGTGGAGAATCAGCTAGGGAAATCGCCGGCGCCCTGTACTTGAGCCCCAGCACGGTGCGGAACCACCTCGCTGCGATCTACAGGAAGCTCCGAGTGCATTCGCAGACGGAGCTTGTGAGATCACTTCTGAATCAGCCGAACTGATTCGGAAGTGACATTCGTCAGTAAGCGCGCCGTCCACGTCCGTCGAGTGGGAAGTGCCGCACCCGGCGACAGTTCAGGGGACAGATGGCTGTGTGGCTGCATTGGGGCTAGCTGCGTTGAGTGGGGCTAGCTGGAATCGAACCAGCGACCTCAGCATTATCAGTGCTGCGCTCTAACCAACTGAGCTATAGCCCCCGGGAATCCGGTGCACGACGCTACACCCCGGGCAAGGGCGACTGACCGTTGTCCGGGGTGTCGCCCGCCATGCGGGCCACAGCCGCCACCGCGTCCCCTTCGCCGAGGTTCATCACCCGCACCCCGGTCGCGTCCCGGCCCTGGGAGGCGATCTCACGCACCGAGGTGCGGATGACCACTCCGGAGGTGGAGACCAGCAGGATCTCGTCGTCGAGGCTGGTCATGAAGGCGGCCACCACCCGGCCCCGCCGGGCCGTCAGACGGATCCCCCGCACGCCTTGCCCGCCTCGCGCCTGCCGGTTGAACCGCTCGACCTTGGTGCGCTTGCCGTAGCCCGCGTCGGTGACGATCAGAATGTCGGCCTCGTCGCGTGCGACGTCACAGGAGACCACTTCGTCCTCTGCCTTGAGGCGCACCCCACGTACCCCTGCGGCGTCCCGCCCCATGGCACGGACGTCCTGCTCGGAGAACCGGATGGTCATGCCCGAGCTGGTGACCAGGAACACCTCGTCGTCGCCGCTCGTCTCGACGACCCGCACCAGCTCGTCACCGTCGCGCAGGTTGATGGCGATGAACCCCTCGCGCCGCGACTTGTCGTACTCGCTGAATGCCGTCTTCTTGACCTGGCCCTTCTTGGTCGCGAACACGAGGAAGTGGTCCGCACTGAAGTCGCGGGTGCCGATGATCGCCTGGATGCTCTCGTCTGGAGCGAGCGGGAGGAGGTTGACGATGGCCGTTCCCCGTGCCGTGCGCTCCTTCATCGGGATCTCGAGCGCGCGCGAGCCTGAAGACCCGGCCCCGGTTGGAGAACAGGAGCAGGTGGGCGTGCGAGGAGGTGTGGACGACGTCGTCGATGAGGTCCTCCTCCTTGAGTCGGGCACCCTGCACGCCCCGCCCACCCCGCCCCTGGGTGCGGAAGGCGTCGACCGAGACCGCCTTCACATAGCCGGCCCTGCTCATGGTGACCACCAACTCCTCGTCGTCCACCAGATCCTCGACGTTCATGTCGCCCGGATCGTGGGTGATGACGGTGCGGCGCTCGTTGGCGAACTTCTCGCGGATCTCGCCGAGCTCGCCGGCGATCACGCCACGCAGCTTGGCCGGATCGTTGAGGATGGACTCGAGCTCGGCGATCTCCTCGAGCAGCTTGGCGAGCTCCTCCTCCAGATTGGTCCGGCCGAGACGGGTCAGGCGGGCCAGGGTCATGTCCAGGATGTGGTTGGCCTGCTCCTCCGAGAACTCGAAGGGGGCCGCCCGCAGGGCCTCGAGGGCGGCCGGCCGATCGTCGGAGCCACGGATGGCCGCGATGACCGCGTCGAGCATGTCGATGGCCTTGAGCAGGCCCTCGACCACGTGCGCGCGGGACCGGGCCTTGTCCAGCAGGAATTCGGAGCGCCGCGTGACCACTTCGACCTGGTGGGCCACGTAGTGCGTGAGCATCTCGGCGATGTTGAGTGTCCGGGGCACCCCGTCGACTAGGGCCACCGCGTTCACGCTGAACGTGGTCTGCATCGGTGTCTGCTTGAACAGATTGTTCAGGACGACGTTGGCGTTGGCGTCGCGCTTGAGCCGGATGACCAGACGGGTCTTGCCACCCGAGGAGTCGTCCTGGGCCTCGGCGATGCCGTCGAGGTCGCCGGCCCGCACCAGGTCCTCGATCTTCTTCGAGACCGAGGCGATCGAGGTCTGGTAGGGCATCTCGCTGACCACGATCCGGGTTTCGCCGGCCCGGCCCTCCTCGATCTCAGCGGTGGCACGCAGCTTGATCGAACCGCGCCCGGTCCGCATCGCATCCAGGATGCCCTGGCGTCCGAGGATGAGTGCCCCGGTCGGAAAGTCCGGACCCTTGATGAACGCCATCAGGTCGTCGGGGGTCGCCTCCGGGTGCTCCAACAGGTGGGTGGTCGCGTCGATGACCTCGCCGAGGTTGTGGGGCGGGATGTTGGTCGCCATCCCCACCGCGATCCCCTGGGACCCGTTGACCACCATGTTGGGGAACCGTGACGGGAGGACCGTTGGCTCCTCGGAGGTCGCGTCGTAATTGGGGACGAAGTCGACCGTCTCCTGATCGATGCCGCTCATCAGCTCGAGGGCGAGTGATCCGAGGCGGCATTCCGTGTACCGCATCGCCGCGGGACCCTCGTCGGGACCGGTGCCCCCGAAGTTGCCGTGGCCGTCGATGAGCGGATGGCGCATCGAGAAGTCCTGGACCATGCGGGCCAGCGCCTCGTAGATGGCCGAGTCGCCGTGCGGGTGGTAGGAGCCCATGACGTCCCCCACGACCTTTGCGCACTTCGAGTGGGGTCGGTCCGGCAGCAGGCGCTGGTCGTACATCGAGTACAGGATCCTGCGGTGGACCGGCTTCAGGCCGTCCCGCACATCGGGCAGCGCCCGGGAGACGATGACCGACATGGAGTACTCGAGGAACGAGCGCTCCATCTCCTCCTGGATTTCGATGGGGTCGATGAACCCCTGAGTCTCGTCCTCGGTCCCGGTTCCGGCCCCGCCGCGGCCCTCGTCGTCACGCCCTGGCATGCACTGTTCCCATCCGTCCGTGATCTCCTCAGATGTCGAGGAAGCGCACGTCCTTCGCGTTGGTCTGGATGAACTGCTTGCGCAGCTCCACGTCCTCTCCCATCAGCACCGAGCAGACCTCGTCGGCAATGCCCGCCTGCTCGACGGCGACCTGGAGCAGCGATCGCTGGCCCGGGTCCATGGTGGTGTCCTTGAGCTCGCCGAAGTCCATCTCGCCGAGACCCTTGAGCCGCTGGAAGTCCGCCTTGTGATTCGGGTTCTCGGCCTGGAATGCGGTCCGGGCATGATCGTCCTTCAGGTAGATCTTCTCCTTGCCGACCAGCGTCGAGTAGAGCGGCGGCTGGGCCACGTAGACGAACCCTCCCTCCACCAGCTGCTTCATCTGGCGGAAGAAGAAGGTCAGCAGGAGGGTACGGATGTGGGATCCGTCGACGTCGGCGTCGGCCAGGATGATCACCTTGTGGTACCGGATCTTGCCGACGTCGAAATCCTCGGCCAGACCGGCGCCGATGGCGGAGATGAGGGCCTGGATCTCGGTGTTCTTGAGCATCTTGTCGATGCGGGCCCGCTCGACGTTGAGGATCTTCCCGCGGATGGGCAGGATCGCCTGGGTCCTCGGGTTCCTGGCGTCCTTGGCCGATCCACCTGCCGAGTTGCCCTCGACGATGAACAGCTCGCTCTCGCGTGGGTCGCGTGACGAGCAGTCCACGAGCTTGCCGGGCAGGCCGGCGCCGTCCAGGGCCGACTTGCGCCGGGTGAGGTCGCGGGCGGTTCGGGCGGCCAGCCGGGCCCGGGCGGCCAGCAGTCCCTTCTGGACGATCTGGTTGGCTTCGCGGGGGTTCTCCTCGAACCACTCGGCCAGCTTCTCGTTGGTGGCCCGCTCGACGAGCGATCGGACCGGAACGTTCCCGAGCTTGCCCTTGGTCTGACCCTCGAACTGGGGATCCTGGAGCCGGACGGAGATGATGGAGGTGAGGCCCTCGCGGATGTCCTCGCCTTCCATGTTCTTGTCCTTCTCCTTGAGCGCTCCCTTCGCCCGGGCGTACTTGTTGACCACGTTGGTGAGCGCCTTCTTGAACCCCTCCTCGTGCATGCCGCCGTCGATGGTCGAGATGCCGTTGGCGAACGAGTGGATCGACTCGTAGAAGCCGGAGTTCCACTGGAGGGCGATCTCGACCTCCATGGTCTCCTCCTTCTGGTCGAAGGAGCAGACCTTGCGGAAGAGCGCCTCTTTCGACGCGTTGAGGTGGCGCACGTAGTCGACGATCCCGTCCTTGTACTTGAAGGACTGGGCCGGCTTCCCGTCCGCCCGCTCGTCGACGAAGTTGATCTCGAGGCCCTTGTTGAGGAACGCCATCACCTGGAGGCGTTCGACCACGGTCTGGGCACGGAACTCGACGTCCTCGAAGATCTTGGTGTCCGGCCAGAAGCTGATGGTCGTCCCGGTGCGTCCGCGCGGCGCCGGTCCGGTGACCTTCAGCTTGCCGGTCGGCTTGCCGCCCCGCTCGAACTCCATGACGTGGTGCTCGCCACCGCTGTCGATCTCGAGCCGTAAGCGGCTCGAGAGGGCGTTGACCACCGACACGCCCACCCCGTGCAGCCCGCCGGACATCTTGTAGCCGCCGCCCTCACCGAATTTCGCCCCTGCATGGAGCACGGTCAGGACCACTTCGGCCGCCGACTTCCCCTTCTGCTTGGCCATCGGCCCGGTCGGGATCCCCCGCCCGTTGTCAATCACCTTGACCCCGCCGTCGGCCAGCAGCGTGACGTCGATCCGGGTGCAGTACCCGGCCATCGCCTCGTCCACCGAGTTGTCGACGACCTCCCACACCAGGTGGTGCAGACCGGTCGGGCCGGTGGATCCGATGTACATCCCGGGCCGTTTGCGGACCGGGTCGAGACCTTCCAGGACGGTGATGTCATCAGCGTCGTACGTGTCGTCCTCCACGCTCCGCTCGTTCTCCGCTTTCAGCGCCACAGGCGCGCCCTTTCACCGTCGTCCTCACGAGTGGGAACCGGCGCATCGATCCCGTTCCGGTTGCGCAATGCGCAGTTCCGGACCGGTAGTGATCTCCAGGTTCCGATGCTCCAGTGTAGCCCCCCGCTGTCCCACCCCGGGTCGATTCCGGCGCCCGGACGGCCGCCCCGTCAGCGCCTCACGCGCACCTCGAGCCGGGTCGGGCGGTCCACGCCCACCCGCTCGCTGACGGTGTCGAGCAGGGTGTCCCCGAGGAGCCGGAGCTGGGTGGCCCACGCCGGGTGGTCGACGGTGACGACGAGCGCGTCGGCGTCGATCCGGACCGGGCGGACGTGCTCGGCCATGGCCGGGCCGACGATCTCGGTCCAGCCGGAGAACAGGCGGCCGAGGCTACGTGCGCCTTCCATCCCCAACCGGGTGGAGAGGACGTCGAGCGAGCCCTCGAGCGACCTCGGGCCGGAGCTCTCCCGGCCGCGGTCGCTCTTCATGCCCCCGTCGCGGCGACGGCGCGACCTCCGGCCACCAACGAATAGGCCTTGGCCACGTTGACCTCCGGGGGGACCGGCACCGCCGTGGTCACGATGGTCTGCCCGGGGGGGAGCCCGGCCAGGAGTGCCCGTGACCGGGACTGATCGAGCTCCGAGAAGACATCGTCGAGCAGGAGCACCGGCGGTGACCCGAGGCGCTCGGTGGCCAACTGGTGCGCAGCCAGCCGGAGCGCCAGGGCCAATGAGCGCTGTTCCCCCTGGGAGGCATGGGTCCGCGCCGGCATCCCGCGCAGAGTGAGCTCGAGCTCGTCCCGGTGCGGGCCCACAGTGGACACCCCGCGGGCCACGTCCTCCGTGCGGGCCTGCTCGACGGCAGCTCCGAGCGCCCCGGACCACGAGCGTCGGTACTCGAGCCCGATCGGGGTCTCGACTCCGGCCAGACGCGAGTAGTGGGCCCTGGCCAGGGGCGCAACCTGGTCGACGAGGGACTCTCGAGCCTCGACCAGCGTCGTCCCGCACTCGGCGAGCCTCGCGTCCCAGACGTCGAGTGTGCTCGCGACATCGGGAGTCAGGCGCTGGCCGCTGTTGCGGAGGAGTGCCGCCCGTTGCCGGAGCACCCGCTCGACGTCCTCGGCGGTCCGCGCCACCTTCGGGTCCATGACGGCGAGCGCGTCGTCGAGGAACCGTCTGCGTTCGCCGGGTCCCGAGCGGACCACACCGACGTCCTCCGGCGAGAACACGGTCGTGCGGAGGGCGTCGTGGAGATCATCGCGGCGGCGCACGGCCTGGCGGTTGACCTGTGCACGTGAACGACCGAGCGTCGAGAGCTCTGCCTCGATGACCAGCGATCGGTCGCCGACCCGGGTCTCACACCGGATGATCGCCTGGTCGCTCCCCCTCCGCACCAGTGCGTCCCGTGGTGATCCGCGGAACGACTGGAGGGTGGACAGGTAGCCGATTGCCTCGAGCACGCTGGATTTTCCCGCGCCGTTGGCACCGGTGATCAGGGTCGTCCCGTCGGGATCGGGCTCGAGGGCGATCTCGCTGATGTTCCGGAAGTCGGCGATCGTCAATGTCACGAGGTGCACGACAGCGGGCAGAGATCCGCTACGAGACCCGTACCGGCATGAGCAGGTACTGGAAGTCGGTGAGCTCTGCCGAGCGGACGGTCGCCGGTTTGGTGGCGTCGACCGTTTCGAGCAGCACCTCGTCACCGGAGACGGCCTCCACTCCGTCGATCAGGTAGGTCGGGTTGAAGGCGATGGTGAGCTCCTCGCCGTCGAAATCGGCATCGACCGTTTCGCTCGCATCGCCCACCTCCTGGGAGACCACCGTCAGGTCCACTCCGGCGTGGCGCATCGAGAGCCGGACCGGAGTGGTGTTGTCCCGCACCAGGAGGCGTACCCGGCGGAGGGCGTCGAGGAGCGAGTCCTTGCCCACATGGAGGCGGTTGGGGTACTCGGCCGGGATCAATTGCCGGTAGTCGGGATAGGTCCCGTCGAGGAGCCGGGTGCTGACCTTCACATCGCCGGCGGTGAACGTCACGTCGTGCTCACCGATGGCGAGCCCGACCGTGGGGCCCGTGGCACCCGATGTCCCGTTCCCCCCGTCGGTCGTGACCGATTCCTTGGCGCCACCAAGCGCGGACAGCCGCAGGAGTTCGGCGAGTGCCCTCGCCGGCACGAGGATCTGCGAGTTGTCGGCAAGGGCGTCACTCCCGTCGATGTCGCGCAGGGCCAACCGGTAGGAGTCGGTTGCCACCAGACGGACACCGCTCCCTTCGGGGGCGATGAGCACCCCTGTGAGGAGCGGCCGGGCGTCGTCCGCCGACGCGGCACGCACCACCTGACGAAGCGCACCGGCGAGCGCTGTCGCCGGCAGGAACGTTGCCGGTTCCGGAGGACCGGGGAGCGATGGAAAGTCCTCGACCGAGAACGTGCGTAGGCCGAAGCGGGAACGCGCCGCTCCGATCTCGATTTTCTCCCCTTCCGACTCGATCGTGACGGCCCCCGGTTCCAGTGACCGCACGATGTCTGCCAGCAGCTTCGCCGGGGCGACGCAGACGCCGTCCGTGATCCCGATGACCTCGGTCTCCACGTGGACTGTGAGGTCGAGGTCGGTGCCCACCACGGAGAGACGGTTGCCGATCGACTCGATCCGGAGACCGCCGAGAGCCATCGTGGCCGACGAGCGGGTGCTGACCGCCCTGCCGGCGGTGACCAGTACCTCCACCAACGAGTCACGCTCGCATCGAAACTTCACGGGGAGGTCCTTTCTGGTTTCTGCATGGGCTGTTCAGTTGTCTTTCAATTGGTAATTGGTAGTGATGGTAGTAAGGCCTGTGGATTGCGGATGACCGGTCGTCGTCCCAGCCAGTAGGGCATGGGGATTTCCACCCACTGTCCCCCGAATGTTGATCGAGGGGTGCTCAAGGTGTCGCCAAAGCATCCGGTTATGGACAAGTTCATCTGAGTTCACAGAATTACCCCAAGGTAACCGGGAGATTTCCACAGAAGGTGCACAACCTCCGGATAGGTCACGGCCCGAGTCACGATCCGCTCTTGATTCGAACGATGAGGCCGGTGACCTGGTTGTAGATCTGATGGCGCTCCCGCATGAGCCCGGTGATCTTTTCGACAGCGTGCATGACGGTCGAGTGGTCCCGGCCGCCGAATTCCCGGCCGATGGCCGGATAGCTGAAGTCGGTCAGCTCGCGGAAGACGTACATGCTCACCTGGCGGGCGGTCACCAACGGACGGCGCCGGTTCGGGCCGCGCAGCTCCTCGACCGTGAATCCGAAGGTCTCCGACGTGGCCTCGAGGATGAGCTGGGGAGTGATCCGCCGGGGCTGGTCCGCCGAGACGATGTCCGAGAGCACCTGTTCCGCGAGCTCTCGGCTCATCGGTTGGCCGTTGAGGCTGGCGAAGGCGGTGACCCGGATGAGGGCGCCCTCCAACTCGCGGATGTTCTCCTTCACGTGGGTGGCGATGAATTCGAGGACGTCATCGGGCACTGCGACCTGTTCGTGCACGGCCTTGGTCTGGAGGATGGCCAACCGGGTCTCGAGTTCGGGTGGCTGTACCTCGGTGATCAGACCTGAGAGGAACCGGCTCCGGAGGCGATCCTCGAGCGTGGCGATGGATTTCGGCGGTCGGTCGGAGGTGAGGACGATCTGCTTCGAGGCCCCGTAGAGCGAGTTGAAGGTGTGGAAGAACTCTTCTTGCAAGGACTCTTTTCGCTCCATGAACTGGACGTCGTCGATGAGCAGCACGTCGCACTCGCGGTAGCGGCGCTTGAACGCAGTGGTGGTGTTGGTCCGGATGGCGTCGACGAATTCGTTCATGTAGGTCTCGGTGGTCACGTAGCGCACGTGCCTCCCGGAGAAATTCTCCTGCACGTAATTGCCGATGGCGTGGAGGAGGTGGGTCTTGCCGAGCCCGGCGTCGCCGTAGATGAAGAGGGGGTTGTAGGAACGGGCCGGCGCCTCCGCCACCGACTGGGCGGCGGCGTGGGCGAACCGGTTGGACGAGGCGATGACGAAGGTCTCGAAGGTGTAGCGGGGATCGAGGACCGGTGAATCCCGGTGAGCCGCCCGTGGCATCGAGGGGACCGCCGCGGACCGATCGGGTGATCCCGGCAGGTCCTTGTCGAGGTCACCGCCGGGAAGCGCCTCCTCGGCCGGTTCGTAGATCGGGGCGACCACCTCGAGTTGGACCATGAGGTCCCGGCCGATGGTCCCGGTGACGGTGTCCTGGATGAGCCCGAGAAAGCGGGATTCGACTCGGTCCCGGATCAGGGTGTTGGGCACCCCGAGCACGATTTCATGGTCTTTGATGGACAGTGGTGTAATTCCAGACAGATAGGCCTGCCAGATGGCGTCGGAGACCTGTTCGCGCAGGGCTTCGGAACACGATTTCCACACGTCCTCGGTGTCGTTCACGTGGGCCTCCGCCCTTGCACTGGGCCGTCGGTCCACAACGATGTCCACAGGTGTGGACAAGCAGCGATGGTGGAACACCCCCCCCGGCGGTCCGAGGTGGGGTGCGAATGCACGTCGTGTGGGCCTGCGTCTTTGGAATGCGCACGCTACGCCAGGCAGCGGGATGCCGCTCGACCGGGCGTCTCGCGCCTGTCGGTCGGAACGGTACACCGTGGGCCCATGGGCGTCTTGTGGGTCTCGACTAGAGCCCAGGATGCTTTTGGGCATACCATGTGCCGGAATGTCCTGTTCTCGGTGAACAGGCCCCCTGCCGGACAGGACGTCGAAGTCCGCGGTCCAGGGCGAGGAAGGAAGTGGATGGATGAAACGGACGTACCAACCCAATGTGCGCAAGCGCGCCAAGACCCACGGATTCCGCAAGCGGATGTCGACCAAAGCCGGTCGAGCCGTGATCAAGGCTCGCCGCGCGAAGGGGCGGCAGCGCCTGTCGGTGTGAGTTTGCGGCAGAACGCCCAGGTCACGGTGGGTGGCATCGGCCCGGTGCGATCGAGCAGGACCTTTGGTGCCCTGCATCGGGCAACGTGTCGGGGTCGGTCCGGTCCGGTCTCGGTGAGCTTCGTGGCACGGCCCGAGTGGACCCGCTCCGAGGTCGCCTATGCACTCAATCGCAAGGTCGGGGGTGCCGTCTTGCGCAACCGGTTGCGGAGGAGGATGCGTGCAATCCTGGGCGAACAGGCGGGCGGCCTGCCGGTCGGGGCTTATTTGGTGAGGAGCGGCCCCGGGGGGGCGGCTCTCGATTTCGACGAACTGAGGATGGCGATGAGCCGAGCAGTGGAGCAGGCCACGAGTCGACCGGTGACCAGGTCGCGGGCCCCATCCCGTGGCTCGCGGGGACCGGGACGATGACCGCTGCGTCGCTCAGGGAAGGGTCTGTGTCCGCCGGTCCGGATCCGAGCGGGTCCGATGTGGTCCGGTCCGGTCTCGCCCGGGTCCTGGTTGCCGCCGTCCATGCCTACCAGCTGGCCCGTTCGGGGCGGCCGACCGGCTGTCGCTACCTCCCGACCTGCTCGGAGTACGCGGTCCTGGCCATCGACGAGCATGGTGCCCTGCGGGGCGCCGGCCTCGCCCTGCGCCGGATCGCCCGCTGCGGGCCATGGGGCGGGCACGGCGTCGACCCCGTCCCTGATCGGATGGCGCCATGAGCCTGCTCACCCACACCGTCGCCAGCATCTCGATCGGTGCGATCTTCCAGCCGATCCTCAAGTTTGTCGCCGACATCCTCGCGTTCTTCTACGAGATCATCCCCAACTACCCGATCGACGTCGCCCTGCTCACCATCGTGATCATGGCGGCGCTGACCCCGCTGACCGTCAAGAGCACCAAGAACATGGCGGCCATGCAGGCCCTCGGTCCGGAGATGAAGAAGCTGCAGCAGAAGTACAAGGGTCCGGACAACCGAACCCAGCTGAACGAAGAAATGATGAAGCTCTACAAAGAGCACAATGTGAACCCTGCATCGGGGTGCCTGCCGATGTTGCTCCAGATGCCCGCATTCTTCGTTCTCTACAGCGTCATCCGCGGGATCACCAACACGGTTTCGAAGGGCACGAAGTACACGGTCACCGACCCTGCGACCAACGTCACCACCACCCACACCTGCCACTCGACCGTCTGTGCCGTCCCGCGGTACATCTCCCCGACGACCAAGATGTACCACGACATCGTCGCAGCTCATGGGCAACTCAACTCCTTCGGGATCAACTTCGCCGACAAGCTGCTCTCGCACCACGGCTCGATCTGGGCTGCCATCCCGTTCCTGCTCCTGGTCCTCGCCTCGGTCGGGCTGCAGTACCTGCAGATGTCCCGTCTCAATGCGCGTAACCCGCAGGCTGCACAGGCCAATCCGCAGGCGGCCATGCTTCAGAGATATATGCCGCTTATCTTCGGTCTCATTTATCTAAATGTCGCTGCTATTTTGAATGTCTATTTCATTGTCTCGAGCGCCATCCGCATCGCAACCCAGGAGGTGCTCTTCCGCAAGGGCATCGTGGCGGGGCCGGGCACACCACCGACTGCCAAACCGGCGGGCAAGCCCAAGACCCTCTCGTCACCGAAGGCGGCATCGGTCGACGAGGCCGAACGGGCGCTCCCGAAACCCTCGAGCCCGAAACCCGCTGCCGGCACCGGGTCCAAGGCGGCCCAGAACGGCAGACCCGCCCAGAACGGGAAGAGCTCCGACGCTGCCAAAGAGGGCGCCGGTTCCAAAGAGGGCGCCGGTTCGGCCAACGGGAGCAACACAAAGAAGGCTCCGGCCCGAGGGACCGCTGCGAACGCCGGCGGTTCGTCGAACGGATCCAACGGCGCCGAGCCGAGCGAGAGCGCAGCCGAAGCAGCCAAGAAGCATCCCCGATCGAAGGCCAAACGGGCCAGAAAGGCGCGATAAGAGGTGGAGTGGGTGGAAGCCGGCGGCAAGTCGCTGGCCGAGGCGAAAGAGACTGTCCTCGATGTCCTCGGGGTCGCTGAGGACGATGCCGAGTTCGTGATCATCAGCGAGCCCAAGGCCGGACTGTTCGGCCGCGTGCGCGGAGAAGCCCGGGTTCAGGCCAGGGTGCGACCGGTCGTACCTCCCCCCAAGCGCACCCGGCGCCAGAGACCGGAACGCAAGCGCGGGGGCGAGACCCAGTCGCGATCGAAGGGACCATCCTCGAACGGCACCGCGGGGGGCCAGCGGGCCCGCCGTGACGGGGCGCGGGAGTCGTCCGAGGAAGGGCTGGACCAAGGGGTCGCCAGCGCGTCGGGCGACCGGGTCTCGGCCAACGGCAACGGCAATGGGCGACCGGACGCGCCGGCCCGGCGCCGATCCCGTGGCGGGTCGGGAGCTGGCGGCTCCTCCAAACCGCAGAGAGAGCAACCATCGGGCCGCGTGTCCGGAAGCAGCAAAGGGAGTGAGGACAGCATGGAAGAATCGCTGACGCTCGAGCAGCAGGGAGAGGCGGCCCAGGAGTTCCTCTCCGGGCTGGTCCGAGAATTCGGGCTCGACGCAACCGTCGACTTCTCGGAGATCGACGAGGACACGGTCGAGGTGGCCGCCATCGGGGACGACCTCGGACTGCTGGTCGGCCCGAGGGGATCGACGCTTGCAGCGGTCCAGGATCTGACGAGGACGTTCGTGCAACGTCAGTCCGAGAACCGGACCGACCGGATCCTGGTCGACGTCGGTGGGTACCGTGAGAAGCGGACCGCCGCCCTCCGTCGCTTCACAGAGGGGATCGTCGAGGAGGTCAAGAGCTCGGGAGCCGAGCGTGCCCTCGAGCCGATGTCCCCGGCGGACCGCAAGGTCATTCACGACACCGTCAACGAGGTCGAGGGTGTCGAGACCCGCTCCGAAGGACTCGAACCGTCGAGGTACGTGGTCATCACTCCAGCGTGACCCGGCCCGTCCGTGGCGGTGCACCGGGTGCCCTGCGACTCCGGGTCGAGGACCAGGTGCATCGGGTCCTCGAGCGGGCGGCAACGCTGGGATTCCTCGGTGAGGCCCCGGTGGACGACCAGATCGACCACGCTCTCGGCTTCGTGGCCGTGGCGGAGGAGTCGATCGGCATCCAGCCGAGGGCGGTGATCGATCTCGGCTCCGGGGGTGGCCTACCCGGACTCGTCCTCGCCAGCTGCTGGCCCGACGCCAGAATCGTCCTCGTGGATGCGAACGAACGGCGTACACAGTTCCTCACGGAAGTGAGCGGCACATTCCGGACACGGCCCCCGGTCGAGGTGATCAGGGGACGCACAGAGGTGCTCGGCCGCGACGCCCGGCTACGGGAACGGTTCGACCTCGTGACCTCCCGGTCATTCGGACGACCGGCGGTGACCGCTGAGAACGGGTCCTGCTTTCTCGAGGTCGAGGGTTGGTTGGTGGTCTCCGAGCCTCCTGAGGGCTCCTCCGGTGAACGGTGGCCGGCCACCGGGCTCTCAGTGGTCGGCCTGGCACCTGTTGCAGCGGTCCGCCCGGGGGACCGGTTCGGCTACCAGACTCTCCGGAAGTCCGAGCCACTTTCCGAAAGGTACCCGCGCCGGATCGGGATCCCCACGAAACGACCGATCTTTTGAGAAGCTTCGTGGGATGTTCCACGTGGAACATCCGATGGAGATGCCTGCTGGTCGCCCAGCCCCTGCTGCAGGGATCCGCCCGGGGGACCGGTTCGGCTACCAGACTCTCCGGAAGTCCGAGCCACCTCCGAGCGATGCCCACGGCCGGGATCCCCGCGCGGAACGACCCATCTTCTGAGAGCCCTCGGATGTTCCACGTGGAACATCCGAGGGAGATGCTTGACCTCTGAGCCCGCGAAGGGGAGGATGAAGCCCTTGAACCCTGCCAACTCGAGGAGACGCTAATGCGCGGCCTACGTCGTGGTCGGAACAGGCCGTCGCCGGAGAGCCCCCAGTCAATCGAGCCCAACTCCGGCGAGGCAACCGGAAGCGAGCGGGCGGTGAGGTTGCTGGAATCAGAGAGTGCGGCCCCGGTCGGCGTGGCCGAGGCGGACACCGTGGTCGAGGTCGAGATGGACCGTGCCGCGGAGTCCGTCGAGGAGTCTCCTCTCGAGGTCGAGCCTTCGGAGGTCGGGTCCGAAGAACTGTCCAAAGATGCATCCGGAGAGGAGACGGGCACGGCTTCCGCGGCAGCCTCCGGCGGCGCATCCGCGGCACCGGCCGTCGCGCCGCCTCCAGATCTACCCGCCCAGAAGGCGCCGGCCACGTCCGCCCGCTCCGAACCCACCGAAACCGAGGAGCCGACGAGCCGCCTGCAATCGGCCTCGGGCACCCCTCTGCCGCGAGTCATGGCCGTGGCCAATCAGAAGGGCGGCGTGGGCAAGACCACGACGTCGGTCAATCTGGGAGCGGCGCTGGCCGAGATCGGGTTCCGCGTCCTCGTCATCGATCTCGATCCGCAGGGCAATGCGACGACCGGCCTCGGGATCGACGCCCGGAACTTCGAGCTCTCGATGTACGACGTCCTCATGCGCGACGCCTCCCTCGAAGACTGCGTCGAGCCCACCAGCATGAAGAACCTGTTCGTCGCTCCGGCGACCATCGCGCTGGCCGGGGCCGAGATCGAGCTCGTCCCGTCGTTCAGCCGGGAGCTCAAGTTGCGCAAGGCCGTCGAGTCCGTCCTCGACGACTTCGACTACATCCTCATCGACTGCCCGCCGTCGCTGGGCCTGATCACGGTCAACGCGATGGCGGCGGCCAGCGAGTTGCTGGTCCCGATCCAGTGCGAGTACTACGCCCTCGAAGGCCTGAGTCAGCTCATGCGAAACGTCCACTTGATCGCTTCCAACCTCAACCCTCAACTCGACATCTCGACCATCGTCCTGACCATGTACGACGCACGGACCAAGTTGGCCGACCAGGTGGCCTCCGAGGTCAGGAAGCACTTTGGTGCCAAGGTCTGCCGGATCGTCATCCCCCGGACGGTGCGGCTCTCGGAGGCACCCTCGTTCGGTCAGCCGATCACCGTCTTCGACAGCGCCTCCCGCGGCGCCATTGCCTATCGGGAACTAGCCAAGGAGGTAAGCGGTGGCACGTCGTAGCGGTCTGGGGAAGGGCCTGAGCGCTCTCATCCCCACCGAGGTCACCGGAGACCGGTCGTCGGCGTTGCAGGAGGTCCCGATCGCCAACATCCGTCCGAACCCCCGTCAGCCGCGGGTCAACTTCGACGAGGAGACGATGTCCTCGCTCGCCGCATCCATCAAAGAGCTCGGTGTGCTCCAGCCGGTACTTGTCCGTCGCATCGGCGGCGAGGCATCCGATGAGTTCGAGCTCATCGCCGGCGAGCGTCGCTGGCGTGCCGCCCGAAGGGCGGGCCTCCACACCATTCCCGTGCTTCTGCAGTCGGCCGACGACACCCACAGTCTCGAGCAGGCTCTTGTCGAGAACCTGCACCGACAGGACCTCAACGTCCTCGAGGAGGCGGCCGCCTACCAGCAGTTGATCGAGGAGTTCGGGTTCACCCACGACCGGGTGGCAACCAGGGTCGGCAAGAGCAGGACCGCGGTCACCAACATCCTGCGACTCCTGCAGCTTCCGTCAGGGGTCCAGCGCCTCCTCGCCGAGGGACAGATCTCCCCGGGTCACGCGCGGGCGCTGCTCGGCACCCCCGACCGCGGGTACCAGGAGGTTCTTGCAAAGTCGGCGGTCGCCGAGGGGCTCACCGTCCGGGCGGTCGAGGATCTGGTCCGCGAGCACAACGACGGACCGGCTGCGATAGGTGGAGGGGTGACCGGCGCAGCCGGTGCCGCCGGAGCAGAGGCGGGCGAAACCACTCCCGCAAGGGGCGGCGCCGACCGCTCCCACCGGTCCGCGACGGCTGCCGCCCCCGGGGATCCTCGAGCTCGAGGAGCTCCTCTCGAGCCACCTCAATACGAGGGTGAAGGTCGATCTCTCCTCCAAGCGGGGGAAGGTCGTCGTGGAGTTCGCCACGCTCGAGGACCTCGAACGGATCTACAAGCTCATGGTCGGCGGGAGTGAGGTTGCCGGTGTGTGAACCTGAGACCTCACGTTGAGTGGGAATCTGGGGACATAATACGCGTCGCCCCAGTTCATAAGGGCACTCTCCGTGGTGGTACGGATCCCTCAACCACCTGTAGACCTTCGTTCGTCCACAACCTGTGCATGAAGTTGTGGATTACCCTCAGCGCCGACCTGAAGTGAAGGTCCATCCACGCGACCGGATCAGTCCCAGGCGGTGTCGACCCATTCGGCGAGCGAGTCGACCACGGCCTGGGCGATGATGGCCGAACGCTCGACCACCACCGACGCGGGCCCGATCTCGCAGAGCACCGCCGGCATCCTGGTCTCGCGCAGCAGCGCAAGCGACATGCCGTGGCTGCCGCCGTCGGGAAGCCCCAGGGTGAGGGAGAGGGCGACGTGGAGGAGATCGGCCAGACGACGCCCACCGGGTGACGAGTACCGGTAGCCCTCGTAGTAGGCGGTCGAGCACTCCTCGCCCCGGCCGAGCCGGATGCCCACGTAGACCTCGGCCCGGGCAGCGTTGGCCTCCGAGGCCTGGACCGAGCTGTCGGGATGGTGGTGGGTGGTGACCAGCGCTCCGTGGCTCACGAGCAGGCGGCGCACCGCGCCGGCGGTCGCACCGAGCCCGCCCTCCTCGCCGATGGCCACCGTGCGACCGGCCAGGGTGCGCGGCGCCTGGCGCAGGAGCTCGCGGTCCCGGACCGAGGCGACCAATTCGGTACCGTCGTGTCGGGAGCCGAACCGCAGGAGCTCGGAGACGGTCGCAGCCCCGGCGATCCCGTCGACCGGGAGTCCGGCATTTCGCTGGAACTCGCCGAGCGCTGCCGAGGTCAGATCGCCGAAGATGCCGTCGACCCGGCCGGTGTCGAACCCGAGGGCGCTCAACCGCCGCTGCAGCTCGGCCACGTCGTCACCGCGGAGCATCGGGGAACGGCGGTAGAGGAACCGGTCGCCGAGGCGCCGCCCGGCCTCGACCAGGGCGGACCAGGTCTGGCGCCCGCACACGCCGTCGACCCGGAGGCCGCGCCGGTACTGGAAGGCTTCGACTGCCGCACGGGTGCCCTCGCGGAAGGAGCCCACCGGGTCGACTCCTGCGGGGCAGTCCAGCTCGGCGAGGCGACGCTGGATGTCCGCCACCGCCTGCCCTTCTGCCCCGATCCCGAGGTGGATCTCGCCTTCCGGGGTCACGCCCGTCCCGGTCCGGTGCCTCCGGCCCGGGTGCTCAGAGGTGGGCCGAAAGCTCCTGGAGCAGCTGGCCCTTCCCCTTTGCCCCGACGATGCGCACGGCGGGCTCCCCGTCCTTGAACAGGATGAGGGTCGGGATGCTCATCACATCGAAGCGTCGGGTGATGTCGAGATTGTCGTCGATGTTGAGCTTGGCCACCCCGAGCTTCCCCGCCTGCTCGGTGGCGATCTCCTCGAGCACCGGGGCGATCATCTTGCACGGGCCACACCACTCCGCCCAGAAGTCCACCAGTACGGGAACCTCAGAGGACTTGACATGCTCGTCAAAGCTAGCGTCGCTCAGGGTCGCGATCTTCTCACTCATGATGCCGGTTCCTCCTGGCCCTCTCGGGCCGAGCCGTGTGTCTCGTCGGACACGCTAGGTCAACCATCGGCGGCGGCGTCTCATTCCCACAACAGCGTGCGGGTGCGCCGCGCCGGTCAGGCAGCACCCGCCTGGCGCTCCTCGAGCCACCGCTCGACGTCGATGGCGGCCATGCAGCCCGACCCGGCGGCGGTCACGGCCTGCCGATAGCGGTGATCCTGGACGTCGCCACAGGCGAAGACCCCGTCCACGTTGGTGCGGGTGCCGTCCATCGTGCGCAGGTAGCCGGTGTCCTCCATGTCCAGCTGACCCTTGAACAGCTCTGTGTTGGGCTGGTGTCCGATGGCCACGAACAACCCGGACAGCGGGAGGATCGACTCCTCCTCGGTCAGGATGTCGCGGACCATGACTCCCGACAGCGTGGTCTCGCCCAGCACCTCGGTGACCGAGGCATTCCACCGGAAGACGATCTTCGGATGGGCGAATGCCCGTTGCTGCATGACCTTGGATGCCCGCAGCTCACCGCGGCGGTGGATGATGGTCACAGAGTCTGCGAACCGGGTGAGGAACAGGGCCTCCTCGAGCGCGGAGTCGCCGCCTCCGACGACCGCAATGTCCTTGCCGCGGAAGAAGAACCCGTCACAGGTGGCGCAGGTCGACACGCCGTACCCGAGCAGCCGCTGTTCGCCCGGGAGCCCGAGCATCAGCGACTTGGCGCCGGTGGCCACGATGAGCGCGTCGGCTTCGATGGTCGGCTCCGCGCTGTCGGGATCGCCCACCCAGAGCCCGAAGGGGCGGCTCGAGAGGTCCACACGGGAGACCTTGGCGGTCAGGTAGTCGGCGCCGAACCGGGCCGCCTGCTCGCGGAAGGCCTGCATGAGCTCCGGACCCATGATCCCGTCGACGAAGCCGGGGTAGTTCTCGACCTCGGTGGTGAGCATGAGCTGGCCCCCGGGCTGGTCGCTCGTCGATGACGGCTCCCCCTCGACGACCAAGGGGGAGAGCTGCGCCCGGGCGGCGTAGACGGCCGCGGTCAGGCCGGCCGGCCCCGATCCAACGATGACCACCTGCCGCGACTCGATCACGCACTTCCTCCGTTGCGGGCGGAGCGGTCGATCCGCTGGCTCCAGGCGACCACCCCGATGATGACGAACACGGCCCCGACCACCAGGTCCGAGAGCCACACCCGGCCGTCGAACACGTAGACGGTGAGCAGGCGGATCAGGGTGATCGACAGCAGTGTGAGCGTCACAACGCTCGCCACCAGGACGATTATTCCGAAGACGATGGCCCGGGTGGCCAGCGTGAGCGGTCGGACCGCCTTGTTGCGGACCAGATCGACCAGCGTGTCGACCGCGTCGGCGCCGCGGGTCGGCAGGTCGTTGAGCGCGTCCAGACCCGGGAGAACGGATGCTGGGCCATCGGGCTTGGGATCCATGCGCTGAGGATACTCTGCGCGTCCGCGCGACCCCCCTGGTCAGGGGAGGCGGCCCCGTCCGCTCCTCAATCCACGGTGACCATGCAGACCCCGATGGTGCCCGGACCGGTATGGGTGCCGACGACCGGCCCGAGATCGCAGACCAGGAGCGGGTGCTCGCTCTTCACATCGGAAAGCAGGGCGAGGAACGGGTCGATGTCGGATGCGGCGCCGTTGGCCACCGCGATCCGGCTCAGCGGTGGGGCGTCGCGGGCCTTGTCAGCCAGGTACTGGAGCGAGCGCACCCTCGTGCGCTGTTTGGACTCCTCCTCGACAACGCCGTCCACGAGCTGGACCACCGGCTTGATCGAGAGGAGGGAGCCGAGGAGCGCGCGCGCCCCCCCGATCCGCCCCCCCTTTTCGAGGTGCTCGAGCGTGTCGACCGCGCCGTAGACGTGCACCCGGGGGACCAGTTCGGCGACCCGGGCCTCGAGCTCGTCGAGGTCCGCTCCCGCGGCGGCACGCTCGGCGATGTCGAGGACCATCAGTCCGAGGCCCAGGGTCAGCGACCGCGAGTCGAGCGCGCGCACCGCGATGGTGTCGGAGACCGCTTTGGACGCAGCGGTCGCCGCCTGGAGGGTGGCCGAGACCCCGCCCGAGAGGGTGAGGCAGAGCACGCCGTCGTAGCCCTGTCTGGCCGCTTCGAGGAACGACTCTTGGAAGGCGCCCGGAGACGGCGCCGCTGTCTCGGGCAGCACCGGGCTGGACTTGCAGCGCGCCCAGAAGTCGTCGGTCGAGAGCGTCGAGCCGTCGACGTACTCCTCGGTGCCGAAGCGGATGGAGAGGGGGACGACGGTGACATCGTTCTGCCGAGCCAGTTCGGCGGTCAGGTCGCACGCGCTATCGGTGACCACCCGGATCCGGGCCATGGGCCTCCTCCTCCTCGTCCGGGGCCCTGGGGTCCACCGGTTCCTCCGTTGACCCGTCGCCGGCGGACCGGCCGTCCACCGGTTCCTCCGTTGACCCGTCGCCGGCGGACCGGCCGTCCACCGATGTGCCCTCCGGGAGACCCCCCGAACTGGTCGGCACCGGACGGAGATGGCGTACCGGGGGCCCCGCAGGCTCGTCGTCGAGTCTGCCACGGAACTGCGCCGACGATGGGGGTTCTCCGGAAGCCGGGTCGATCAACCGCACCGACGGCGAGTCCGTCTCGCCGGAGCGGCCGGAGCGGCCGGACGGCTCGACGGTGACGGGTGCAGTGGCGGCCTGGCGCGCGGCTGCGCGGTCGGCGGCGGACCGGCGGGCCGCCCGCTCACCGAACACCGCAGCCGCTCCGACATAGGTGAGCGCGCCCACGACAACGGCACCGACCACCCGACCGAGCAGGGCCACCCCGGAATCGGCCCCCGACACGCTGAGGGTGAGAACGGTGGTGACCGCCATCACCGCGGAGGCCCCGAGCACCCGGAGGACCGGGGTCGTGAGGTCGTCCCCGCCGAGCCCACCGACCCGCGAGCGGACCACTGCGAGGGCGAGGATGGCCGCTGCCGAATAGGCGATCGAGACCGACAGGGCCAGGCCGCGCACCCCGAGCGGGCCGACGAGGAGGATCCCGAAGACGATGTTGATCCCGTTCTCGACCAGGTAGATGCGGAAGGCGGTGCGGGTGTCCTGCATGGCCTGGAGGACCCGCACCATGTAGAGGAAGGTGCAGAACCCGGGCAGCCCGAGCGCGAACATGGCGAGGGCCGTGGCGGTCGCGTCGGCCTCGGCGGACGTCTCGGCCGCGTGGTTGAGCACGAGGTCGATGAGCGGGTGGGCCAGGATCACCATGCCCACCGCCGACGGGATGATGATGGCCAGGATGCCGCGCAGGCCGAAGGCCATGCGGTGGCGGAAGGCGACCAGGTCGCCCTTTGCCCACCGGGCGGACAGCGACGGGGTCACCGCGGTCATCACCGAGACGGCCACCACCCCGTAGGGCAGCTGGAAGAAGGTGTAGGCGTAGGTGTAGGCGGACACCGCTCCCGGAACCTTGGCCCCGTCGGCCAGCGCGAGGACCACGACGAGGGCCACCTGGTTGGAGAGCACGATCCCGAATGTCCATCCGGCCAACCGGGTGATCCGTCGCACCGCCTCGTGGCCCGGGCGCCAGAGGAACCGCAGGTGGAGGTCGCTCCGGAGCAGCGAAGGGATCAGGAGCGCAGCCTGGACCACCACCCCGAGGGTGGTGCCGACGCCGAGGAGGACCAGCGCGGTGTGGTGCGCGTCGATCGAGGCGAGGTCGGGGTGGGGGACCAGGGTGTGGAACCAGGCGAGGACGGCGATGACCACGAGGTTGTTGGCGATGGGTACGAACATCGGCGCCGCGAATTTCCCCCGGGTGTTCAAGAGGGCGCTGAAGAGGGCGATCAGCCCGTAACAGGTGAGCTGGGGGACGAACCACCGCAGCAGAAAGACGGCCACCTGCTGTTGTTGGTGCACATCGGCGTGGTGGTTCGTCACGGTGTAGAGGTCCACGATGGACGGCGTGAGGACGAAGAAGGCGACGGTGGCCACCACCAGGACGGTCGCGGTCACCGTGACCACCGCGGAGATGGCATCCCAGGCCTCTTTGGGCGACCGGGTGGTGAGCTGGGAGACGAAGACGGGCACGAAGGTGGCGGCCAGGACTCCGCCGATGACGATGTCGGTGATGATGTTGGGGGTGGTGTTGGCGAGGTTGTAGGCGTCGGCGAACCCGCTGCCTCCCAGTGCCGCGGTCAGCGCGATCACCCTGCCGACGCCGGTGAGCCTGGAGAGGGTCGTCCCGACCGCCATGCCCGCCGTCGCACCGGCCAGCCTGCGCCGGCCGCCACCGGCTGCGGGAGGCAGGCCGTCGACCGTGATGTCGCTCATGGATCGCCGCGGCGCTCGCCGGGATCCGCCGACTCGTCGGCCAGACGCAGGATCCGCCGCTTGCGCGACGTGCGCACCCACCACACCAGCAACACAGCTATGGCGCCGATCGAGAGCACGATCCCGACTACGGAGGTGGCCGTCGATCGCACCGAGATCTCACCGGTGGCCAGTTGGAGAAGCCCGTCCGGGGACCGCAGGGCGACGTCCATCCGTGCGGTCCCCGAGGCCCTGGTCCGGACATGGACGTAGACGACCTTGGTGTACCGGGGCGGGAGGGTGATCGACTTCGACCACTCGGTCTGGCCGTTGTCGAAGAGGAGCTTGTCGCTCGAGAGGGTGAGCGACCCGGTCACCACGTAGGAGGCGTTCGAGAGCACGGTCACCGGCACGTTGCCGCTGCTGGCGGTGAGGGTGATCGACTGGTCCCCCTCGACACTGAGCAACCCGAGCTGGGCGTCGACTGCGGCACCTGCATTGTGGAGCACGGCCGACTGCTGGGCAGGCCGAAGGATCTCGGCCTCGCCGGCCAGCACCAGGTCTCCGAGCTGCTGGCCGAGCGCCTGGTTCCCCGGTGCGGCGGCGGCAAAGGCGTTGACCCGCTGACGCTGGGTGACGATGGCGGTGGTCGGCAGTCCGGTCGTGGCGGTCGGCGCGACGAGGCGGCACGGGCCGTTGCGACAGGCAGCAGCGGTCGGGAAGAGGGAGAAGAGCTGGTCGGTGGTGACCGGCTGGACCATCGGATTCGCAGACAGCGAGCCGAGGAGGGTGTCCACGAAGGCGGGACTGTCGGTCCACGGGGTCGGGGCGACCGCGACCACCGCCCGTGGGGAGGTGCCGTTGGGTTGCTCGTAGTAGAGCTGGGCGAGCTCCGCCGAGAGCTGGTAGGCGGCCAGGACCGGGTCGCCGGGATCGGCCGTGAACCGGGCGGCCAGATCGGGGTCGGAGGCCATGACCCGGACCGCGGACCCGCGTCCGTTCGAGAGCGAGAAGGGTTGTGTCGTCGAACCGCTGGCCGGGGTCGCGCCGAGCGCGCTCGACGGCAGGACCAGTTGGCCGTAGCCGTCGGCGACGAGGGCGGCCACCGTTGCACCGTCCAGACCATCGTTGGTGATCCATGCCCCGAGTCCGGCTCTCGGATCGGGGACTGGCTGCCCGGTCGCCGCGGCGACGATCTCGCTGCCGCGGGCGATCTGCAGGGACAACTCGTCCGGCAGTCCCGCGCCGATGAGCGCCGCCGCGTCGACCGGCGTGTAGGGAGCCGCCGTCAGCTCGTGCACCGAGGCGGCTCCGGCCAGCCCGGCCAGCTGGGAGAGGGCCGTCTGGTGGGCGGAACCCGCGAGGAGGCCGACGGTCTGCCCGCTGACCTGGAGGGTGACCGGCACCGAGCTGTGTTCGGAGAGGGCGGCGATCATGCTCGTCACCGCTGCCAGCGCGTCGGCCGACGGCGTGGCGATCGCGGCGCCTGGTCGCGCCACGAGGGCGGCGGTCGGCGGCGCGGTGGCCGCACCGACCGTGGTCTGCACCGGAAGGACGACCGCAACCCGGAGGCGCTGGGTGGTCGCGCTCGCCTGGGTGTACACCAGGTGGGTGACCAACGAGCCGAGGACCCTGCCGTTCCCGGTGTCGACGAGCTGGACCCGGACCGGGTAGACGCCCGAGGGGAACGCGCCGCACTCGGCGTCGTTGGCGAGCAGGTGGATGGTGAACCCCGGTCCGGTCGACCCGGAACCCGACCCCGAGGCACCGGTCACGACGGGCATCGGGAGGTCGAATCCGCCCGTCGGCAGGGCGGCGAGCGCGTGCACGGGCAGCGGGGCGGTGGTCGAGGAGACCGGGGAGCCGGTCGGCCCGGAGGTGACCGACTGGTCGAAGGCGGACACGCTCGACAGGCAGGGGAACACGGCCACGGCGACCCCGAGGTCCGCCTCGGCGCCGGCCGGCACGTCCGCCTGCAGATGCAGGTCGAACGTCTGGCCCGGGATCACCCATGGCGTCTGGGCGAGCAGCACGAGCGGGCCTGACGAGTGGACCGCGGTCACAGCGGCCCGTGTGGTCGGAGCCGGGCCGGCCCCGGCGCGTGCCGCGCCGGCGAGCAGAGCGGGGACGAGGCCGGCGAGGAGGACGAGCACCGCAGCTGTGGCCCGGGTCGCGCCGTGCCGTCCGCGCAATGGGGGGTCGCGGTTCACATGGGCATGACCCGGTCCCACCCCGATGGTGGGGGCGGGCCCGTCCCCGAGTGGCGCGCCGCCGCGGGGGTCGCTGCCGTCCGGGCAGGCTCTGCCTCGTTCCCGATCCACTTCGGACCGCAGCCTACGCCAGTCGCACTACCCTCGGCGGCGTGTTCCCCGAGCGACTGCGGCCCCTCGTGGCGGCCACCTCCGACCTGTCCGACCGGTTCCGGGCGGCAGGTCACACGCTCTACCTGGTGGGGGGTTCGGTGCGCGACGCGATCGTGGTCGATCACGGTCACCATCGACCCGACGCCGCCGGAGACCTCGACTTCACGACCGACGCGAAGCCCGACGAGATCGAAGCGGTGCTGCGCGGCTGGGCGGACGCGGTCTGGAGCCAGGGGAAGCGCTTCGGGACCATCGCCTGCATGCGGGGCGGGCAGAAGTACGAGATCACCACGCACCGTGCCGAGGCGTACCGTCCGGACTCGCGCAAGCCGGATGTCGCCTTCGGGGACAGCGTCGAGGACGATCTCGCCCGCCGGGATTTCACGGTCAATGCGATGGCGCTCCGGCTACCCGAGCTCGAGCTCATCGACCCGTACGGCGGACTCGCCGATCTCGCCGAACACCGCCTGCGGACGCCGCTCGATCCGGTCGAATCCTTTGCCGACGACCCGCTGCGCATGCTCCGGGCGGCCCGGTTCATCGCCCGCTTCGACCTCGAACCCACCGCTGAGCTGGTTACGGCGGTCGAGACGGATCACGGACGCCTCTCGATCGTCTCGGCCGAGCGGATCCGCGACGAGCTCGACAAGATCATGATGGTGGCTGTGCCCTCGGTCGCCCTCTGGTTCGTGGTCCGGACCGGGTTGGCCGCCGAGTTCCTCCCCGAGCTCCCGGGCCTCGCGCTCGAGCAGGACCCGATCCACCAGCACAAGGACGTGCTCGCCCACACGCTGGCGGTGGTGGACAAGACCTCTCCGGACCGCCTGCTCCGCCTCGCCGCGCTGTTCCACGACGTCGGCAAGCCGCGGACCCGGGCGTACGTCGACGGGGGGGTGACCTTCCACCACCATGAGGTGGTCGGCGCCCGGATGACCCGCCTGCGGATGCAGGCCCTCCGCTACCCGGGCGACGAGGTCGAGCTGGTCACCGAGCTGGTCAACCTGCATCTGCGCTTCCACACCTACCGGCTGGGGTGGACCGACCGGGCCGTGCGCCGCTACGTCCGGGATGCGGGACCGCTGCTCGACCGCCTCAACGAGCTGACCAGGTGCGACTGCACCACACGCAACGCGTCGAAGGCCCGGGCGCTGGCCCAGCGGATGGACGAGCTCGAGAGCCGTATCGCGTCCCTACGCGAGCAGGAGGAGCTCGACGCCATCCGTCCCGACCTCGACGGCACCCAGGTGATGGAGGCGCTCGGCATTCCCCCCGGCCGTGACGTGGGCCGGGCGCTCGACTTCCTGCTCGAGCTCCGGATGGACGAGGGCCCGCTGGGCGAGGAGGAGGCCCGTCGCAGACTGTCGGAGTGGTGGGCGGAGCAGCGCTCCTGACCGGCGAGCGCGGTCAGTCGGCGGGCCAGACAGGACCCGGATCGCCGGCGGCGAACTGCTCGACGAGATCGTGGGCGACGTCGTCGTGGTACTGCACCGGCGGCGACTTCATGAAGTAGGCGGACGGGCCGACCAGGGGGCCACCGATGCCACGGTCGAGCGCGAGCTTGGCGCAGCGGACCGCGTCGATGATGACCCCGGCGGAGTTCGGGGAGTCCCAGACCTCGAGCTTGAGCTCGAGGTTGAGCGGGACGTCGCCGAAGTTCCGGCCCTCCATGCGGATGTAGGCCCACTTGCGGTCGTGGAGCCACGGCACATGGTCCGACGGGCCGATGTGCACGTCCTCGTCGGGCAGGGCCCCGTGCTCGATCTGACTGGTGACGGCCTGGGTCTTGGAGGTCTTCTTCGACTCGAGGCGGCTCCGCTCGAGCATGTTCTTGAAGTCCATGTTCCCGCCCACGTTGAGCTGGTAGGTGTGGTCGAGGGCGAGGCCGCGGTCCTCGAAGAGCCGGGTCAGGATGCGGTGCACGATGGTGGACCCGACCTGGCTCTTGATGTCGTCACCCACGATGGGCAGGCCGGCGGCCCGGAACCTCCGCGCCCAGTCGGGATCCGACGCGATGAAGACCGGAATGGCGTTGACGAACCCGACCCCGGCCTGGAGGCAGGCGTCGGCGTAGAACCGCTGGGCCTGCTCGGAGCCGACGGGTAGGTAGCTGACCAGGACGTCTGCACCGGAGTCCCGAAGCGCGGCGACCACATCGACCGGATCGGCCGGCGACTCCTCGACGATCTCCCGGTAGTAGGTGCCGAACCCGTCCAGGGTCGGTCCCCGCTGCACGGTCACGCCGAGGTGGCCGACCCCGGCGAAGCGGATGGTGTTGTTCTGGCCCGAGAAGATGGCCTTGCCCAGGTCGGTCCCGACCTTGGTGCTGTCCACGTCGAAGGCGGCGACGAACTCGAGATCGCCCACGTGATAGCCACCGAGCACCACGTGCATCAGGCCCGGAACGGTCTCGCCCGGGTCGGCGCCGCGGTAGTACTCCACACCCTGGATGAGAGAGCTCGCACAGTTGCCCACGCCGGCGATTGCCACTCGGATCTTGCTCATGAATCGGTTCCCTTCGTTGCTCTGGCGGCGCCCCGCGGGGCCTGTTTCTGGCGTTCGGCCTCGATGAGCCGGTCGAGCCAGTCGATGTCGTGCTGTGTTGCTTCGGTGCTGTGCTCGACGAGCGAGCGGATGTAGACGTCGAGGCCGTCGCCGGCGGCGCGGGTCCGGTCGTGGGCGAGGCGACGGGTCAGTTGGACCCGACGGTGCTCGAGCAGGGCCAGACGGGCCGACGGGGCCAGGTGGCGGGCGAAGGCGAGCCGGAGCCCGAAGCTGCGTGCGTCGTCGGTGCCGGCCGGCTCCTCGGCGTCGAGGAGGCGTTCGAAGAGGGAGCGTCCCTCGTCGGTGATCCGGTAGACCTTGCGCGACCGCTTGGTGGCCCGGGGGGTCCCGGCCCGTCGGGCCCGCAGCCCGGCCCGCTCGCCGCCGAGCGAGCCGGTGAAGGGGATGGACGCCACGGTCGGCGTCCCGGGAGATTCGGCGACCGCCACCGCCCCGGCCTGCTCCAGCCGGGAGAGACACGGGTAGAGCGAGCCGAACGAGATGTTGGCGAACAGGCCGAGCTCGTCGCGGAGGCGGCGACGGATCTCGTAGCCGTGCATCTCCTGCTCGTGGAGCAGGCCCAGGATGGCCAGATCGAGCACGTCAGCTGCGGCTGTCTGCCACGACGGATCCGCGGTTCACCGATTGCATACCATTGACGATATATCAATTCGATATATCAATGCAACGCAATGGCTCTGCAGTGCGCCTGGCCTCCGATCCCGTTCGGACCGTGCCATTCGTACAGCCCGGGGAGTACCCTGGCCCGGTGAGCTTCCGCCCCGGAGCGCTCGACGGCGTCCAGGCCTCCCCCACCGGGGGACAGGTCGAGTACCTCCTCGCCCGCAATGCCGTCGTGCGCGAGTTCCAGCGGGGCCGCCTCTCCCGGCTCGATGTCTGCGACGCCCACCCCGAGCTGCTGCGGGCCGCTTCCAACCTCGGCCGCCCGACCGGCGAGGGGTGTCCGATCTGCGAGGAGGCCGACCTGGTCGACGTGACCTTCGTCTTCGGATCCCGGCTCCCCTCGGGTGGCCGGTGCGTGACCTCGCAGGCCGAGCTCACCCGGTACTGGCGGCGCAAGGAGCCGGTGGTCTGCTACGTGGTCGAGGTCTGCTGCGGCTGCCGGTGGAACCATCTGGTCCGCATGTACCCCGCCGGTGACGGGGTGGCTGCCGTGGCCGGCACCGCTCGGCGCGACCGCCCCGCTCGCTGAACCCGTCCCCCGGCACGCTTCTGCTCCGTCCCGGCGGACGACCCCTGTCGGAGACGACCCTGCCGCAGTACGCTGGCGGCCGGAGCATCTTGGCTCCGCGGGGCAGGACCCCGCACACGCCGCCGGCAGCCTCCGGGCGCTGGACGGTAGACCTGGAGGAACACATGCCCGAGACCCGCCCCGCGCCGGTCACCGTGCCCGCTGTCCGCGCTGCCAAACGGCGTGACGGACACGCACCCCTGGTGATGGTGACCGCGTATGACACCCCCGGAGCGCGGATCGCCGACGCCGCTGGGGTCGACCTGATCCTGGTGGGCGACTCGGTGGCCAACACGGTCCTCGGCTACCCGGACACCCTCCAGGTCACCGTGGCCGACATGGCCCACCACGTGGCCGCGGTGGCCCGGGCCCGTCCCACCCCCCTGGTGGTCGGAGACCTGCCGTGGATGAGCTACCACCTCGACCCGGTCGACACCGTCCGCAACGCGGCGACGCTCATCCGGGCCGGTGCCCGGTGCGTGAAGCTCGAGGGCGGCGCGGTCCGGGCCCCGATGGTGCGGGCACTGGTCGACGCAGAGATCCCGGTGATGGGCCACGTCGGGCTCACCCCCCAGTCGCTGCACGCGATGGGTGGGTACCGGGTCCAGGGCCGCGACGACGAAGCGGCGCGGGCGCTCGTCGAGAGCGCCGAGCAGCTGGTCGCGGCAGGATGCTTCGCGCTGGTGGTCGAAGGGGTCCCCGAGAAGGTGGGGGCGGCACTGACCGACGCCGTCGAGGTGCCCACCATCGGGATCGGTGCCGGACCGGAGTGCGACGGCCAGGTGCTGGTCCTCCACGATCTGCTCGGGATCACCCCGACCACGCCGAAGTTCGTGCGCCGCTACGCCGAGCTCGGCAGGGCGGCCACGGACGCGGTGTCCGCCTTCGCCGCCGACGTCCGGTCGGGGGCATTCCCGGCCGACGCGGAGAGCTACCACTGAGCAGCGGCTAGAGTTTCCGGGTCGCACCGGCCACCGATGGTGGCCCGTCCAGTTCCGACCTGCCCCACGCGGTGGGGCCCGGGCGCCCGGCGCCCGGTCCAGAGGGAGGTGAGCCGCACGTGCGGCCCTACGAGACCATGGTCATCTTCGATACCGCCGCGGACGAGTCGGCGGTCAACGGCGTCCTCGACCGGGCGCTTGCCGCGCTCGAGGCGAAAGGGGGCAACCCCGGCCGGGTGGAGCGCTGGGGGCGCCGGACCTTCGCCTACGAGCTCCAGCACAAGCGCGAGGGCTACTACGTGGTCATCGAGCTCAACGCCGAGCCGCCGGCGGTCGCCGACATGGAACGGGTCCTGGTGCTCGCCGACGAGGTGCTCCGCCACAAGGTCATCCGGCTGCCGGACAAGGTGGCGGGCCGCCGGGCCGCCGCAGCGGCAGCTGCCACCGGGGAGGGCTGAACCATGGCGAACGGAAATGCAGTGACCCTGGTGGGCAACATCACCCGGGACCCCGAGCTCCGCTTCACCAACACGGGCCAGGCGACGGCCAGCTTCGGTCTGGCGGTCAACCGCAGGTGGCAGAACCGTCAGACCCAGGAATGGGAGGAGGCGACCTCCTTCTTCGACGTGGTCTGCTGGCGCGAGATGGCCGAGAACGCCGCAGAGAGCCTCGGCCGCGGGTCGCGGGTGATCGTGACCGGCCGGCTCGAGCAGCGCAGTTGGGAGACACCCGACGGCGACAAGCGCTCAAAGGTCGAAGTGGTCGCCGACGAGATCGGACCCAGCATCCGCTGGGCCACCGCCCAGGTGACCAAGAACGAGCGGCGCGGCCCCGGGGATGGACCGTCGGGCGGTGGCGCTCGGGGCGGGCAGTCAGGCGGGGGCGGCGCGGCACCCCCTGCACAGGGGTACGGATACGGCGAGGAGCCCTTCTAGTCATGGCACGGAACAACGATCGTGGAGGCACGACCAGGCGGTCCCCCAAGGACGCGGGTCGGCGCATCAAGAAGAAGCCGTGCGCGCTGTGCAAGGACAGGATCGAGTGGGTCGACTACAAGGACGTCGCCCTGCTCCGCAAGTACATGAGCGACAGGGGCAAGATCCGGGCCCGGCGCGTCTCGGGCAACTGCACCCAGCACCAGCGGGACGTGGCCATCGCGATCAAGACCGCCCGCGAGCTGGTCCTGCTGCCCTACACCCAGCGGACCACGACCGAACGTCCCGGTGGTCGGGGGGGCCGTGGCGGTCGCGACGGCGGCTATGGGGGCGGCGGCCGGCGTGGGCGCGACGAGGAGCGCTCGCTGTCGGCGGACGCCACCTCGACTGCCGTCCCCGAGGGGACGCCCCTTCCGAGCGCTCCTGCCGATGCCCCAGAGGAGGTCGTCGAGGTCGTCGAGATCGCGGTTGCCGAGAACGGTGACGAGCTCGTCGTCGAGGACGTGATCGAAACGGGTGAGAGCTGATGAAGGTGCTCCTCCGCAGTGACGTGGACGGGGTCGGCAAGCGCGGAGACGTGATCGACGTGTCCGGCGGGTTCGCCCGCAACCACCTGCTCCCGGCCGGAAAGGCCATCGTCGCGCCGGCCGGGGTGGAACAGCAGGCCGCGGCCATGCGCCGTTCGCGGGACCTCCGCGACGCCCGCGACCGCGAGTCGTCCGAGACCGTGGCCCGCGCCCTGGTCGGGACCGCCATCGCCATTCCGGCCCGGGCCTCTGGCGACCGGCTGTTCGGCTCTGTGGCAGCGGCCGACATCGTGCGTCACGTCGAGCAGCAGACCGGCGCGGTCGTCGACCGGCATGATCTGGTCCTCGAGGAGCCGATCAAGACGATCGGTGAGCACAGCGTCCGGGTCGAGCTGGTCGGCGGTGTGGTGTTCGAGCTCACCGTCGAGGTGACTCCCGAGAACTGAGCCCCGATCCGGGATCGCGCCCGGCAGCACGCCCGGCTGCCACGGCCGTACGTGCAACATGCACAGCGTTGTCAGACCCGCCTGGGATGATGGTCCGATGTGCACCGCTGTCCGCAGGCCGGCTCCGGTTGTCCACCTCGCGTCCACACCGCCGGACGCTCATTTCCTCAGGAAGAGGGTCTATCCCTCCACAGACCCGATCGGGGAGTGTTGAACCACCATGGTCAACGCCGTCGATGACACGCGACCCCGCCAACTCCTCGCACCCCGCGGAGGTGCCGGGTCCCCGGCGGGTCGGGTCCCACCCCACAACATCGAGGCGGAGGAGTCGGTGCTCGGCGCGATGCTGCTCTCGCGCGACGCGATCGCCGCAGCGATGGAGATCTGCGGACCCGAGGACTTCTACAAGACGTCCCACGGGTACATCTTCGAGGCGGTCACCTCGCTGTTCAGCCGGGGGGAGCCGGCCGACTGGGTGACGGTCACCGAGGAGCTCCGTCGTCGCGAGCTGCTCGAAGCGATCGGCGACCCGTCGGTCTTCGTCTCGTTGCAGGCCAACACGCCGTCGATCGGCAACGCCGAGTACTACGCGAGGATCGTCGAGGAGCTCGCCCTGCTCCGCCGTCTGGTGGCCGTGGCGGGCGAGATCACCGAACTGGGCTACAGCGTTCCCGAGGACGTGAGCGGCGTGCTGGATCGCGCGGAGAGCCTGGTGTTCGGTGTGGCCCAACGCAGGGTCGTGGACTCGATGACCCCCCTGCGCGACCTGCTGGGCCAGAGTCTCGACCATCTCGAGCAGCTCTTCAGCCGCGGCGAGTCGGTCACCGGTCTTGCGACCGGGTACACGGACCTCGACGAACAGTTGGCCGGACTCCAGCCGTCCAACCTCATCGTGGTCGGGGCCCGCCCGGCCATGGGCAAGACGAGCTTCGCCCTGGGAATGGTGGCCCACGCCGGGGTCAAGATGGGCCAGCCGGTCCTCCTCTTCTCCCTCGAGATGAGCCACCTCGAGCTCACCCAGCGCCTGCTCTGCTCCGAGGCCCGGGTCGACGCCAACCGGATGCGGACCGGAAAGCTGCGCGAGGCGGACTGGCCCAAGATCGGGAATGCGATCAGCCGGATGAGCGAGGCGCCGATCTTCATCGACGACAATCCCAACCTCACGGTGATGGACATCCGCGCCCGCGCCCGCCGGCTCAAGAGCCGCGAGGGGCTCGGCCTGGTGGTCGTCGACTACCTCCAGCTGATGACGGGTCGCCACGGCGCGGAAAACCGTCAGGTCGAGGTCTCCGAGATCAGCCGCGGCCTCAAGATCCTGGCCCGCGAGCTCGAGGTGCCGGTCGTGGCGCTCTCACAGCTCTCGCGTGGACTCGAGATGCGTCAGGACAAGCGGCCGATGCTCGCCGACCTTCGCGAGTCCGGCTCCATCGAGCAGGACGCGGACGTGGTGCTCTTCCTCTACCGGGACGAGCTCTACAACCCGGATTCGACCGACAGCCAGGGGACGGCGGAGGTCATCGTGGCCAAGCACCGCAACGGCCCGACCGGGGTGACCCGGTTGGCCTTCATCGGCCACCACGCCCGGTTCGACAACATGGCCCGGGTGTAGCTGGCCGGACACCGTCGGCTGTGCCGGCTGCCGCCGCGCATCGATGGTGTCCTGCCGGTCTTCCCGGATCGGTGATGATGGGGTGATGGACGGGTACGAGCTCCCGAGGATCCCGGCATCGGCCGGTGCCCTCCTCCACGACGGTGCGGGCCGCATCCTCATTCTCGAGACGACCTACAAGAAGGGGTGGACCATCCCCGGTGGCCAGATCGAGGAGACCGGCGAGTCGCCGTGGGACGGGTGCCGGCGGGAGGTGCACGAGGAGACCGGGTTGACCGTGGCGACCGGGCGACTGGTGTGCGTGGACTTCCTCCACCCCCGACGCGGCCGCCCCGGGGGGCTGCGCTTCCTGTTCGACTGCGGGGAGGTGACCGCAGCCGACCGCGCGACGATCGTGCTCCAGGAGGACGAGATCAGCGATCAGCGGTGGGCCCTCCCCGACGAGGCGGTCGGTCTGCTGAGCGGTCCGCTCGGACGGAG
The DNA here is from genome assembly GCA_963753905.1 of uncultured Acidimicrobiaceae bacterium. Lineage (GTDB taxonomy): Bacteria > Actinomycetota > Acidimicrobiia > Acidimicrobiales > RAAP-2 > Bog-756. Next base: position 433,771 of record CAVWDZ010000002.1, on the reverse strand, counting down.
GGTCGGTCGCGGCCTCAGAGCCTCCGGCACCCTCTATCTCGAGGACGGCCACCCGGTGATCGGCGTGACCGGGGGAGGCGGCATGGCCGGCGGCGGGGGAGGCGGCGGACATGCCTGACACGACGTACACCCACGGCCACCACGAGAGCGTGCTCCGCTCGCACCGGTGGCGCACAGCGGCCAACTCGGCCGCCTATCTCCTCCCGTACCTGCGGCCCGGCCAGGACCTGCTCGACATCGGGTGCGGGCCGGGCACCCTCACCGGCGATCTGGCCCGATCGGTGTCCCCCGGTCGGGTGGTCGGGATCGACGCCTCGAGTGAGGTGATCGACGAGGCCCGCCGGATCGCGGCCGACGCCGGGCTGTCCTCGGTCGCCTTCGAGGTCGCAGACCTCTTCGCGCTCCCCTTCGCCGACGACTCCTTCGACGTGGTCCACGCCCATCAGGTGCTCCAGCACGTCGGCGATCCGGTCGCCGCCCTCGTCGAGATGGGACGGGTCTGCCGCCCCGGGGGACGGGTGGCCTGCCGGGACAGCGACTACCCGGCGATGACCTTCACACCGGGTGATCCCGATCTCGACCGGGCGCTTGCCGCCTACGGCACGCTGACTCGGGTCAACGGGGCGAACTGGGATGCCGGCCGCCTCCTGCTCGGATGGGCCCGCGCCGCCGGCTTCTCCGAGATCGCGGCATCTGCCTCCGCCTGGTGCTTCGCCACCCCGGCGGAGCGCACGTGGTGGGGTGGGCTCTGGGCCGACCGCTTCACGCGGTCCTCGCTGGCCGACCAGCTGCTCGCACACGGCATCGCCGACCGCGACGACCTCGGGGCGTTCGCCCGCGCCTGGCACCGCTGGGCGGCCGCGCCGGACGCCTGGTTCGCGGTGCTCCACGGCGAAGTGGTGGCAACCGCCTGAACCGGGCCGCTCCCCGGTCCCGCCGGGCTGTCGCCGCCCGGGCGGGTCAGGCCAGCAACCTGGTGCGGAAGAGGTCGAGCACCCGGTCCAGCGCCTCTCTGGTCGGGGTGCCCGGCCGGTCGTCGAGGTCCTCGGTCAGGACCGAATGGGCGGCCTTGCGGTGCCCGTACGGGTTTCCGGGCGAGGAGTCGAGCTCGATCCCGACGAACCCTTCGCCGAGCAGGGCGCGCAGTGTCTCGAACCGCTCCGGGGGCGAGGTCTTGTCACCCGAGAAGCGCAGGCCGAGCACGCAGGTCCCGGCGGCGACCCGCTCGACGACCCGCCGGGTGTCCACCTCGGAGATCCCGATGGCCCGCCGACGCGACGCGCCGAGCGGGAAGGGGAGCGAGGGCTGGCTGAGCACCGGGGCGAGCACCACCTCGTCGACCATCAGGGCCAGGGCGAAGCCGCCGGTCAGGCACATGCCGACCGCGCCCACACCCGGGCCGCCGCACCGGTCGTGTTCGTCGCGTGCGAGGGCGCGGAGCCAGGTGGTGACCGGGCTGGTCTTCCCGAGGGCCAGGAGGGCGAACTCGCGCGAGATGCACACCCTGGCCAACGAGGAGAGCGTGTACCCACCGCTCGGCGGCCGGCCGTCCTCGCCGAAGAGGTGCGGCATGACCGCCGTGCAGCCGATCCCGGCGACCAGGCGGGCAAAGCGGGCGACGTTCGGGGTGATGCCGGGCATCTCGCTGATCACGATCACAGCCGGCCCTGCACCGGTCCTGTAGACGGTGCGGGTGGTGCCCTCGGCGGCAAAGGTCGATCGTTGGAATCCGTCGAGCGGGTCGGGCACCGGCCCGACCCTATCCGGCCCGGCGGGACGGAGTGGCCCCGACGTCGGCAGCTCCGCAGGTCCCTTGTGCCGTTCGGGGTCGGACGGCTGAGACGTCAGGTCACCCTGAACGGCGTGGGTGCCTTCACGATCTCACCGAGCGTCGCCACCTCGATCGTGCCGGTCGTGGCTCTGGGCGGGATCGTCGCCTTGATCGTGGTCGCCGTATCCTGCGTGATGGTCAGTGCGGCGCCGTTCAGGGCGACCTTCGTCGCTCCGGACAGATTGTCCCCCTTGATGGTGACCGTGGTGCCGGGAGGCCCGGAGAGCGGAGTGAACCCGGTGATCTTCGGAACGCCGGCAGCGGTCACCAGGTACCCGAGCGACTTGTCGAAGCCGTAGTCGGTCGGGTCGTCGCCACATCGCTCTTGAGCGCTTACCGACACTGGTGGCAGGGTCGTCTCCAGGTAGTCGGCTCCGCCCGCATCGACGCAGCGGTAGAGCTCGGCTGTCTTGGTACCGTTGGTCGGCGGTTCGGCGAACAGGTAGCCGACGACACCGAGACCGGTGACCGGGGCCGCGTGGGTGTCTGCCTCGCACTTCCCGGACTGGTCGACGGAGAGGTAGTTGCCCACCCCTCCGTCCTCGCAGCCGTACAGATCCAACAGTCCGGGACCGGATGTGGGCGGCAGGTAACCCACCGTCCCCTCGTTGATGACGCCCATCATGTCGGGAGGGGGGTCGGGCCACAGATAGAAGAATCTGTTGAGGAGCAAGTAATTGTGGAGGTCGACCAGCGACGGTTGACCTTCGTACGCCCCGATGGAGCACGGAAAGTTCCTCTTCGTCCCGCGCTGGTCCGTCGCCGGGCAGTCGGCCGGTTTGCCGACGTGGCTGATGGCCGGGCTCAATCCTGCCAGGGCAACGGTCTGGGTGGGTCCGCCGTTGGCCTTAAGTCCGGCAGGATCGAGACCGGATGGTGTGTCGGGGAGGCTGGTAGGGGCGGTGAGACTGCAGGTGGTGTCATCGGCGAGGTTGTAGCCGGCGTCCGAGACGGCGCCCGAACACTCGCCTCCCGAGAGGCTCTCGGCGACGATGGTGGCCGACAGTTTCGTGGTACCGCCGACGGGGTCGGCGACACTGCCGGAGTCGGAGACACCGCCGCCGGCTCCGGCAGGGGCACTGTTCCCCGAGACCGTGCTGTCCGACAGCACGGTGGAACCGCTGATCCCGGCATCGTCGACCGTCCAGAGGCCCCCGCCGGTGGTCCCGGCACTGTTGTTCGCGATCGTGCTGTTGGTCGCTCGAACTGTGCCACCGACGTTCCAGACCCCCCCACCACCGTTAGACGCCACATTGCCGGAAATGGTGCTGTCGGTAACCGTGAGCGGCCCATCTTCTTCGTCTATCCCTCCACCAGCCGATTCCATGGAGGAATTGTCCGAGACCGTGCTGTCGGAGATCCTCATGGTGCCCACGTTCCAGACCCCGCCCCCGGGGATCAGGGAGGAGTTGTCCGAGACCGTGCTGTCGGTCAGGGAGAAGGTACCCAGGTTGGAGATACCCCCGCCGCTGCCGGTCGTCGAGTTGTGCGAGACAGTGCTGTCGGAAAGGGAGACGGTACCCATCATGTTTTCGATACCCCCGCCGTATTCGTAGTCGGCGTTCGATCCGTCTTCGACGGTGATCCCGGAGATGGCGGTCGTCACACCCGGATCCACGGTCACTACCACGACCGTATTACCTCCGCTCACCACGAGCTTGCTCGCCCCCGGCCCGTCGACGGTCAGGTTCTTCGCGATGTCCAGGGTGCTGGTCAGGACGATCGGAGATCCACCGGGACAGGTCACGGAAAACGTGATGGTGTCCCCCGGAGCGGCGCTTGCCACTGTTGCGCGCAGAGAACCGGGACCGGAGCCTTTGCAGTTGGTGACGGCGGTCGCGGCCCCGGCCACACCGACTGGCAGTGCAACGGCTGTGACCGTTCCCAATCCGGCGAGCAGCATGACGGCGGTCAGAGACGTAGCCGTCGGACGCCTGAGCCGTGCACGTCTCTGTTCGGACGGCACAGTCATGCGTCGCCTCCTGAAGTCACGCCCCTCTGCGTCCAATCGTGCACCCGCGCAGTTGAACACCGCGCTAACACCGGGTGAACGTTTGGCGACGGCCCATCGCGCGGCACCTCACCGTCGAGCGCCCGGGGCTCAGGAGAGCGCGAGGGTGACCACGACCGGCCGGTGGTCGGAGCCGGTCGAGGGGACGATCCGGGCGTCGAGCACCGACAGGGCGGGGGTGATGAGCACGTGGTCGAGCTGGCTGTGGGGCCGGTGGGCGGGCCAGGTCCGTCCGGTCACCGCCCGCCGCCAGGCCGGGAAGAAGGAGTTGACCGGCGGGCCCCACATGTTCATGTCCCCGGCCAGGACGGCGGCGTGGTCGGGGTGGGGCAGCAGGTCGCCGAGTCTCCGGTACTGGGCCGGCGACCAGTGGGTGATGTGGGACATGTGGGTGCCGAGCACGGTGACCTCGCGCCCCCCGAGGTCGATGGTGCACCGCACGACCGCCCGTGCGGCCGGGTCCCGCCGGAGCTTCCCGAGGCTGAGGACGGCGGCGTCACGCCACGGCACCCGGGACAGCAGCGCGATCCCCCAGATGCCCCGATCGGCCGTGCGGTTCCTCGAGCCGGAGGGCACCTTCCACTTGTCGAGGTCGAGTTGGAGGCCCTTGCGCACCTGTGCGAATGCAGGCGCCCACCGGGTCGAACGGGTGGGGACGGGCCCGTAGAGCCGGGCGCGCGCCAACGGCGCCTCGACCACCACCTCGTACCCACAGCGGTCGGCCACGCTGGCTGCCGTCCCCGGAGTCCCGTCGTCGGAGGTCCAGGCCTCCTGGAGGATGAGCACGTCGGCGTCGAGGGCGACACACTCGGCGAGGAGATCGAACGGACGGCCCCACCCGTCGACGCCCATGTGCACGTTGAACGTGGCCAGGCGCACGGCGTCCTGGGCCCCGTCTGCCGCGGTGCCGTGCCCCGGCTCGCCACCACCCACCCGGTCAGTGCCGGCCGAGCTCGGCGGCCACCGTCCGGAGCTCGTCGCGGAAATCGGGGTGGGCGATCTCGGCAAGTGCCGCCGCCCGCTCGCGCACCGTGCGGCCCGACAGTTCTGCGACGCCGTGCTCGGTGATGACCACCCCGGTGTGGTGGCGGGGGGTCGAGACGACAGCGCCCTCCGGGAGGAGCGGCACGATGCGGGACCGGGTGACGCCGTTGGTCACCGCGGTCGAGCGCAGGCAGATCAACGAGTGGTCGTCGAGGCGCAGCTCCGCCCCGGCGACGAAGTCCTCGTGGCCGCCGACCCCCGAGATCTGCTTGCCGTCGATGTTGTCGGCCACCACCTGTCCGTAGAGGTCCACGCTGAGCGCGCCGTTGACCGAGACGAACGCGTGGTTCCGGGCGATGACGGTCGGGTCGTTGACCACCTGCACCGGTACGAACGCGACATCGGTGTTGCCGTCCAACCAGCGGTAGAGCTCGGCCGACCCCAGGGCGAAGGTGGTGATCGAGACCCCGTTGAACAGGGTCTTGGCGTCGTTGGTCACCTTGCCCGCCTGGTGGAGGTGCATCAGGCCGTCGGTGAACATCTCGCTGTGGATCCCGTACCCCCCGCCGGGACCCTCGGCCAGCCCCGACGCCACCAGGTTGGGCACCGCGCCGATGCCGATCTGCAGGGTGGTGCCGTCGGTGACGAAGGACCGGGCCTGCGCGGCGATGGCCCGGTCCACCTCGTCGGGCGGGGTCTGGGGCAGGGTGAACGGGGCACCGTCGGCCCGGACGACCACGTCGATGAGGTCGAGGGGGAGGGTGTTGGTGAAGTCGGGGGCCAGTGAGCTCGTGGCGGGAAGGTTGGGGTTGACCTCGACGATGAGCAGACGGTCGGGATCCCGGCCGGCCATCACCAGCTCCTCGTAGGTGGCGCCGAGGTGCAGGGAGAGGTTGACCGTCCCGTCCGCCGCGGGTGGCGTTGCCTGCACCGCCATGACCCTCGGACTGAAGCGGCGCAGGATGGGAGCGAACTGGCGGAAGCCGCCGGGGACCAGCTCGATCGATGCACCCTGGGCCAGCAGCATCCGTTCGGCCGGACCGAAGAAGCCGCAGCGGTAGTGCACGCCGGGGTGGGAGAGCACCGGGTAGAACCCGAGGAGGAGCGCCCCGCCGAAGGTCAGGTCCACCCAGTCGTCGCGGTTGCCGAGTGCGGTGAAGAGCGCGTCAGGGTTGGCCGGACCCAGCCCGAACCCGATCGTGTCGGTCGGCCGGATGAACGCGGCGGCCTCCTCCGGAGTGCAGAATGTCGGTGGCACGACCCCAGTGTGTCACCGACGGATGGCGCGGCCGGGATCCGTGCGCCGCGACCCGGAGAGCTGTCGAGAGGTTCGAGGAGACACCGTGACCGAGGACACGCCCACCACCTACGACGAGTTCGCCTACTTCCACGAGAACGCAGCCGAGGTCGGCCTCGACTATCCCGGTCCCCCGACCGTCCGTCGCGAGTCGGTGGAGGTCGCACACGGCCGCCGTCTGAGCGCACTGGTCTGGGGGGACCGGCCGGCGGAACTGGTGTTCCTCCACGGCGGGGGCCAGAACGCGCACACCTGGGACACCGTCGCCCTGGCCCTCGCCCGGCCGCTGGTGGCCGTCGACCTGCCCGGCCACGGTCATTCGGACTGGCCGGAGGGCTCGGCCGTGCTCGATCCGTCGGCCATGGCCGACGACGTGGCCGTGGTGGTCCGCGCGCTGGCACCCGGGGCGGCGGGCGTGGTGGGCATGTCCCTCGGCGGGGCGACCGCCATCGCGCTGGCCGCCCGCCACCCGGAGCTCGTACGCAGGCTCCTGCTCGTCGACATCACCCCGGGCGTCGACGGCGACAAGACCTCGGACATCGCGGCGTTCCTGGCCGGCCCGGAGAGCTTCGCCTCCTTCGACGAGATCCTCGAACGCACGATCCAGTTCAATCCGACGCGGTCGGTGTCCTCGCTGCGGCGCGGCGTGCTGCACAACGCGGTCCGACGGCCGGACGGGACCTGGACCTGGCGCCATCAGATCGGGCGGCCCTCCGTCCGGACCGGCCTCCACGTGGAGCGGGTCGACTTCGGGTCCCAGTGGGACGACCTCGAAGGGCTCGCCGTTCCTGTCCTGCTCGCCCGGGGCAGCCTCTCGCCGGTCGTCGATGATGCCGACGCCACCGAATTCCTGCGGCGGCGCCCCTCCGACAGCATCGTCACCGTGGAGGGGGCCGGCCACAGCATCCAGGGGGACCGGCCCCTGGAGCTGGCCCGGATCGTGTCCGGGTTCGTCTACGGGGACTGAGGTCCCGGGGGGCCCCGGGCTCAGGCCGCCCGGTCGCGCGCCTGCCCGGCGACCGCGGCGGCCGCCTCGAGGAGCACCTCGGGGACGGGACCGCCTGCGGCCAAGGCGACCGAGAGCACCTCGTCGATGTCGGTGGCCAGGTGGAAGGTCATCGCATCACGCACCGCCTCTGGAACGTCCTCGAGATCGGGGCCGTTCCGGTAGGGCAGCACGACCGTGGTGAGTCCGGCCCGGTGGGCGGCGAGCACCTTCTGGCGGACGCCGCCGATGGGCAGGACCCGGCCTTGCAGGGTGACCTCACCGGTCATCCCGACCGACGGGAGCACCGGCTCGTTCCGCAGGAGGCTGACCAGGGCCGTGGTCATGGTGACCCCGGCCGAGGGGCCGTCCTTCGGGATGGCTCCGGCCGGCACGTGCAGGTGGAACCGCTTGCCGGTGAAGGCCGAACGGTCGATGCCCAGCTCCAGCGCATGCGAACGCACGTAGGACAGGGCGATCTCCGCGGACTCCTTCATGACATCGCCGAGCTGCCCGGTCAGGGTCAGGCCCTCGGGGCCGTCCATGACCGAGGCCTCCACGTACAGGACGTCTCCCCCGGCACCGGTCACCGCCAGCCCCGTGGCCACTCCGGGCACTGCGGTCCGGTCGGCCGATTCGAAGAAGTAGTGAGGCCGGCCCAGCCAGCCGCGCACGTCGGCCGCTTCCACGACCAGTGGCTTGCCGGTTTCGGGCTCGCCGCCGTCCGCGGCGATGCGTGCCGCGACCTTGCGGAGGAGCCGGCCCAGCTCGCGCTCGAGCGAGCGCACGCCGGCCTCCCGCGTGTAGTCGGCGACGATGGTGCGCAGGGCGTCGTCGGTCACCTCCACATCGCTCGCGTCGAGCGCAGCGTGCTCGCGTTGGCGTGCGACGAGGTGGGTGCGCGCGATGGCCACCTTCTCGTCCTCGGTGTACCCGTCGAGACGGATGACCTCCATCCGGTCGAGCAACGGCCCGGGGATGGTGTCGGCCATGTTGGCCGTCGCGACGAAGAGCACCTGTGAGAGATCGAGCTCGACCTCGAGGTAGTGATCGCGGAAGGTGTGGTTCTGGGCGGGGTCGAGGACCTCGAGCAACGCCGAGGAGGGGTCACCCCGGTAGTCGGCGCCGAGCTTGTCGACCTCGTCGAGCACGATGACCGGGTTCATGGTGCCGGCCTCGCGCAGGGCGCGGACCAGCCGACCGGGCTGGGCGCCCACGTAGGTGCGGCGATGGCCACGGATCTCGGCCTCGTCCCGGACGCCACCGAGGGCGACCCTGACGAACGAGCGCCCGAGGGCGCGGGCCACCGACTCGCCGAGCGAGGTCTTGCCCACTCCCGGGGGACCGACCAGAGCCAGGATGGCGCCCGCGCCGCGTCCGCTGACCGGGGCCAGGCCCCGTTCGGACTGCAGCTTGCGGACTGCCAGGTGCTCGAGGATGCGATCCTTCACATCGCGCAGCCCCTCGTGGTCCTCATCGAGGATGCGTGATGCTTCGCCGATGTCGAGGCGGTCCTCGGACCGCTCGCCCCAGGGGAGCTCGAGGACGGTGTCGAGCCAGCTGCGGATCCACCCGTGCTCGGGGTTCTGCTCGCTCATCCGCTCCAGCTTCTCGATCTCGCGCTCGACCGCGGTGCGCACCGGGTCGGGCAGGGTCCGATCGGCGATGCGTGCCCTGTAGTCGTCGGGTGCCGCTTCGTCGTCGCTGAGCTCACCGAGCTCGCGCCGGATGGCGTCGAGCTGGCGCCGCAGCAGGAATTCGCGCTGGGTCTTCTCCATGCCCTCCTCGACGTCGGTCTTGATCCGCTGGCGCAGGGTGAGGTCGGCCAGGATCTCGCGGGCCCAGCCGATGACGGTGCGCAGCCGCTCGGTCACGTCGAGGGTCTCGAGCACCTGGACCTTCTGCTCCAGGCTCAGATCGGGCGAGTACCCGGACATGTCGGCAATGCGGCCGGGACCGGTCACGTCGGAGAGGCGCTCGGCGAGCCTGCCCGCGCCGCGCGAGAGCAGGATGTTCTCGAGCACCGCCCGGTACTCGCGGGCCAGCTCGACCGCCTCTTCCGTGGGCTCGCCCTCGGGCAGCACCTCGACCTCGACCCACAGGGCACGACCGGTGCCCGGCACGGCGGTGCCCAGTCGGGCCCGCTCGAGGCCGCGCACGGCGACCGCCGGCAGACCGCCGGGCAGCTCACCGCTCTCCATGACCTCGGCGATCACGCCGACGGTCGCGTAGCGCCCTTCGATGAAGGGGACGATCACCAGCCGGCCACCGGCCGCTTGCGCCGCGGCCGCGGCCGCCTTGGCCTCATCGGACTCGAGGGCCATGGAGAAGACCATCCCGGGCAGCAGCACCCCTGAGGTCAGAGGCAGGAGAGGCAGGTTCTCGGTTGCGTGGTCCATCAATCCTCCTGGTGTCCGCCGGCAACATCGCTGTGTCGCCGGATGGCGTCGGCCACGCACAGCGCAGCCGTACCAGAGGATCAACGGGAGAAATCGAACGTGTATTCCCCAGGAGCGCCCGGCCCGGGGGCGTCCCGGGACGGTCCGAAGGGCCGGACGTCCGCCGTCAGGCGCTGACCTGGTGGGTCGCGGCCAGCTCGTCACCGTCGGCGGGATCCTCGGCATCCCGCGGGGCGGGCGGCTCCCCACGGGTCCCGTCCGGATCGATCCGGAAGCCCACTCCCCGCACGGTCACGATGTACTGGGGGTCGGTCGGGTCCGGCTCGAGCTTGGCCCGCAGCCGGTGGATGTGGGTGTCGAGGGTCCGGCTGTCCGAGAGGTACCGGTCCGGCCACAACAGGTCGATGAGCTCGTCGCGGGTACGGACGCGGCGCGAGGGATTGAGCAGCACGGCGAGCAGGTCGAACTCGCGCCGGGAGAGGTGGGTGGGCACCCCGGCCACGGTGACCTCCCTGCGCACGAAGTCGACGGACACCGCCCCGAAGGAGCGCTGGGTCGTCGCAGTCGGCGGATCGTGGGGACGCCCGGCACCGTCGGGCCCGGTCGTTTCGAGGGATCCGGTCACTGGGCCCACCCGCCGGAGGATGGCGTTCATCCGGGCCACCAGCTCGCGGAGTCGGAACGGCTTGGTCACGTAGCCGGACGCGCCGAGCTCGAGGCCGAGGACCACGTCGAGCTCGCTGTCCACCGCGCTGACCATGACGATGGGGACCGAGGTGAGGGTCCGAAGCCGGCGGCAGACCTCGATGCCGTGCATGCCCGGCAACAGCATGTCGAGGAGGACGATGTCGGGCTGGTAGTCGCTGAACAGGCGCAGGCCGGTCGCGCCGTCCTCCGCCAACGCCACACCGAACCCCTCGCGGCGCAAGCCCGAAGAGAGCGCCTGGCGGTACGATTCCTCGTCCTCGATGACCAGGACCTTGATGTGTTCTCCGACAGCGACCACAGGCTGATCCTCCGAGGGTGAGGCTACGGAGCCCAGGTGAACGGCATCCGTCCCCACGGCGACCGCAGGGTGATCGTTCGGTGAACCTTGTGCGGCGGGCGCGGGCGCTCGGGAGGAGGGCGCTCAGAGGACCGAGCCGAGGGCCAGTCCGACTGCGGCTGCGCCGAGACCGGCGACCAGGGTGAAGCCGACGTTGGAGGCCGACGCCCGGAGGCGCCCTCGTTCGAGCAGGCTCACCGTGTCGAACGAGAACGTCGAGAACGTCGTGTATGCCCCGAGCAGCCCGGTCCCGACCACGGTCACCACAGAAGCCGGAAGGTGGTGGTCGGCGGCCACCGAGACCACGAGCCCGAGGACGAAGGACCCGGTCGCGTTGATGAGGAGGGTGCCGTAGGGGAACCCGGGCCCGAGTCGCAGGTGGACGGCGCGCTCGACGAGATAGCGCAGTAGTGCCCCGCACGCCCCGGCTCCGACCATGAGCAGGATGGTCACGGCGGGGCCCCCTCGTCGCGCCCGACGATGCGGTCGTCGTCCTCCAACACGTCCGGGTCGGGGATCTCCGTGGCCCAGATGGCGGGCAAGATCCTGCCCCTGACCAGGGTGATGCCCGCCAGCGCGGCGCCGAGGCCGAGGAACAGGCTGAGCACCACGTAGGCCGCGGCGAGGCCGGTCATGCCGTGCTGGACGCGCTGGTCGACCTCCACGGCCAGGGTCGAGAAGGTGGTGAAGCCTCCGCAGAACCCGACGGCGGCGAAGGGTCGGAGGAAGCGGTCCGTGGGCCACCGCTCGACGACCAGGGTCAGGACTGCGCCGAGCAGGAACGAACCCACCACGTTGACGATGAGCGTGGCCCAGGGGAAGTGGTCCGGAGGCGTGGAGAGCCCCCGCTCCACGCCGTAGCGGCAGAGCGTGCCGAGCGCCCCACCTGCGGCGATGGCCACCAGCGCCCACGGCCCGTGGGGCCTGGGCGTGCCGTGCCGGGAGCGCTCCATGTCCGCCGCCAGCCTAGAGCAGCCGATGGAGAACCGATGGCCCAGGTGGGGGCCTCAAACCGTAAGGGCCCGCCCGAACGACACGGTCACGACCAAGGGGGAGGGCATGGGCAACGGCGGCGCCGGGCGGACCCTTACGGTTTGAAGCGGTATCCCACTCCCCGCACCGTGATGAGATGCTCGGGCTCCGCCGGGTTGGACTCGATCTTCTTGCGGAGGCGCTTGACGTGGGTGTCGAGGGTGCGGCTGTCCCCCTTCTTGCGATCCCGCCAGATCCGGTCCATGCACTGCTTGCGGGTGACCACGTGCCCGGCCTCTGACACCAGCAGGGCGAGCAGGTCGAACTCCTTGCGGGAGAGCTCGACGACCTGGCCGTGCAGACTGGTCTCCCGCAGGGAGACGTCGATGGTCACCGGCCCGAAGGCGTACACGCCGCTCGGCGGAACCGGGACCAGGTCGTGGGGCTGCCCGCCGACCCGGCGGAGGACCGCACGGATCCGTGCGGTCAGCTCGCGGGGGCGAGGCGGCTTGGTGATGTGGTCTGCAGCGCCGGCCTCGAGGGCGAGCACGGCGTCGAGCTCGTCGTCCCGGGAGGTGACCATGATGACCGGCACCCGCGGGGCCACCGAGCTGATGGTGCGGAAGACGCTGAATCCCTCCGAGTCACCGAGCTGGGTGTCGAGCAGGATGAGGGCGGGAGCCGCCGACGCGACCAGGGAGAGACCCTCGTCGCCGCTGGTCGCGGTGATGACGTCGAATCCCTCGATGGAGAGGGTGGCGGCCAGAGAGTCGCGCGAGAGGTGGTCGTCGTCGATGATCAGGATGGTCGGCGGCGCCTCTTCGGAGAGCGCGCGCTGGTCGACCTCGCTGAGTGCCAGGGTCATGGTCTGGACGGGAGGCCCCGGAACAGGGCACAAGCCTTGGATACCCGGAGGCTGTGGCGCGCGCGGGCCGCTGCACCGCTGCTGGACTGCCTGACCGGCGGGGCCGGTGCAGGCGGGGTTGCCGTGAGAGGCAGCGGGGGCCAGGCCCCCGGACGAGAGGTCGCACCGGAGAACCCGCCGTCACGCCCACCGGTCGACCGGCCGGGCGTGTGACAGTTGGTCCTCGGGTGCGCGGCCATCACCGGTCACCCTAAGAAGGCCAGGTGAACGTGACGCGATCGGCGCGTCAATGGAAGGTAATCACTCGGTTATCTTCTCGCCGGTGGGCGGGGGGCTGTCTACAGTCGGGTCGGGCACGGAAAGCCTGGCCGATCCGGGATCGACCGGCGTTGCGACAGGATCGAGGAGCCATGGACGAGACCGGCACACCCGTTGATCTCCCGACGACAGCGGAGTGGCGCGCCCTGAAGGAACACGCGGCCCGGGTGGGAGGCCGGCACCTGCGCGAGCTCTTCGCCGAGGAGCCCGACCGCGGTGCGCGGATGGTGGCCGGCGCCGGGAACCTGGTCCTCGACTACGCGAAGCACCGGGTGGACGCCCCGGCCCTGGACGCCCTGTTCACCGTGGCCCGCCGGGCGGGGGTCGCCGAACGCCGCGATGCCATGTTCGCCGGACGGCACGTCAACACCACCGAGGACCGGGCGGTGCTGCACGTCGCCCTCCGGATGCCGAAGGGGGCGACACTCGAGGTCGACGGCCACGACGTGGTCGCCGAGGTGCACCGTGTGCTCGACCGGATGGGTGGGGTTGCCGCCCGGATCCGCTCCGGCGAGTGGACCGGGTGGACGGGCAAGCGGATCCGCTCCGTGGTCAACATCGGGATCGGTGGGTCGGATCTCGGACCGGCGATGGCCTACCAGGCGCTGGCCGACTATGCCTCGCCCGAGATCGGCTGCCGGTTCGTGTCCAACATCGATCCGGTGGACCTCTACGAGAAGACCCGCGACCTCGACCCGGCCGAAACCCTCTTCGTGGTCAGTTCGAAGACCTTCACCACCCTCGAGACCTTGACCAACGCCCGTGCCGCCCGGCGCTGGCTGCTCGGCGGACTGGGCTGCGGTGACGAGGCGGTCGCCCGTCACTTCGTCGCGGTCTCGACCAATGAGGCCGGGGTCACCGGGTTCGGGATCGATCCGGCCAACATGTTCGGCTTCTGGGACTGGGTCGGTGGGCGCTACTCCGTCGACTCGGCCATCGGCTTCTCCCTGGTGGTGGCCATCGGACCGGAGGCCTTCGGCGAGATGCTGGCGGGCTTCCACACGCTCGACCGCCACTTCGCGACAGCGCCCTTCGAGACGAACCTTCCAGTCATCCAGGGCATGCTCAACGTCTGGTACCGCAATCTGCTCGGCGCACAGACCCACGCCGTGCTGCCCTACAGCCAACGGCTGGCCCGCTTTCCGGCCTACCTCCAGCAGCTGACCATGGAGTCGAACGGCAAGTCGGTCCGGTGGGACGGCTCGCCGGTCTGGGGCGAGACGGGGGAGATCTTCTGGGGGGAGCCGGGCACCAACGGCCAGCACGCCTTCTACCAGCTGCTCCACCAGGGGACCACCCTCGTCCCCGCCGACTTCCTCGGGTTCGCCGAGTCGACCCACGAGGACGGCGACCAGCAGGACCTGCTCATGGCCAACTGCTTCGCCCAGTCCAAGGTCCTGGCCTTCGGCAGGACGAAAGAAGAGGTCGAGGCCGAGGGCACCCCACTCGCGGTCGTCCCCCACAAGGTGATGCCCGGCAACCACCCGAGCTCGACCATCCTCGCGCCGAGACTCACCCCGTCCGTGCTGGGTCAGCTCATCGCGCTCTACGAGCACACCGTCTTCGTCGAGGGCGCGGTCTGGGGGATCGACTCGTTCGACCAGTGGGGCGTGGAGCTCGGCAAGGTGATGGCCGGCGCACTGGCACCCGCGCTCGGCGCCGACGCGGCGCCCGACCTCGCCGGCGAGGACAGCTCGACGGCCGGGTTGGTCACCCGCTACCGGGCGTTCCGCGCGCGGCCGGCCTGAGTCGCGGGCGTGCGGACCTGAGCGGTCACGCCGAGGAGAGGGCTCTCCAGAGGGCCAGGTAGCCCGGATAGGTGATCCCCTCGGTGACGTAGCCGGCCCGGACCAGCTCGGTGTGGTAGCGGGGGAGGTTCCGCCAGGGGACACCCATGTCGACGTGGTGGGCCAGGTGCCATCCGGTGTTGTACGGGACGAACCAGAACCGGGCGATCCAGTGCTGGCGCACGTTGTGGGTGGTGACCCGGCGATCGCGGCTGGCCTCCAGGCCGCCGTGCTCGGCGATGGCCCGGAGCCGGTTGATCACCCGCCACTGGGTCATCCACGGGAGGAACCAGAGCAGCGGGTAGATCCACCACTTCCCGGTGGTCGTCCAGAGCAGGGCCCAGAGCAGGGCCTGGACCCCGAGGATGGAGAGCGAGACCCGACGGTAGGCGGGCGTGCGTACCGAGGTCACGAGCGGGACCAGGTTCTTCCAGCCGGAGATGCCAACCGCGTCACGGACCAGGCGTCGGGCGAGGGAGCGCCGGTCGCAGCGGTACCCACCGTAGAAGGCGATGTCCGGTTCGTTCGGGCCGAACTCCTCCCGGTGGTGGGCGAAGTGGCCGCGGCGGTACAGCGAGATCGGTGTCCAGGTCGGGTACGCCACGAGCCAGGTACCCACCCAGTCGTTGAGCCACCTCTTGGAGAAGAGCAGATTGTGGGCCGACTCGTGCATGAGGATGGCGAACCGCGCGTACATGGGACCCATGAGGAGGAACGCCACCAGGTAGGCCCACCACCGGTCGATCCACACCGCGCCGCCGATGATGACCGCCACCCAGGCCCAGACCGAGAGCACCGTGACGGCGTTGCGGCCGTCCGAGATCCGTCTCAGGTCGCGTCGCAGCTCGGGGCGGGCCTTTCCGTTCTCGAGCAACCGCTCGGTGGGGAAGACGTCGGGACGATCGGCCGGGTCGGCCACCATGGTGGTGGTCATGCCGCTATATTACAACAGAAAATCAACTGGCGCAGCGGAGTAATATGGCCGGATCGGATGAGCGTGTGGCCGGACCGTCCGGCGGGGAGGACGGAGCGACCCCGCTGACCGCGCGGTCGGTGCTGGCGAGCGCCCTGCTCGGTGAGGACCCACCCGAGCTGCCCGTCTCCCATCTGGTCCGTCTGTCGGGGCTGTTCGGGATCAGCGGGAACCGGGCCCGGGTCGCGCTCAGCCGCATGGTGGCCTCCGGCGAGGCGACCACCGACGGGGCGGGACGGTACCGGCTGGCCGGGCACCTCCTCGAGCGTCAGGCCCGCCAGGGCGAGGGTCTCCGGGGGGGCACCCGGCCGTGGCGGGACGGCTGGCGGATCGTCGTGGTGACCGCGGCCGGCAAGTCGGCCGAGGAGCGTGCCACCCGCCGCCGCCGGCTGGTGGTGGCGCGCCTTGCCGAGCAGCGCGAGGGGGTCTGGCTGCGCCCCGACAATCTCGACCTGCGGCCGGATCCATCCGAGGACCCCGACCTGACCCTCTTCAGTGCGGTGCCGGACGGGGACCCGGTCCTCCTGGCGGCCCGATTGTGGGACCTGGCCGGTTGGGCGGCCCGTGCCGAGCTCCTCCGGGGCCGCCTCGAGACCACGGAGACCGCCGGACCCGACGACCTGTCCGCCGGGTTCGCCCTGTCTGCAGCCGTGGTGCGTCACCTGCTGGCCGATCCGCTGCTGCCGGAGGAACTGGTCGGGGAGTCATGGCCCGGCCCCGCCCTCCGGGATGCCTACGAGCGCTGGGACCGTCGGTACCGCGGGGTGCTCCGGGCCTGGGGGCGGGCAGCAGGTCCGGCGTAGGATCCCCGGCGGGCGACCCGGCCGGCCGCGGCCACGACGGCGCCTGCTCGAGGAGAGGAACCATGGCGCAGTCGAATGGGGACGGTCAGTTCGTCGGGCGGGTGGCGGTCATCACCGGGGGCGCCCGCGGGCAGGGACGCAGCCACGCTGTCGGACTCGCCCGCCTCGGTGCCGATATCGCCCTCGCCGACCGGTGCGCCGATCTCGGGACCGTGCCGTACCCGATGGCCACCGAAGACGACCTCGCCGAGACGGTGCGCCTGGTCGAGGCCGAGGGCCGGCGGTGCCTGGCTTCGACCGTCGACGTACGCGACCTCGGCGAGATGATCGACTTCGTCGACCGCGTCCAACTCGAGCTCGGTTCGGTCGACATCATGATCGCCAACGCAGGGGTGTCCACCCTCGGGTCGGTCTTCTCGATGGACGCCGTCGACTGGCGCGAGACGATCGAGATCAATCTGACCGGGGTGTTCCATGCGATGCGCGCCGCCGCTCCCCACATGCGTCGCCAGCGATGGGGGCGGATGATCGGCATCTCCTCGATGATGGGCCGTTCCGCCAATCCCGGCATTGCGGCCTACACCGCGTCCAAGTGGGGGGTCATCGGCCTCTGCAAGGCCGTCGCCCACGAGGTCGCCCACGTGGGGGTCACGGTCAACGCGATCGCTCCGGGCAACGTGTCGACCGACATGATCCACAACGACACCCTCTACCGGCTGATGCGCCCCGATCTGGAGCGCCCGACCCGGGAGGACGTGGCCGGTGCCATGGTCGGGCTCCACGTCCAACCGGTCCCGTGGCTGGAACCCGACGAGATCACCGCGGCCGTGGTCTTCCTCTGCTCGGAGGGTGCCCGCCACATCACCGGGTCGGTCATCGACGTGGACGCCGGGGCCTCCGCGCGCTTCAGCGCGTAAAACCCGGCCGGGAGAGTCCCTTGCGGGACGCTCACTGGCGGGACATCGCCGCCCGCTCGTCGGCTGCAGTCGCTTGCACGTCAGTGGCGCGCGGCAGGTCGATCACGATCTCGTGGAGGGTCCCCTCGAACGGGAAGCGGCCCGAGTAGCGATCGCTCACCGGGCCACCGTGGTCGTATCCGACGCTCGGGCCCACGCTCGAGATGATGGTCATCGCGAAGGGCACCGTCATCGAGCCGCACGCCGCACCGTCGATGCGCAGCTCCGCCTCGCCGCCGGTCCCGGTCCGCCGGAACCGCACCCCCACCGAGGTCGCACCGGCTGGGACCGTGGCGTCGGACTCGACCACATGGTGGTCGCCGAAGCAGTTGTAGTCGAAGACCACGCGGTCGCCCTGGACGAACAGGCTGAGCCCCGCGTTCTGGGTCCCCGATGCGTAGAGCACCCCACCGGCGCCGACCGGCCGGTCGACGGTCGCGGTCAGGTCGAACCCACGGGCACCCATGGCCGGGGCAGCCTGGGCGGGCAGCGGGGACATCGGCGGCCGGTAGACGTAGTGCCGGTCGACCGGGTGCACCGAGTGGTCGCGGTAGCGGGTCGTGAAGAGCTCGATCGTGCGGTCGTCGAGGGGGAGCACCCCCTGTGCCTCGGCCTCGTCCCACCAGAGTTGGATGAGGCGGGCGAGGGTCTCGGGCTGCTCGGCGGCGAGGTCGGTGCACTCGGAGCGATCCTCGGTGAGGTGGTAGAGCTCCCAGACATCGTCCTCGAACGGGGTGCCGCTGCGGTGACGGGTGACCGCTTTCCATCCGTCCGCGTAGATCCCCCGGTGGCCCATCATCTCGAAGTACTGCACGTGCTTCTCGGAGGGGGCGTCGGGGGCATCGAAGGTGTAGCCGAGGGAGATCCCGGAAGTCGGCAGCTGCGCGTCGCCGCGGTAGACCTCGGGCGCTGTGATCCCCAGGGTCTCGTAGATGGTGGGGACCAGATCGTTCACGTGATGGAACTGGTCACGGATCGCGCCCCGGTCGCCGATCCGTCGCGGCCAGTGCGCGATGAGCGGGACGTGGACCCCGCCCTCGTGGGTGTTCTGCTTGTACCACTTGAAGGGGGTGTTGCCGGCCTGGGCCCAACCCCACGGGTAGTTGGCGTGACTGTGTGGCCCGCCGATCTCGTCGATCCGTTCGACCGCCTCGTCGGGGGTCTCCGCGAGGAAGTTGAAGTACTTCATCTCGTGCAGGACGCCGAAGGGCCCGCCCTCCTGGCTCGCCCCGTTGTCGGACAGCAGGAGCAGCAGCGTGTTGTCCAGCCGGCCGAGCCGTTCGAGGTCGGCCACCAACCGGCCGATCTGCGCGTCGGTGTGTTCGAGGAACGCAGCGAACGCCTCCTGGAGCCGGGCGGCCAGGAGCCGCTGGTTCTCGGGAAGCGAGTCCCAGGGCTCGACCCCCGGGTTCCGCGGCGCGAGCATGGTGTCGGGTGGGAGCAGGCCCATCTCGATCTGGCGGGCGAACCACCGGTCCCGGGTGACATCCCACCCCTCGTCGAAGCGACCGCGCTGCCGCTCGAGGTAGTCGGGTGGCGCCTGGTGGGGGGCGTGCGCGGCTCCGAAGGCCACGTAGGCGAAGAACGGTCGGTCGGGCCGGATGGAAACCGAATCGTGGATGAACTCGATCGCGTGGTCGACCAGATCCTCGCTCAGGTGATAGCCGTCCTCGTGGCCGGCCGGCAGCTCGACCCGGTGATTGTCGTAGACGAGATCAGGGGAGAACTGGTCTGTCTCGCCCTCGAGGAACCCGTAGAACCGGTCGAAGCCGCGCTGGCACGGCCACTGGTCGTACGGCCCTGCCGCCGAGGCGTCCTGCATCGGGCACAGGTGCCACTTGCCCACGGCGAACGTGCCGTACCCCTGGTCGCGGAGTACCTCGGCCACGGTGGCGGCGTGGCGCGAGATCTGCCCTCTCATGTGCGGGTAGCCGCTGTCGAAGTTGGAGAGCGCCCGCATGCCCACGGCGTGGTGGTTCCGTCCGGTGAGCAGGGCCGCCCGGGTCGGGGAGCACAGCGGGGTCACGTGGAAGTTGGCATAGCGCAGGCCGCCCGCCGCGAGCGCGTCGATATGGGGAGTGGAGAGGTCGGACCCGTAGCACCCGAAGTGGGAGAAGCCGACGTCGTCGAGCAGGATCACGACGACGTCAGGGGCACCCGGACCAGGATGGGGCGGGGTCGGCCACCACGGCTCCGATTCCTCACGGGTCCGTCCGATGACGCCGTCGAAGCGCTCGTATCGTTCCATGGGGTCTCGTTCCAGCAGGCCGCAGTCGCCTTGCGCGGCACCACCGGTCCCGGGTCGGTCGATCCCGCGGGATCATTTGTCAACCCGACTGACGATAGAGACTCCCCAGACTCCTGTCCACCTTCGCCCGGTCGAGCCTCACGGCCCCGGGCGGCGGGGCGTCAGTGAAGTGGGCCCGAACCGCCGCTCCGGCCGGCGCGGCGGTCGTGCTCACGGGAGGCCACCCCGAGGAGCGCGGCAACGGCCAGCACCAGGGACACGGCGCCGACGATCCGGTCGGTCACCGGCACGCCGATGAACGGCACGAGCAGCGCCGCGCCGACGAGCGAGCACGCCCCTGCCCAGATCGCCCGCCGGACCAGGCCGGCCCGGGTCCAGGCGGCAGGACGAATGAGCGAAAGGGTGATCGCCGTGGCGGTGGCGGCAACGGCGAAGGTGTCCGGCACCGAAGGGCTCCCACGGAAGAGGCCGAGCCATCGGTAGCCCTCGAAGATGGCGGCTGCCGCAAGGAACGCGAGAGCGGGGGCGGAGAGCCCGTCGTTGGCCGGGGAGTCGGCTCGCGGAACAGCTCCCGGATCGGCGGGCAGTGGTTGGGCCGGAACCCGGAGCTGTGTGACCCGTGCTGTCGGTGCCGGAAGCGTCAGCGAGTTCCTCGCCGGATGCTTGCTGTGGGCTTCTGCGTTCCCGCGATGCCGAACCCGTCCGCCTGTCTGGACTGCCATGTGCCTCCTGACACGACAGTGACCGGTGTTCGGTGCGCCCCCCGAACAACCGGTCACCCTCGCCGCCGCGGCCCGGGAACCTGTGCTCCCGGACTGTAGATCCGCCGCCCTTCGTCCCCCAGTATGCCCACCGCGGCCGGCCAGTGCAACTCAAAGTTGCAAGGTGCGGATCCGGCCGTTTCGGCGGTGACCCTGGCGTCCCGGGGGTCGGGCAGACTTCCTTATGAGATTCCTATGGTCCGCTCACCGAGGACTTAGGCGCTCCGGGTGGAATGGCTGGGTGAGGCTCTGCCCAGAGCCCGAGTTTCGGAGGGAAGAGATATGAGCGATCACTGGCACCCGTCGCGCGAACCGGCCGACCAAGAGCCCGAGGGGACCGAGCCCGAGGGTACCGAGGAGCCGACCCCTGCGTGGGGCACCGCCCCCAGCCCGGTTGCGGGCGCCTCTGACGGGCCCCCGACCGCGCCTACCCCCCCGACCGGCGCCTACCCGGCGACCCCTCCCTACGAGCCTGCGCCGGTGACGCCCGCCGCCACCTGGGCCACCCCCCAGGGTCCGGGTTGGGGAACGCCCCCGCCCATCGCGCTCCCCCCGAGCGGCGGCTGGGGCATGGGTGCCGGTGGGAACGTCCCGCCGGGTGGCGGTTGGCCGCCACCGCCCTATGCCTATCCCGCTGCCCCGCCGGCCGCGACGGCCGCCCGCAAGAACCACTCCGGCGCCCTGGTCGGACTGGCCTCTCTCGTGGCCGCCATCGCACTGCTCGCAGGCGCGGGCATCGGGCATCTGGCCTGGCCCAGCGACACGACCACCAGCGCGGTCTCCAACCCGGCCACGGGCTCCGGTCAGGGCGGCGGTGCGTACGATCCCAGCGCGGGCGGTGGCTCGCCCTACGGCGGCAGCACGTCGGCCGGCGCCGGTGCTCCGACCGACATCTCGTCGATCGCCAGCAAGGTCGACCCGGGTCTGGTCGACATCAACACCAACCTCAGTTACCAGGACGAGCAGGCGGCCGGCACCGGCATGGTGCTGACCTCCAACGGCGAGGTCCTGACCAACAACCACGTGATCGACGGAGCGACGAGCATCAGCGTCACCGACGTCGGTAACGGCCGAACCTACAAGGCGAACGTGGTCGGCTACGACCGGACCGGCGATG
Source organism: uncultured Acidimicrobiaceae bacterium (assembly GCA_963753905.1). Taxonomy (GTDB): domain Bacteria; phylum Actinomycetota; class Acidimicrobiia; order Acidimicrobiales; family RAAP-2; genus Bog-756. The sequence continues at coordinate 412,419 of CAVWDZ010000002.1, read as the reverse complement.
TCGCCGTGATCCAGTTGGTCGGGGCCAGTGGCCTCCAGACGATCACAACCGATACCGGCTCGGTCTCGGTCGGCGAGGCCGTGGTGGGCTTGGGCAATGCGGGTGGAACCGGGGGCACGCCGAGTTCCGCCGGCGGCTCGGTGACGGCCACCAACCAGTCCATCACCGCCAGTGACGACAGTGGAGGCAACACCGAGAGCCTGACCGGTCTCATCGAGATCAACGCCGGCATCCAGCCCGGCGACTCGGGCGGTTCGCTGGTCAACAGCTCGGGTCAGGTCATCGGCATGGACACTGCCGCCTCGAGCGGGACCGCGTACCAGGTCACGACCGCCCAGGCGTACGCCATCCCGATCCCGACAGCGCTCACCCTGGCTCGCCAGATCGAGGCCGGACGGCAGAGCTCGGTCGTGCACATCGGAGCCACCGGGTTCCTCGGCATCCGTGTAGAGGATTCCGGCGCCTCGGCCGGCGGGGGATTCGGATCGGGCGGGTTGGGCGACGGGACGCAGACCAACGGAGCGGTCGTGGACAGTGCGCTCGCCGGATCGCCGGGCGCCCAGGCCGGTCTCACCCAGGGGGACGTGATCACCTCCCTCGACGGGAGCGCGGTCAACACATCCTCGGACCTGACCAACCTGCTCGAGTCCCATCACCCCGGTGATTCCGTCACACTCGAATGGACGGACTCGTCGGGCCTCACCCACACGTCAACGGTCGTCCTCACCACCGGCCCCCCGGCCTGAGCCTGTGCCCGCCGGCCTTCGGGCCGGCGGGCACCCAGGCCAGCTCGTCGGTCGATCAGCAGGTGTCGCTCGATGGGATGGCGGTATCCCAGAGGTCCCAGGTGTCCGATGCGGACGTGTGTGAATTCCCAGAAACTGCGATATGCCCTATGCATATGCCGTATGCATAGGGCATATCGCTATTCGGGGGAAGAACCGGCGCCGCCCGTCTTCAAGCGAGCACCGGCCCCCATCCGTGGCCGTTCGGGGCGAAGAAGACTGTGGTGAGCCGCATCGTGGCGTGGAGCCAGGCGCCGTCCACCCGCGCGTAGGTGTCGTCCTCGTACCCGCACATCCAGTGGGCGGTCCCGTCCGGTCGGCTGCAGGGGGACAGAAGATCCCAGCGGGCAGAGGCCCGGTCCTCCTCGACCTCGATCCGGGGGCTCGTGAAGAGGTGCCGCGAGAAGGTCAGGGTCGGGGCGCGGAGGCGGGCGGCGATGGCATCCCGACCCTGGACCGACCCCAGGCCGGGACCTCCGTCCCAGATGCCGTCCTCGGTGAAGAGTGCGGCGATGGCGTCGGTCAGCTCGGTCAGCCGGTCGTCGTCGACCACCCGCCCGCGGGCGAAGCGTGCATCGACGAGGTCGCCGTAGCGGGCCTTGAGCTCCTGGATGGCGAGGACCGACTCGGAGGCATCGACGCGCCGTCGCAGTGCGGCGAGCTCGGCGGCGAGCTCCTCGGTGGTGGGCACGGGGCCTCCTCGATCGGTCGGGTCCACGGCGGAGCGGCCCGGGTCAGACGGCGACCGGGCGAACGGCTGCGGCCCGCGTCAGATAGCTCCAGGCCTTCGGGCCCGCCCCGTAACCCTGGTCCAGCTGCTCGATGTCGAAGCCGGCCGAGCTGGCCAGGGCGACCGGATCGCGGGTGAGGTGGCAGCCGTCGGCCAGCCTGCGCTGGAGGGGCTCGACGCGGCGCTGGAACCGCACCACCTTCTCGTCCGGGGCAAGGCCGTGCTCGAGGAAGTGGAACCGCCCGCCAGGCCGGAGGACGCGTCGGATCTCTGCCAGTGCTTCCGAGGGCTCCGGGATGGTGCAGAGGGAAAAGGTGCACAGCACGCCGTCGCAGCTGGCGTCGGCCAGCGGAATGGATTGGCCGTCGACACCGACCCGTTCGACCGGGACGCCCGCCTGCCGGATGCGGGTTCCAGCCATGCGGAACGCGGTGGGAGAGGGCTCGACCGCCAGTACCCGGTCGACGTCGGCGGGGTAGTGGGGCAGGTTGAAGCCCGAGCCGAACCCGATCTCGACGACGGTGCCGGACAGCCCGTCAGCGGTCTCGGCGCGTTTGGCGCGCAAGGCCTTGCTTCCACAGGTAACCGCCACCAGACGTGGGACGACCTGCTCGCGATAGAAGGCCACGCGGGTCAGGCTACCGACGCAGCTCAGCGACGGCCATTGCAGACGGTCCGCCCGACTCCTCGTCGGAGCGGGAGACCCGGCGCTCCGGTCACCACCGGATCGCGGTGCGGGATCGATAGGCTGACGCGGTGCAGCGAGCATGAACGCCGATCCCGGGGGCGACACCCCTCACACGGACGAGGTCGAGCCCGACGTGCGCTTCACCTACGCCAACGAGCGGACCTTCCTGGCCTGGAACCGCACCGCGCTGGCACTCATCGCCACCGGCATCGCCGCCACGCAGCTGCTTCCCCAGTTCCATCTCGCGGGAGGTCGCAAGATCCTCGGGCTTCCGATGATCGGGTTGGGTGCCCTGGTGGCGCTGACCAGTTTCACCCATTGGAAAGCCAACCAGCGGGCCATGCGGCGGGGTCAACCGCTCCCGCGCTCTCCGATGCCGCTGGTCCTCTCGATCGGCATCGGCCTGATCGCCGTGATCGCCGTCGTCCTCGCGGTCGCGGGCTCGAAGTAGCAAGATGGCGAGGGCCGACGACGGAGATCGGACCGGGGGACCCGGCATCGCGGATCCGGGCCTGGCGGGGGAGCGGACCGATCTTGCCTGGAACCGCTCCGGGCTCGCCGTGGTGGGGGTCGTCGCCATCCTGTTCCGGAGGCTCTGGCCACTCGAGGGCGCGCGCACCGCAGTGGCGCTCGGGCTGGCCGCTACGGGCGCCGTGATCTGGCTGGTGGGGATGCGCCTGTCGGTCGGGTCGTCGCGCGCACCGGACCAGGCTGGGTCATTGGGTGAGCCCACCCTTCGGCTGGTGACTGCCGGCACGCTGCTGCTGGCGGCCGCGGGGGTGGTGGTGAGCGTCGTGTTCCCGAGCTGACCGCCCGTCGGTTCAGGCGGCCTTTTCGAGGATGTGCACGCCGCAGGCCGAGCCCAGCCCGATGACGTGGGTCAGGGCGACTCGGGCACCGGCGATCTGACGGTCGCCCGCCTCACCCCGGAGATGGGTGGCGGCTTCCCAGACGTTGGCGATCCCGGTGGCGGCGATCGGGTGCCCCTTCGACTCGAGGCCGCCCGAGACGTTGACCGGCGTCTTGCCGTCGCGCCAGGTGGCCCCCGAGTTGAAGAAGTCGACCGCTCCCCCCTGCTCGCAGAGCATGAGGTTGTCGTAGTGGACCAACTCGGCGGTGGCGAAGCAGTCGTGCAACTCGACCAGGTCGAGGTCGGACGGTCCGACGCCGGCCTGCTCGTAGGCCTGGGTCGCTGCGTTCCGGGTCAAGGTGTTGACGTCGGGCAGGACCTGGCAGGCCTCCTCCCACGGGTCGGTGGTCAGGATCGAAGCGGAAATCTTGACCGCCCGCCTCTGCTGCTCCTTGGAGAGGGTCCGCAGCTTCGTCCCGCTCACCACGACCGCCGCCGCCGCGCCGTCGCAGTTGGCCGAGCACATCGGCCTGGTGTTGGGGTAGGCGATCATGACGTCTCCCATGATCTCCTCAAGGCTCATCCGCTTCGTGTAGGCGGCCAGCGGGTTGAGGGTCGAGTGGGCGTGGTTCTTCTCGCTGATCCGGGCGAAGAGCTCGAAGCTCGTGCCGCCGTAGCGGTGGCCGTACTCCATGCCGATCTGTGCGAAGACCCCGGGCATGATCTCGGTTCCGATCCGCCCGTCGATCGGCACGACCGCGCCGTACCGCCCGGAGGGGACATAGGTGTCCGAGTCCTCCTTGCGGGTCCCACCGGAGAGCAGGCCGGCCCCGGAGAGCTTCTCGACACCGAAGGCGAGCCCCATGTCGGCTTCGCCCGACTTGACCGCCATGCACGCCACCCGGAGCGCGGTGGCCCCGGTCGCGCAGGCGTTGGCCACGTTGTAGACCGGGATGCCGGTCTGGCCGAGCTGCTTCTGGAGCTGCTGGCCGATGCCGGCGTTGGCGGCCATCAGGTTCCCTGCGCCGATCACACCCATGTCGCGCATCGTCACCCCGCCGTCGGCCAACGCGCCGAGCACGGCCTCGGAGGCCAGGTCGACCAGGTCCTGGTCGGGATGCTTGCCGAACTTGGTCATGTGGATCCCGAGAATCCAAAGGTCGTCGGATGCCATGGTCACCCTCCTCGGGGTTCGTATCCGAACCCGATCGCTTCTGTTCCTTCGCCGTCGGTGCCGATGACCTCGGTGGCGAGACGGACCGGCATCCCGAGGCTCACGTGCTCGGGATCCGGCGTCACATTGATCAGATTGGCACGCACGCTGGTGCCTCCGCAGTCGACGAGTGCCGCGACGTAGGGGACGGGCACGCCGGGGGCGGCGAAGGAGACGATGGTGAACGCCTTGACCTCGCCCTCGTCCGGGATCTCGACCGTGCGGAACCCCGTCAACCCGCAGCTCGCACAGGCGTTTCGCCGGTCGAAGAACCGGGCGCCGCACGAGGTGCACTCCTGGACCGCCAGGTGCGGGTGGTCGCCCAGCACCAGGTAGTCGACCAGTGGGATCTGCTTGGCCATCGTCCTGCTTCCGTCTTGTCCGTCCGGTTTGGTTGCGCCACCGTAGCGGTCAGACGATTCCGATCGCTAGCTGGGGGTTGTCCAGGATACGCCCCACCGTCCCACGGCCGACCGACCACGGCCCGGTTGAGCAGGCCCGGAATGTCCCGTGCTCCCCCGTCAGCCCGCATCGGTCCGTGTCGGCGATGACCGCGGGGCGGGTACGGGTCCTACACTGCACCCATGTACCAGGGCCGAGCGGGGTGGGTCGTCATCCTCGTCTTCGGCGTGACCGCGGCAATGCGATATTTCTCGTCCCGGCGGCGCAGAGGTACCCGGGGTCCTGCCGGATTCCCCGGGGCCGGACGCTCGTTCACCGCCGGCAGCGGTATGCGGCCGACCGACCCCGGCGCGACCGGGTCAGTGGTCGAACCGACCTCCGCGACGGGCACGGCGGCGGGGTGGTTCACCGACCCGTTCGTCCGTCACGAGCAGCGGTACTGGTCGGGCACGGCGTGGACGGAGCAGGTGGCCGATGCGGGGGTGCCGGGCACCGATCCCCCGCCGGCGCCGCGGGCCCGTTGACCTTCGTCCAGATTCAGTTCTCCATCGACGATCCGGGCCGGGCAGACGCCATCGTGGCAGCGCTGTTGGAGTCGCGGCTGGTGGCCTGTGGCCAGCGGCTCGGCCCCCTCGTGAGCAACTACCGCTGGCAGGGCGCGGTGGTACGCGCCGACGAGTGGCTGATCCTGCTCAAGACCCGGGCCGATCTGGCGGGAGCGGTGGTCGATGCAGTCGTTGACGCGCACCCCTACGAGACGCCGGAGGTCCTCATCTTCGAGATCGCCGGCGGTGCGGCCGGGTACCTGGCGTGGATCGGCGAGTCCACCTGAACGCTCCCCCTCGTGAGCGTCAGGCCTCGCTGGTCAGCGGTACGGCGTCGAGCGCGCAGTAGGCGCACGCGGCCGGCTGTCCCTCCTCGGGGCCTGTTGCCGAAGGGGTGCGATCCGGGTTGCGGATGCCGACGGCGGCGACCACCCCGCCGACGACGCAGAGGACGCCCGCGATCCGGACTGCGGTCTGGAATCCGGCCGACAGGGTGGCCGGATCGAGATACCCGGACCCGGAGATCCCGGCCAGCGCCGGGAGCACCGACACCGCAATGAGTCCGCCGACCCGTGCCACCGAGTTGTTGACGGCGGACGCGAGGCCTGAATGCTCGTCGGGTACAGCTCCGAGGGCCGTTGCGGTGAGGGGGGCGACGGTGATCGCGAGGCCGAGGGCGAAGACGAGGATCCCCGGGAGGGCACCGGTGAGATAGGAGGTGTCGGTGCTGAGCCGACCGAGGAGGGCGAGCCCGGCACCCACCACCACCGGACCCACGCTCATCTGCAGGCGCGGACCGATGCGGGTGGCCAGCCGGCCCGAACGGGCCGACAGGAGGAGCATGACCACGGTCAGGGGCAGGAGGGCGAGTCCGGATTCGAGCGGCGAGTAGCCGCCGGTGACCTGGAGCTGGACCGGAAGGAGGAAGAGCCCGCCGCCGAGGGCCGCGTAGACGATGAAGGTGACCACGTTGGTCACCGTGAACTGGCGCACCCGGAAGACCGCGAGTGGGAGCATGGGCGCCGGCGAGGCGCGCTCCACCCACACGAACGCGACCGAGGCCACGACGCCGATGCCCAGCATGGCGAGCACGGTCGGGTCGTCCCACCCTTGAGCGGGCCCTTCGATGAGGCCGAAGGTGATCCCGGCGAGGCCGAGGGTGGCGAGCACCGCACCCACGACGTCGATCGGTTGGTCGGCCGTAGGGTCGCGTGACTCGGGGACATGACGAGCGGACAGGTAGAGCACCAGGGCGCCTACGGGTACGTTGATGAGGAAGATCCAGCGCCATGATGCGGCAGTGATGAGGTAGCCCCCGAGGAGCGGCCCCGCTGCGGTGGCCACGCCACCGAGCCCGGACCACGCCCCGATGGCCCGGCCACGGTCCTCGTGCTCGAACGACGCCTGGAGGATGGCCAGGCTGCCAGGAGTGAGGAGGGCTGCCCCCACACCCTGGAGGACCCGGGTCGCGATGAGGACGCCGGTGTCTGGCGCGAGCGCGCACGCCGCCGAGGCGACGGCGAACCAGGTCGCACCGATGCAGAAGATCAGGCGGCGTCCGTAACGGTCCCCGAGGGAGCCTCCGAGCAGGAGTAGTGCTGCCATGGCGAGCGTGTAGCCGGTGACCACCCACTGGAGGGTGCCGACCGCCGCATGGAACTGCCGGCCGATGGTGGGGAGGGCGATCCCCACCACGGTCGCATCGATGGCGGCCATGCCCGAGCCGAGCACGGTGGCGACGATGACCCAGCGGCCCGCCGGTGTGTCGAAACGCAACACGGGGATGCCGACCCGTCAGCCGGCGTCCGTTGCGGATGCAGGCCGGCGCGCCACGACCCGGACGCCCGCCGCTCCGCCTGCCGGGGATCGGTCGGACGGGGTCACCGGTCCAGGGTACCGATGCGGGCGTTCGAAACCTCCGATCACGGCCGTCTCAGGTGACAAGGAAGTAGGTGCTCTGGACGATCAGCCAGAGCCCCAACCCGAGTGAGACCGCGATGATCACCTGGTCGGTGTGGGTGTCGATCCACGTCCGGGTCCGGTCCAGGAAGGCCTGGGTCGGATCGGGTCGGAGCGCAGCGTAGATCTCCATGATCAGGTAGGTCCCGCTCGCCAGCAGGCAGAAGGCGATCAGCGCGAATGAGCTCTGCACGGAGGTCAGCTTGGCGTCCACGATGACCGCCACCCCCGCGGCCACCAGACCCCATGGCTGGACGAGCGGTCCGAGCGCCATGGCAAACCATGGGGACATCTGGTCGATGCCCGTCTGCCACTTGGGTGGCTGCTTCGGTTTCTTCGGGAGGCTCATCCGTTTGCGGCGCCGGACGGCGATGCCCACCAGCACGACTCCGATCACCAGCTTGACTGCGAGGGCCGCCAGGGTCGGCGCCGTGCTCGGTTTCGGCGGGTTGTTCCCGGTGATGAGGAGCGTCCCCGCGACCACCACGGCCAGCGAGGCGAGCCAGCCGAAGATGAACGCCGCGCCCTTGACGACGCCCCCGCGGGAGGCGAGCACGAGGATGAAGGCGGTCAGGGGGATCGGCTCGAGGGTGATGGCAAGTCCGATCAGCACGAGGTTGAGGACGATCACCCGGTCCCCCCTGGCGGCCGGCGCGCATGCGTCATGCTCCGTCCTTGGTTCGGACCCCTCGCGAGCGGAGCGTAGACCCGGCAATGCAGGTGCGCACGGCACTGGCGATCTGTGAATTCGGCCATCGCCACCAGGTGTGCTCCGTCACCATCGATACCAGCTGTGCGCTGAATAGCGTCACCAACATTTCGCTTGCCGGAATGGGCGCGCCATGTTATGACCACATGGGGGTACAGCGAACTAGTGGTCGGGGCTCGGGGATATCTGAAGCCTTGTTCGGTGAGGCGGCGGCGTGGTTGCTGGCGTGAGGGGAAGATGCAGTCGGGTTTCCCACTCGGACGCGGTCGGCGAGCGAACGAGCGGACGGAGGGGATCATGACCGAGCATCTGCGGATGCGGACCACCGCGACTCTCGTCTGTGTCGTCGCGGCAGTTGGGCTGACCATGGCCCAAGCGGTGCGCACCGATCTGCCCGCTGCTGGCGCGGGCCCCCTCGCGTTCGGGTACGTCGTCGACGACATGGGCAACGGGGTGATCCCGTTCGTGCCCCACGCCGGGACACCGCCATACACGGCGGACACCGAGATCCCCGCGCCGAGTTCTGGGGACCCCTCTGCTATCGCCATCTCGCCCGACGGGTCGACCGCGTATGTGGCCGAGGGCGGCACTTCCACGGTCACGCCGCTCAACACGGCCACGGACACCTTCGGCTCAGCGATCGCGGTCGGCAGCTTTCCCGATGCCATCGCCGTCAGTCCGGACGGGTCGACCGTCTACGTCGCCAATTTCCCTGACGGCACCGTGTCGGTGATCAACCGCGCCACCAACAAGGTGACTGCCACGATCACCGTCGGGAACCAGCCGGTCGCTGTCGCGGTCACCCCCAACGGATCGGCCGTCTGGGTGGGAAGTCAGAACGCTGGCGGCACCTCGAGCATCTCGGTCATCAACACTGCAACGGAGACGGTCAGCAGCACCTTCTACCCCTTCTGCGTTCCCACCGGCATCGCAATGGCCCCGGGCGGGTCGACCGCCTATGTGTCCTGCAATGACATCGACTCGCTTCAAGCAATCAACACTGCGAGCCATTCGATCACTTCGATTCCGGTCGGTACCCCCACCGAAACGGTCGCGGTCAGCCCGGGCGGGTCGACCGCTTACGTCGCCTATTTCAACTCGGTGATCCCGGTCGACCTCCTGACCGACACGGCGGGGACTGCCATCTCGGTCGGGTCTGATCTCAACGCTGTCGCCGTTGAACCAGGGGGCGGCACCGTGTGGGCCGCCGATGGGAGCGGGGCCGTCTACTTCATCAACACCACCACCGATGCGGTCTCCTCGGTATCCGCAGGAAGCCAGCTCCTCGGCGTGGCGCTCGAACCAGACCAGGCCCCCCAGGCCGCGCTTTCGGTGACCCCGGCGCCGGTCGGGTCCCCCACCAGCTTCAACGCCTCCGCCTCGACCTCCAGCTCCTCCCCGATCGTCTCCTACCATTGGATCTTTGGAGACGGGACATCGGCGACGACGGCGACGCCCACCACCACCCACACCTACGGCTCGGGTGGGACGATCACCGCATCGGTCACCGAGACGGACTCGGCGGGGACCTCGACAACGCAGGTGTTCACGGGTCAGACCATGAGTCGCAATGGCGGTCCCCAGGCGGTGGCGACTGCGACCTTCGTGATCACCTCGTGTGCCACGGGAACCACGTCTTGCAAGGCGAACGTGACCTCCAAGACGCAGAGCGTGTCGGTCAATGGGGTGAAGTCCGCCGCGAAGAAGGCCACAATTGCGCTCTCTGTGTCGCCCCAATCCCTCAAGGTTCCCGGGTACCCGGCGATCGCCCCGACCGCCACGCTCATAGACAAGGGGTTGACCGGCTCCGTGGATGTGACGAATACCGTCCACAAACTGCCGAGCGTCGCAGGCATCAAGATCATCTACCAGCCGGTCGGCGCTTCACCTCCCCCTGCGACCATCCTCAAGCGCTGCAGCACGGTGCTTCCTCCCGATCCCTGCTATTTCTCGATCACCGAATCGGGAGGCAGCATCACCGCCAGTCTCCGCTTCCCGGCGGGGGACCCGAAATGGCGACTGGCATCCAAAGTCCCCACCATCGCGAGCTTCAGCCCGACCTCGGGTCCGCCTGGCAAGGTCGTCACCATCACCGGCACCAACCTCTCCGAGGTGACCTCGGTCACCTTTGGAAAGGTGGCCGCCAAAATCGATGCCCGGGCAACCACCACGTTGAAGGCCACTGTCCCCACCGGCGTGCGCACCGGCCCCATCACGGTCAAGAGCCTGGCCGGGATGGTCATCTCCACCAAAGCCTTCACAGTGACCTGAGCCACGTTGGTAGCGTGGCCCGATCATCGAACGAGGTGGGGTCTGCATGAATACTGGTGAGACGTGGACGCACATCCACCAGGAGCGCGGGCAGATGGCGGACACCTGGGAGGGGCTCTCGAGCGAGCAGTGGGCCTCCTCGTCGTGGTGCGAGGGCTGGAGCGTCCAGGACGTTGCCGGGCACGTCCTTCATGCGGCCGAGCAGACGCCGCTCAATTTCTACAAGGAGATGATCCAGGCCGGACTCCGGTTCAACGTCTTTGCGGACCGTGCGGCACGGCGACTCGGAACCCTTGGTCCCGACGAGCTCGTACGGCGACTCCGAGCCCGAACCACGACCACCAACCATCCCCCTGCGCCGGTGATGGCGATGCTCGGCGAGATCGTGGCCCACGGTGAGGACATCCGGCGGCCACTCGGCCAGGAACACCAGGTGCCGGAGGCCGCCCTCGTCGCTGTGGCGGACAGCTGGAAGAAGTCGAACCTGCTGATCGGGGCCAAGCGACGGATCGACGGAGTCCGGATGAAGGCCACCGACGTCGACTGGTCGTGGGGGGACGGTCCCGAGGTGAGCGGCCCGATGGTCGCGCTGGTCCTCGCCATGGTCGGGCGCAAGGGCGCGCACGCTCGACTCGCCGGCGACGGTGTGGCGGTGCTCGCCGGCCGTCCCTAGCTGCGTTGGTGCGCGCGTGCCTCTCCGACGTCAGCTCAGTTGTTGAGCAGCCCTCCGAGGATGCCCCCGGGACCGCCGGACTTGTCGTCTTCGCGCTGCGGCAGGTACGGCGAGATGGCCTGAGCCAGCTGCGAGATCGGCATGGTCTGCAGCCAGACCATGCCAGGACCGGTCAGTGAGGCGAGGAAGAGTGTCTCTGCACCGAAGAGCAGGTTCTTGATGCCCTTCACCATCTTGATCTCGAAATTCATGCCGGCGTCGAACAGCCCGACATGGCCGGGAATGATCTGAAGGTTCTCACCGGGGGCCAGGTGGTACTCGACGAGCTCACCGGACAGCTCGATCCACGCGGTGCCCTGGCCGGTCACCCGCTGGAGGATGAATCCGCTCCCCCCGAAGATCCCAGCACCGAGCTTCTGCTGGAAGCCGATCGAGATGTTGACGTCGGCGGTGGCGGCCAGGAAGCCGTGACGGTGCACGAGGTACTCCCGGCCGGGCGCGATGGCGACGGGTCGGATCTCGCCGGGCAGCTTGGCGGCGAACGACACCGTGCCGGGGCCGCCGGCGGTCTCGTACCGGGTGAGGAACAGCCCGCCCCCGGCCACCGTCCGCTTCAGTGCCCCGAGGACCCCTTTGGACCCGGCACCTGCGGTGGACGTCGACATCTCGATCGACGAGGACATCCAGGACACTTCGCCACCCGGCGAGACCACGCTCTGGCCCGGTTGGAGGTCGACCTGGAGCACCGGCATCACGGTGCCCAGGATGCGGTGGGTCATGCCGGAGGCCGCATCGACCGCTGACGGGTCGTCCGGAGAAGGGGGCTGCGCGTCGGACATCGGTCGCTCCTCTCGCCGTCGGCGGGCCCGAACGGAAGGCGACCCCAACGTAGAAGGCGTGCTCCGCGGGAGTCCGGATTCCCCGGTCAGCACTCGGAGGAGATGCCCGGCTGCGCGGTGAGATGCCAGACTTTTCGCTGTCGTCCGGCACCTGGGTGGCTGGCCACAGCGAGGAGAGCGAATCCGTGTCCGGAGTACATATCGTGACCGACAGTTCCTGCGACCTCGTGGCGGGCGAGATCGAGCAGCTCGACATCGAGATCGTGCCACTGACCATCCGGTTCGAGGACGACGAGTTCACCGACGGTCGTGACCTCAGCGTCGAGGACTTCTACCGGAGGATGGCGGCCTCCGAGGTACTTCCCCAGACCGCCTGCCCGTCTCCGGGCGCGTTCGAACAGGCGTTCGCACATGCGCACGATGCCGGCGCCGATGGGGTGGTCTGTCTCAACATCTCGAGCGATCTGTCCAACACCGTGCAGTCAGCGAGGACTGCGGCGGCTTCGTGTGACGGACAGCTGCCGGTCCATGTGATCGACACCAAGACGGTCTCGAGCGGTCTGGGCACCCTGGTGCTCGAGGCCGCCCGGGCCGCCGCCGGTCGAGCCGGTATCGACACGGTATTGAAGCGGGTCGGCGAGCTCATCCCGCGTACCCATGTGCTTGCGACACTCAACACGCTCGAGAACCTGAAGAAGGGGGGACGGATCGGCGGGGCGAGGGCGATGGTGGGATCGATGCTCTCGATCAAGCCGATGGTCGACATCACCGGCGGCGTCGTCCACGAGGCAGGCAAGCCGCGCACCCGAAGGCGGGCCATGCAGATGCTCTACGAGCGGATGGTCGGGGCCGGGGCGATCGAGCAGGTGGCGGTCATGCACGGCAGGGCCCCGGACCTCGAGGAGTTCCTCGAGCTGATCGCTCCGCGCTTCCCCCGGGCGAGCCTGCGCATCGGCGAGCTGGGCGCGGTGATCGGTGTTCACGGCGGGGCCGAGATCCTGGGAGTCAGCTGGATCGACGCGACCTGAGCCCGGCCCTCACGAGACGCCGGATTCTGTGGCCACTCTGAGTGGCGGAGCGCAGATGGGATCAGGGAGTCATACCGTACAATGGGGGCGTGCAGTCAGAGGGAGATGTGAGCGCTCCGCGCCGGGCGCAGCTGACCCGGGGGGAGCTGCGGGCCACGCTGCTCGAGGCTGGCCGCGAGATCCTCCTCGAAGAGGGACTCGACACCGACTCCACGAATCTCACCTTCAAGCGGGTCTTCGACCGCGTCGAAAAGCAGACCGGCGTCCGGATCACCAACGCCTCGGTCATCAGGCGGGTCTGGGAGAACCAGGCGGACTTCCAGACCGACGTCCTGGTTGCCATCGCCCACGATGAGCAACGGCCCGAGGCGGAGCGAACCGTGCACGCTCTGCTCGACCTGTTCCGGCATCTCGACCTCTCGACCCCCGAGGCGCGTGACTACGCGCTGGGTGAGGTGTGCCGGGTCGGTGGCGAGGCCAGCAACACCGCCATCGCCGACTCGACCAGCTTCTCCCTGTGGATCAGCGTCATGGCCATGGCGACGGCGACTGCACTCCCCGACGAGCGTCGGCGGATCCAGGACGCGCTCCGGAGCGCATACGGGACGGTCGACAAGTTCTGGGGGGAGGCCTACGCGGGCCTGGCTGCGCTCCTCGGGCAACGCATCCGCCAGCCGTGGACGATCGGACACTTCGTGATGGCCGTGACCGCCCTCAACGAAGGGTTCTCGTTGCGTCAGCGGGTCAACGGCCATATCGAGTGGGTCACCCGGCCGACCGGACCCGACGGCGAGGAACAGGAGTGGACCCTCTTTGCCGCCGGGCTCGAGGCGCTCGCTCGCCAGTTCTTCGAGACAGACCCCGACTTCACGCCGCCGCCGCTTCCCGGCTGAGCCGATCGGCTGGCGGTTCGGACACGCAGGCCAGGTCGACTCGGGTGGACAGTTCTACGATCAAGGCCGGTTGCCGTTGATCGCATCTGGGTAATGAGGGGTCTGACGTGCTGTCGGAGAATGACAAAGAGGCCATTCGTAGTGTGGAGCGGGTCATCGAAGCGATGCAAGCGCTGCGCCTCGTGCTCGAACGCCGTGAAGAAGCTCTCCGGCGAGCGATCAGCGTGCGCGACCCGGTGCTCGACTATGCCGAGGCAGTCAAGGACGCCCATGTGAGCGAGGAACACGAGGATCTCCGCGACGCCCTCTTCCTGCTCGAGCAGCGTCGACGCGAATCACGGATTGCATCATTCAGGTCCGCCTTGGACCACGGGCTGTCGATCAATGAATTGGGTCGAATCTGGGGGTTCTCCCGCCAAATGGCATCTCGATATGCCAAGGAGGCCCGCGGAGAGATTTGAGGGCAACGAGGGTTGCATGCAATCGCGGTTGCCTGCACCCCAGGTTGCCGCTACGCTTCCGGCAAGTGCCAGTCGCCGTGTCCGTTGAGATGGGTTCCGCCGCCTTGCTCCAGACACGGCGACTGGCTCTTTTACGGTATTAGCGGCAAACATCAGCCTCCGACTGATGGACGCGCGAGGGAGAGCGGATCGGAAGGGGTGACCGCTCAGAGATGTCCTCCTCGTGACCGTGCGCTCACCGCCCTCGCCAGAGCGGTGGTCGCTTCTCGACGAAGGCGTTGAGCCCTTCGGTGACGTCCTGGGTGGCGAGGAGGCGACGCCCGATCCGGGCCTCGACGTCGTATGCACCGGCGAGTCCGTTCTGTGCGGAAAGGCCTTTGAGCACGGCCTCCTTGGTTGCCTGAACGGCCAGTGGCGCGTTGGCCGCGATCTCGTGGGCCCACCCGGTCGCCCGGTCTTCGAGTTCATCGGCGGCCACGACCTCGTTGAGGAGCCCGAGTTGCAAGGCGCGCTCCGCGCTGACGGTTCGGCCGGTCAACAGCAGCTCCATTGCGGCAGGCCAGCCGATCTGCCGGGGAAGGCGGGCGGTGGTGCCGCCGTCGGCCATCAGGCCGCGCTTGGGTTCTGGGAGCCCGAACGTGGCCGCCGGTGTGGCGAGGCGGATGTCCGTCCCTCCGAGGAGGTCCATGCCACCCGCCAGGCACGGCCCGTCGACGGCGGCGATGATCGGTTTGTAGACATCCAGGGTCAAGAGCACGCCATCGGTACCCACGGACATCGGGATGCCCTGGTGCTCAGTACGACCCTCGGCTGCGAGCCGTTGGGCGAGGGGGAGAAAGTCTCGGAGATCCGCACCGGAGCAGAACGACCCCGGGACGCCGGTGACGATCGCGACCCATGCGGAGGGATCAGCGTCGAATCGTCTCCACGCCGCCGCGAGGTCTGCGAAGTGGACGAGATCGAGGGCATTGCGCCGTTCGGGTCGGTCGATGACGATGCGCACGACGTGCCGCTCGTCGAGTTCGTAGTGGACGGACACAGGGTTACCAGGCCCGGGCCGGAGGGACGAGACGCTGATCGACTGGAGCTCGCGTGAACCACGTCATCGTCGTGCGAGGCTAGGCGCCGACGGGGCGCCCCGGCATTTCCGCATATTGTGAGTCACAGCGTCTCACGTCGAGCGCTCTCCAACTGTCGACACGCTCCCGATCAGCGTGGACGTTCTGCCAAGGGAGGGAGATGGGCCCCTACCGGGTCGTGCAGAGGGCGCCTGCTGGGCAGCTCGCCGGGACGGCGGACACCGGAGTCCGTGCGAAGGATGGCGTCGCCGTGCTGGCCGCGGAATCCTCCCCGGCGATGCGTCCATGACGGACCGGCAGCCGGTTGTGAGCGTACGCGTCGAGCCGTCGAACGCGCAGATCACCGTGCGCTGCGGCGAGCAACTGATGCGGGCCGCTGAACGGCTCGGGTACCACTGGCCGACCATCTGCCACGGGCAGGCCGAGTGCACGGCCTGCTGGATCGAAGTCGACGACAACGACGCGTTCGAGCCCCCCGGGCCCCGTGAACTCGAGGCGTTGAAGCTCTTCGAGGGCCGCTCCTTCTACGCCGGCAAGAACATCCGGCTCGCCTGCCAGGCGCGTCCGGTGAGCGACACGGTGGTGACCAAGCGCGGCGTCAGGCCCGCGTCATGAGCTGCGTTCGGCCGCTATTCCGGCGATGGCCTGGTCGATGACGCTCCGGACGTAGGCGGAGGAGACTGGCTTGCCGAGGAGGTAGGCGCGGTCGGACAGGGCACCGGCGATCATCTTGCCGGTGAGGTTGATGTTGACGCCCGGACGGAGCTCCCCCCGTTGGCGCGCTCGGCGCAGGGCGATGAGTGCACCGGACCGGCGACGAACGACGCTGTCAGCCAGGAACGTTCGCATCTGCCGGTCGTGCGCGGCCTCGGCGATGAACGTCGGGGCGAGCACAGCGAGCGGACCGTCACCGTATGACTGCTCGGCCAGGGGTTCGAATACGGTCAGCAGGTCCTTGCGCAGGTCACCGGTGTCGGCTGCTTCGCAAACCTCGGCGAGCTGATCGGCGCTGAAGGAGAGCAGTGCGCTCTTGTGTACGCGTGCGCCGGGGCCGACGAGTGGCTCCCCCTGTCGGTGACCACCGAGGAGCAGTGGACGGCACTGTGTGCGGCGATCGGCGCCCGGTCGTGGGCAGTTGATCCGGAGCTGGCAACCGTCGATCGACGGCATGCAGCACACGACCGGATCGACGCGGAGATCGGAGCATGGTGCGGGCATCTGGCGCTCAGTGCCGCCCTCGACGCACTCGGTGCGGCAGGGGCTCAGCCGGTCGTCCCCGCCTACGCCATCGACGAGGACCGTCAGATGCAGGCCCGCGGCTTTTGGGAATCGGTCGTCCATCCCGTCGTCGGAGAGCACCGCTATCCCGGATGGCCCTACGTGATCAGGAGTGGATGGGAGTCGCTGGCTAGGTGCTCCACCGCATGGCACCCTTTTGGCCCACATTCGACCGATTCCCCCTGCTCAAAGTGTCACTACTTCCCTCCGGTCGATGACTTACCGTGACACCTGGAGAGCACGCTCTGATGAATCGAGCCGGATTCCAATGATCGGAATCCGGTGAGAAACTGTGGATCGGACCATGACCAGACCCGAGAGGGATCAGTATCGACGTTCACCGGCATCCCGTTCCAGCATGAGGTCGATCGAAGCACCCCTCCCTCGGCATTCACGGCCACACTGAACACAGCCAGGACCCCGAATAGCACCAGGCACGCCAGTCGGGTGCCAGTCGGGCGTGGCTCGGATCGAAAGCGCTCGCCGGAGCCTCGGAGCCAGTCCGCGAGAGGCAGCGAGAGAACGAACAGAAATGGGAGTGTTTCAGTCATGAACCGCGGTCCGTAGGTGTTGCCGGCCCACCATTCAGTACCGAACCCAGATACCAGCAACCAAATTGCCGGCACGGAGGCCACAGCTGTCCACTCGACGGGGTCGAGCCGTCGTCGCTGGCGGACGGCCAGTACTAGTCCGCCGACGGCGGCCAACACCATTGGCGAGAAGACGAGCAGACCGCGGGCCGGACTGACCAGGTTTGCAGCCAGAGCGTCAAGGAATGCCGGTTGAAGCCCACGATTATCACCGCCGAAGTAGGGCTGGAGCAGTGTGCCGTACGCGGTGTACGTGACGGCAAACCACGGCAACAGGACGACAGCAGCGGCAACCACGTAACGAACGACGTGCCGGCGCTGTGTCACGAGAACGACGACACTCACCACAGCGAAGGGGACCGCGTTAGTGGGACGGACAGCAAAGGCTCCGGCGAACGAGATTCCACAGAGGATGGCGGCCCACCGGCGACTCTGGTCTGAGTTAGCGACCGTTGTCAACCGGGCGAGTGCGACCAGTCCGAGAGCGAGCAGTAGGAGCGACGGGCCGTGCTGCCACATTGAACGGCTAGCAATGGACCAGGCGGTCGTGCCGAGTGCGAACAGGAGGCCACAGAGAATTGCCAGGTTGCGCCGCCGCCGAGGAGTGCCGGCAAACCGAAGAAAGGCCAGCCAGCTCAACACGGCGCATGCAAGGGCCGTGACTACTGAGGCCGTTTCCATTTGCACCACACCCATATCGTTAGATGTGACTAGCAAGGCTGCCGACGGGCCACCTATCAGATGGAGGAGATCGAGGGCCGCGACCGTAGGGACGAAGAACAGCGCGGTTGTCCAGGGATAGGCGGTAAGCAGATGTCCCTTGACCGTGGACACGGTGTAACTGTGCGCCAAGGTCGGGACCGAGGCAAAGGCCTGCAGCGAGAGGGTGTGGTGGTTGACCAAGCTCACTGAGGTTGGAAACGTCGAGTACGAGTCATAGTTAGTGATCACCGGCGATAGGGCGAAGACCAAGAAGCTCACCCCAAACACCCAGGTGACGACCTGTCGAAGGGCACGGCGCCTGCTTCGCTGAGCCGGGTCTCGGAGGACTGGCTTTTCCTGTACCGCGGTGTCGATGGTTGTGCCTTCGGACATCTACCGGCGCCTCCCTGTGGCCGCCGCCGACCGGTAGTCGCACATCATGCCAGTTCGATACACGACGCAACCGAAATAGCGGTTCTTATCGGCGCGTTGAAAAGAACTCCGTATCGTCCAGACATCGATGCCGTCGGCTATCGCGTCCGCCGTGACAAAGTCGATACGGGTGGCACGGTGACGCTCAGGTATCGCGGACGCCCGCACCACATCGGCGTGGGACGAGCGTATGCGGGGTGGCGAGTGATCATCCTGGTTGCGGGCAAGGACATCCGGATCCTCGGCATCGACGGTTCGCCCCTCCGCCACCTGACGCTGGACCCAGGGCGCGACTACCAACCCATGCCGTGAGCAGGATGTCTACGATGTCTCGCGACAGCGTCGCTTATGTCTCGCGAGATCACAGAGAGCGGGCGACGGGAATCGAACCCGCGTTCTCAGCTTGGGAAGCTGATGTTCTGCCTCTGAACTACGCCCGCAACGAGAAGGACAGCCTATCGCCTGCCCACCTCTCGCTTCGGACCCGTCCTGCGCTCCGCCGTGTGGGTGAGGACTGACCCCATGTGCCCGGACCTGCCCGGAGATGTGCCCGGGGTCCCCTCCCCCACTAACGTCTGTCCGTCATGGTTCTCTCCGACCGCTCCATCCGCGAGGCACTCTCCGCGGGTCGGATCAAGATCGACCCGATGGACGAGTCGTGCATCCAACCCTCGTCGGTGGACCTCCATGTCGACCAGTACTTCCGCCTGTTCCGGAACCACACCAGCCGGGTCATCGATGTGCGCGAGGACCAGGAGGACCTCACCGAACTGGTCGACGTGGGGACGGATCCCCTGATCCTGCATCCCGGCGAGTTCGTGCTCGGTTCGACCACCGAGAAGGTCACCCTGCCGAGTGACCTGGTTGCCCGGCTCGAGGGCAAGTCCTCGCTCGGCCGGCTGGGACTCCTCATCCACTCGACGGCGGGTTTCGTGGACGCAGGGTGGGACGGCCACCTGACCCTCGAGCTCTCCAACGTGGCCAACCTGCCCATCACCGTCTACCCGGGCATGAAGATCGGCCAGATCAGCTTCCTGCAGATGACCACCGCCGCAGACCACCCATATGGCTCGGCCGGCCTCCACTCCAAGTACCAGGGCCAGTGGGGCCCGACCCCGAGCCGGTACTCGGACAACTTCGGCTCGTGATGCGGGCTGCCCCCCGTTCCCACGACCACCGCCTCGTGAACAGCAGTCACCCCTAGGAGGATCGCAGTGCCCCTCAGAATCGCCGTCGGACTCGGCATCACCGTCGTGATGTTCGCCATCGCCGGGCGTCGCTTCGCATGGCTCTTCCGGCTCATCGCCGCCGGTCAGCCGGCCGTCCCCTCACGGGCAAAGGACATCCCGAAGCGGATCAAGGCCGAACTCGTCGAGGTGGGCGGGCAGAAGAAGCTCCTCCAGTGGACCGTTCCCGGGATGGCACATGCCTTCACCTTCTGGGGTTTCACGATCCTCTTCCTCACCATCATCGAGGCCTTCGGCTGCCTGTTCGACCGCGACTTCCACATCCCGATCATCGGGCGCTGGCCGGTCATCGGATTCCTCGAGGACTTCTTCGCCGTGGCCGTCATCATCTCACTGGGCGTCTTCGTGGGCATCCGGGTCAAGCACTCCCCGGCCCGCGAGAACCGGCGATCGCGCTTCTTCGGGTCGCACACCGGTGCAGCCTGGCTGGTCCTCCTCATGATCTTCGGCGTCATGGTGACCCTGCTCCTGTACCGGGCGGCCCAGGTCAACACCGGCAACTTCCCGTACAACTGGGCGGCGTTCGCCTCCCATACCCTGGCCAAGGCCCTCGCGCCGCTCGGTACCGGCGTCAACAGCGTGATCGAGACGGTGGCACTCCTCGCCAACATCGCGATCATCACCGGGTTCCTGGTGTTCGTCTCGTACTCGAAGCACCTCCACATCTTCCTGGCCCCGATCAACGTGGCCACTTCCCGCCGCCCGCGGGCGCTGGGCGCTCTTGCGTCGACCCCGGACATGTCCATGGAGGACGTCGGCGACGACGACGAGGTGGTGTTCGGGGCCGGGCGCATCGAGGACTTCTCCTGGAAGCAGCTCCTCGACATGGCCACCTGCACCGAGTGCGGCCGCTGCCAGTCGCAGTGCCCCGCATGGAACACCGGCAAGCCGCTCTCTCCCAAGCTCCTCATCATGGATCTCCGCGACAACCTGTTCGCCAATGCCGACAGGGTGATGGCCAAGAACCGGGCCGCCGGGGTCGAGGTCGCCGGTCTGGTGGGCGACACCATCGATCCCGACGTGCTCTGGTCCTGTACGACCTGCGGCGCGTGCGTCGAACAGTGCCCGGTCGACATCGAGCACATCGACACGATCATCGACATGCGGCGCTACCAGGTGCTGATGGAGTCCGAGTTCCCCACCGAGGCCGGGCTCATGCTCCGCAACGTCGAGAACCAGGGTGATCCGTGGGGCCTGGGCAGCGCCAAGCGCACCGACTGGATCGAGTCCCTCGACTTCGAGGTCCCGGTGATCACCGGGACCATCCCGGACGACATCGAGTACCTCTACTGGGTGGGCTGCGCCGGGGCCCTCGACGAGCGGGCCCGCAAAGGGGCCCAGGCCACCGCCCGCATGCTGCACCGGGCGGGAGTGAGCTTCGGCATCCTCGGTCCGAGGGAGTCCTGCACCGGCGACCCGGCCCGGCGGCTCGGCAACGAGTACCTCTATCAGGAGCAGGCCCGGATGAACATCGAGACGCTCACGGGCGCCGGTGTCAAGAAGGTCATCGCCACCTGTCCCCACTGCTTCAACTCGCTGGCCAACGAGTACCCGTCGTTGGGCGGCAACTTCGAAGTGATCCACCACAGCCAGTTGCTCGACCATCTCGTCCGGGCCGGCCGGATCACGCCGGGCGGTGGTTACACGGGCTCGGTCACCTACCACGACCCGTGCTACCTGGGTCGCCACAACCGGATCTTCGACGAGCCCCGCTCGGTCATCGATGCCATCCCCGGCGCCACCCAGATCGAGATGCGCCGCTGCCGCGAGAAGGGCTTCTGCTGCGGCGCCGGCGGTGCCCGCATGTGGCTCGAGGAGAACATCGGCAAGCGGGTCAACATGGAGCGGACCGAGGAGGCCATCGGGACCGGCGCCGACGTGGTCTCGACCGCCTGTCCCTACTGCATGATCATGCTGGACGACGCGGTCCGGGCCAATGCAAAGGAGGACGAGGTCCGGGTGCTGGATCTCTCCCAGCTCCTCGAGGAGTCCCTCACTCAGTCGTAGGCGAGGGCATCGGCCTCGCGCAGGCGGTTGGCCAGGGCGGCCAGCATCTTGCGGGCGATGGTGGGCACGGTCTCGAGCAGCCCGTTGAACTGCCGCTGGGAGAGCACGAGCAGAGTCATCGGGCTCTCCGAGACCACCGAGGCCGACCGGGGCCGGCGGTCGAGCAGTGCCAGCTCTCCGAAGTGGGCCCCGGCACCGAGCGTGGCCACCTGTTTGCCGTTGCGGGTGACCGCGGCGGTGCCGTCCACGATGATGAAGAACTCCATCCCGATGCGACCCTCCTCGACCAGGACCTTGCCCGCCGGCACTTCCAGCTCGTCGAGCAGGGCCCGGATCTTCCGGAGCTCCGAACCACTGCAGCTCGAGAAGAGCCAGATGGACTTAAGATCGGTTGCCTGAGGTCCGCGCGCCATGTCGACGAGGCTACCTCGGAGCTGTGTCGGACGCCGGGGACTGGGCGGCTCCGCGGACGGGCGCGAAGCGACGCGCCTGAGGGCCGCTGCGAGCCTCCTGCTACCATCTCCCGCTCATCGGGGTGGCCGTCGGCCGGCGGAAGGCACCCCCAGTCCGGAACGGACCGACCAACGAGCGCACCATGACGATGGCACCACCAGGACACGACCGAGAGGGCCCCGAGGCCGGGGACGTCCCCGGGGACGGCACGGAGCTTCCGTCCAACGGGTCGGTCGGCGTACTGCGCGGCGCGCCTGTCGAGGTGGACGTGCGGCGGGTGACCCGCGTCGCGGTGGGCCTGGGACTGGCCGGCCTCGCAGTCGTGGCCGGGGTCCTCCTGGTGGCCGGCTACCAGAAGAACAGCCAGATCGACAACCTGCGCGCCCACGGGGTCCCGGTCGAGCTCACCGTGACCAAGTGCCAAGGCCTGATGGGAGGCAGCGGGTCGAACCTCGCGGGGTACGACTGCAGCGGTACCTACACGGTGGGCGGGCACGTCTTCACCGAGGATATCCCCGGCAACACGTTGCACGCGCCCGGTACGACCGTGCGTGGTGTGATCGTGCCGGCGGATCCCGCACTGTTCTCGACGCCCGCAACCGTGGACTCCGAGCATGCCTCGTGGACCGTCTACCTCGTCCCCGCTGTCCTGCTCGCACTGCTCGCCGTCCTGCTCGCACTGGTCGCCGTCCGGACACGTCACCGGTCACCGTCGTGATCGCCTCCCGCAAGTCGTCGGGCTCCCTGTGCGGCCGGCGACGTCGGGACTCGGGATCCGACTCGGATCGAGCGCGGTAGCCTTGCCCATGGCCGCGCGCGACCCGGACAAGCCGACTCTCTCGGAACGCTTCACCCGGGCGATGATCAAGGCGGAGACCGCCGAACGGCCTGCGAAGGAGCCGGGACCCACGACGGTCGACGAGCTCGAGGAGGCTGTCAAGCGGGCCAACGACAACGAGCGGCTCATCGGCCTGCTCGCCGCTCCACTGGCCGGCATGGTGGGCCTGCTGGTGACCGGCAGCCTGCTGGCCAACGACCCCAAGTCCTACTCGTCGGTGTACCACGTCCTCTCTCTCACCCTCCTGGTCCTGGCCCTGGCGATGCTGGCGGCGGCCTGGTTCCGCAAGCGGCTCTACCTCGGGGTTGCGATGGCCCTCTACGGACTCTCGATCTTCAATCTTCACTTCTGGGGATTCGGGATCCCGTTCCTCCTGTTCGGCTCCTGGTACCTGGTCCGCGCATACAGGCTGCAGCAGAAGCTGAAGTTGGCTCGGGAAGCCGCTCCGGGCGGTGGGGTCGGTCGGACCAGGGCGAGCAAGCGCTACACGCCCCCGGTCAAGGGACCCGGCAAGATGCCCAAGGCATCGCGCGGGGACGACCAGCCTCCTGGCTGAGCCTGCTCCGCCTCCGAGCGGCTCCCACCCCCCGCGTCACCCCCTCCCACCTGCGGAGATGCGCCAGTTCACGCGTTGGTAACACAGGCGTGACCCTGCCGAAATCACCCTCCTGCATTGTTTGCGGCGTCAGAGCGAATCTGGCTGCCTTGGCTTCCCGCAGAGCGGTACCCCTTGGGGCGCGGACGCCGGGACGCCGTCAATGTACGAGGCATTTCAGGAGAGGAGCACCCGACAGTGCTAGCAGTCGTAACGCAAGTTCCGTATCCCAGTTGGCTCAACACGGGGGACAACACGTGGCAGATCGTGGCCGCGACGTTCGTCGGCCTGATGAGCCTCCCGGGCCTGGCTGTCCTCTATGCGTCGATCGTCCAGAAGAAGTGGGCGGTGAACGTCATGGCCATGATGTTCGCCGGATTCTCGCTGGTGATGGTCTCCTGGTTCCTCTGGACCTACAAGATGGGCTTCGGCCCCAACTCCTTCGGTGGCGGGGTCAAGAACGGGATCCAGACCCAACTCGGGCGAGGAGGGTGGACCCAGTTCATCGACAACTTCCTCGGGAAGCCGGGGTTCATCACCGGTCCAACAGCTGAACAGGGTCAGGCGGTGTCGGCGGCCAACACCGTGATCCCCTTCCACTTCCCGACCACCTCGTTGGCCTACTTCCAGTTCGTCTTCGCGGCGATCACGCCGCTGTTGTTCCTCGGCAGCGTGCTTGGTCGCATCAAGTTCCTCGCCTGGTGCCTGCTCGTGCCGCTGTGGTCGACCTTCGTGTACGGCGTCGACGCCTTCCTGCTGTGGGGCGGCGGCTACTTCGCCCAGGAGGGTGCGCTCGACTTCTCGGGCGGGTTCGTGATCCACATGTCGGCAGGGGTATCGGGGTTCGTCGCCGCCTGGGTGCTCGGTCCACGGCTCCTCCGAGACCGACAACACGCGATACCCAACAACCTGGTCATGGCCGGGGTGGGTGCGGGAATCCTCTGGCTCGGCTGGAACGGGTTCAACGGCGGTGACCCGTACTACGCGGGAGCGGACGCCGCAGCGGCGGTCGTCAACACCAACCTGGCCACGGCCACCGGCGTGATCGTCTGGATGCTCATGGACGCCCTGTTCACCAAGGAGAAGAAACCAACCTTCCTCGGCGGGGTCAACGGGATGATCTGCGGTCTGGTCGGCATCACCCCCTGTGCCGGCTGGGTAAATGGCGCAGGCGCCATCTACGTGGGTCTGATCGACACGGTGATCGTGTGGGTGGCCTGGAACTACCTCTCCAAAGTGCGGCCGTTCTCCAAGGTGGACGACGCGCTCGGGGTCATCTACACCCACGGCATTGCCGGGCTCTTCGGAGGGTTGTTACTCGGGATATTCGGCGATCCGAACATGCTCGAATATGGGTGCGGTCGCCTGGACGCAGCTGGGCAGGTGATCTCGACGAGCCAACAGACCTACATCACTGCGACGGCGCACTGCATCCCCTTCTCGGTGAACGGGCTGATCTACACGGGATCGGCGCACCAACTCTGGGAACAGTTCCGAGCAGCGATCTTCGTCATCTTCTGGTCGGCCCTGATCACCTTCATCCTCATGAAGCTCATCGGCCTGGTGCTCCGTGGCGCCCGGTACAAGGACGAGGTCCTCGAGGTCGGAGACCTCGCCATCCACGGCGAGGAGGCCTTCCCGGTGGAGACGCTTGCCGAGCGGGTCGGTGCCTTCGCAATGGCCGGGGACCGGACCTCGTCGTCTGAGATGCCAGACGACCCGGTACCATCCGGCGAGCCGAGTAGCTGACCCACCCTTACGAGAACAAGGAGACAACCCCAGATGAAATTGATCGTAGCGGTGGTCAAGCCGTTCAAACTCGACGAGGTGAAGGAGGCCCTCAAGACGCTCGGCGTTCACGGGATGACCTTGACCGAGGCCCAGGGATTCGGGCGTCAGCGGGGCCACACCGAGGTCTACCGCGGTGCCGAGTACGAGGTGGAGTTCGTGCCCAAGATCCGCCTCGAGGTGGTCGTCGACGACGCGCAGGTGGACGAGGTCACCAACGCAATCGTCGACAGCGCCGGAACCGGAAAGATCGGTGACGGCAAAGTGTGGATCCTGCCCGTCGAGGACGTCATCCGGGTCCGCACCGGCGAACGGGGGGCGGACGCACTCTGACCGGTGGCTGATCGTCGACCGTCGTCGCTGAAGGGCGGCCCGGTGAGGCCACAGAGACCATGCCCGCTGCGCGGATCGGCGGGCGAGGGAACGGAAGCGGTCGGTCCTCCGGGGTCGGCCGTTTCCCGCGCCCGGGTTCAGCCCGCCTGGCGCCGGACCGCTTCGGCCGCAGCTTCGGCGGCCGAAGGGTCGCCGAGGAAGCTCCTCGAGATGACCGAGAGATCGTCGGCGAGCTCATAGACGAAGGGGATGCCGGTCGGGATCTCGAGGTCGACGATCTCCTTGTCGCCGATCCCCTCGATGTGCTTGCGCAGGGCGCGGAGGCTGTTGCCGTGCGCCACGACCAGGACCGCCCCACGCCGCGGTGCCTCCGCCAGGAGATCCGGAACGATGGCGTCCTCCCAGTAGGGGACCGTCCGGGTCACCACATCGGCCAGGCACTCGGTGAGCGGAAGGGCGTCGGCCGGCACGTCCCGGTAGCGGGGGTCACCGGCCGGGTCGTGGACGTCGCCGCGCTCGACGGAGGGGGGTGGCGTCCCGTAGCTCCGCCTCCACTCCTTGACCTGGTCGGCACCGTGACGAGACGCGGTCTCCTTCTTGTCGAGTCCCTGGAGGGCCCCGTAGTGGCGCTCGTTGAGCCTCCAGTGCCGGCGCACCGGGAGCCACGACCGACCGGCCACCTCGAGGGTGAGCTCGGCGGTCCGGATGGCCCGGGTCAGCAGCGACGTGTGGAGCACCCGGAGATCGAGCCCGTCCTCCGCCCCGAGGAGTCGGCCCGCCGATCGGGCTTCCTCCTCACCCTGGGCCGAGAGGTCGACGTCGTACCAGCCGGTGAAGAGGTTCTCGGCGTTCCAGAGCGACTGACCGTGTCGGAGGAGGACCAACTCGGGCATGGCATCGAGCGTATCCCGACGGTTGCCGGGGTCTGCACCATGGAGTCGACGGGATCAGCGGATCCGCTGGAGGGCGGCGTTGACCGTGGCGAGGTCGAACTCCGTCGCGTCGAAGGAGCCACCCACCCATTCGAGGTAGTCGTCGTGGCCGTCGTCCTCGGGGTCGGCGATGGCCCCGAGGAACGCCTGATACCCGCCTGCGCCACCGACGTCCTCGGGCGGACAGGCGTTCTGGCCGTCGATGCACACTCCGAATTTCAGTCCGACTGTCGACCGTGTCAGGGCCTCGATGACGACATCGTGTTCCCAGCTGTCGCCGAAGTCGTATTCATAGGTGAACCGTCGCTCGTCCCGGAGGGCCTGGAGCACGCTCACGCCCTTCTCGTCGATCTCCTCCTCGGGGTAATCGTCGAAGCACATGCCATAGCGCTTGTCGCCTACGTCGAACGCGTGGAGATGCGAGTTGGCCCAGCCCATGGCTGCCAGCAGCATCTCGCTCAGCTTGGCCATTTTCACCGCGCCAGGCACGAGGACCCGTCTCCAGATCACCGGGTGGACGTCGGCCAACTGGATCCGCAGCTGGAAGACACTCTGGCCGGGTGGTTGGGGCGTGCTCGGAGCCACCCACCGAGGCTACGCGAGTTGCCGTCCCAAATCTCAGGGCGGCATCGCCCTCATCTGACCTGGACCTTTCTGGTGCACGCCCCGTCTGGCACGGTATGATCTTGGAGGCATCATAAAACTTATTGCAGAGCCACTCAAGTTTGCTATACTCGTACCCGGGGTACCGGTAACAAGAGAGTAGATCCGGCGCCAAGAGAAGGCGCCGAGTAGGAGGCAGACACGATGGCCAAGGCTGTAGGTATCGATCTCGGGACCACCAATTCGGTGGTCGCCGTGCTGGAGGCCGGCGAGCCGGTCGTCATCCCCAACGCCGAAGGGGCGCGCACGACGCCCTCGGTGGTCGGCTTCGCCAAGTCCGGAGAGGTCCTCGTGGGCGAGGTGGCCAAGCGTCAGGCCATCACCAACCCCGACCGGACTATCCGCTCGGTCAAGCGCCACATGGGATCGTCGTGGACCGTCGACATCGACGGCAAGGCGTACACGCCCCAGGAGATCTCTGCCCGCATCCTCGGAAAGCTCAAGCGCGACGCCGAAGCGTTCCTCGGGGACACGGTGAGCCAGGCGGTCATCACCGTCCCGGCCTACTTCGACGATGCCCAGCGGACCGCGACAAAGGAGGCGGGCGCGATCGCCGGCCTCGAGGTCCTCCGCATCATCAACGAGCCGACCGCGGCCGCCCTGGCCTACGGGCTCGACAAAGAGGGAGCCGACCAGACCGTGCTCGTCTTCGACCTCGGAGGTGGCACGTTCGACGTCTCGGTCCTCGAGATCGGCGACGGCGTGTTCGAGGTCAAGTCGACGTCCGGCAACTCGAAGCTCGGTGGGGACGACTGGGACCAGCGCATCATCGACTGGCTGGTCAAGACGTTCAAGGACACCGAGGGCGTGGACCTGTCCGCCGACAAGATGGCCACCCAGCGCCTGCAGGAAGCGGCCGAGAAGGCGAAGATCGAGCTCTCCTCCGTCCAGGAGACACAGATCAACCTGCCGTTCATCACCGCCACGTCGGAGGGTCCGAAGCACCTCGACGTCAAGCTCACGCGGGCCCAGTTCAACGAGCTCACCGCCGATCTGGTCGATGCCTGCAAGGGCCCCTTCGACCAGGCCATCGCCGACTCCGGGCTGAGCAAGTCCGACATCGACCATGTGGTCCTGGTCGGCGGCTCGACCCGCATCCCCGCGGTCCAGGAGCTGGTCCAGAACCTGACCGGCAAGGAGGCCCACAAGGGGGTCAACCCGGACGAGGTCGTGGCCATCGGGGCCGCGGTCCAGGCGGGCGTGCTGAAGGGCGAGGTCAAAGACGTCCTGCTGCTCGACGTGACCCCGCTGTCGCTGGGCATCGAGACCAAGGGCGCGGTCATGCACCGGCTCATCGAGCGCAACACCACCATCCCCACCAAGCGGAGCGAGGTGTTCACCACCGCCGACGACAACCAGCCGTCGGTCGAGGTCCACGTCCTCCAGGGTGAGCGGGAGATGGCCATGTACAACAAGACGCTCGGCAAGTTCCAGCTGGTCGACCTGCCCCCGGCCCCGCGCGGCGTGCCCCAGATCGAGGTCACCTTCGACATCGACGCCAACGGCATCGTGCACGTCTCGGCCCAGGACCGGGCAACCGGCAAGGAGCAGTCGATGACCATCACCGGCCAGTCCTCACTGGCCAAGGACGACATCGAGCGCATGATCAAGGACGCCGAGTCCCACGCCGAGGACGATCGCCGCCGCAAGGAGGAGGCCGAGGTCCGCAACAACGCCGACTCGCTCGTCTACCAGACCGAGAAGCTCCTGAAGGACCAGGGAGAGAAGTTCCAGGGCGACGAGAAGGAGAAGGTGGAGAGTGCGCTGGCCAGCCTCAAGGAGGCCCTCGCCGGCACCGACGTGGAGGTCATCAAGACAGCCACGGAGACCCTGCTCTCGGCCAGCCAGTCGTTCAGCCAGCGGCTCTACGAGGAGGCGGCCAAGGAGAGCGCGTCGGCTCCCGGTGGCGAGGTCCCGGCGGAGGAGGCCTCCGATGACGAGGTCGTCGACGCCGAGATCGTCGACGAGAAGGGTTGATCCTCGGTGGCGATCGGAGACGAGCCGCGCCCTGACTTCGGGGACGTCGGAGCGGGCGCGGGCGGAGCCCCCGCCCCCGGTGCCGGGTCCGGCGACGAGGTCGTCGAGGAGACGGAGCTCGACGACGATTGGATCGGTTCCGAGGTGTTCGAGGCCGAGCTCCTCGACGAGGACGGGCACGGCGGGGTGACCACCGAGATCATCGACGGCACCTCTCCCGAGCTCGATGCCGTCGCGCTCGCCGAGTCCCAGCGCGACGAGTACCTGGATTCGCTCCGCCGGCTCCAAGCCGAGTTCGAGAACTACAAGAAGCGGGTGAGCAAGCAGCAGTCGGATCAGGTGTCCCGCGCAGCGGTGTCGCTGGTCGAGAAGCTGTTGCCGGTGCTCGACGCGCTCGACCTCGCCGCCGAGCACCTGGGCGACCCCGATTCCACCGACGGCAAGGCACTGGTGGCGGCCTCCGGGCTGCTACACGGCCTGCTTGCGAAGGAGGGCCTCGAGCGCATCGACCCGTCGGGGGAGCCCTTCGACCCCACGGCCCACGAGGCGGTCGGCCGGCTGCCCGACGACGAGACGATCGAGACAGCGGCCGACGCCACGGACAGCCCGGCCACCGGTGAGCCGCTGGTCGGCCGCGTCATGCGGCCGGGGTACCGCTGGAAGGGCACGGTGGTCCGTCCGGCGATGGTCATGGTCCAGGGTTGACCGCGCGCCGAGCGGCACGGGGGCCCAGCACGCACAGTCACGCACAGTAGAGAAGAGAGACGGTGGCGCCGCAGCGCGAATGGTTCGAGAAGGACTACTACAAGACCCTCGGCGTGGCGAGCACTGCCAGCGCCAAGGAGATCACCAGCGCGTACCGGAAGCTGGCCAAGAAGAACCACCCGGACACCAACCCGGGAGGCGACGAGGCGTTCAAGGAGATCTCCGCCGCCTATGACGTCCTCGGTGATGCCGAGCGCCGCAAGGAGTACGACGAGGTCCGCACGCTCGGCCCGGCCGCCGCCGGGTTCCCGGGAGGGTTCGGAGGCGGTGGGGGCACCACCTTCCGGGTGGACAACATGGACTTCGGCGATCTGCTGGGCGGTCTCTTCGGGCGCGGCCGGCGGGGCGGCCAACAGACCGGGCCGCAGCGCGGCGCCGACGTCGAGACCGAGCTGCACCTCTCCTTCGAGGACGCCGTCGCCGGGGTGACCACCTCGGTCAACCTGACCACGGATGCACGCTGCCATACCTGCGGCGGGTCCGGGTCCGCGCCCGGCACCAAGCCGACGACCTGCCCGCGTTGCGGGGGGACCGGCTCGCTCCAGGACGATCAGGGACTGTTCTCCCTCAGTCAGATCTGCCCCCAGTGCGCAGGGCGCGGGACCATCGTGACCTCGCCCTGCCCGACCTGTGCGGGCAGCGGCGTCGAGCACCGCAACCGTTCGGTGAAGGTCCGCATCCCGGCCGGGGTGGAGGACGGGCAACGCATCCGGGTCAAGGGGCGTGGTGCCGCCGGTCGGGGCAACGCGCCGAGCGGCGACCTCTACGTCGTGGTCCGGGTCGACCGCCACGGTGTCTTCGGGCGCCGCGGGCGCAACCTGACCCTGACCGTGCCGGTCGCTTTCGCAGAGCTGGCCCTCGGGACGACTCTCACGGTCCCCACGCTCGGGGATCCGGTCACGTTGCGCGTGCCGCCGGGTACGCCGTCGGGCCGTACCTTCCGGGTCAAGGGACGCGGGGTTCCCGCCAGCGGGAAGAAGGCCGCCGGCGACCTGCTGGTCACCGTCGAGGTGATGGTGCCCCGGGACCTCACCGACGAGCAGCGTACGGCCCTCGAGGAACTGGCCAAGGTCATCGAGCCACCGGCGCGTGACGCCCTCGGGAGTGTGGGATGAGCGACGAGGGGCGCTCGTGTGCCGTCTACGTGATCTCGGTCGCCGCGGAGCTCGCGGGGGTCCACCCGCAGACCCTGCGGGTCTACGAGCGGAGGGGCCTGCTCGACCCGAGCCGCACCCGGGGGGGGAGCCGCCGCTTCAGCGACAAGGACCTCGACCGCCTCCGCCACATCCAGCAGCTGACCAACCAGGGGGTCAACCTCGAGGGCGTTCGGCGGGTGATGGAACTGGAGGACGAGGTGGCCCGGCTCGAGAAGGAGCTGGCGACCACGCGGGCCGCCGCACGTGAGGCGGTCGCCGTCACCCATCGGCAGTACCGGCGGGACCTGGTGCCGCTCTCGCAGCTACCCGCCGCGACGCGCCCGTCCCGCCGAGCCGCACGAGAGACAGGAGGAGCCAGATGACACTCAACCCCGACCGTTGGACCATCAAGACCCAAGAGGCGCTCTCTTCCGCGGTGGAGCGGGCCCGGGCCGCGGGCAACGCCGAGGTCACCCCCGACCATCTCCTCGCCGCAGTGCTCGACCAGGACGACGGCATCGCCGGTCCGATCCTGACCCGCGTCGGGGTGGAGCCGTCCGTCGTCCGCAACCGCATCGGCGACCAGCTCGCACGGCTGCCACGGGCGGTCGGCGGCGACGCGCCCACCATCGACCGCGCGCTCCGGGAAGCGCTCGAGGCTGCCGACCGCCAGCGGACCGACATGGGCGACGAGTACCTGTCGGTCGAGCACCTGTTGCTGGCCCTTGCCGACCGGCTCGGGGTGGAGCGGGACATCCTGCTGACCGCGTTGCGTGATGTGCGCGGGAGCCACCGGGTCACGTCGCAGAACCCCGAGGAGACCTTCCAGGCGTTGGAGAAGTACGGACGCGATCTGACCGCGCTCGCCCGCCAGGGCAAGATGGACCCGGTCATCGGCCGTGACGAGGAGGTCCGCAGGGTCATCCAGGTGCTGTCGCGGCGGACCAAGAACAATCCGGTCCTCATCGGCGAGCCCGGTGTCGGCAAGACGGCCATCGTCGAAGGGCTCGCGCAGCGCATCGTCGAGGGCGACATCCCCGAGGGCCTGAAGGGGAAGCGGGTCATCAGCCTGGACATGAGCTCGATGGTGGCCGGGGCCAAGTACCGGGGGGAGTTCGAGGAGCGGCTCAAGGCCGTCCTCAAGGAGATCGCCGACGCCGAGGGCGAGGTCATCACCTTCGTCGACGAGCTGCACACCATCGTCGGCGCCGGGGGCGGCTCTGAGGGGGCGATGGACGCCGGCAACATGATCAAGCCGATGCTGGCGCGCGGCGAGCTGCGGCTCATCGGCGCGACCACCCTCGACGAGTACCGCAAGTACATCGAGAAGGACGCCGCGCTCGAGCGACGGTTCCAGCAGGTCTTCGTGCCCCCGCCCTCGGTCGAGGACACCATCGCCATCCTGCGCGGCCTGAAGGAACGCTACGAGGTCCACCACGGGGTGCGCATCCAGGACGCCGCGCTGGTGGCCGCGGCGGTCCTCTCCGACCGGTACGTGACCGGGCGCTTCCTGCCGGACAAGGCCATCGACCTGATGGACGAGGCGGCCAGCCGCCTCCGGATCGAGATCGACTCGATGCCGACCGAGCTGGACGTGGTCACCCGGCGGCTCCGCCAGCTGGAGATCGAGCGGATGGCGCTCGACAAGGAGACCGACCCGGCATCGGCCGAACGACTCGCCCGGCTGGACGAGGAGATGGCCAACCTCCAGGAGGACGCGGCGGCGATGACCGCGCACTGGCAGTCGGAGAAGGAGGCGATCACCACCATCCAGGAGCTCAAGGGCCAGCTCGAGCAGAAGCGCAGCGACGCAGAGCGGCTGAGCCGCGAGGGGAACCTGGCAGAGTCCTCGGAGCTCACCTACGGGGTCATCCCCGACCTCGAGCAACAGGTCGCGGCGGCCACCGCCACCCTCGACGAGCTCCAGAAGACCCAGCGCTTCCTCAAGGAGGAGGTCGACGCCGAGGACGTGGCCGAGGTGGTCAGCCGGGCGACCGGTGTGCCGGTCAGCCGCCTGCTCGAGGGCGAGGTTGAGAAGCTGATCCGGATGGAGGACGCGCTCCACGCCCGGGTGATCGGGCAGGACGAGGCCGTCTCCGCGGTGTCCAACGCCATCCGCCGCAGCCGTGCCGGCCTCTCCGATCCCGATCGGCCGATCGGGTCCTTCCTCTTCATGGGACCGACCGGTGTGGGCAAGACCGAGCTCGCCCGGGCGCTGGCGGAGTTCCTCTTCGACGACAGCCGGGCGATGGTCCGGATCGACATGAGCGAGTACGGGGAGCGCCACTCGGTGTCCCGACTGGTCGGGGCGCCACCCGGGTACGTCGGCTACGAGGAGGGTGGCCAGCTCACCGAGGCCATCCGCCGGCGGCCCTACGCAGTGGTCCTCCTCGACGAGCTCGAGAAGGCCCACCCCGACGTGTTCAACACCCTCCTCCAGGTGCTCGAGGACGGCAGGCTCACCGACGGGCAGGGCCGGACCGTGGACTTCACCAACACCGTGCTGATCATGACGTCCAACATCCCCGGCGAGCCCATCGACCACTTCAAGCCCGAGTTCGTCAACCGGATCGACGCCATCGTCCGCTTCCACCCCCTGACCGAGGCGGACCTCAACCGCATCGTCACCATCCAGCTGCAGGGGCTGCGCTCCCGGCTGGCCGAGCGCCGGCTGGGTCTGGAGGTGACCCCGGGTGCGAGCTCCTGGCTGGCACACGCCGGGTTCGACCCGGACTTCGGGGCGCGACCGCTCCGCCGGGTCATCCAGCGCGAGGTCGAGGACCCGCTCGCCCTGGCCCTCCTCGAGGGTCGCTATCCCGAGGGCTCGACGGTGACCATCGACGAGAAAGACGGCCAGATCGCCCTCGTCTGACGCCCGGGATCCCCCCACCGGGCCTGGGGTCCCACCGGCCCGCAGCCAGCGGATGGATTCGGGCCCGCGGGCTACACTGGTGCGTAATCCGCTTTCCGCAACGGAGGAGACGCGTGCCGGCAACCGTCGTCGTCGGGACCCAGTGGGGTGATGAGGGCAAGGGCAAGCTCACCGACCTCCTGGCCAAGGAGATGGAGGTGGTCGTCCGCTACCAGGGCGGCCACAATGCGGGGCACACCATCGTGGTGGACGGGGAGACCTTCGCCCTCCAGCTGGTGCCGAGCGGCATCCTCTACGACCACATCACACCGGTCATCGGCAACGGGGTGGTCGTCGACCCGACCGTGCTGCTCGCAGAGGTCGACGTGCTCGAGTCCAAGGGGATCGACACCTCGAAGCTGCTGGTGAGCGGCAACGCCCATCTGATCATGCCCTACCACCACGAGCTCGATCAGCTGGCCGAGCGCTACCTCGGCAAGAACAAGCTCGGCACGACCAAGCGCGGGATCGGCCCGGCCTATGCGGACAAGTCCTCGCGGGTGGGCCTCCGCGTCCAGGACCTGCTCGACCCCAAGATCTTCCGCCAGAAGCTCGACGTGGTCCTGAAGGAGAAGAACCAGGTCCTGGCAAAGGTCTACAACCGGCTCCCCCTCTCGGCCGACGAGATCTGCGAGCGCTACCTCGGCGGGCTCGCCTCGCGGATCACCCCGATGGTCGCCGACACGGTGGGCCTCGTGCACGAGTCCCTCGAGCGCGGGGCCCACGTGCTCCTCGAGGGGGCCCAGGCCACCTTCCTGGACCTCGACCACGGGACCTATCCCTTCGTGACCTCGTCCAATCCGGTGGCCGGCGGGGCCTGCACCGGAGCGGGGGTCGGCCCGCGCTACATCGACGAGGTCATCGGCATCGCCAAGGCCTACGTGACCCGCGTGGGGAGCGGGCCCTTCCCCACCGAGCTCACCGACGAGATCGGTGACACCCTGGTCGAGCGGGGCCACGAGTACGGGGTCAACACCGGCCGCCGCCGCCGCCCCGGGTGGTTCGACGCGGTCATGATGCGCCAGGCGGTACGGCTCAACTCCCTCTCCGAGGTCGCCCTCACCAAACTCGACGTGCTCGACACCTTCGACGCGGTCAAGGTCTGCGTGGCCTACGAGGCCGGCGGCGAGCGCTTCACCCACCCGCCCTACCACCAGTCGACCTTCCATCAGGTCACCCCGGTCTTCGAGGAGCTGCCCGGCTGGAAGACGGACATCTCGGGTGCCACCGAGATCGGCGACCTCCCCCAGGCCGCCCGCGACTACGTGCACTTCCTGGCCGAGCAGATCGGCACGCCGGTCCGGCTGGTCGGGGTCGGCCCGGGTCGCGAGCAGTTCGTCCGCTTCGCCGCATGAGCGGCGGAGACCAACGTCACCCGACCGGCCCGACCCGTCCGGTCGGCCCGGTCCGCACCGTCTGCGTCGTCGGGTCGGGTGGGCGCGAGCACGCCCTCGCCGCCGTCCTCGCCCGCACCGCCGAGGTGGTCGTGACTCCGGGCAACCCCGGGATCGCCGGCCGGTCCCCCGAGGGCCACACCATCACCAGCGTGGTGACACCCGTCGAGGGGATCGAGGCCGACCTCTACGTGATCGGGCCCGAGGTTCCGCTCGTCGACGGCCTCGCCGACCGCCTCCGGGCCGCCGGGAAGCTGGTGTTCGGACCGGGTGCCGACGGCGCGCGGCTCGAAGGCTCGAAGGCGTTCATGAAGGAGCTGCTGGCCGAGGCCGGCGTGCCCACCGCCCGCTTCGGCGTGTTCACCGAGGCGGGCGCGGCGAGGGACTTCCTACGCACGCTCCCCGGACCGTGGGTGGTCAAGACCGACGGACTGGCGGCCGGCAAGGGGGTCCTGGTCACCGACTCGTTGGCCGAGGCCGAACGGGACGTCGAGGCCAAGCTCTCGGGTGCGGCGTTCGGCGGTGCAGGCCGCCGGGTGGTCGTCGAGGAAGGGCTCGTCGGACGCGAGTGTTCGCTCCTGGTGCTCTGCGACGGCGAGCGGCTCGCCCCACTCGCGCCGGCCAAGGACTACAAGCGCCGGGACGACGGGGACCGGGGTCCCAACACCGGCGGGATGGGCGCCTATTCGCCGGTTCCCTTCGTGGACGAGGCGCAGGTCGACGCGCTGGTGGCCGAGGCGGTCGCACCGCTGGTCGGAGTCCTGCGGGCGCGCGGGATCGACTACCGGGGGGTCCTCTACGCCGGTCTCATGCTGACCGCCGAGGGTGCGCGGGTCCTCGAGTTCAATGTGCGCTTCGGCGACCCGGAGACCCAGGTGGTCCTCCCGCGCCTCGAGGGCGACGTCGCCGCGTTGCTCGCCGAGGTGGCGGCCGGCGAGCTCCGCTCGACCCCCCGCTTCTCCGAGGAGGCGGCCGTCTGTGTGGTACTCGCCGCAGAGGGATATCCCGAGGCGCCCAGGTCGGGTGATCCCATCGCGGGGCTCGACGCGGCGGCAGCGCTCGACGGGGTCACCGTCTTCCACGCCGGGACCGCACCGGCAGGCCCCGACCGGCCCGGAAGCGTGCTGACTGCCGGTGGCCGCGTGCTCGGCGCAACCGCATTGGGGAGCTCGCTCGACGTGGCGAGGGACCGGGCATATCGCGCCGCCGCCGCCATCTCCTGGCCGGGCATGCACTGCCGTTCCGACATCGCCCGGTCGGAGGATGCATCGCCCGACCCGGCACTGCCCGGCATCGAGCCGGTCGAGGCGACCCGGTGATCCCGCGCTACGCGCCCCGTGAGATGGCCTCCCTCTTCACGGACGAGGCGCGCTTTGCGATGTGGCTCCAGGTCGAGTTGCTGGCCATCGACGGGTGGGTACTGGTCGGGGATGTACCGGCCGCGGCGGCCGAGGTCTGCCGCTCCCGCGCTCCGGTGGTGGACGCCGCCTTCGTGCGGGCGGTCTCCGATCGCGAGCAGGTGACCGACCACGACGTCGCCGCCTTCGTGGACGTCGTCCAGGCCGCGATCGGTCTACCCGAGGGATCATGGATCCACTACGGCCTCACCTCGTCCGACGTGGTCGACACCGCCTTGTGCGCCACCCTCACCCGGGCCGCCGACCTCCTCGTCGAAGCGGCGACCGGGCTGGTCCGCGCCCTCGAGCTACGGGCGCGGGAGTCGATCGACGTCCCGGTCACCGGCAGGACCCACGGCATGCACGCCGAGCCGACCACGTTCGGAGCGAAGTTCGCACTCTGGGCGCTCCAGGCCGATCGCGACCTGCAGCGCCTCCGGGCGGCGCGCGAGCGGGTCGCGGTGGGCAAGCTCTCCGGTGCGGTCGGCACCTACTCCAACATCGATCCGAGGGTCGAAGCACACGTGTGCCACGCCCTCGGACTGCGGCCGGTCCCGGCGACCCAGGTGGTCGCCCGCGACCGGCACGCCGAGTACCTCTGGGCGTGCGCCTCGGTCGGGGCGACCATCGAGCTCATCGCAACCGAGATCCGCCACCTGGCGCGGAGCGAGGTGGGCGAAGCGGAGGAGCCGTTCCGGCCGGGCCAGAAGGGGAGCTCGGCCATGCCGCACAAGCGCAACCCGGTCCGCTCCGAACGGCTCAGCGGCCTGGCCCGCGTCCTGCGCGGGTATCTCTCCGCCGGCCTCGAGGACGTCGCCCTCTGGCACGAACGGGACATCTCGCACAGCTCGGTGGAGCGGGTGATCCTCCCCGATGCGAGCGCACTCACCTACTACATGCTCGAACAGGCCACCGGTCTGGTCGAGGGTCTCGTGCTGCACCCCGAGCGGGCGCTGGCCACCCTCACCGACGGGAGCCACGGTCTGGTGTTCAGCCAGTCGGTCCTCCTCGCACTGGTGAGCGGTGGGCTGAGCCGGGACGCCGCCTACCGCATCGTGCAGCGCGACGCCCGGACCGCATGGGAGGAGGGCCGTCCGTTCCGCGAGGTGCTCGACGAGGACCCCGAGGTGGTGCTCGACCCCGCGCAACTCGACGAGGCCTTCGATCTCTCGCGTACGCTCCGCCACGTACACCGATTCACCGACGCCCTCGAGGAGCTCGCACCATGACCCAGTCACCCGCCACCCTGCCACTCGTCTCGTCGGGAAAGGTCCGCGAGCTCTACGGCGCCGGCGATGACCGGTTGCTGATGGTCGCATCCGACCGGATCTCGGCGTTCGACGTGATCATGGAAGAGCCCATCCCGGACAAGGGACGGGTGCTCACCGCGATGACCGTGGCCTGGCTCGAGGAGCTCTCCGACCTCGCTCCCAACCACCTGGTGAGCGCAGATCCGCACGCCTTCCCGGAGGGGGCGTCCGCCCTGCCCGGCGGCCTCGGCATACTGGCCGGCCGGGCGATGCTGGTCCGCAGGGCCGACATGCTCGACATCGAGTGCATCGTGCGCGGCTACCTGGCCGGTTCGGCGTACAAGGAGTACGAGCGTTCGGGCACCGTCCACGGCATGCCCATGCCGGCCGGGCTCCGCCACGCCGACCGCCTGCCCGAGCCGATCTTCACCCCCTCGACCAAGGCGACCGAGGGCCACGACGTCAACATCGGGATGGCCGAGGCGATCGACATCGTCGGCAGGGAGGCGGCCGAGGCCGCGGCCGAGCTCTGTCTGGCCGCCTATACGCGTGCTGCGCTGCGCGCCGAGGAGGCGGGCATCGTCATCTGCGACACCAAATTCGAGCTGGGCTTCATCGACGGACGCCTCTCGATCTGCGACGAGGTGCTCACCCCGGACTCGTCACGGTTCTGGCCGGCCGACGACTGCGCCCCGGGGACCAACCCGCCCTCGTTCGACAAGCAACCCCTGCGCGACTGGCTGGAGGCCCAACCCTGGGACAAGCAGCCACCCCCACCGCCTCTTCCCGATACCGTCGTGGCCGCGACAGCGGAGCGCTACGTCGCCGCCTACGAACGGGTCTGCGGACGCTCGCTCGCCGACTGGTACGGTGCCTGAGATGGCCGAGGAGCGGCGCTTCACGGCGCAGGTCGAAGTGCTCCTCCGTGACGGCATCGCCGATCCGCAGGGAGCGACCATCGAGCGGGCCCTTCCGGCGCTGGGCCTCGCCGGGGTGACCGCGGTGCGGGCCGGGAAGTCCTTCCGCTTCGACCTGGTCGCGCACGACGACGCCGACGCCATGGCCCGGGCCACCGTCGTGGCCGACCGCCTGCTCGCCAATCCGGTCATCGAGGAGTCGGTGGTGACCGTGCATCCGGCCGGCGCTTCGGCCTGATGGCTCCGCGGGTCGGGGTCGTCCTCTTCCCGGGGACCAATTGCGAGCACGACGCGGTCCGCGCCCTCGAAGGGCTCGGTGCCGACGCCCGTCTGGTCTGGCACGCGGACACCTCGGTCGCCGGCTACGACGCGCTCGTCCTGCCCGGTGGGTTCGCCCACGGCGACTACCTCCGGCCCGGCGCGATCGCCCGCTTCTCCCCGGTCATGGAGGCGGTGGCCGATTTCGCGTCGGGCGGCGGTCCGGTGGTCGGCATCTGCAACGGATTCCAGATCCTGACCGAGGCCGGCCTGCTCCCGGGGGCGCTCCAGAAGAACCGCGGCCTGCGGTTCGTCTGCACGATGGTCACGGTGAGGGTCGAGCGCAGCGACACGGTGCTCACCGCCGGGGTGCCGGTCGGGACCGAGCTCGCCGTGCCCATCAACCACTTCGAGGGGAACTACACCTGCGACGCCGCCACGCTCGACGAGCTCAGGGACGAAGGGCGGATCGTGCTCCGCTACGTGGACAACCCCAACGGCTCGGTCGACGACATCGCGGGTGTCTGCAATGCCGGGCGCAACGTGGTGGGGCTCATGCCCCACCCCGAGCGGGCATCCGACCGGCTGCTCGGGACCGAGGACGGTGCAGTGCTGCTGTCCGCCCTGTTGGTCGCGGCGGGAGCCGGTGCCGCCGCGCCGGCGACGGTGGCCTGAGTCGGCCCGCGCCGAGGGGTCAGCCGCGGGTGCGGGGGATCTTGGCCTGCTGGAGGACCGAGGCACTGACCCCGACCGTCCGCCACGCCGAGTACGAGATGCCCTTGCGCTCGCCGTAGGGGCGGGCCACCTTCACGAAGCTCTTCTCGATTCCGGCCAGGTCGACCGTGTCGCCGGTGTGGGCGAGCTCTCCCTCGAGGCGCTGGCGCTCCTCGACCAGGTGCAGCCTGGCGAGCGGATCAGCTGTGGCGAGGGACGACTCGATCGTCGTCAGCCTCTTGCGGATCGAGTCGGGGGTGCGCTTGCGGCCCCGGCGGGGCTTGGTCGCCTCGAGGGCCTCGAGGTACTGGCGCACGATGCGCCCCTCCTCCCGCCCCTTGGCCAGAGCGGCCTTGTGTGCGTCGGTCATCGGCGTCTTCTTGCCGGATTTCCCGGCGGTGGTCGGTGCCATGTCGTCAGCTTCGCAGAGCGCCCCATTCGGGGCAAACCCGCAACCGTTACATGGGAGACCGTTGCGAGCATTCCGGCGGACGAGTGCACTCAGGCTGGGGATTCGACGGGGGAACGCCAGGATCGCCCACGGAGAGCTTCCTTCTTTGGCGCCAATGGATGCTCTCCCTACCCGCAGAGCTGCTCGAAAGGCGCGGGGGGAACTGGTGGCCATCGGCCGGTATCCCATGTCCGAGAGCACCGAAATGCACACGCGTCAGGCCAGCGCCCGTACCAGCGGGGCCACTCCGGGACCCCGGGGACCGGCGGGTACGCTCGGGCGAATGGAGCAGCGTGCAGCAGTGCAGTCGGCCGCCTCGGCCGGTGACGCGTCGCTCCATCGGGCACTCGGCCTCACCGACGCGGAGCGCGACGAGGTCGAGGCCATCCTCGGGCGTCCCCCCAACCACCTCGAGCTCGCCCTGTTCGCCGTCATGTGGAGCGAGCACTGCTCGTACAAGTCGTCGCGGGTCCACCTGAAGCGCCTGCCCACCGATGCCCCCCACGTCCTGGTGGGTCCAGGGGAGAACGCCGGGGTCGTCGACGTCGGTGACGGCATCGCGGTGGCCATCCGCATCGAGTCGCACAACCACCCCTCGGCCATCGAGCCCTACCAGGGGGCCGCCACCGGGGTGGGCGGCATCCTCCGGGACATCTTCACCATGGGCGCCCGTCCGATCGCGGTGATGGACCCGCTGTTCTTCGGCGACCCGGGTGACGCCCGCCAGCAGTGGCTGATCGAGGGGGTGGTGGCCGGCATCTCGGGCTACGGCAACTCGGTGGGGGTGCCCACGATCGGCGGCGAGCTCACCTTCGACCCGTGCTTCGCCCAGAATCCCCTGGTCAACGTGTTGTGCATGGGGGTGCTCCCGCGGGAGCGCCTGGTGTTGGGCCAGGCATCCGGGGTCGGCAACCTAGCCGTCCTGCTCGGGTCCTCGACCGGCCGTGACGGCATCGGCGGGGTCAGTGTGCTTGCCTCCGCCGGCTTCGGGGGGGGCGACGGCGCAGCCGACGCGGCCAAGCGACCGAGCGTGCAGGTCGGCGACCCCTATGAGGAGAAGCGTCTCATCGAGGCGTGCCTCGAGATGCTCGACGCCAAGTTGGTCGTCGGCATCCAGGACCTCGGTGGCGCCGGCCTGGTGTGCGCTACCAGCGAGACGGCGGCCCGCGCCGGCCTCGGGATGGACGTCGACGTCTCTGCCGTGCCGCGTCGTGAGCCGGAGATGGCCGACTACGAGGTCATGACCTCCGAGAGCCAGGAGCGGATGCTGGCCATCGTGACCCCGTCAGATCTGCCCCGGGTCGAGGAGGTCTGCCGGAGGTGGGAGGTCACCGCGGCGGTCGTGGGCCGGGTGACCGAGCCGCGGATGGGGGAGCCCGGCCGCCTCCGCATCCTCGACGGGTTCGAGGGGACCGTGCTCGGTGACGTCCCGGCCGCCGCCCTCTCGAAGGAGGCGCCGCTCTACCACCGCCCCCTTGCCGGACCGACCGACCTCGAGGCCCGGCGGGCCGACGAGCCGGGGACCCTGGCGGCCCCGACCGACTGCGGTCCGGACGTCCTCGCCCTGCTGGCAGATCCGTCCTGGGTCTACCGCCAGTACGACCACCAGCTCTTCCTCAACACGGTCGAGGGCCCGGGCGGCGACAGCGCGGTGCTCCGCCTCGCCGCACCCGGCCTCCCACCGTCGGAGCGCGGTCTCGCCCTGACCACCGACTCGAACCCGGCCTGGTGCGCGATCGACCCGAGGGCCGGCACCGCGTCCACCGTGGCCGAGGCCGCACTCAACCTGGCCTGTTCGGGCGCGGTCCCCCTGGCGGTGGTCAACTGCCTCAACTTCGGCAACCCCGAGCACCCCGAGGTCATGTGGCAGCTGTCCGAGGCGGTCGACGGCATGGCCGAGGCCTGCCTCGCCCTCGACCTCCCGGTGATCGGTGGCAACGTGAGCCTCTACAACGAGAGCCTCGGGGTCGACATCGACCCGACCCCGGTCATCGGTGCGCTCGGGCTCATCGAACGCCTCGCCGCCCGGCCGCCGGGGATCACCCTGGTGGAGGGCGGCACGCTGGTGCTCCTCGACGCAGGCGTCGGCACCGCCGGCGGCCGGCGCGGCCCACCGTCGCTGGCCGGGTCGCGTTGGGCTGTCGAGCGAAGGGGGCACCGCAACGGGACCCTGCCACCGCTCGATCTCGCCGGACACCGACGCCTGGTCGGGTTCGTGGCCGCCCAGGTGGCCGTCGCGGTGGCCGGCGGGGACGGGCTCGTCGACGGCGTGCACGACGTGTCCGGTGGCGGCCTGGGTGTCGCACTTGCCGAGCTGGCCGTCCGCTCCGGCATCGGGGTCCGGGTCTCCGGGGTGGCCGACCACCACGAGCTGTTCACGGAAGCACCCTCGCGGGTGGTCGTCTGCACGACACGCAGCCACGAGCTCACCGCCCGGGCGGCCGAGGCCGGCGTCGCCTTCCGGGTGCTCGGGGCGGCAGGGGGGGACCGCATCGTCATCGAGGACCTCGTCGACCTGGACCTCGCCGAAGCCGTCCGGTCCTGGCGGGGACGCCTGCCCGACCTTCTCGAGGGCCTCGCCCCGGTGACCAACTGAGCGATCGCCGACCGGTCTCCGCCCGCGGATCAGGCGGCCGACGCGCGGCGGGCTGCCAGTTGCCCGAGCACCCGGTTGGCGACCCGCAGGTCGCCGCGGCCGGTGCCCACCGCGAGGTCCGGTTTGGTGGTGCCGTGGTAGTCCGATCCACCCGTCGGCACCAGGCCGAACCGGCGGGCGAGGTGGCCGAGCTCGGTGCGCTGACGACGCGAGTACCGCCCGTAGGTGACCTCGAGACCGGCGAAGCCGGCGGCGGCCAGGTCGCCCACGGCGTCGGCCAGGTCCGCTCCCTCGAGGCCGAGGCTGTAGGGATGGGCGAGGACGGCCACCCCGCCGGACGCCTCGGCCAACCCGGCCACCTCCGCCCCGGTCAGGCGTGCCTTGGGCACGAAGGCA
Source organism: uncultured Acidimicrobiaceae bacterium (assembly GCA_963753905.1). GTDB lineage: Bacteria > Actinomycetota > Acidimicrobiia > Acidimicrobiales > RAAP-2 > Bog-756. Next base: position 369,274 of record CAVWDZ010000002.1, on the reverse strand, counting down.
GGACCGTCGTTCCCGAGGAAGCGGTCGAAGGCCTCGTCGATCGAGCCGACCACCTCGGCAGCGACCATGGCCGCCGCGAAGTGGGGCCGGCCCGTTCCCTCCTCGCTGCCGGCCAGCGCCGCGGCCATCGGGAAGGTGACCGGGATGCCGAGCTCGGCGAGCCGGTCGGCCAACGCCAGGTTGCGTCGGCGCCGGTCCTCCCGGAGCCGGCCCAGCTCGGACCCGAGGGGGCTCCCGTCGTCCGCCACGAAGTAGACGAGGACGTGCATGCCCCCCGAGGCGACCGGCACGCAGGAGACCTCGCACCCCGGGACGAGGGTGATCCCGAGCTCGCCGGCCCGTACCGCGGCCCTGCCGACACCGGCCAGCGAGTCGTGGTCGGTGAGGGCAACGGCGGTGCAGCCGGCCGCCGCGGCCAGCTCGACGACCCGCTCGGGCGGGTCGCTCCCGTCCGAGACGGTCGAGTGGGTGTGCAGGTCGATCATCGTCACCGACGCTACCGGTCCTCCTGCGGGCGGCACTAGAGTGGAAACGAGCGGTTCGGGGAGCAGGTGCAACCGTTCCGTCGCTGACGAGCCCGACGAGCCCCGGTGCGTGCGGTGACCAACCGATGATGGAGGCCAAGGAAGCGTGCGGAGTCTTCGGGGTCTATGCCCCGGGGCGCTCCGTGGCACACCTGACCTTCGACGGGCTCTTCGCCCTCCAGCACCGTGGCCAGGAGTCGGCGGGCATGGCGGTGAGCGACGGTGACCTCATCACCGTGATGCGGGACATGGGCCTCGTGACCACCGTGTTCGACGAGCGCAAGCTCTCCGGTCTCCGCGGCCATCTGGCCATCGGGCACACCCGCTACTCGACGGCCGGTTCGAGTGACTGGACCAACGCCCAGCCGGCGTTCCGCGGCGTCGGTCGGGCAGGGTTCGGGCTGGCCCACAACGGCAACCTGACCAACACGGCCTCCCTGGCCGGGGTCGCCAACATGCTGCCGGGACTGGTCTCCTCCGACAGCGACCTGGTCGCCGAGCTCCTCGCACAGGCCTTCCCACCCGACCAGCCCGAGCGCAGCCGCGCAGAGGACGCGACCGACCTGGAGCGGGCCCTCGTCGGCATCCTCCCACAGCTCGAGGGGGCCTTCTCGTTCGTGCTGCTCGACGCCGACCGGCTCATCGGCGTCCGCGATCCCAACGGGTTCCGCCCCCTCTGCCTCGGACGGCTCGACGCGGTCGACGGATTCGAGACGGGCTGGGTGCTCGCATCCGAGTCGCCCGCGCTGGACGTCATCGGGGCCACCTTCGTCCGTGAGCTGGAGCCCGGCGAGATGGTGATCATCGACGGCACGCAGGTGCGCTCGGAACGGCCCTTTCCCGAGGCGCGGGTCGACCCCAAGCTGTGCATCTTCGAGTTCGTCTACTTCGCCCGCCCCGACACCACCCTCTACGGCAACGAGGTCCACGGTGCCCGCCGGCGGATGGGCCAGCTGCTCGCCACCCAGCGCCCGGTCGCTGCCGACCTGGTGATGGGCGTCCCCGACTCGGGCGTGCCGGCGGCCGAGGGCTACGCCGTCGCCTCCGGCATCCCCTACGGTCAGGGCCTCGTCAAGAACCGCTACATCGGGCGGACCTTCATCGCCCCGACCCAGGCCGAGCGGGCCAGCGGAGTCCGGCGCAAGCTCAACCCGCTGCGCGAGAACATCGCCGGCAAGCGGGTCGTCGTGGTCGACGACTCCATCGTCCGGGGCACGACCACCCGGGCCATGGTCACCATGCTCCGGGACGCCGGTGCCGTCGAGGTCCACCTGCGGATCTCGTCGCCACCCTTCAAGTGGCCGTGCTTCTACGGCATCGACACGCCCGACCGCACCGAGTTGCTGGCCGCGATCAAGTCCCCCGAGGAGATCGCCGAGTTCCTGGACGTCGACTCGCTCGAGTACCTGAGTCTGGAGCACCTGGTCGAGGCCATCGACGCCCCCGGCGCCGGCTTCTGCGACGCCTGCCTCACCGGCACCTACCCGGTTCCGGTCGGGGTGGAGCTCGGCGAACGGCCTGGCCTGCGGGCGACTGCGGGCCTCTCGCGGGCGTGAGCGGGAGCGTCCCGACCGAGGCACCCCCTCCCGATCCCCTCACGTCGGCCACCTACACCGCAACCGGGGTCGACGTGGACGCCGGCCGCCGGGCGGTCGACCTCATCCTCCCGATGGTCGCCTCGACCCGGCGCGCCGAGGTGCTCGGCGACGTCGGCGGCTTCGGCGGTCTCTTCGGTCTCGACACCGTCCGGTACGACCACCCGGTGCTCGTGGCGTCGACCGACGGGGTCGGGACCAAGGCGGCCGTGGCCCGGGCCGTCGACCGGCTGGACACCGTCGGCATCGACCTGGTCGCGATGTGCGTGGACGACCTGGTCTGCCAGGGTGCCGAGCCGCTGTTCTTCCTCGACTACATCTCGACCGGCGCACTCGTGCCGTCCCGGATGGCCGAGCTGGTGTCCGGTGTGGCCGAGGGGTGCCGGCAGGTCGGCGCCACGCTGCTCGGCGGCGAGATGGCCGAGCATCCGGGCATCCAGGAGCCCGGGGAGTTCGACCTGGTCGGCTTCGCGGTCGGGGTGGTCGAGCGCGACGCCATCCTCCGCCCGGCGAGGGTCTCGCCCGGTGACGTCTTGCTCGGACTGCCCTCTCCGGGGCTCCGCTCGAACGGCTACACGCTGGCCCGCCACGTCCTGCTCGACCGGGCCGGGCTCACCTTCGACTCACCGGCCTGGCCGGGAGCGACGACCACCCTGGCCGAGGAGCTCCTCCGGCCCTCGGTCATCTACACCCCGGCCGTGCGGGCCGCGCTCGGCGCGGCCGAGGTCCACGCGGCGGCCCACATCACCGGGGGAGGGCTCGAGGAGAATCTTCCGCGCGCGCTCCCGCCCGGTTGCCGCGCACTCGTCGAGCGGGGAACCTGGGAGGTGCCGCCGATCTTCGGCGAGATCCGCCGCCTGGGCCCGGTCGACGACGACGAGATGGCCCGAGTCTTCAACCTCGGCCTCGGCATGGTCCTGGTGGTCGCGCCCGGGAGCGCCGACGACGCGCTTGCCGCGCTGTCCGGGGCCGGCCTGCCTGCGGTGACCGTGGGCAGGGTGGTTGCGGGCGAACACGGTGTCGACCTGGTCGGCCCCGCGCTGTGGCACGACGACAGCGGGGCGGGGCCAGGGGCCGGGACGGGCGGTCGATGAGCGATCTCCTTCCGGACACGGAGTTCCGGTTGTTGCGGGACCACCTCCTCGAGCACTCGGTCCGACGCGGATCGTTCGTGCTCAAGTCGGGACGCACGAGCAGCTGGTTCATCGACTCGAAGCAGACCGTCTGCCGGCCGGAGGCGATGCTCTTGGTGGCCGACGGCGTGCTCTCGGTCGTGCCCGACGACGCGACCGCGATCGGTGGGCTGACCATGGGTGCCGACCCGGTCGCCTTCGTGACCGCAGGCATAGCCGCCACCAGGGGCCGGATGCTCAAGGGGTTCAGCGTGCGCAAGGTTGCCAAGGACCACGGTGGCGGGGGCCGTATCGCCGGGGCACTCGACCCCGGCGACCGGGTCGTCGTCACCGAGGACACCGTGACCCGTGGCACCTCGCTGCTCGAAGCGGCACACGCGGTGACCGAGGCCGGCGCGGTGCCCGTGCTGCTGGTGGCGGTCGTGGACCGCGGTGGCACCTGTGCGGAGATGGCCGCCGCCGAGGGGCTGGCCTTCCGAGCGCTGCTGACTGCGCCGGATCTCGGCTTCCCCTACGAGGGAGCCTGACCCCGGCCGGCGGTTTACGCGCCCGGCTCCGCAGTCGCTGCGTGCCCGGTCGCCGGGCTCGCCTGGCCGGGCTGCTCGGGCTGGTCGGGAGCGTCCGTGCTCGGGCTGCCGTCGGCCAGGATGAGGTAGATCCGGCGTCGGGTCTCGGCGAGGATCTCGGCGACGGTCTTTACCTGGCTCTCGCTGCCGGCCCTGCCCACCTGCATGGTGGCCGCGGCCACCTCGCCCATGAGGCTCCGGAGGTCGACCAGGGAGCGGTTGGCGCCGCGGGAGGCCACCTCCCACGGCGCGGGCCCGTCACCGGCGGCCTCCGCCTGGGTCTTCCCCTCGGGGGTCAAGCGGAACACCCGGCGACCCTCCGTCTTGTCGGCGGTGACCAGTCCCTGGTCCTCGAGCGCCTGGAGGGTCGGGTAGACCGACCCGGGGCTCGGCCGCCATTGTCCTTCGCTCCGCTCGGTGAGCTCGGTGATGATCTGGTAGCCGTGCATCGGCTCCTCGGCGAGAAGGGCCAGGATGGCGGCACGGACGTCGCCGCGGCCGACCTTCTGACCCCTGCCGAAGCCTCGGCCGAAGCCCCAACCCTGGCCCTGGCCGAAGCCGTCCGGTCCGCGTCCGCGCCCCCGACCCCGGCCGCGCACCGCTCCCTCCGACGGGTCGCCGGCGCCCGACCCGATCCAGGGCCCGACCGGCGGTCTGTGGTCTCTGTTGTGATGATGTCCATGCATGTGTTCTGTCTCCTCTAGATGGTGTGGGGACCCGGCCCTCGTGGCCGGCCCCTTGTCGAGTGCTCTATCGAGTCCACTCACATACAATCACGATATATCGGAATATGACAGTTGTCAAGAGGTTGGGTGATGGGCGAGGGACGATCGAACGCAAAGGGAGGATCCGGCAGCCCAAAGGGAGGATCCGGCAGCCCAAGGGAAGGAAAGGGGAGGAAGGTGCCGGATTAGGTCTATTGCATATGCTTTGCCCATAGACCGAATTCGCCGGAAAGAGGTCCGGAACAGGTCCGGAAACAGGGCCGGAAACAAGTAGGGAAATCCGTGCGGTGCGGGACCCAGAGAAGAATCGCGACAGGCCGGAGACCGGTGTTTGCGGTGGTGCCCAGTGGTCGGGACCGGCGTCGATCCGGTGACCTCACGCTTTTCAGGCGCGCGCTCTACCAACTGAGCTACCCGACCTCGCCCCGGCGGGACCGGGGTGGCGGACCTGACGGGATTTGAACCCGCGACCTCCGCCTTGACAGGGCGGCGTGCACTCCAAACTGCACCACAGGTCCCCAACCAGCTGCTCTGCGCTGGGGCATACCGCACCCCCCACACACCCGGGGAGTGGACCGCAACTCTAGCAGTGGCTCCGAGCAGCAGATCTGCTGTGGAGACGAGCTCCAGCACCGTTCGGTTCGGGGGCCACAGGGCACCCCCAACGGGATTCGAACCCGTGTTACCGCCTTGAAAGGGCGGCGTCCTTGGCCGCTAGACGATGGGGGCTCGAACCCGGATAGGGCGTAGGGAGAATATCAGAGGGATCAGAGCCCGCCTCCGGGCCGCCCCTCGTCCGGCAGGTCTGCGGCAAGGACCTCGACCATCAGATACTGGAGCTCGCCCAGGAACTCGTAGAGCCCGTACTCGCCGGCGCGCGGGTCCTCCGGTGCCGGCGGTTCCATGCCCTCGGTCACGTCGAGCCGGGTCCCGAGCACGAGGCGGAGCGCGCCGACCGCGTCGAGCCACGCGGCAAATTCGGACTCGTCGAGGGTCTCGGCATTCGCCGTCTTGATCAGCACCTCGAGGGCCTCGCGGTGATGGTTGACCAGCGCGTTGTCCACCAGCTCCCGGTACTCGCGCTCGGCGTCGGCCAGCTTCTCTTCGGGGTAGGCCGGCGGGAAGAGGCGCCGGACCATCGGGTCCCGGCTCTCGAGGGCGCCGGGAAGCTGCTGGGCCAGGTTGGCGAGGACGACCCTGGCGTTGCGATCGAGCTTGACTGCGAACCGACCGTCGCGTCGCCGACGGATCGGCGCACTCACGTCGACTGTTCCATGGTGGCCCACAGCCCGTGCTCGTGAAGCCGGTAGACGTCGAGCTCGGCCCGCTCCCGGGTCCCCGACGACACGACGGCCCGCCCCTTGTGGTGCACGTCGAGCATGAGCTTGGTGGCTTTCTCCTTCGAGTAGCCGAACAGCTTCTGGAGGACATAGGTCACGAACGACATGAGGTTGATCGGGTCGTTCCAGACGATCACCAACCACGGTCGTTCTGTCGAGACGTCTTCGTCGAAGTCGGTGCGCACGTCACCGGCCGGCACCGTCTCGGCCGGTACGGAGGCCATCGCCCCTGCCGGCGCACCGGCGGCATCGCTGCGATACCGCGGTTTGAGCCGGGAGCGGGGCGACCGCCAGTCCCTCACGCCGGCTCCGGTACCGGCGCGGTGCCGGCCACCGCCGAGCGATCGTCGGAGCCCGCGGAGCCCGCCTCGACAGACCCGCCGGACCGGATGCCCGCCCGCTCGACCACCTCGGGCCGGTGGTCGGAGAGTCCGTGGTGGAACCAGAGCGCGGTCGACCAGACCAGGGTCGCCCCGAGCACGTGCACCCCGACCAGTAAGGCCGGGAGGTGGGTGAAGTACTGGGTGTAGCCGACCACTCCCTGTGCGACCATCGCGGCGAGCAGGACGCGCCCCGACTCCTGGATCCGGGCCGGTGCGTCGGAGTGCCAGAGCTCCCACAGCAGCGCCAGCAGCAGGACCGCGGTCGCGAGCACGATCTCCGCGTGGATCCGGGTCATGGCCGACAGTCCGATCGGCACCCGCTTGGCCCCCACTCCGCCGGCGTGGGGGCCGGCACCGGTGGTCGCGGTGCCGGCAGCGATGGCCACCGCGAGCATGCCGAGATAGACCCGCGTCATGGGGAGGGCACGGCGGCTCACCCTGACCACCCCGCGTCCGGGCCCGTGCCCGGCCCGCAGCGTGAGCACGACGCCCACGGTCAGGAGGGCCATCCCCACCAGGAAGTGGGTCATGACCACGTACGCGTTGAGCTTGCTGTAGACGACGACGGCCCCGATCCCTGCCTCGGCGAAGACCCCGAGCACGAGTCCGGCTGACAGCCAGCGCAGGTCGCGTCGGACCGGCCGGCGGGTGAAGGCGGCGACAGCGGTCACCGCGCAGGCGACGACGAGGACGGTCACGACCATCCGGTTGGTGAACTCGATCACCGGGTGGAGCGCGAGCGGCGGGGTCAGGCGACTCTGGGAGCAGGTCGGCCAGTCCGGGCAGCCGAGGCCCGAGTCGGAGAGCCGGACGGCCGCGCCGGAGGCCACGTTGACCACGATCGCTGCCAGGGTGCACCGGCAGAGGAAGAGGAACGGGCGGGGCCCGGATCGCAGGGTGAACACCGTCCAACGATCGTACCGGCCGGTCCGGGACGGCCGCCTCCCCAGACCGGGTGCGCCGGCAGGCGTGTGCCCCCCCCGGACCGGGTGCAGCGGTGGGCGTGCGCCCACCCGTCGATGGGTGGGATCGGGCGTCAGGCACTAATGTGCCCGCCATGGCCCTCCGCGCTGTGGCCCTGCCCAGCCGCCTCCCGGTGAGCGCGCGCCTCGGTGCCTATGTGGCGCTCACCAAGCCGCGGATCATCGAGCTCCTGCTCATCACGACGCTCCCGACCATGATCCTCGCCGAGCGGGGCCTCCCGCCGCTCTGGTTGATCGTGGCCACCCTGGTGGGGGGCGCCCTCGCCGCCGGCGGGGCCAACGCCATCAACATGTACGTGGACCGGGACATCGACAAGCTCATGCACCGGACCCGGAGCCGTCCGCTGGTGACCGGGGCGGTCGCCCCCCGCAACGCCCTCGTCTTCGCCATCACCCTCGAGGTGGCCGCGTTCGTCGAGCTCTGGGCGTGGGTCAATCTCCTCTCGGCGGTGCTCGCGGTCTCGGCCACCCTCTTCTACGTGTTCGTCTACACGCTCTGGCTCAAGCGGACCAGCAGTCAGAACATCGTGATCGGCGGCGCAGCCGGTGCGGTCCCGGTGCTCGTCGGCTGGGCGGCGGTGACCGACAGCCTGGCCTGGACCCCGCTCGTGCTCTTCGCCATCATCTTCGTCTGGACCCCGCCGCACTTCTGGGCACTCGCGGTCAAGTACAAGGAGGACTACCAGGCCGCGAAGGTCCCGATGCTCCCGGCGGTCGCGACCGTCGAACGCACTGCCGCCGAGATCCTCCTCTACACCGTGGTGATGGTCGGGGCCACGCTGCTGCTCGTCCCGGTCGCCCACCTGGGCGGTCTCTACCTGGTCTCGGCCACCGTGCTCGGTCTCGGGTTCATCGGGTTCGCCGTTCGGCTGTGGATGCGGGCCACGCCCAAGGCGGCCATGCAGCTGTTCAGCTATTCGATCACCTACCTGACCCTTCTCTTCGTCTGCATGGCGGTCGACGTCTTCCTCCACCATTGACGGACCCTCCGACCGCGGCAACCGGCTCGGATCCCCCGGTGCCACCGCACCCGACCACCCCACGGCCACCCCGCCGCCTGCGCGCCCTGCTGATCGGGTGCGTGATCGCTGCCGGCCTCGGCGTCTTCCTCTTCGTCGGGCTCGAGAGCACTCCGAAGACCGGGGCCGGGTCGGGCGCGGTGGTCGCGCCGGGCTCGATCGCCCCCGACTTCACCCTGCCCTCCCTCACCGGCGGGTCGCCGGTGCGGCTCGACCGCCTGGGCCGGGACCGGAACCGCCCGGTCGTGCTCAATTTCTTCGCCTCGTGGTGCGCCCCGTGCCAGCAGGAGACCCCGCTGCTCGCCTCGACGGCCCGTGCCGAGCAGGCCAAGGGTGGGGCCGTGCAGTTCGTCGGTGTGGACGTGGCCGATCCGACCGCCGACGCGCTCGCGTTCGTGCAGAAGTCCGGCATCCCCTATCCGGTCGGGGTCGACGCCACCATCCGGGTCACCTCCGGCTTGTACGGGCTCGACGCCCAGCCGAACACCTTCTTCATCGACGCCTCGGGCCGGGTGATCGGCCATGCGATCGGGCCGGTCACCGCGAGCCAGCTCCACGGGTGGCTCCGCCGGCTCGGGAGCCCGATCTGAACCGTCGCCGTCGGCGTCATGCGGCGAGCTCCGATGACCGGGCGCCGCGGCGACGTCACTCCCAGCGGAAGGTGAGCCCGGCAACCAGGGGAGCGGCGACCGCCCACGCGACGAGCACCACCCAGTCGCGGGGCGCGACCGGGGTGCCGTGGCCGAGCGTCCCGTGCAGCGCGTCGGTGAGCGCGGCGGCCGGCAGCACACGTGAGATGTCGGCCATCCAGGCTGGCAGCTTTGCCAGGGGGATGAGCATCCCCCCGAGCAGCAGGAGCACCATGAAGAGGCTGTTGACCACGGCCAGGTTGACCAGCGGCGTGAGCGTCCCGGCCAGGATGAGCCCGATGCCCCCGAAGGCCACCGTCCCGAGCACCATGGCGACGAGCGCCTCCCCGGCCAGCGCACCCGACCCGCCGGGCCCACCCGGGGTCCACCCGATCGCATAGCCGACGGCGACCAGCACCGCGGCCTGCAGCAGCTCGACGCCGATGACGGTCGTGATCTTGGCGCCCAGCAGGCGGGGCCGGCCGAGCGGGGTGGAACCGAGTCGCTTGAGCACCCCGTAGCCGCGTTCGAACCCGGTCCCGATGGAGAGGGCGGTCATCGCCGTGGACATGACGGCTAGGGCCAGGATGCCGGGAACCAGGAAGTCCACCGGGTGGCTGGTCCCGGTGGGCAGCACGTGCACCGCGGAGAAGAACAGCAGGAACACCACCGGGATCCCCAGCGTCAGGAAGACGGTCTCGCCGTTGGTGAAGATCATGGTCACCTCGGCGCGGAGCTGTGCGGTGAGCGGTCGCATCAGCTCCTCGCTCGGCGCCGGCCACTGCCCGACCGCCCGGCCGGTGCCCCCGGAGCGCCGTCCGTGGGATCGGTCGCTGTGCGGCCGGCGGTGATGGCCAGGTACGCCTCTTCGAGCGACTGACCGGTGCGCAGGTCGCCGATGGAGAGGTCACGCTCGGCGAGCCACGCGGTGAGGGCGGCGACGACGCCGGGGGTGGGTGTGCCCGCAGGCGCGCGGAGTCGGTAACGCCCCGGCCCCTCCTCCTCGAGGACGGTCCCCTTCCCGAGGGCCGCCACGAGCGAGCCGGTGTCGATCCCCGGAGCGGTCGAGAACCGGATCGAGCCGTCCGCGGTCCCCGTGGTGAGCTCTGCGGGGGTGCCCTCTGCGAGCAGCCGCCCGCGGTCGATGATGATCACCCGGTCGGCCAACCGTTCGGCCTCCGCCAGCTCGTGGGTGGTCAGGACCACGCAGCGACCCTGCGCCCGCTGTTCGGCGATGATCTCGCGGACCACGATCCGGCCCTCGGGGTCGACCCCCGCTGTCGGCTCGTCGAGGAAGAGCACCTCGGGCCGGCCGACGAGGGCGAGGGCCAGGGAGAGCCGTTGCTGCTCCCCTCCCGAGAGCCGCCGCCACCGGGTGCGGCGCACAGCACCCAGGCCGACCCGGTCGAGCAGTGCCGCCGGGTCCTCGGGATCCTCGTAGTACCGGGCGAAGAGGTCGAGCACCTGGACCGGGTTGAGCATCGGGTAGACGCCGGGCCGCTGCAGCATGACGCCGATGCGCGGCACCAGGGCGGTGTGGTCGCTCCGTGGATCGAGGTCGAGGACCCGTGCCGTGCCGCCGGCGATCGCCCGGTACCCCTCGAGCGCCTCGACCGTGCTGGTCTTGCCGGCACCGTTGGGGCCGAGCAGGGCGACCAATTCGCCGCGGTGGCCGACGAAGGAGAGGTGGTCGACGGCCACCCGTTCGCCGTAGCGGACGACCATGCGGTCGCAGCAGACGGCGGCCTCGCCGTCCCGACGGCTCGTCCGTCCGGTGTCGTCGGACTCGGAGTCGGCGCCGTGCACGAGTGGTCACGCTACCGTTGTGCGGTCATGATCGATATCCGGTTGGTGCGGGAGGACCCCGCGGTCGTCAAAGCCGCGCTCGGCCGCCGGGGGGTGGATCCGGCCGAGGTCGACCGTCTCATCGCACTCGACTCCGAACAGCGGGCCGCGATCGGGGCACGCGACGAGCTCCGGGCCACGGTCAAGGCCCTCTCGAGAGAGGTCGGCGAAGCGCGGCGGGCCGGGGACGACGCCCGGGCCGGGGAGCTGGCCGCGCGGAGCCGGGCGGCCGGCGAGGAGGAACGCGCGCTCCACGCCGAGGCCGACCGGACCCAGGAGGCGGTCCGCGAGGCGCTCCTCTATCTCCCCAACCTGCCGGCGCCGGACGCCCCCGACGGCGAGGGTCCGGAGGACAACGTCCTCGCACGCAGCTGGCCGGCCGAACCGCCCGACTACGGCCCGGCCCAGCGGGTGCCCCACTGGGAGATCGGCACCGAGCTCGGCCTGCTCGACATGGAGCGAGGCGCCAAGCTGTCGGGTTCGATGTTCCCCCTCTACAGGGGGACCGGGGCCCGCCTGCTCCGTGCCCTGAGCTCCTTCGCCCTCGACAGCCACGCCGACGAGTTCGAGGAGGTGCGCCCGCCCACCCTCGTGCTCACCGAGACGATGGTCTCGACCGGTCACCTCCCGAAGTTCGCCGAGGACGCCTACCACCTCGAGCGCGACGACCTCTGGGCCATCCCGACCGCCGAGGTCCCCCTGACCTCGATGTGGCGCGGCGACGTGCTCGACGAGGCCGATCTCCCGCTCAAGCTCACCGCCGGCACCGCCTGCTACCGGCGCGAGGCGGGTGCCGCGGGCAGGGACACCCGGGGCCTGCTCCGGGTTCACGAGTTCGACAAGGTCGAGCTCTTCGCCTACGCGACCCCCGACCAGGCACCGGCACAGCTCGAGTCGATGGTGGCGAGGGCCGAGGGTCTGCTCCGGCAGCTCGGGCTCCGGTACCGGGTGCTCGACCTCTGCGCGGGGGACATGGGCAACTCGGCGGCGCGGACCTTCGACCTCGAGGTCTACTCGCCCGGGGTGGACCAGTGGCTCGAGGTCTCGTCGGTGAGCTGGTGCAGCGACTACCAGGCCCGCCGGGCGGTCATCCGGTACCGGCCCGCCGGTGGCGGGAGCCCGGCGTTCGTCCACACCCTCAACGGTTCCGCGCTGGCCTGGGCGCGCATCTGGGCGGCCCTGGTCGAGACGGGACGCCGGACGGACGGCTCGGTCGTGCTGCCGGAGGTGCTCGGGCCGTACCTGGGCGGCGAGACGGTCATACCGCCACGCGGCTGATCACCCGGAACGGGACCGCTCAGCGCTGTGCGTCGAAGCGGTAGCCGACCCCCCGGATGGTCGTGATCAGCTTCGGAGACGACGGATCCTCCTCGACGTGGCTGCGAAGCCGCTTGATGTGGACGTCGAGGGTCTTGGTGTCACCGAAGTAGTCGGAGCCCCACACCCGGTCGATGAGCACGTCGCGGGTCAGCAGCCGCCCTGCGTTCTCCATCAGCAGCGAGAGGAGCTCGAACTCCTTGCGCCGCAGGTGCACGTCCTTGCCACGGATGAAGACGAGATGGCGGTCGGGATCGATCTGGATGCCCCCGGCCTCGAGGACCGCGCCTGCAGCGCCGTCTGGCGGTGCGGCCTTGTCCGACGCCTCGTGGCGCCCGGCCGCCGCCCCGTCGCCCGGGATCAGTTCCGTTCCGGAGCCGTGCTCGCCGATGGGGGTGCGCCGGAGCACCGCCCGCATCCGGGCCACCAGCTCGCGCAGGCGGTAGGGCTTGGAGACGTAGTCGTCTGCCCCGACCTCGAGGCCGACCACCGTGTCGATCTCGGTGCCCTTCGCGGTGACCATGATGATCGGCACCGACGAGCGGGCCCGGATGGACCGGCAGACGTCGATGCCCGAGAGCCGCGGCAGCATGAGGTCGAGCAGCACCAGATCGGGCTCGACCGATGCGAACAGCCGGAGGGCCTCGGTGCCGTCGCGGGCGACCGTCACGTCGAACCCCTCGCGGGCCAGGCCGATCACCAACGCGTCGATGAACGACTCGTCGTCCTCGGCCAGGAGCACCTTGGTCTGCGTCGGGTCCGCCTCCGCCAATTCGCTCATGTGGCGTATTCGGGCGGATTGGGGAGGACGAGGGTGAAGGTCGATCCCTCTCCCTCGCGCGAGTCGACCTCGACCCGGCCCTGGTGGTTGCTGGCCACGTGGCGGACGATCGAGAGCCCGAGTCCGGTCCCACCCGACGAACGGCTGCGGCCGTGGTCCACCCGGTAGAAGCGCTCGAAGATGCGCTCCAAGTCCCGGGCGGGGATGCCCACGCCGGTGTCCGCCACCGAGAGGCGGATCTCGCCGTTGTCCTGGATGCCGGCGACCTGCACGGCGCTGTCCTCGTAGGAGAAGGTCACCGCGTTCTCGAGCAGGCTGTGGATGGCCGACACCAGTTGGCGGCGGTCGCCCAGCACATGGACCGGCGGGTTGGGTTCATCGAGCTCGATGGTAATGCGGCGCTGTTCGGCGGCGCTCCGGACCCGTTCGATCGCTTCGGCCATGACCAGGTTGATGTAGATCGGCTCGCGGGGCGGGGCCTCCTCCGACTCGATGCGGCTGAGGTCGAGGAGGTCGTCGATGATCCGGCTCACCCGGAAGGCCTCCGCGTGGATCCGGGATGCGAGCCGCTGGGCGACCTCCGGGTCGGGTTCGACGGTGAGGGTCTCGGCGAGCAGCCCGAGGGCGCCGATCGGGGTCTTGAGCTCGTGGCTCACGTTGGCCACGAAGTCGCGGCGGATCTCCTCGAGGCGCCGGCGCTCGGAGACGTCGTCGATGATCGCGATGATCCCGAGCGGCCGCCGACCGTCGTCGATGAGCCGGGTGCGCACGGTCAGGGTCTGTCGGGGAGGCCCGTAGAGGTCGAGGGTCCGCTCGGCCGTCCCCTCCTGCCAGGCGTTCTCGAGCTGCTCGGTGACCGCCTGGGCGGCAAGCGCGTCGCCGTGGCGGTTGCTCATGAGCCCGACGGCCCGGGCGTTGCGGAAGGCGACGTCCCCGTTCTCGTCACAGACGATGACTCCCTGGGTGAGGGTGTCGAGGGCACGGCGCAGCCGGATGGCGTCCGAGCTGGCCTCGGTGACCGCCTCGGCTGCCTCCCCGGTGACCCGCTCGAGGTGGCTGAGCACGGGTTCGACCCCGCCCTCGTCGGGGGGTTCGACCCCGAGGCGGTTGGAGAGCGCGGTGAGCCGTTGCTGGAGGCTCCGCCGGCCGGCTCTCCGCCCGAGGCGGGCCGCCACGATGACCGCCACCACGGCCACGGCGCCCAGCACCAGGTATCCGATCACGTAGGGGCTCACCGCCTAAGCATGGCAGGCCCGGGGCGCCACCGGAACGTTAGGGTTTCGGAACAGGGAACAACATGAAAATGACTGAAACAGCTTGAAATAGTGTGTACGGCTTCGTATGGTGAGCTGATGACACCGACACTCCTGCCCCGACTGCTGAACACCGTGCATCTCCCCTCGGCGTGGCTCCCGCCGCACTCCGGTGTGGCCGTGCGGACCAACGACGTCACGCTGGACCCCGATACCAACGCCCTGCCCGGCGGGCAGGTGCTCCAACACCTCATGAACGGGATCGGGGGATGGGCGCTCGCCCTCTCGCTGGTCGGGCTGCTGGTCGGGGCTGCAGCCTGGGCGCTCGGCTCCCACGGCCAGAACTACCAGCAGTCCTACGTCGGCCGCCGGGCGGTGCTCATCTCCGGACTCGCCGCACTGCTGATCGGCGCCGGACCGGCCATCGTCAACTTCTTCTTCACCGCCGGCCAGGGCGTGCACTGAGGTGTCGCCCCTCGCCGCGCTCCCGGCTGTTCCGCCGCTTGCCTGCTCGCCTGCCGCCGGCGCGCTCGGCGGTGCAGGCCTCGGGCCGCTCTGCCAGGCCGCATCGGGGGTGACCGGGGTGGCCGGCTCGGCCGTGACCCAGGTGGCCGGGTTCGGGGTGGACAGCGTCCTCAACGCCCTCGGCAGCTGGGTCACCGACGGCGCGGTCTGGCTGCTCGGACAGATCGGGGGCGTGCTCGCAGCGAGTACCTCGGTCGAGCTCGGCGCCCCGTGGTTCGCCGCCCACTACGAGACCATGGCCGCCCTCGCCGGGGTGGTCGTGCTCCCACTCCTCCTGCTCGGGATCGTCCAGGCCGTCTACCGCCAGAGCGCATCGCTGTTGCTGCGGTCGGTTCTGGTAAACGTGCCGCTCGCGCTGCTGCTCACCGCACTGGGGGTCAGCCTCGTCCAGTTCGGACTGGCTGTGACGGACGAGATGAGCGCGGCGGTTGCACAGGGAGCGGGTCTCGACACCGGCCACTTCCTGTCCTCGGTCGTCGACGGTTTGTCTACCGGTGGTGCCGCCGGGCAGCCGGGCGCCCCGTCCTTCGTCGTCTTCCTCGGCGCGATCGCGGTGGTCGTCGGCGCGGTGATGGTCTGGATCGAGCTGCTCATCCGCTCGGCCGCCGTCTACGTGGCGGTCCTCTTCCTGCCCCTGGCCCTCGCCAGCCTGGCCTGGCCGGCCATCGCCCACTGGTGTCGCCGCCTCGTCGACACCCTGGTCGCGCTCGTCCTCTCCAAGTTCGTCATCGTCGCGGTCCTGAGCCTGGCCGCCGGGGCACTGGCCTCAGGGACGGGCTCGACCCCGACCGGCCCATCCTCGGCCGGCGGCGGGTTCGCCTCCGTCCTGGGCGGTGCCGCGCTCCTGCTGCTGGCCGCGGTTGCTCCGTGGGCACTGTTCAAACTGGTTCCGTTTGTCGAGTCCGGCGCGGTCAGTCAGCTCGAGGGGTTGGGGACCCGGGCCCGCGGTCGGTCCGTGGCTCCGCTCAAGGGGCTGGCCGCTGTCGCGATGCGTGCCTCGGTGGCCGGCTCGCTCGGCGGACCGGGCGCCGCCATCGGCACGGTGGGCGGTGCGGGTGGGGGCACGGTGGGCGGTGCGGGTGGCGGTGCAGGTGGGGGTGCGGGTGGCATCGCCGGTCGGGTGATGGAGCACGGCGCGGGTAGACCGGCCGCCCGCACGGCCGGCGTCGGCACCGGCAGATCCCCGGGTGACGGGATCCCGATGTGGGAGCCGCACCCCGGGTCGACCGCAACCTACCGGCGCTGGCTGGAGGACGGTGGGCCGCGCGACGATCCGGTTCGCGCGCCGTCGCCGGGTTCCGATGCCGAGCCGGGGGATGGCTTGCGCCCGCTGCCGCGGCAGTCCGGTGCGCTCACCGCGGACGCCCTCGGCAAAGACGCGCTCGGGGTGCGTCTGGTCGCGACCCGCCCCGCACCGGACCGGCGCGACCGGTGAGCGGAGGAGACGGTCGCGACCACCGGGTGCGCTACCGGTTCCCGCCGCTCGAGCGACGGGGCGTGATCGCCGGCTGGCGTGGAGGACAGATCGCCGCCGTGGCCACCGGACTGCTGCTGGCGGTGCTGGCACTGCGGGCCGGTCCGTCGGCGCCCGGCGTGGTCGCAGCGGTCATCATCGTGGGGGCGGCCGTGGCCCTGGCCTTCTGGCCGGTGGCGGGACGGACCGGTGAGCAGTGGCTCCCCCTGGTGGTCCGCTGGGCGTGGGCCGGGGCGGCCGGCCGCCGTCGTCAGCTGCACCCGGGGCCGCGGCTGGGCGTTCCGGTCGCGGTCGATGGTGGGCGGGTCCCCCCGGGCCTCGGGGCCTGCAGGTGCCCGACGCCGCGTGGTCAGCCCGGGGGTGGCCGGACTCCGTTCGACGGGCTCGGGGTCGAGGCACTCCCGGTCGATCCCGCACGCCCGTCGGTGACCATGGGCGTGGTGGTCGATCGCCCGGGTCGGGCGCTGACCGCGGTGCTCGCGTTGCGTGGGAACAGCTTCGCCCTGCTGGGTCCCGACGACCAGGACGCACGGGTGGGGGCCTGGGCCCGGGCGCTCGCGTCCCTGGCCCGAGAGGGCTGCGCCGTGCACCGCGTCCAGTGGGTCGAGACCTGCCTGCCCGACGACGGGGCATCCGTGACTGGGTACATGGACGAGCGGGCCGTGCTCGGGGCCCACACACCCGCGGGCGCGAGCTATCGCGCCCTGGTCGACGAGTCGTCGCCGGTGACCCGCCGGCACCAGGTGGTGTTGGCGGTGACCCTGCGTCCCGCGCGTGCCGTCCGGACGGTCCGCGCCGCCGGCGGTGGGTTGCACGGCGCGGGCGCGGTGCTGGCGCGTGAGGTGGACGCCCTCCGTCGTGCCCTCGAAGGCGCCGAGGTCGTCGTGGACGGCGTCCTCGGTCCGGGCGCGCTCGGCGCGGTCCTCGCCGGCCCGTGGCGCCGGGCCGCTCCCGGAGCTCCGCGACCCGACGAGGGGCGGCCATCCGGCACGCCGTGGCCGATGGCGGTCGAGCCCTGCTGGGACGCGGTCCGGACCGACGCGGTCTGGCACGCGGTCTACTGGATCGCCGAATGGCCGCGGGTGGAGGTCACCCCCGACTTCCTCGGCCCACTCCTGTTCGCTCCCCTCCGGCGCTCGCTCTCGCTGGTGATGGAGCCGGTCGGCCCGCTCCGTGCCGCCCGCCAGGTGGCCCAGTCCCGAACGGCCGATCTGGCCGACGGCGAGCTCCGGCGGCGGGGCGGGTTCCTGGTCACCGCGCGCCATGCGAGAGAACGGGAGAGCGTGGAGGCCAGGGACACCGAGCTTGCCGACGGGCACGCCCAGTTCCGGTTCTCGGGATACCTCACGGTGACAGCCGACTCGAGGGATGAGCTCACCGCCGCCTCGAGCGCGCTCGAGCAGGCTGCCGGCCAGGCCCGGCTCGAGGTGCGTCTCCTCTACGGGCAGCAGGACGCGGCGCTGCTCTGCGGCATCCCCGTCGGGCGGGGGCTCGCGTGAGCCGTCTGCCGCCCGGGCTCCCGGCCCATGTGGCCACGACCCGCCATCTCGGGGCCGCCTACCCACTGGTGAGCGAGGCCGGCCTCGGGCACGAGGGGGTGCTCATCGGCCGGGATCTCCTCGGGGGTTCGTTCGTCTACGACCCGTTCACCCTCTACCGGCAGGGCGCGGTGACCAATCCCAACATGGTGGTCATCGGCCAGATCGGCCGGGGCAAGAGCTCCTTCGTGAAGTCCTACCTCTGGCGCCAGGCTGTCTTCGGTCGCCACGCCTGGGTGATCGATCCGAAGGGTGAGTACGGTCGTCTGGCCGAGGCATGGGGGGTCGTCCCGCTCTCGCTGCGCCCCGGTGGCAGCATCCGGCTCAACCCGCTGGACACCGACGCGTCCGGAGACGGGTCGGGGTCCGGGACCGACCCCGTCGCGGACGGTCGGCGGCGGCGCACCAACCTGACCGCATCGCTGGCGATCGCCTGTCTGGGACGCGAACTGCTGCCCCGCGAGCGCGCCGCCGTGGATGCCGCGGTCGGAGCCGCCGAGGACCGTGCCCGGGTCGGCGCCATGCAGGCACCCACCCTCCCCCAGGTGGTCGAGGCCCTCCTCGACCCTGGAGCGGACGCTGCCTCTTCGCTGCGCACCACCCGGGTCGATCTGATGGAGGAAGGGCGGGACGTTGCGCTCGAGCTGCGCCGCCTGGTCCACGGGGACCTGCGGGGCATGTTCGACGGGCCGACCACCGACGGGCTTCGCCTCGACGGTCCCCTGGTCGTGCTCGACCTCGCCGCCGTCTACCATTCGCCGGCGCTCGGCGTGCTCATGGCCTGCGCGGCGGCCTGGCTGCAGCACGTGGTGAGCAGCAGTCGCCGCCGGATCCTGCTGGTGGTCGACGAGGCGTGGGCCATCCTCGGCAATCTCGGGGTGGCCCGCTGGCTCCAGACCTCGTGGAAGCTCTCGCGCGCGCTCGGGGTCGCCAACATGGCCGTGCTCCACCGGCTCTCCGACCTCGGCACGGTGGGCGCGGTCGGCTCGGAGCAGGTCGGCCTGGCCGAAGGGCTCCTGTCCGATTCGGAGACCCGGGTCGTCTATGCGCAGTCCCCGGGCGAGGTGGCCCGGACCGGTGAACTGCTCGGGTTGACCGCGACGGAGGCCGAGCTGGTCACCGAGCTGCGGCGGGGCACCGCCCTCTGGAAGGTCGGGCGCCGCTCGTTCCTGGTCGAGCACCGGTTGGCGGCGGGGGAGCTGTGGCTGGCCGACACCGACGAGGCGATGACCGAACCGATCGGGGTCCGGCCGGAGCGGGACGGGTGAGCGCGTCCTCGACGGCCGTCGTCCTCGGCGCGGCGGCATTGGGTGCTGCCGCCCTGTTCCCGAAGCCCGCGACCGGTTCGAGGAGTCCCCTGCATCATGCGGTCGACCGGCGTGCCCGGGGAGCAGCGGCCCGACGGCGCGCGGGCGCGCGGTGGGCCCGGCCCACCGATCTGAAGGAGCTCGTGGTCGCCGGACGGACGCCTCCTCCGGGGCGCCTGGCCCTCGGCCGGTCGGGACGTCGGCTGGTCGCGGCCGAGGCGGCGCAGTCGGTCATCGTCTTCGGGCCGACCCAGTCGGCAAAGACGTCGGGCTTCGCCGTGCCGGCCATCCTCGAGTGGCGGGGCCCGGTGCTCGCGGCGAGCGTGAAGTCCGACCTGCTCGCGCACACGGTCGCCCACCGCCGGACCCTCGGACGGATCCAGTGCTTCGACCCGACCGGCACCACGGGAGTTCCGCCGTCCCCCTGGTCGCCGCTGCCGGGGGCCCGCACCTGGCCCGGGGCGCGCCGCGCGGCCGCCACCCTCACCGAGGTGGGCCGGGCATCGGTCGGGACCATGAGCGACGGTGACTTCTGGTACGCGACGGCCGCGCGGATGCTGGCGCCGCTCCTCTTTGCCGCCGCCCACGGCCGCAAAGAGATGGCCGACGTCCTCCACTGGGTGGAGACCGGCGAGGAGGAGGAGGTGCTCGCCCTGCTCGGCCGGACCGGGGTACCCGAAGCCCTCGACGCCGCCCGGTCCGCCTTCGCCAAGGAGGAGCGCCAGCGCAGCTCGATCGCCACGACGGTCGAGACCCTGCTCGAGCCCTTCGCCGGCAGCCCGGGATGCTCGGGCGGGACGCTCGGAGATGCCGGTGGCGAACCCGTGGATCCCGACCGGCTGCTCTCGGGCACCGACACCCTCTACCTCTGCGCACCGGCCCACGACCAGCGTCGGCTCACCCCGCTGTTCGTGGGCGTGTTGCGCGCCGTGCTCGACCGTGCGTACGACCGGGTGGCCCGCTCCGGGCGCCCGCTCGATCCACCGCTCCTGGTCGTGCTCGACGAGGCGGCAAACATCGCCCCGCTCTCCGACCTCGATGCGCTCGCCGCCACCGCGGCGGGACACGGGGTGCAGCTGGTGACGGTGTGGCACGACCTGGCCCAGATCAGCGCACGGTTCGGCCCGAGGGCGTCGACGGTCGTCAACAACCATCGAGCCAAGCTCTTCCTCTCGGGCATCTCCGATCCGTCGACGCTCGACTACGCGAGCACCCTGATGGGAGAGGAGGAGTTGGCCCTGCCCGCCACCACCTCGGGGGGACGGGGTGGCCCGAGCACCACCCACTCGCCCTCGGTGCGCCGGCTCGCGCCGCCGGACGCACTGCGCAGGGTGTCGCCCGGCAGCGGTGTGCTCGTCTACCGAGACCTGCCCCCGGCCCGGCTGCCGCTGCGCACCTGGTTCGACGACCGGTGGCTGCGGTCCCTCGTGGCCGTGGCGGAAGTCAGGCCGGAGCCGCGGGGGCGACCAGTGGCCAGGGCCGGTCGCGCTCTGCTGCGAGGGCCAGGTCCAGGAGGAGATGCTCCTCGTGGTGGCGACCGATCACCTGCAGACCCACCGGCATCCCGTCGACCGACCCGGCCGGGATCGACACCGCCGGCAGACCGGCCAGATTGGCGGGGATGGTGAGGGCGCCGTTGTTGCCGATGGCCCGCTCGAAGCCGTAGGTCGCGATGAGATCGACGTCGCCCATCTTGGTGGGCATCGGGCCCCCGGCGCCGAACGCGATGTCAGGATTGGTGGCTGCGAGGACGAAGTCGGTCTGCTCGAAGAGATCCGCCACCTCCTCGTCGACCCGGATCCGGAACTGTTCGGCCCTGCCCGCGCTCTGCACGTCGTAGTGGTGGCTGGCGAGGTTCATCGCGAACTGGACCTCGGGAGTGAGGTCGTCGCTGCAGGCGGGATAGCGGTCGCCGAGGTCGCCGGCCAGGCCGACCAGGTTGGAGAGGACCCACTCGGCCCCGCCTTCGGGCAGCGCCACGGCGACGTCGACCCTTCGGAGACCGGCCGCCGCGATGAGGGCCTCCGCGGCCTCGAGCACCAGCGCGGCCACCTGCGGTTCGACGATGGCCGTGCCGAGGTCGATCGAGACCACCGCCCGCCTGCCCGACAGGTCGAAGGAGCCGAGCCCGGCCTCCCACCCCTCGACCCGGGGGAGGCTCAGGGTGTCGCGCGGATCGAACCCGTTGCAGACGTCGAACCAGCGGGCGGTGTCCCGAACCGATCGCGACAGGCACCCGAAGGTCACCGTCAACGGCGGCTGCAGGGTGCCAGGACCGCGCGGGATGCGACCGTAGGTGGACTTGAGCCCGAACAGCCCGCTGAACCCGGCCGGGATCCGGATCGATCCGCCCCCGTCGCTCCCACTGGCCAGGGGCACGAGTCCCCCGGCCACCGCCGCGGCCGAGCCTCCCGACGAACCGCCCGGGGTGCGGGCGGGGTCCCAGGGGTTGTGGGTGGTCCCGTGCAGCTTGGTGCTGGTGTAGTTGACGCTCCCGAACTCCGACGCCGTCGTCTGGCCGACGACCACCGCCCCGGCCGCGCGCAGGCGGGTCACCTGTGTCGAGTCCCGGGTCGCCATGCGGTCCCCGAAGACCAGCGAGGCCTCGCTGTACGGCCACCCGGCCACCGGTTCGAGCTCCTTGACCGCGATGGGCAGGCCGCCGAAGGGGAGGGTGACGTCAGCGGCCGCGGCCGCCGTGCGGGCGGCCTCGCTGTCGACGTGGGAGAAGGCGTTGAGCCCGGAGGCGTCGATTGCCGCGAGGGACGCCTCCAGCACCTCGCTCGGATGGACGGTGTCGGCGCGGAAGGCGTCGACCAGCGAACAGGCATCGCCGAGCCAGGGTTGTGTGCTCACCCCGGCGACGCTACCCGGACCTGTCCGACCGCCGCTCCGGCGGAACAGGCGTCCGTCTCCGGGCGGTGCCCCGGGGTTTAGCGTGGGGGGATGAGCGAGTACGCCCAGTCCGTCCCACCGGCATCCGTTCCGAACGTCCCGGCAGCCGGGACGACCCCGCGGCATCCCTTCACCCTGGCTGTCGACATCGGGGGGACCGGGCTCAAGGCGTCGGTGCTCGACGCGGACGGCACGATGGTGGCCGAGCGGGTCAAGATCCCGACCCCCTACCCCAATCCACCGGACACGCTGGTCTCCTCGCTCGTCCGGCTGGTGGCCCCCCTCCCGGCCGCCGAGCGCGCCTCGGTCGGGTTCCCCGGGATGGTCCGGGACGGCGCGGTCCTCTCGGCCCCGCACTTCTCGACCAAGAGCGGGCCGGGCAGCCCGGTGGACCAGCAGCTGGTCACCCTCTGGTCGCACTTCGACCTGGCTGCCGCCCTCACCCGGTCCTTCGGGATCCCGACCAAGGTGGCCAACGACGCCGACATCCAGGGGGCCGCGGTGGTCTCGGGTCAGGGACTCGAGCTCGTGATCACCCTCGGCACCGGGTTCGGGACCGGGCTCTTCTACCAGGGGCAGCTCATGCCGCATCTCGAGATCGCCCACCAGCCGTTCCGCAAGGGCGAGACCTACAACGAACAGCTCGGCGAGCCGACCCGGAAGGAGATCGGCGAGGAGCGCTGGAACAAGCGGGTCCTCAAGGCGATCGCCACCATGCGGGCCCTGCTGTTCTTTGACCACCTCTACATCGGCGGCGGGAACTCCCGGCGGGTGCTCCGCCCCCTGCTGCCCGAGGACGTGACCGTCGTCGACAACTCCGCCGGCATCCTCGGCGGCATCCGGCTCTGGGAGCCGATCCACCTGACCGTCAACCAACCGGACGCCACCCCCACCTGACCGTCAACCAACCGGACGCCACCGCCTCCCGACCGTCACCGGCGGTCTAGCCGTTCTGCCAACGGCGCCAGCGGCGCTCGACCTCCTTGAGCTCGCGCTTCCACCCGCGCCGGGCCTCCTCGGCGGCGGCGCGCTGCGCGACGACGAGCTCACCGATGGGCGAGGCCAGGTCGGCCCGCGCATCGGCCAGCGCCTCCAACCAGTCGAGCGAGTACACCGCGTCGTGCAGGTCGCCGAGCTTGCTCTGGAGCCGCTCAGCGGCACGGGCGGTCTTGCGGGCCGGCGCACCCTCGACCAGTGCGACCGTCTCGCAGCCGTAGCGCAAGTCCTTGAGCCGGATGCGCACTGCATGGAGATTGGTGTCCGAGGGCGACTTCCGGGCGGTGCGGGCCGTCCCGCGCAGGTCGCGCCACACGCGCGCTGCAGCATCGCCGGGAGCACATCTTCAGCCGGCCGTTTCGCCCTGGGCTTGAACTCGGGACCCTCCCAGAGGAGCATCATCTGCTCGGTCAACCGGTCGTGACGCACACCGCTCCGCAGGGTGGTCATCTGTTCCCTAGTCACCCGTCGTTGCGTGTCGACCACCGCCAGCAGCCGGGCGACGTTGTCGGGGTCGAGGACCTCGCTCCCGCAGTCCTCGATGACCGCGGCCAGGATGTCGAGGTCGCGCGAGCGTCCGAGCTGGTTGCCGTACCAGGCGAGCTCGGCCCTGAGCGAGGTGCCCCACCCCGCGTCGAGGAGCAGCCGGAAGGTCCGCAGGTTGGAGCGGATGCGGCGCATCGCCACCCGGCTCTGGTGGGTGCGCTCGAAGGCGGTCGACCGCCGTTCGGTCCCCTCGAGGGATCCGGCCGCGGACTGGGCCCAGAGCGGTCGGGTCCCGAGTGACGCACCCAGGGCCTCCGCCGTCCCGTCCGCACGGATCCCGCCGTCGAGTGGCTCGTCCATGTCGTTGAGGAGGAAGGTGCGGGCGGCCATGGCGAGGACCCGGTGCAGCACCATGCCGGCCGTCGGATCGGGGAAGAGGGCGTCGACCATCGGCCCCCGCTCCTCCCATGCCGGCTTCCCGGGAGACTGCTGGGCTTCCTCTTCTGTGGATTCGACGGTCACGACCAGGTCCTCACACCCACACACTACGAGCGCAGGGGGAACGGTGCCCCCGGGAGGTCAGTTTGAATCTGCAGAGCCTGCGATCGGCTGACCCGACGCGGACGAGGGTCATGCCTAAGCGATCGAGCAAGCCCCCGGCCGGCTCCGTGGCTGCTGCCGTTAGGGCCGCTGCCGTCAGGGCTGGCGACAGCACGAGCTAGGTATACGTCCGGAGGATGAACGCTCCGAGCAACGGAACCGCGAACGAATATTTCCCAAATCGGTTCTTGTACACGAGTCCTTGCTCGCTGAGCGTCCCCAACATCTGGTTGACGTGACTGGAGGAGAATCCCTTGTCGAGGAGTGACCGCGACATCTCCACGACCTGTTGGATCGTGAACTCATCATCGGCATGACCGAGATGGGCAATCACAAACAGCAAGTCTCGCTGTCGGTCCGTAACCCTCGACCAGCGACCCGCAAAGAAGTCTGCGTCGAGCTTCCTCTGGATCGAATCGAATGGAACGGCCTTGGCAACTCCCTCCTCCTCGACCTGCTGCAGGAAAATGTCGTACACCTCTCGACAGACGAACTGAATGAAATAGGGATATCCGGCCGTTTCAAGAACGATCATGTCCACTGACTCATCCGAAAATTCGACCGGACAGTGGGTTGTCTCGATTGGCGTAACGATTGCCTCTCGGCTCTCATCGGTTGTCAGCCGATCCAAGGTGACAACCCGGAACATGCGCTCAGCGAAGGTCCGTGCATCGACGAGCTTCGGAAAGAGCGTCGGCAGGCCAGTGAGAACGAGCATGAACGGGATACCGCGTCGCTGAATCGACTGGAAGACGTCAAGTAATACTGAGAGTGGGAATTCGTCGACCTCCGCGTGGTCGGCAAGGTTCTGAGCTTCGTCATACGCAAAAATGACATGGTTTTTGCTGTGGGATTCGAGTAACGACCATGCATATTCCAGAACGGCCCGCAATCGGTCGGCAGCTAGTCCCGGTGTCCACTTGTAAATATCCTCGAGGGTCTCGTAGGACAACGCAAGCGTGTCGAAGGTCGGCTGTCCGGAGCGGAAGCCGACTGGTTGGGCCGGGACCTGGACCGTGACGCCAGAGGCGGCGATCGACAAGTCGGTCATGATCCGGACGGCCAAACTGGCTTCGTTGATGCTCGCTGATTCGGAGAGGTCCGACCCCGCCCACAGCCACCCCCGTTTCATTGCCGCCGGCTTGAACACCTCGAGGAGCACGGTCTTTCCCAAGCCCCTGAGTCCTGTGAGGATGAGGTTCTCGAGGATCGTGTCCTGACCGAGCAACCGTTCGAACTCGGCACGCTCGGAATGGCGACCAGCCAGGTGGGGCGGGGGATGGCCGGCTCCCGGCGTATAGGGGTTTTTGAAGTCGCCCGGATTCATAGTGGTTTACTCCCCTCACTAAATATAGTCGCCTAGATAAATTTAGTAGATAGGCTAACTTCTTGTCAATCTCAGGGTGCCCGGCCCACGCAGTCAGCTCCCAGTAAATGCATACGGGTAAGACGACGCCTCGGCCACGGCAGGTGCGTGGCCGATCATCCCTCGTCGGTCGAGGAGATCGCAGTCCGTCCGTGCTCCCCTTCGCCCCCCGGCAGACCTCCGGCGTGCCGGTACCCTGGTCCGATGCGGGCGGTGACCATCGTGGACGGCGATCTCCGGTGGCAGGAGCACCCCGACCCCGTCCCGGCTGAGGGCGAGGTGGCGGTCGCGGTGACCGCCGCGGGCGTCAACGCCGCGGACCTCATGCAGCGCAGGGGCTTCTATCCCGCACCGCCCTCGGCGCCGCCGGACATCCCCGGCCTCGAGTTCGCCGGACGGGTGCTCCGGACCGGCCCGGGCGCAGACCGGTACGCCCCCGGCGACCGGGTCATGTCGATCTGCGGCGGCGGCGGCCAGGCGGAGATGGTGGTGGTGCCGGAGACCTGGCTGCTGCCGGTCCCCGAGGGGATCGACGACGCGGCTGCCGGTGGCTTTCCCGAGGCGTTCTCGACCGCCCAGGACGCGCTCTTCACCCAGGCCGGGCTCAGGGCCGGGGAACGGGTCGTGATCTCGGGGGCGGCCGGTGGGGTCGGCACGGCCGCGGTGCAGCTGGCCCGCGCCGCCGGGGCCGAAGTGGTGGCGACCGTCCGGACCTCGTCGTTCCACGAGCAGGTCGCGGCGCTCGGCGCCGACCGGGTCATCCTGCCCGAGGAGGTCGCTGCGCACGGACCGTACGACGTCCTGCTGGAGCTGGTCGGTGCACCCGGGGTGGCCTCGGTGCTGCCCGCGCTCGCAACCGGTGGCCGCGTGGTGGTCATCGGGGTCGGTGGCGGCGCCCGGCTCGAGGTCGACCTGCTGGCGGTGATGGCGGCGCGGGCGACCATCCGGGGCTCGATGCTCCGCTCCCGCTCCCGCGAGGAGAAGGCGGCGGTCGCCCGCCAGGTGGCGGAGCAGGCGGTACCGCTGCTGGCGGCAGGGTCGGTCGCCGTGCCGGTGACCGAGACCTTCCCCATGGCCGAGGCGGCCGCGGCCTACGAGCGGTTCGCCGCCGGCGGCAAGCTCGGGAAGATCGTCCTGGTCACGGGTTGACCACGAGTCCGGCGGTCGCCCCGGTCAGGTCGGGTGTGAGCACCATGCCCTGGGCCGAGAGCGTGCCCCATGCCTCGGCGCGGAGGTCGTCGGCGTCCACCCCGGCGGGCAGGATCCCGGTGTCGGCCATGGCCAGCTGGGTGAGCGCGGCCTCGCACGCCGAGTGGCGCTTCCGGGCCGCAGCCATGCCGGCCTCGAACGCCGAACGGGCATCGTCGGCCCGGCCGAACCGGGCCAGTGCCGCCCCCCGCACGCGCTGGAGCAGGGGGATCTGGGGCGGGACCCCTCCGAGGCCGCGGGCCACGGCGAGCGCCTCGTCGGCGGTGGCCAGGGCGGCGGCGTGGTCCCCGCTGGCCGCGAGGCACTCGGCGGTCCGGGCCTGCTCCTCGAACGCCTCGGCATGGCTGCCGATGGCCCGGAACTCATCGGTGGCCTCGGCGAAGAGCCGCAGCGCCTCCTCGAACCGTCCCCTGCCGGTGGCCACCCGGGCCTGCTTCCCCTTGACCGCGGCGACGCCGGAGCGGTAGCCGGCCGCGCGCCAGGTCCGCGAGACCGCCTGCATCTGCTCGTCGGCGAGGTCGAGCCGTCCCTGGTCGAGGTAGATCTCGCCGATGTTGAACACCATGAAGGCGTCGTTGACCGCGTTGCCGGTGCGCCGGTCGATGATCCGGGACCGCTCGTAGAGCTCGGCGGCCCGGTCCCACTCCCCACGGAAGTAGGCCACGATGCCCAACCCGTTGAGGGTGCTGCCCTGGCCGGTCAGGTTGTCGGTCTCCTCGAAGAGGGTCAGCGCCCGCTCGAGGTTGACCGGCTCGTCGAGTTGTCCGAGCTCCAACCTCGCCCAGTCGATCGTACGCAGGGACTCGGCGAGCACCTCCTTGTCCCCCGCTGCCTCGGCATCCTCGACCGCCCGGGTGCACCAGGCGATTGCCCGGGCGTGGTGGCCCTCTTCCTGGCAGAACCGGCCGTACCAGCTGAGCAGTTCGGCACGTTGGCGGAGTGCGGCGGGGCCGACCTCGCCCTCCAACAGGCGCAGACCCCTGGTGATCCACCGGAGCGCGTTCGAGTAGCTCTCGAGCCATCCCTGGACCTGCGCCAGCTTGAGCGACAAACGGGCTGCCCCCACCGTGTCCCTGTCGACGATGCGTCGCGCCGTCCGGTAGGCGGCGGCCGCACCCTGGTAGTCACCGGTGCTGTTCCTGGCGTCCCCGAGGGACTCGTGCACCGCGGCGACCTCGGCCCGGTCGAGCTCGGGGAGGCGCCGTCCCGCAAGCAGGGCCCGCTCGTAGAACTCCGCGACCTCGACGTTGGCGTACGCGGTCTTCGCCCGCTCGGCAGCGATGAGCGAGTAGCTCCAGGCTTCCTCGTGCCGCTGGGCGTGCAGGTAGTGGAACGAGAGGAGCTCGGGTTGGTCCTTCCCACGGTTGAGGGCAGCAAAGCGGATGGTGTCGCCGGCGCGCGCGTGCAGCTCGCGCCGGAGGCGGAAGGTGAGACCGTCGTACGCACAGTCCCGGAGGAGGGCGCTCCGGAAGCTCAGCCCACCGAAGCCGTCGCGGAGCACGAACTCGTCGAGCCGCTCCCATGCGGGGTCGAACTCGCCGGGGGCGTCGTCGACCACGTCGCGGAGCAGCTCGTGGGGGAACGACTGGCCGAGCACCGAGATCCGCCGGAGCAGGTGGCGGTCGTCTCGTGACAGGCGGTCGATGCGCGCGGCGACCACCTGCTCGACCGACTCCGGCAGCTCCTCGAGCGTCTCCCCCTGGGCGGTGACTGCCAACAGTTCGAGCAGGAAGAGCGGGTTGCCGGCGGACCGTTCCACCAGCGCATCGATCCGGTGCTGGGGGATGGGCGCATCGGCGGTCGCCAGGTGGGCGAGCTCGGTGGCCTCTTCGACCCCGAGTGGAGGGAGCGCGACGCGGGTCGCGGTCTCCTCCGGGGCGACGAAGACGCCGGTGCCGTCGCGGCGGGTCACACAGATGAGCCACGAGGTGGCGCCGACCAGTGCCGCCAGGTACCCGAACAGGTCTGCCGAGGCCTCGTCCATGAAGTGGGCGTCCTCGACCGTCAGCAGTCCCGACTCCGGGAGCAGCTCGGCCAGCATGTCGATGACCGCCTCGGCCATCCGGGCCCGGCGGAACCCCTCCTCGATGTCACGGGTCTCCGGGGTCTCCGGCACGGTGAGGCCGAGCGCGGTCGCGATGAGGGGTGCCCGGGGGACGACCGTCGGTGCCCGCTGCTCGACCTGGGCCAGGAACGTTGCAGCTATCCCCATCCCGGTCCCCTCCGGCGGGAGCCCGAGCAGCTTCCGGAGGAGGCGGCCGACCACGTGGTACGGGGTCGACGAGTCGTAGCGCTCGCACACGGTCGAGAGCTGCACCATGTCATCGGCGGCGGAACGGAGCCGGGCGACCAGGCGCGACTTGCCCGAACCGGGTTCGCCGACGATCTCGACCAGCGACCCGGTCCCCGCCTTCGCCCGAGCGAGCGCCTGCTCGAGGGTCCGCATCTCCGGGACACGGCCGACGAAGGGGAGGTCGTGTCCCTGGCCCACCCGCTGCGAGCCGGCGATTGCCCCGATGCTGAGGGCGCGGACCGGCTTGGACTTGCCCTTCACGTAGAAGGGCTCGAGCTCCTCGGTCACGAACCCGGTCCGCGAGCGGGAGAGGATCTCGGGGGTGGTCAGGATCTGGCCCGCTTCGGCCTTGGCCATGAGCCGCGCGGCCAGGTTGACCGCGTCGCCCATGACCGTGAACGTCCGCCGGTACGGGGGCCCGACCTCGCCGACGAAGACCGATCCCCGGTTGACCCCGATCCGGATCGGGAGCGGGCCGTGGGCGTCCATGATCTCGCGGACGGCGAGGAGCATGTGGTGCTCGTCGTCGCCCGAGGTGGAGGGGGCACCGGCGGTGAGGATGATCTTGCCGCCGTCCTTGTCGGCGTCGGTCGCCAGGAAGGTGACCTCCTGCCGCTCGACGGCGCGCTGGACGTGGGAGACCAGCGCATCGAGCTGGTCGGCGGCCTCGGCCGGGCCCTCGCGCTCGATGAGCCCGTCGGTGCCGTCGAAGTGCACGAACGCCACGGTGACCCGACGGTGCTCGGACTCCTGGTGGGCCCCGGAGAGCACCTCGCGCAGCCCGGTCGGGATGCCGTGCAGCAGGTCGAGCTCGGGATCGACCTGTTCGAAGGGGAGGAAGGAGTCGGCAGGGACCGACGGCGCCCGCAGGAGCAGGTGACCGGGGCCCTTCGCCGCACCGACCACGCCCGGACGCAGGGCGGACGCGGTCGCGTCGCTGATCACGATCTCGCCGGCGTCCGCCGTGCCCTCCATGGTGACCGTGGCGGTGGCCGATGGACCGGCGACGACGAACTCCTTGTGGGAGTCGCCGACCAGGAAGAAGTGGAACAGCCCACTGTGGACCCCGACCGACATCCGGAGCTGCACCTTCTGGCCGAGGACGGTGAGCCGTCCGACGGTGCGCAGTGCACGGCGCATCTCGACCGCCGCCCGACAGGCCCGCGCCGCGTGTGCCTCCCCCGAGAAGTAGAGCAGCTGGGCGTCCCCTCCGAACTTGAGGAGCCGCCCGCCGTAGGCAACGGCCAGATCGAGGAGGGCGACGAAGCAGGTCCCGATGGTGGCGGTCAGCTCTTCGGCCCCCACCTTGCCGTGGCGGGCGAGGCCTTCGGAGAGCTTGGTGAACCCGGAGATGTCGACGAAGGCGATGGTGCCCTCGAGCTCCCGGTGACGGGTGCCCGGGTCGGTGGCCATCCACTCGATGGCCAGCCGGGGGAAGTAGGGCGCGAGCGGATTGCCATCCTCGTTCGCCGTGTTCTGGGGTGCTTCGGTCGATGTCACGGGTGACGCTCCCGGTCTGCCACGCCTGCGTGAACCGGAGGCGCCGCCGCGCCTGCTCACACCGTAGTGGAGGCGCGCCTGCTCCGGCTGTCTACGGCCCTTACCGCCACTTCGGGTCGCCCGGGGGGACGAGCAGCTGCTCGGTGACCGTCCCGAGGTCGGCCGGATTGCCTTCCGGGAACGGTGACTCGATGATCGACTGCACGCACGGGGCGACGTTCCCGTTGGTCGAGCAGAACGGGAGCAGCCCGGTCGTCACGTCGGCGTCGCCGAAGTAGTCGGTGAACGGGGTCGCGGCGGTGTAGCAGATCTCGAACGGCTCACTCCAGTCCCCCGCGGCGGCGGCGTTCTCGAAGGTCACGGTCGCTTGGAGGTCACTGGACACCCCGGTGTCGGTGACGGTGGTGAACTCCGGTGCGTGGCGGTACGGGTCACCGCAGCTGAGCGTGCCGGCCGGCGAGACCGTGAGGTCGATCGTCCCGGTGTCCGACGGGGTGGTGACGAGCACCGTCTGGGAGGAGCCGGTCACCGTCCCCCCACAGGGGTTCGTCGTGCAGCTGACCTCGAGGTCCGAGACCGCGACGGTTGCCTGCTCCCACCCTCCTTTGAAGTGGGTGGGACTCACCACTTCGATCCCCGTGGGGAAGGTGCCGGTGTCGACGTAGGTGTGGGTGCCGGTCACCCGGTAGGGGCTGCCCGCGCCGCCCGGCTGGGTGATCGTCCCGGTGCTGGAGCGGGAGAACCCTCCCCAGTAGATCGTGGCCGTGAAGATCGACGGGTCGGCCGTCGACGGCCCGGCGGTGAAGGTCGCAACGGTGAAGCTCGCGCTCTGGCCCGCGACCGCGGTCAACGGTTCTGCGGTGAGCGCGATGCTCTGGCTCGGCGCCCTTGTGGTGGTGGCCGCAGCGATCCCCGGGACCGCCATGGCTGTGGCGACGGCGAGCGCGAGGCCCAGCGACGGCATCACCCAGCGGGTGTTGCGATCTCGACTCATTGTGATGCCCCTTGTGACGGCAGTGATTGCCCCGATATGGCCGCCCTACGATGCTCCCGCCGGAGCGCCCGGAACCGATTCCTGCCCGTCACCGGGTCCGTTGCCGGGCCAACCGTACCGACCGGTCAGGATGCCGTCAATACGGTTGCCCCGTCGACCGGCTATCGCGAGAGGATGATCGAGGAGCCGTGGCCGAAGAGACCCTGGTTGGCGGTGATCCCCACCCGGGCGCCGTCCACCTGGCGGCCGGCGGCCCGTCCGCGCAGTTGCCAGACCAGCTCGCACACCTGTGCGATGGCCTGGGCGGGAATGGCCTCGCCGAAGCAGGAGAGCCCTCCGCTCGGGTTCACCGGAACCCGGCCACCGAGCGTCGTGTCGCCGTCACGGAGCAGGCGCTCGGCTTCACCCTCCTTGCACAGCCCGATGTCCTCGTACCAGTCGAGCTCGAGGGCGGACGAGAGGTCGTAGACCTCGGCCAGGCCGATGTCCTCCGGCCCGATGCCCGCCTCCTCGTATGCGGCGAGCGCCACCGACCGCTTGAAGGGTGCTCCGACCGGGGGGACGGCGGCCGAGGAGTCGGTCGAGAAGTTGGGCATCTCGATGATCGCCTGGGGAAAGCGCGGGGTCACCGTCGAGACCGCGTCGATGGTGACGAGGTCGTCCGTGCCGGCGTGCCTGCGGGCGAAGGCCATGCTGGTGAGGACCAGCGCGGCCCCGCCGTCGGAGGTCGCGCAGATCTCGAGCAGCCGCAGGGGATCGGCCACCATCGGCGAGGCGAGCACCTCCTCGACGGTGACCTCCTTGCGGTAGCGCGCGTACGGGTTGTGCAGGCCGTGGCGGGCGTTCTTGACCTTGACCGCGGCGAAGTCCGCCTCGGTGGCTCCCGAGAGCTCCATCCGCCGCCGGGCGTAGAGGGCGAAGTAGGTCGGGTTGGTCGCGCCCATGAGGTGGAAGCGCAGCCAGTCCGGATCGTCGCGCCGGTCGCCGCCGACGGGTGCGAAGAAGCCCTTCGGCGTGGTGTCGGCCCCCACCACGAGGGCCACGTCGCAGAGGCCGGCGAGGATCTGGGCCCGTGCGTTGTTGACGGCCTGGGCGCCGGATGCACAGGCCGCGTACGCCGAGGAGACCCGGGCGCCGGTCCATCCCAGGGCCTGGGCGAAGGTCGCGCCGGCGACGAAGCCCGGGTAGCCGTTGCGGATGGTGTCGGCACCGGCCACGTACTGGACGTCGGTCCAGGGCAGGTCCGCCTCGGCCAGGGCGTCGCCGGCCGCGGCGAGCCCGTACTCGACGAAGTTGCGTCCCCACTTGCCCCAGGGGTGCATCCCCGCCCCGAGGACGGCGACCCGCCGGTCGTCAGGCACCCGACGCCTCCGCCCGTTCGGCGCCCCCGGTCGGACGCCACTTCCAGACCAGGTACTCGTGCTCGTCGTCTTCGTAGAGGGTGTCCAGCACGAGCTCGACTTCGGCGCCGACCGAGAGATCGCCCACGGTCACGCCGGGGACGAGCTGTCCCATGACCACCATCCGCTCCTCGGTGAGCTCGACCGCGGCCAGCGCGAAGGGGACGTAGGGGTCGGCGGCCACATACGGCGCCGGCGGCTGGTAGCACGCATCGGTGTACGACCAGACCGTGCCGGTGCGGCTGAGCTCCGTCTCGGCGAACTCGGTCCCCTGGCACCCGGGGTTCCGGCAGAAGTACGTCTCTCTCGGGAAGGCGATGTTCCCGCAGCTCGTGCAGCGGGAGCCGAGCAGCGCGGGCGCGCGCTCGTCGAGGGTGAACCATCCCTCGATCGCGGGAACCTTTGTCTTGACCGTCGCCACGTGCGGAGCCTACCGCCGCCCCGGACCCGCCGGTCGGGGACGGACCGGGTCAGGGCTCGGCGGGACCGCCGAGCCCGCCGCGTGCACGCGCCTCGGCGATGCGGGCGGCGTCCCAGCCGAGGATGTCCGCCAGCACCTCCTCGGTGTGCTGGCCGACGGTCGGGGCCTGGGCGGGGAGGGGCAGCTCCTCGCCCACGAACTTGAGGGGGGTGGGCAGCTGTTCGGCGCCGAGCCGGTCCCGGTCGATCCAGTGGAAGCGGTCGAGGAACTGGGGGTCGGACGCGATGGTCTTCGGCGAGTTGACCGGGCTCACCGGGAAGTTGGCCTCGACCCCGAAGGTGATCCACTCCTCGGCGGTGCGGGTGCGGAAGATGTCCCGGAGCTCGGCGCGCAGTTCGAGGTTGTTGCGGGCGTGGTCGGCGAACTGCGAGCCGGGCCAGCGCTCGAACAGCTCGACGCGGTCGACCGCCACGCAGAAGTTCTTCCAGAACATCTGCTCGGAAGCCATGAACAGGACGTAGCGCCCGTCCTTCGCTTCGTAGACCTGGTAGCGGACCCCCTCGACCATCCCGGCGGTGCCCGGCTCCCGGCGCTCGTAGGCGTCGGCCTTGTTGCCGGTGACCTCCGTGTCGGAGCGCTCGTAGGCCTTCCAGGTCTCGCTCCGGTACCAGTCCATGGCAGCAGCCGCGTCCGACTGGGCGATCTCGAGGAAGGATCCCTCTCCGGTGGTCCGCGCCCGGAGCACCGCGGCGAGGATGCCGAGCGCCCCGAAGAGCGGACCGGCGTGGATGCCCATCGAGGCGTGCTCGGGGAGGTAGGCGAACCCCTGGTCGTTGATCTGGGGTGAGACGATGCCGGCCCAGGTGTCGAACGCCACGCCGTGGGCGGGCAGGTCCCGGTAGGGGCCGGTCATCCCGTACCCGGAGATCGTGCAGAACACGATGTCCGGCTTGAGCAGCTTGAGATCCTCGAAGCCGACACCGCGGCGGGCGAGCCCACCGGGCCGCATGGCCTCGACCACCACGTCGGACACCCGGGCCAGCTCCTTGAAGGTGGCAACATCCTCGTCGTTGCGGAGGTCGAGCACGATGCTGCGCTTGCCCCTGTTGATGTGGAGGTGCATGAGCGAGACGCCCTCGACGATCGGCCAGGTCATCTCGCGGATGTAGTCGCCCGAGGGCGGTTCGACCTTGATGACCTCCGCGCCGAGGTCGACCAGGGGCATGGTGATGGCCGCCGGGCCGAGTGCGGAGCACTCGAGGATCCGGATGCCACAGAGCGGGGGTTCGGCTGGCATCGTGTCCGGTGGTCAGGCCCCGCGGAGGGCGGCGGCGTCGAAGGCGGTGACCGGGTCGTCCATCGAGACGACCGTGTCTGCGCCGAGGGCGCGGTGGGCGTCGGCGGTGAGCCGCACCACGGTGCCGTACGCGGTGAAGCCGACCGCGTGGTGGGCGAAGTCCATCGGCCCCTCGGTGACCTTGACCTCGACCACCCCGGTCCCCCCGAGCGCGATGGCCGAGGTCTGCATCCGCTCCATGGCCGACTCGCGGGCCGCGTACATGGCCTCGGTGAAGTTGGTGAGCTCGACGTTCTGTCCGGACTGCTGCATGGCCGCGCCCATCGAGCGGCGCGGGGCGTAGACGAAGCTGGCCCCTGCGGCCAGACCGAGCGGGGCCCAGCCGGAGACCTCGAGCAGGGCGAAGTCTCGGCCCGAGAGGTCGGAGACGAAGACCGGGTCCGTGCCGAGGGTCTTCGCCCCCACCGGGCGCACCGCGGTCCCGACGAGCGAGACGGCGACCTGGTGGCGCTGGACGGCCCACTCGACGTGCACCCCGACCACGCCGTAGCCGCCGGCGTGGGTGCACTGCTGGTGGAGCCGTTCGGTGGCGAGCGCGAAGGAGTTGGCGAAGGCGGCCGAGGCGTAGCCGATCTCGCCCTGCCCCCAGCTCCAGACTCCCGTCGGGACCGAGTGGATCGAGACGCCGTTGACCAGCCGGACCGGCTCCCAACTGATCGCGTGGAGGGCGAGCTCCTCGTCGATCGAGAGGTCGGAGGTCATCCGGGTGGTGTCCTTCGGCGCGGGCTTGGCCAGGGCTGCGGCGGCGGCCCGCATCTCCGCGGCGATGTCGACGTCCGCGCCCTCGGGAGGCTGCCCACCGGCAGGTGCCGTCGGGCTCACCGGAGGCTCACCACCGGGTGGGGTGCGGGCATCGGGTCGAACGGCTTGAACCGGCGCACCCGGTTACCGCGGAGGGTGCACTGGTACTCGCTGTCCCCCTCGCCGAGCTCGCGCTCGGTAGTCTGAATGTCCGCACCGTGCAGTGAATCGTGTCCGAGCTGGCTCTGGATCCGCTGGCGGGCCACCTCGCGGGTGGCCATCTCGGCGCTCGCCGTCTGTTCGATCTCGGCTCCGGGTGTCGCGCCGCCGTACATCGAGACCGAGCCCTCGGTGAGGTACCTGGTGATGCAGTTGGCCCAGACCCGCACCGACGCAACCGAGGCCGCGATCGAGACCGGGGCGTAGCCGGCCTCGACCAGCTTGGCCAGCCGCTGGCCGGCCAGGTAGGTGGTCCAGGGCTTCCCGTCGGCCGGCGGGTCGCCACCGGCCACCTTGACCGCGGTGCCCTGCACCCGGAACTCGAGGACGCCCATGTCGCTCAGGGACTGGCTCGAATCGACCACGCCGACCACGCCGTGGGCCCCGCCCGAGGCGGCCTCCTCGACCATCCGCCCGTAGGCCGTGGTGAACCCCTCGGTCCAGGCATCCTCGACCCAGGTCTGCTCGTAGTTCTGACCCCACGCCCGGTGCTCGGCCGAGACGAAGCCGTGCGGGCAGTTCCAGGTCTGCTCGTATCCCCCGCCTCCGGTGTTCTGGGGTCCGTACATCCCCATCCCCATGCCGATCCCCATCCGCATCCCGTACCACTGCCACTGCATGACGCAGTAGCCCTGCACGAACCCGACCGGTTCGAGGCCCATCTGGAGGCAGGCGGCGAAGTCGGGGACGGTGAGGCCCGAGGTGAAGGCGCCCTCGCCGAGACGGCGTACCGCGGCCTCGGGCAGGTCGCCCTGTGGGGCGGGCTGGCCGCCGGGGTCTGCGGGCGGCAGGTCGGCCATCAGTTGTCGAGCGAGATGATGGTGGTCGGCCGGGGGAGGGTGACCTCGTCGGAAGTCTTGAGCACGCCGGTCCCGATGGCGAGGAACTCGATGGTGTGGCTGCCCCACTGGTGGGACTTCTCCTCGAGACGGACCCCGACGATGCCGGAGACGCCGAGCTGGTTGGCCTCGTCCTGCATGCGGGTCATGGCCAGCTCGCGGGCCTCGTACAAGGCCTGGGTGAAATTGGGCAGCTCCACGTTCTGGCCGGCGGAACCCAGGGTGGCTCCGATGCCGCGGTGGGCGATGTGGTAAACGCAGGTGCCCATGACCAGGCCCTGGGGGATGTGGCCGGTCTGCATGAGCGTCCAGAAGTCCTGACCCGAGAGGTCGGAGGTGAACGGCTTGCCGAGCTTGTTGCGGTGGGAGACCCCGCTCTCGGCCTTGACCGCGGTGCCCACCGCGATGAATTCGGCGGCGTCCTTCCCCCACTCGTAGTAGTTGACGTCGAGCCGGACCCCGACCACGCCGTCGGCCCCCAGCTCGGCGGCCTCCTCCTCCATGCGGGTCATGGCCAGCTCGCGGGCGTTGTACATGGCCTCGGTGAGCTTGGTGAGCTCCTGGCTCTGGCCCCACTTCCGGGTCTGGATGCCGGTGTGGTAGATCGACGAGCCCATCACGAAGCCGACCGGGTGGAACCCGACCTCCTTGATGAGGAGGAACTCGTTGACCGAGAGGTCGGAGGTGAACAGGCCCCCCTCGAGCTCGGCGAGTCGCTTCCCGGCGCCTTCGGGCAGGTCCTGGGGCACGTCGGCTCCGGGTGGGACGTCGGGCGTGGCGGTCATGAGGGGCCTCCGATCACGATGCTCTCGAGCGCCTGGCGCACGGCCTGGCTGTGCGCCGCCTCGGCCTTGAGCGAGGTCAGGAGGCGGGCGAGCCAGGTGTCCATGTCGACCTTTTCGCTGCGGATGCGGATCCCGCCGGAGGAGTGGCCGACGGTGCACCGGAGGGAGGTCCCGTCCACCTCGGCGTCGAACTGGTCGTCGTCCATGGAGATCTTGAGGGATTTGATCTCGTCGCTCTTGCGGAACCTGCCGCCGGACCGCTGGACCTCGAGGCGTGAGCCGAGGGCGTCGGACAGCTGGTCGACCAGGACCTTGACCAGGATGTGGACGTCCGAGCTGTCGGCCCGCAGCGAGGCCGCCGTGAGCTCGAGATCGAAGGAATCGTCCGGACCGGTCACTGCACGCACCCTACCGCCCGTCCAGGGCAGGAGGCCCGGCGGGCGGCGTTCAGGTCACCGCCAACGCCGGCTCCAGCGGCGACACCTCCACGCTCGGGCGGCCGTCGACGAACACCGCGGTGACCAGGGCTGCGAGCACGAGCAGGCCGGCTCCGACCGCGAAGGCCACCGTGTACCCGTGGACGAGTCCCGCCGGGACGAACGAGCGCCCGTTCGCTGCGATGTAGCTGGCGGTGGCGGTGGCCGCCACCGTGTTGAGGAGGGCGGTTCCGAGTGATCCGCCGATCTGCTGGGTCGTGTTGATCAGGGCGCTCGCCACCCCCGAATCGCGGTCGTCCACGTTGGTCAGGGCCGTGCTGCTGAGCGCGGGGAAGGCGAAGCCGAGCCCCACGCTCATGAGGACCTGCGGTCCGAAGACGTATCCCCAGAACGAGGTGTCCACCCCGATCTGGGTGAGCCATCCGAGGCCGACTGCACCCACCAGGAGGCCGGCGGTCATCGGGATACGGGGTCCGATCCTTGGGACAAGGGAGGTCGAGGCCGCGGCTCCGGCGACGATGCCGATCGCGAATGGCAGGAAGGCGACCCCGGCCTTGAGGGCCGAGTAGTGCAGGACGCCCTGCATGTAGTAGCTGAGGAAGATGAACATGGCGAACAGGCCGGCTCCGAGCAGGAAGGACGCCAGGAACGACCCGCCCCGGTTGCGTTCTGCGACGACCCGGATCGGGAGGAGCGGATACCTCGTGCGCGTCTCGGCGACGACGAACGCGACCAGCAGGGCGACCCCGATGGCGAGGAAGGTGAGCGTCGGTGCGGCCGCCCACCCGTCGGAGACGGCCTTGGTGAACCCGTAGACCAGGCTGACCAGGCCGGCGGTCGAGAGGAAGGCGCCGGGCAGGTCGTAGCGGGTGCTTCCCTCGGCCCGGCTCTCATGGACCACGCGGGTGGCGAAGAACGCCGTCACGAGGGCGATCGGCACGTTGACCAGCAGACACCAGCGCCACGACGCGTACTGGGTGAGGAGCCCGCCGGCCAGGACGCCGATGGCGCCACCGGCCCCGGAGACCGCGCCGTACGCTCCGAAGGCCTTCGCCCGTTCTCCGGGGTCGGACTGGAAGGTGACGGTGAGGATGGAGAGCGCGGCGGGCGCCATCAGGGCGGCGAAGCCTCCCTGCAGGGCGCGCGCACTGAAGAGCAGGGCCTGATTCGGGGCCAGCCCGCCCAGCGCCGACGCAGCGGCGAAGCCGACCAGGCCCACGCCGAACATCCGCTTGCGCCCACCGAAGTCGGCGATGCGCCCGCCGAGAAGCAGCAGCCCCCCAAAGGCCAGGGTGTAGGCGGTGATCACCCATTGCCGGTTGGCCACCGAGATGTGCAGGGACTTCTGCGCCGAGGGCAGGGCGATGGTCACGATCGAGGCATCGAGCACCACCATGAGTTGAGCGATCACCACCACGGCAAGGATCGACCAACGCTTCGGATCGGGCTCGGCGGCCGTTGTGACATCGCGTTCAGCGGTCATCGGGTCGTCGTTCACACAAACCTCCTGATGCAGGCGGGGGGGGCGGGGGGTTCGGGTCTGCGACCGCCGAGGACGTCAACCAACCACGGCGCACACGGCTTTGGCCTCTAGCTTCTGGCAACACCGGGGCGGCGATCGGTATTTCCAGGTTCGGCCCCAGGAGGACTGAGCGCAGTTGGATCAGTCTTCTTCGGACCTCGTTCAAGGGTCCCGCCCGGCAGGCGCCGTGGAGTTCCCGGGTCGAGGAGGAGCTCCACCGGTCGGGTACAGTTGCTCGGCCGTTGTGTCTCCCTGGGCTGGTCCCACCTGCCTGGAGGTGGCCTCCATCAAGCGACGGCAGCAGGCGCTCGTAGCTCAACGGATTAGAGCATCTGACTACGGATCAGAAGGTTGCAGGTTCGAATCCTGCCGAGCGCGCAAAACGTCCTGGTCAGAGGGTTATCAAGAGTAATTGCGGACGCAACAGAGCCAACATTGCGTGTCCGAGCGTCTCGGGGGAATCGCGAAAGGCCATGTCAGGGGACTCATATGGCCCCTGATCTCCTCTGACGAATAGCCAACATTTGGCATGATCCTCGATGGGACGGGGAGAAGCGACCTGGGACGCGCTGGCATACCGTCCTTCTGATTGCCGCGAGGCTCGGCGTAGCGCCGGCCTCAGATCGAGTCGCCTGAGCGCGGGGGACCTTGAGAACGCAGGCGAGCACCTGGCCACGCCCGAGCGGGACGCAACATTGTGGGACAGCGGGAGGATCTCCACCTCTGGTTTGGCAACTGGGCCGTTGCTGCCACGGAACCACGTCCGGCGGCACACCTGCGACGTACGATTCTCACGTGACCAGACGCCCGTGCCCGATCCGGGAGTCGTTTCATTCCCCTGAGAGGTACGTGCGGCGACGATGAACTACGACGAGATCGCTCATCTGAGGAGCCAACACCCAGCGTGGGTGCTCCTGCGCTCGAACAACGTCGCCCTCGTACTCAGTTTCCTCGGTCGGATATTCGTCGACGGTAACGCCAGCGGAATCCCGGCGAGCGAACTCGCTGATCAGTTGGACGACGAGCTGTTCGCGCTCAACCAGCGGCTCGGGGAAGATGCCTTTCCGAGATCGGCAACTGCCTACCTCGACGATTGGGCGTCGCCCGAACACGGCTGGCTACGGAAGTACTACCCGGCCGGTGCCGATGAAGCCCATTTCGACCTGGCCCCCGCAGTCGAGAAGGCACTTCTCTGGGTCCAAGATCTTCCGGCTCGCGAGTTCATCGGTACCGAGTCACGTCTGAACACGATTTTCGAACTTCTGCGTCAGATGGTCTTCGGCGCCGATGACGACCCCCAGCGCCGTCTTTCCGAGCTTCAGCGGCGGCGGGCGCAGATCGATGAGGAGATCGCTGCCGCCCAGCGGGGGGAACTCACCATGCTCGACGCAGTGAGCCAGCGGGACCGATACCAGCAGTTCGCCCGCACCGCCCGGGAACTGCTTGCCGACTTTCGACAGGTGGAGGAGAACTTCCGCGGGCTCGACCGATCACTGCGCGAGCAGATCGCAGGCTGGTCGGGATCCAAAGGCGCCCTCCTCGACGAGGCACTGGGGAGTCGTGCCAGCATCACCGAGTCGGACCAGGGCCGTAGCTTTCAGGCCTTCTACGACTTCCTGCTATCCCATCACAAGCAGGCCGAGCTCACCGAGCTACTCGAGCGACTCCAACTGATCGAGGATCTGGGCGGTCAGGACGGGCGACTGCGTCGGATCCACTTTGACTGGATCGACGCCAGCGAGCGCACCCAGGCAACCGTCCGTCTCCTCTCCGACCAGCTCCGCCGCTTCCTCGACGATCAGGTGTGGCTCGAGAATCGCCGGGTCTTCGACCTGCTCCGCTCCATCGAAGGAAAGGCACTCCGCATTCGCAACCAACCCGAACCGGTACTCGGCATGGAGCTTGACGACACCGGTGTGACAGTCGGCTTGCCCATGGAGCGCCCGCTCTTCCGTCGTTCGCGCCGCAACCAACTCGAGATCGAATCGATGGAACACGGGGATGACGACTTCGACGCCTCGGCCATGCTCAGCCAGTTGTATGTGGACCGGGACATGCTCGTGCAGCGGGTGTTCAGCTCGCTCGGAAGAGACGATCAGGTCGGGCTCCGCGAGGTGATTGCGGGTGAGCCGCTGGAGCAGGGCCTGGCTGAGCTGGTCGGGTACCTGTCATTGCAGGAGCCCGGCCTCACCATCGTCTTCGACGAGGAACGCCATGATCAGATTCGGTGGAGCACAGGGGAAGTCGAGCGAGCGGCCGACCTGCCTGCAGTCTCGTTCAGTCGGGACCGTTCGGAGCCGTCGTGACGGACACGCCGATCGACACGCCGAATGAGCCGACGGACCTGTCGCTGGTGCTGGTCCATCTGATGAAGGGTCCGCTCTACCGGGATGTGCACGAGAAGTATTGGGGCCTCTTGCTCGGACTGCGGAACCAGGTCGGCGACTATGTCTCCGTGCTCGGTTTGAGTGTCGTCGTCGACGAGGCGGAGGGTTATGCCTACCTGCGCAGCCAGGTCGTCGATCAGGACGCGACCGGATTCCCGCGGTTGGTGGCCAGGCGCACGCTGCCTTTCAAGGTGAGCGTGCTCCTGGCTCTGTTGCGCAAGCGCCTGGCCGAGTTCGATGCCAGCAGCTCAGATGTCCGCCTGGTTCTCAGCCGCGACCAGATCATCGAGCTACTCCGCCTGTTCATGCCCGACAGCACC
The DNA here is from genome assembly GCA_963753905.1 of uncultured Acidimicrobiaceae bacterium. Taxonomy (GTDB): domain Bacteria; phylum Actinomycetota; class Acidimicrobiia; order Acidimicrobiales; family RAAP-2; genus Bog-756. The sequence goes on along the minus strand of CAVWDZ010000002.1, from coordinate 327,570 downwards.
AATGAAGCGCGCCTGGTGGACAACATCGACACCGCCATCATGAGGGTCTGCGAACTGGGCTTTCTCCACCCGCTCCGAGGCGAGCAGGACAAGTATGAAGTCCGACGGATTCTCAAGGCCTACATCGATGGGCAGTGGCTGTCGGAGTTCGACGCGCGACTTGACGAGTATCTGTCCGATCTGGATGTGTCGGAGGAGTCAGCGTGACGTCCTCGCTGTTCAGCCCGATCGAGCTGGAGGACCAACGCCCCGACCGACTGCCCGGCTGCCGCCTGCAGCGACTTGAGGTCTACAACTGGGGAACCTTCGACCGGAAGATCTGGTCGTTTGAACTCGCCGGCCGCAACGCACTCCTCACCGGCGACATCGGCTCGGGAAAGTCGACCCTGGTCGATGCCGTCACCACCCTCCTGCTGCCTGCGAACAAGATCTCCTACAACAAGGCCGCCGGCGCGGAGACCCGAGAGCGGGACCTACGCTCCTACGTCCAGGGGCACTACAAGTCGGAGCGCAATGAGACCACCGGGGCCTCACGGCCGGTCGGACTTCGAGACGATCGGCAGTTCTCGGTCATCCTCGGGGTGTTCGTAAACACTGACTTCACCACGACCGTCACATTGGCCCAGGTGTTCCGGACAAGGGATGTCGGCCAGCCCGAGCGGTTCTTCGTGGTCTCCGATGCCGAGTTGTCGATCCTCAAAGAGTTCGCCGAGTTCGGCTCCGAGTTCTCCGTCCTGAAGCGAAGGCTTCGGGATGTCGGAGCCCGCCTGTACGACACATTTCCTGAGTACGGCCGAGACTTCCGACGACACCTCGGCATCGAGTCCGAGCAGGCCATGGAGCTCTTCCACCAGACCGTGTCGATGAAGGCGGTCGAGAATCTGAACGATTTCGTCCGCAGCCACATGCTCGAGCCGTTCGACACCAGTGACCAGATCGCCGATCTGATCGACCACTTCGACAACCTGACTCGGGCCCACGACGCAGTACAGCGCGCACGTGCCCAACTCGAGCTCCTCCAGCCCCTGGTTGCCGATATCGAGGTGCATGATCAGCTGTCGGAGCAGCGTTCCTCTCTCGAACAACAGCAGCAGGCACTTCCGCTCTACTTCGCCGATCGGATGCGTCAGGTCCTCGACGGCGAGCTCGCAGCGCTGGAGGCCCGGTCTCGTGAGCTCGGCCGGTCACTCGAGTCGCTCGAGTCGGCAATCAGGTCATCGCGCCAGGAGGAGAGCCAGTTGATCCTCCAGATCGCCGGAAGTGGAGGCGATCGGCTGGCTGCCATCGACCTGGAGATCGGACGTCTCGACAAGGAAAAGCCGGTGCGGAAGGACAAGTTCGATCGCTACAACCAGCGCCTGGCGGAGGTGGGCATGGCGCCGGTATCCGAGGCGGAGCAATTCACTGCCACCCGTACCCGGGCTGATGCCAGGAGAACTGAGTTGGAGAGCGAACACGCCGTTCTCCTGAATGACCTGAGTGAACGGCGCTTCGAGCAGCGCTCGATCGACGATGAGTCGAAACAAATCAATGACGAGCTGCACAGCCTGCAGTCCCGTCGCAGCAACGTCCCCCGGACGAGTCTCGAATTGCGGCAGCGACTCAGTGACGACCTCGGTATCGATCCCGACTGCCTCCCGTTTGTCGGAGAGCTCCTCCAGGTCCTCGAGGGGGCGAGTGAGTGGGAGGGTGCGGCGGAGCGTGTTCTGCACTCGTTCGCACTCTCCCTGCTCGTCCCGGAACGCCACTACGAAGCTGTGGCCGGTTGGATCAACGACCACCACCTCGGTGCCCGGATCGTCTACTTCCGGGTTCCACCCCGCCTCGCCCCGTCAACCCCACTGGAGCGCCAATCTGCCCATCCGCTCCTGGTCGACATGCTCGAACTCAGACCCGACACGGGTTTCGAGCAGTGGTTGGAGAGCGAACTCGCCCGTCGTGCCAACCACGCATGCGTGGACACCATGGGCGAGTTCCGCTCGTCCCGGAAAGCGGTCACCCGATCCGGGCAGATCAAGGACAGGGAACGGCACGAGAAGGACGATCGCAAGAGGATCGACGACCGTCGGGAGTACGTCCTGGGTTGGACTAACCAAGCCAAGGTCGAGGCGCTCGTGGCCCATGCCACCTCACTGCACCAGCGGCTTTCGTCGGCCACGCAGCTGATCGCCGAGCTGGTCGGGCGCGAGAGATCAGCATCGTCCCAGCTTCAGTCATTGGCCGGACTTGCCGAGCACGACCGATGGGAGGAGTTGGACTGGAAGGCAGTGGTCAACGAGATCGCAGTTCTCCGGGTCGAGCAGGACCGCATCGCCTCCTCGTCCGACACACTGGCCCTCTTGACCGCCGAGCTCGAACGTGTTCGACAACAGGTGGGCGTCGCCGAGGAGGAACGGAACGGGCTTCAGCGCGAGCGGGGTGCTGTGGAGGGGCGTCAAAGGGCAGCCGAGGGTGAGCTCGGCCGCTTCGCCACGTTGCTATCCGACGGTGATGCGCTCGAGGACGCCTCTCCGTCGTTCCCCTCGATCGAAAAGATGGTGACCACGCTGCTCGAGGGCCACGCGCCTGATGCAGTCGTGCTCATGTCCGCTCAGCAGGAGATCGGTGCCCGCCTTGCCGATCAGCTCAACGAGATCACCAGGCACCGGGAGAACCTGACCCTACGCATCGTCCGTGCCATGGGTGTCTTCCGGACGAAGTACCCCACCGAGACGTCCGAGTTCGACGATTCCTTGGGCTCGGCCGGCGAGTACCGCCAGCTCCACCAGCGGGTGGCCACCGACGATCTCCCCCGCTTCGAACAGGAGTTCAAGAACTACCTGAATCAGAACACGATCCGGGACATCGCCGGGTTCTCCGCTCAGCTCAACAAGCACGAGCGGGTGATCCGTGACCGCATCGAGACCATCAATGATTCGCTGAAGGGCATCGACTACAACGACGGCCGCTACATCCGGCTCCTTCCCGACCAGACACCGAATACCGAGGTGCGCGAGTTCCGGGCCGAACTCCGGGCCTGTACGGACAATGTGGTCGGTGCCGTCACCGGCGATCAGTATTCGGAGGAGAAGTTCCTCCAGGTGAAGAAGATCATCGAGCGGTTCAAGGGTCGCCAGGGAACTGCTGATCAGGACCGCAATTGGACCCGCAGGGTGACGGACGTCCGTCAGTGGTTCGTGTTCTCCGCATCCGAACGCTGGCGTGCCGACGACGTCGAATACGAGAACTACACGGACTCGGGCGGCAAGTCGGGGGGGCAGAAGGAGAAGCTGGCCTACACGGTGCTGGCTGCGTCGCTGGCATACCAGTTCAAGCTGGATTGGGGCGCCGAGCGATCGAAGTCCTTCCGGTTCGTCGTGATCGATGAAGCGTTCAACCGGGGTTCGGAGCTCTCGACCCGCTACGCCCTCGACCTGTTCACCCGCCTCGGCCTCCAGTTGCTGATCGTGACCCCGCTGCAGAAGATCCATGTCATCGAGCCACACGTCGCTGCGGTCGGTTTCGTCGACAACCCAAGCGGCAGCTACTCACGTCTCCAGTGCCTGACCATCAGTGAGTTCCGGAGCCGTCGTGAAGAGCACGGCAACCGTGCCGATCCTCAGGCTCCCGAGGACGTGGCGGCAGCCGACAGTCCATGACGACCTGGACGAACGTGGACGACCTCGTCGCGACCCTGCACAAGCGATGGAGGTCAGGCCGCTTCTTGCATGAGTACGCGGAGGGCCTGCCATGGGCACCGATCGAACTGCCCGTGAAGTCACCGTCGGCCGATGAATTGCTCCATCGATTCGATGACGTCGTACTGTGGGTGGGGCGGTTCCGCCGGGACAGCCGGACCAAGGCTGGGGTGGCACGGTTCGCCGTGGACTACCGGACGATCGGGGGACGGAGCTTCGGATCGAATTCGGTGCCGGCACGGATCCGGATCGAGAGCTTCGGCCAGCTGTGCGCACTGCTGGGCACGACGCCCGAGGTGCGGAGCCTTGATGAGATCATCGATCAGACGAGCAGTACCATGCCCGAACTCGTCCCGTGGGTGCGTGCCCATCCGCTGAAGGCGATCGACAACGGAGGCGTCTGGAGTGATCTGCTCGCCGTCGTTGCCTGGGTCAAGGGGGTGAGCACCGAGCGGCTCTATCTGCGGCAGATCGACGTCGAGGGCGTCGACACCAAGTTCGTCGATCGTCACAAAAGCGTACTGGACGAGCTCCTCACAGCGGTCTTGCCAGAAGGACGAATCGACACGCACTACACAACGGGTGACTTTGGCCGTCGCTATCGCTTCCGAGCCAGACCCGAGTACACGCGCTTCCGTGTACTCGGGTCTGAGCCGGCGTTGCCCGAGGCGTGCACCGAATTCACGTTGCGCACGGAGGAGCTTGCGTCACTGGAGTTGACCTCCCGGCTCCTGTTCGTAGTGGAGAACGAGATCACCTACCTGGCATTTCCTCACGTACCCGATGCCTTTGTGGTGTTCGGATCGGGATTCGGACTTGCCTCGTTGCGGCCGCTCCCGTGGCTGGTCGGGAAGGAGATCGTGTACTGGGGCGACATCGACACGCACGGATTCGACATCCTGAATCGGCTCCGGTCGCGATTCGACTCGGTTCGATCGATCCTGATGGATGAAGCCACACTGCTCGCTCATCGAAGCCAGTGGGTCGCCGAGCCCAGCCCGACCAATCGACCCCTTCCGAATCTCACCGAGGCCGAAGCGGCGCTCTACGGCGACCTTGTCGAAGACCGGTTCGGTCCCACGATCCGCCTCGAGCAGGAGCGTGTCCGGCCTTCCGTGTTGGAACGGGAGTTGGAGCCCCTGTTGGCCTGACCGGAGTACTCCTCCTCTCGACCGGCGCTCGATCCTGGCTCCGATCAACATTCGTAGTCGGGGCGATCTCCCGGAGATGGTATTCTCTACTCGTGGTGCCACGAATAGCGAACGATTCTGAAGGCTTGACCGAGGCCCTCGAGGAAGCAGGAGTCGAGGCGCGCTGGCTGGGGGACGATTCGGTCGAGATCGGCGGGACGCTCTTTGCCGTCGAGCGGTTGAAGGTGGTCCGGGAGAGCGACGGAGCACTGTTGGCACACGTCCACGACGCGTCCGTTCGCCCTCCGACGATCATCGTGGCCGACCGGATTTCCGAGGCGGCCAGGGCGCAACTGAGTCGGGTCGGTCTGGCCTGGCTGGATCGCCGTGGGCACCTGTGGATCCGGACGGCGGGGATCTTCGTGAACGCCGATGTTCGGCCCAGTACTGGTCCCCCTGCCCACAGGGTCGTGGAGATCTTCAAGGGCACCGGCCTCGATGTCGCCCTCAGCTTGCTTCGGTTCCCGCTCGAGTCACACGGTGTGAACCAGCTCGCCCGAGAGATCAGTCGCTCTCCTGGTCGGGTCTCCGAGATCCTGACTGCGCTCCGGCGCCAGGGACTCGTCGGGGCGGACAACCTTCCGATCACCCCCGAGCTGTTCTGGGCGGTTGCGGAAGAGTGGAAGCCTCGCTGGACGCCACTTCCCTCTCCACCGCGTCCCGAGCCGCCGGAGCGGTACCGGCTGACCGGTACCTTGGGTGCCCTGGCACTTGAGGTCCCTCTTGTTGCCGGGGCGGCGGGGACGTGGCCACGTCTCTACGTGGCCGACGACGTGGACCTTGCCACCGTCGTCGGCGCCTACGGTTCGGCTTCAGGGTGGACAGCGTCCGAGGTGGCGATATGCCCGTCCCGGTATGGCTTCGCCTGGATGTCGCCGGCTCATCGGGACGGGTACCCGGTGGCGAACCAGCTCGTCGTAGCCCTCGACCTCGCCCAGGACCGGGCGCGCGGTCACGAAGTCCTCGAGGGTTGGGATCCGAAGGAGTTCACGCGTGTCTGGTGAGCTTCGCTTGGAAGGTCCAGGGATCGGCAACCTCGTGGCATCGCTGGCCGCCCTGGCCGATTCGGCTTCGAGTGCCGAATTCGCCGTCATCGGCGGACTGGCGGTCCTTGCGCGCCTCGAAGGAGCACACCGGGTCACCGACGATCTCGATACCGTAGCCACTCAACACGGCGATGAGCCGACAGTCGTAGAGGCAGTGATTGCCGTCCAAGGAGTTGGTGGCTTGCTCAAGGGAACCAAGGTCGACTGCATCGCTGTTGGTGACGTCCCAGCGGCCGAACTGTCGGCAGAGCATCTTCCCGATGTGGAAGAAGACCGCATCTTCGTGCTCGCCCACCGTTGGGCGCTGGATACCGCGGATGAGCTCACCCTGATCGCTCAAGCGGACGGCACGATCGTCGCTCGGGCGCGCTGTCGTTTTGCCACCCCGGCGAGTCTGGTGGCCATGAAGCTCCAATCAGGACCACGGCGGAGAGGGGTGCGGACAGACAAGGCCGGGGGTGACTATCTCGATCTGTTCCGGTTGGTGTCGCATCCGGCCATGACCCGTTCGATCGCCATCGCCTTGCGCGCAGCACCGCACGACCTCGGCTCGTGGTGCTCACTCGAGATCACCAGGCGCATGATCGAGGGCGCTGACAGAACCGTGGGTCTCGTCGCCCGGTCGGGAGTCGCGGAGTCGAACGTTCCCACGGCGGCTCAGTTCCGCAGGGCGGGTGAGTTGCTAATCGACTGGATCCGCCGAGCTCCTTGAGCGTGCCCACGGACAAGTAGAGCGTTCGGTGCTGCGTTCGGTGAGTGGGGTCTTCTCGCCCGACATCGACCATCGACGGCGTCTCACGGCCAGCGGCATGGGCCACTGGTTCGCCGAGCTGTGCGCAGAGGCAGACCTGGTCGGTGTCAGTCTCCACCGTCTGCGCCACTCCGTGGCCACCTTTCTGGTTGGAAGGGGCGAGCTCCTCCGGGCTCAACAGCGGCTGGGCCATCGCGATGCCTCTACGACGCTGCGGAACTACGCCCATGCCCTTCCCCTGGAGGACGGCGAGGTGGCTGACGACATCGACATCATGCTGGGCGCGGCCGCCGATGCAACTCGCCGGTGAGGGGGAACCGAACGGTAGGCGAGACATTGCCCGGCTCAGGGCTGTGCGGCTGACGGGTTCGTCAGCGTCGAGGGCCAGCGACTCGCCGCACATCATCGCCAGGGACATCGAGGAGGTGGGCCGCGATGTCGGCATCTCCTCCAGCCAGTACCGACCTCGCCCGGTCGATTCCCCTCTCGACAAGATCGGCATGACGTACGGCAAACTCCCGAACTGCTAGATCGACGATCTCTGCTTGCGTGACGCCGCTCAACGCGGCGAGATAGCGGATGCGCTCCTTGGTGTCGCCGGACACTTTGATGGGCGATTGGCCGGACATGCATCCATAGTACCTAAAGGTACTCGGCACTGCTACATGGCGGACTCAACTCCAGGGATGGTCGTGAACGGCCTGTGCCGGCGGTGACCAGGCCAGCCAAGCAGCTGTCAAAGTCCAATAGTTCTCGCTCAGAGGGAGTTACTGATCCTGAACTGTCTCTGATAGCCTAGATCCAATAAATCATCTCCAGCAGGATGTACGGGTATGTCGATATCAGCGGGGATCACTGGACGGGGCCGGGCCGATCTGGCCAGCGTGATGGCCCCTGGTCGTCGGTTCATCACTCCCGCAGACGTCGTCGACGCCCTCGAGGTGGATCCGGAGGCCGCGGCGAAGAAGCTGGCTCGCTGGGCCAAGGACGGCTGGGTCAGACGAGTGCGTCGGGGCCTCTACATCGGGGTGCCCGTCGATGCGACCAACCCGGCCGCGTGGTCCGAGGATCCGCTGCTCGTCGCCTCTGAAGTCTGGTCCCCCTGCTACTTCACGGGCTGGACATCAGCCCGGCACTGGGCCCTCACTGAGCAGGCCTTCCGTACCACCGTCGTGAAGACCACGGAGCGGGTCCGGAGCACAGCGGTTCGGCTCCTCGATCACGACTACATCGTCAACCATGTGGCCGGAGATGCGCTCGCTTGGGGACTGAAGAGCGATTGGATGGGCAACTCCCGACTCCGCTTCGCAGACCCGGCTCGCACGGTGGTCGACATCTTCGACTCCCCGAAGCTCGGCGGTGGCATCCGCCACGGTGCTGAGATCCTCAGAGCATACCTCGACGAGAACGATCCGGATCTTCTCGTCGAGTACGGAGACCGACTCGGGAACCGCGCCGTCTTCAAACGCCTCGGATTCGTGGCCGAGACGCTTGACATCGGAGGGGAGGACCTCATCGCTGCCTGCCGGGATCGGCTCTCTGCGGGCATCGCATCCCTCGACCCGGATGGGCCACGGCGAGGGCGACGGGTCATGCGGTGGGGGCTCCTGGTGAACGTGACGATCGCTCGCGAGGGGGCGTCATGATCACGCAGAGGGAGCTCCTGGCGCTGAGGGCCGAATGGTCGCTCGCAGTAGATGTGATCGAGAAGGACTACCTGCTCGGGTGGCTCCTGGCCGGTATCGCCAACCACGACGTCCTGTCCCGAACATGGGTGTTCAAGGGCGGGACCTGCCTTCGCAAGTGCTACTACGAGACCTTTCGCTTTTCGGAGGATCTCGACTTCACGATCGTCGACGGTGGGCCCGAGGAACCGGACGATCTGGAGCGGATCTTCGTGGAGATCGCCGAATGGATCCGGGAGGGGTCTGGAATCGAGCTGATCATCGACGACAATACATTTCGACGACGGATGAACCGGCGGGGTTACCCGACAATCGAAGGTCGAGTCGCCTACCGGGGGCCCAGTGGCCAGTCGTCGCTGCCGAAGGTCAAGCTGGATCTCACATCGGACGAGGTCCTGGCGGAGCGCCCGGTGATTCGTCCGATCGGACATCCTTACAGCGACTCGCTCCCGGTCCGGGGTGTCCTCAGCTACTCCATCACCGAACTGTTCGGGGAGAAGCTCCGTGCGCTCGCCGAACGATGCCGTCCCCGGGATCTCTACGACGTCGTCCACATGCACCGGCATCCGGACGTGATCGGGCTCTCCGGATTCGTCCGTCGGGCTCTCCAGCGGAAATGCGCTCATGCCGGCATCGAGGTGCCGACCCTCGAGTCGATTCACGGGTCGCCCTTTCGGGCCGAGGTCGAGAGCGAGTGGGGAAACATGCTCGGGCATCAGCTGCCGAGCCCCCTTCCACCCTTCGAATCGTTCTGGTCGACCCTCGAGAGTGTCTTCGGCTGGCTGGACGGGACGCGTCAGATCGCCCAGCTGCCACGAGCTGAGGTCGGACAGCCTGACGCGACCTGGGACGCTCCTCAGGCAATCACATCCTGGCGGCGCCAGGTCCCGCTCGAACTGCTGCGCTATGCCGGCTCGAACCGGCTGAAGGTGGACATCGATTACCGGGCGGCAGAGGGGCGCCATGGGGTACGTCGAGTCGAGCCGTATGCTTTGCGGCACACACGCGATGGCAACCTCGTCCTCTTCGTCGTAAACGATCAGGGCGAATTGCGGAGCTATCGGGTGGACCGGATGGCTGGCATCCGGCCAACGGCAGTTCCGTTCACCCCCCGCTACCGGGTCGAGTTCTGACCCTGGTACAGCGCAACCTGCGCCCAGTCGACCGGGTGCGGTCCAGCCCCAGCTGCTCCGAGGGAACTGGCAGACGCGACGGGGCCGGTCTCGGCTCAGGGTGCCGCCCCCGTGGCGGACCCGGATCCACCCATTCCCGAACCCTCAGTTGCCAAGTTGACCGTGAAGGGAACTGGGCTAGCCACGGGCACCCCCGACACCCTCACGATTGATATCACTATCTCGACGACCGAGGCAACGGCCCAGGCTGCCCTGGCCGACAACAACAACCAGGCGACAGCTGTGATCGCCGCGTTCACTTCTGGCGGGGTCACGAAACAGAACATTCAGACGACCGGCCTGAGCGTCCAGCCGAACTACACGTTCAAGAACGGGACCGAGGTACTCACCGGATACGGTGTGAATAACACCGTCACCGCCATGGTCACCAACCTTGCGTCTGCTGGGAGCGTCATCGACGCGGTGTCCGGTGCCGCGGGGAATGCCGGCCAGATCAACTCTGTGTCCTTCTCGATCAAGGACCCCCGTGATCTCGAAGACCAGGCCCGAACGGATGCGGTCCATCGGGCGGTGAGCCACGCCCTGACCATGGCTGCATCGGCAGGTGAACGCCTCGGACCGGTGTGCTCGCTGACTGACACGACCCCAACCTCACAGCCCGGCTCGGGATTCAACGCCGCCGCAGGGACCTCCGCTCAGCCACCCGCCGTGCCGCTTGAGGTGGGGTCCCAACAGGCAAGCGCCCAAGTCACAATCGTCTACTCGCTCAAAAGCTGACCCACAGACCTCCTGATATATTCGTGCTCTCTTCTCCGAAATTTCGAACTCTGCAGCGCACAGTCGGCGACACCGAACCGATTCCCATGAAAGGTCGGGCCTATCCCACATGCGGTGTGAAACGGCTGCTGCAGGCCTTCACAAGCACCGAGGCCTCCTCGGGAGATCGCGAGGTACACAGGCCCCTCAAGCAGCCGTTATTGGCAACTGATTCAAGTGATAGGCGGGCCCCGCTTGACTGAGCTCTTGGGCGGGCGCCAATTGGCACCCGCAGCCTCGCCCGGCCTGTGGCGCATCGGGGACAGCGGCCATGGGCACGGAGTTGGTAGTCGGGGGCCTCGTTGTCCTCGTTGGCGTGGGCGGCGAAGCAGGGACCGTCATGTTGACGGTGAGCGGGGGAGGCGGTGGCGGGTCCGTTGTAGTTGGAGCACCGCTATCGCATGGAGTCGGGTTCGATTGAGGACATTCCAGAAAAACACTCGCCCGCATCTGCGTGGTGCCCGGAGTGATTACGGGCAGATGGGCGATCAGGACGGACCCGGCTCTCTTGGTCATCGCGACCGACACGATTGAAGGCACGGATGAACTCACGGGTGGCATCGACCAGCTATTCACGAACCCGCCCACTTTAGGTGGGTCGAAGATCAGAGTGAGTCGAGTGCCGAGAGAGACACACAGCGGAGGGTTCTGAGAATGAGAAACGACAAGTGAAGCGGAGCCACTGACGCATTGTGTCGGCCACGGAGTCGCTGCAATGCTGACGGTGGGGTTTCGCCCCGTCACCGCTGTCGGCGTGCTCGAGGTGCATCCGGACAAGCCGAGCACCCCTAGTATCAGGGAGCTCGCCAGAAGCCTATGCATGCCCACATTCTGCATCGCCACGCTTGCTCCCTCACAGGATCGCCATGACGTTGCGCGATAAGGCATAGGCCAGGTACCATCTGCCTCCATCGCTCTTGGCGACTAACCGGGATGGCTCCTACCGCTGGAGCGGAGCGCGTTATCGATCCCGAACTTCCGGCACGTATATCCACTCCGTGATAGGACATGCGGGTGCCGGCGTCGGAGACAGTTGACCGAGACGGCGTCCGCCTGGCTATCCGGGATTTTGGAGGTAGCGGACCGCCGGTACTGATTATTCACGGTCTGGCCGGTCAAGCCGAGGAGTGGTCGGAGACAGCTCGCTGGCTCTCTCTGTCCCATCATGTACTTGCACTTGACACACGGGGCCATGGTCGAAGCGAGCGACGCCCAACTGATGTGACGCGTGAGGCTCATGTTTCCGATACTGAGTTTGTCATCGAGCATCTGGCGGAGGGTCCGGTGTGTCTGATTGGCCACTCGCTGGGCGGCATCACCGTCCTACAAGTTGCAGCTCGGCGACCCGATCTGGTCAAGGTGCTCGTCGTCGTCGACGCTTCGCCCATCGAGTTTGATGAGTCTGTTGTCGACGAGCTTGCCAGCTCTCTCCGCAAATGGCCCGCACCGTTCACGTCCAAAGAACAGGCGATTGTATACTTTGGCGGACCTTCCTTGGCTGCCGAGGCGTGGACCGGCGGATTGGAGGAGCGTGACGGTGGATACTGGCCTCCCTTCGAGATCGACATCATGATCCAGACGCTCCGGGAGGCTTCCCAGCAGTCGTACTGGGGCGACTGGGCTGCCGTCCAATGTCCGGTGCTCGTTGTGAGGGCCGAACATGGCCTGGTTCCTGACGACATCGGTCAGACGATGCTTGATCGAACCCCGCAAGCGAGCCTCGTCGATATTCCTGAAGCGAGTCATGATCTACATCTTGACCATCCCGCCGAATGGAAATCCGCCGTGTTGGAGTTTTTTCGGGACATAGAGACCACTGTCCGCTAGTTCCCGGTCACTCCTGCTGCTGACCACTGCCTTGGTTCGTGCCCAACCCCCGAGGCTGACGGCAGCCGGAAGTCCTCACGTCAGACTGCGGCTGGTGGCAGGCTAAGCGAATGGACATCGTGACGGAGTTGGCGGTCCGCGAGGCGATGTTCGAGGAGCTCGATCGCCGAATCGCGCTCTCCGGAGACGGCAATCTTTCCTGGGAGTTGACCGAGCGCTTCTCCTTCCTTGGTGAACCGATTGCAATGCGCCAGGCCAGGGGCAAGGGAATCAACAAACCGCGGCAACTGAGTGCAGCCCTATCCATCACCACTGCCTACCGGGGGCCAAACAGTCAGCGTCCATACGAAGATTCAATCGGCGAAGACGGGTATCCCAGGTACAAGTATGAGAGCACCGACCCGAACCTCCCGACCAACCGTGCAATGAGAGCAGCCCAGCAAGCTGGTCTGCCCCTGGCGTACTTCATTGGAGTCAGGAAGGCCGTGTATCGTCCCGTCTTCCCCGTGTACGTCATCAGCGAAGATCGAGCCAATCTCGAGTTCGCTCTTTCATTTGCTCGCCATGATATTGGCATCGATCTCGGGAGCCTGAGCGCTCCAGAGAAGGTCTACGCCGCTCGGATGACCCGGCAGCGGCTCCACCAGCCGGTGTTCCGAGAGCAGGTGCTCCACGCATATAGCTCGACGTGTGCGGTCTGTCGCCTACGACACCCGGAGCTGCTCGACGCTGCGCACATCATCGGTGATGCCGAGCAGGGTGGTGATCCAGTTGTTCCGAACGGACTGGCTCTCTGCAAGATTCACCACGCTGCGTTCGACCGAAACTTCCTTGGGATCACGCCTATGTTGAAGGTTCAGATCAATGGCAACCTGCTTGCCGAAGTCGACGGACCAATGCTCAAGCATGGTCTTCAGGAGATGCACGGATCGACAATCGGCGTACCTCGGAGCTCAACAGCCCGACCCGATCCTGAGCGTCTTGAGACCCGATACGAGCAATTCAAGGCCGCGAGCTGAGTGAGACGCCTGAAACCAAGTTTCACCCGTCAAAACCTTCTGATTCGATCGTCTTGGCGGTCAGATTAGCCAACAAAAAAGCCAACAATTGGGTCCGATCGCGTCCCGGGCCGTCCCAGACGATCTCGCGCTCCAAGAATGTCACCCCATCTGACCGGGAGATTTGCGACGAACTGGGACTTTCCGGGACCCAGCGAAACGACCCGGTCGCGCGCTACGGATCAGAAGGTTGCAGGTTCGAATCCTGCCGAGCGCGCACTGCCGAGCGCGCAAACTTGCGACGGCATCTTCCCTGGTGAGGGGGAGAAATCAATGGGAGGTTCGAAAGTAAAGATCCTTCGAAGACCCATTTTTGTCTCGTGGGTTTCTGGGGCCAGGAATTCGATGCGCGAACGCCGACCCCGGGTCTTCGAGATCCGTGCCACACCCTACGTGAAGATGATCTCACCACCGGCGGCCATGGCGTAGAACTCTCCGACAGTGATGATGTCCATGACCTGTTCGATCAAATCGGCCTCGGTCAGCTCGAACAGATCCGTCGACGCCTTGCAGGCGTAGATCCCCGCACCTGTATCGGCAATCATCTCCACGAACTCAGGTATCGGGGGAATGTCGAGTTTCTCCATCTTCTTCTCGAGGTAGTGAGTCATGACCGACGACACGCCTGGCAGGCCGCCGGCGATGGTGGCCAGGTGCAGGCCGGGGTTTCCGACGGTGGCCACCTTGATGTGGTCGATCGTCGACCGATGGACCACGTCGAGACCGAAGAACGTGAAGAAGAGGTTGGCCTCGATCCCCTCGGCACGGGCGCCATTGGCCATGATCAGCGCCGGATAGACACCTTCCAACGATCCTTTCGAGACGATGATCGATACCTTTTGGATCGGGTCACTCATGGTGCACCTTTCTATGTGATCGGAAAACCCCGGGCGGTTAGATACAGCCGCGTGGCTTAGGGATGCCGGCGATCTTGGCGGCCGTCTTGGCCGGCCCTTTCGGAAACAGCTGGTAGAGCTCCTTTATCGAGACGCCGGACGTCTTTCCGAGGACTCGGACCGTGGGTCCGGTTCCCTTCTGGGCATACTCGGTCCGCATGAACTTGATCACCTGCCAATGGGACTCCGTTAGATCGTCGATGCCTTGTTCTTTGGCGATCTCCGGCGCCATGGCTTCGCTCCACTGGCTCGGGTCCTCGAAGAACCCCTCGTCGTTGACGGCGACGGTGGTACCGGCATAGGTGGCGGTGGGCATGGCCAGCTCCTTATCCCTTGATTTGACGAACAGCTCGGGCGCTCATGGGACACTCTGGAAGTCCTTGCCCCGGGTGGGCATGGCCGTGCCGACGCCGGGAAGATCACGGCCGGGCAAGAGGCTGTGCCAATAGAGCGGCTGGAACATCAGCTTCCCGAGGTGGTTGAGCCGTGACTCCTTCAACAGCGGCAGACCCACCGAGCTGGGGAAGTGCCCGGGCAGAGGCTCGGTGTCATAGTTGAAGTCGATGAGCAGTGCTTTGCCGAACCCGGTCTCGATGAAGCAGTTGGTGTGCCCGTCGAAACTACCGTCCAGGGGCTCGTCGGCCAGGAACCGCCGGACGTTCTCGACCAGGACCTCTCCCTCGAAGTGGGTGACCGATCCAGCCTTCGATGTGGGGACTCCGGCGGCGTCGCCGATGGCGAAGACATTTGATTTGGCGGTTGACTGCAGTGTGTGCTCGTCCACCGGCACGAATCCCAACTCGTCCCCGAGCCCCGGGGATCTCGTCACGTAGCTGGCGCCACCATGCAGGGGAACGACCACCGCCAAGTCGAAACCGACCTCACGTTCATCGTAGGAGATGAGCCGTCCGCCGGATCCGTCAACCTCACCGGTGTTGAACTCGGTCAGAAGGCCAACGCCTTTCTCCTCGAGCAGCCCGCCGAGCGCTTTCGACGCCACCGGCTTGGTGAAGGCACCGTCGAGGGGGGTCACATAGGTCAACTCCACCCGATCGCGGATACCGGCCTGCTGAAAATACCAATCGGCCAGGAAGCAGAACTCGAGGGGTGCGACCGGGCACTTGATGGGCATGTCGACCACGTTGACCACCAGCCGGCCTCCGTCGAATCCTTCGAGTGCACCATGCAGCGCAGCGGCTCCCGCGACGTCATAGAAGGTGAAGACCTTTTCCATCCAGCCTGACCCGGTGAGCCCCTCGGTCTCCTCTTTGACCAAGCTGGAACCCGAAGCGACGACCAGAACGTCGTAGGCAAGCTCCATTCCGTCTCCGAGATGGACCGTGTCTGCATCGATGTCGACGCGCTCGATCGGGACTTGGCGGAACTCAATGCCCTCATGCAGCTGACGCCGCCGGGAGCGGACGATCTCGTCGGTGTGGCTCAACCCGAAGGGAACGAAGAGCAACCCTGGTTGGTAGACGTGGTCATCGTTCTTGTCCACGACGACGATCTCCACGTCTTTCGGCGGAAAGACGCGCCGCAGACGGTTGGCGCTGAGCGTCCCCCCGGTTCCCCCGCCGAGGATCACGATCCGTTTGGCCATGATCCCATCGTGGGTCATACGTCCTGGTTCGACTAGGGCATTTCGTCCCTCCTTGGCCCTAAAAAGCGGATCGAAGCCAGAGCAGCTACGCCTTTATCGAGACCAAGCCGAAGGTCCTCCCCGAGGTGGCCGTTGGGCGGTGACGACGGTGTCGAGCGCCTCCCGCGGACCAATGTCCGTGTCCAGCACCCGGATAGCCTGCTCGGCTCTGTCGATCGTGAGGCCGGCATCGACTGCAGCCTCAGTCACGTCGCTCACCCGATAGAGCACGGCGGGGTCCAGTGGTCCGCCATACCCACGTGTCAGGTTCTCTAGGTCGTGGGCCACGATGACGAGCGTTCCCCCGGGGGCCAAGGCGGAAGCGGCGGAACCGATCGCTCTGGAGCGAGCGGGCTGGGGGAGCTGGAGATAGAGCATGGCGACGAGGTCGAACCCACCCTGAGGTGGAATCCAGTCCTCTATAGCCACCTCGGTCCAGGTGACCTTCACGCCCCACAGGTCGGCGAACCGCTTGGCCTTGGCCAGGCCGACCGGCGAGAAGTCAATGCCCGTCACCTCCCAACCCTGCTGCGCAAGCCAGATCGAGTTGCGACCCTCTCCACAGGCAAGGTCTACGGCCCGCCCGGGACGAAGGCCGACGGCCTCAGCGACGAGGAACTGGTTGGGCGTGCTGGTCCACACCAGCTCATCTCCCCTGTACCGATCGTCCCACTGTTGGCTTGTCATCACCTCGCCCCTCCTGCAGTCGGTGCCGTGAACGTGGAG
This sequence comes from uncultured Acidimicrobiaceae bacterium, assembly GCA_963753905.1. Lineage (GTDB taxonomy): Bacteria > Actinomycetota > Acidimicrobiia > Acidimicrobiales > RAAP-2 > Bog-756. The sequence goes on along the minus strand of CAVWDZ010000002.1, from coordinate 311,123 downwards.
AACTCCGAAGTCAGTTCCTTCTCCGGTCGTGGTTGCCGTTGTGATCCGGTCACGCCAATTTGGTGAACAGGCGCTGGACCTCATCGAGCGGATAGCCGGACTCGGTCGCCTCGTCAGGGTGCTCGAGGCAGTAAGTCAGTCCGCTGGCGATCAGGCGGAAACCCACCTGATCGAGGGCCTTGGTGGCCGCGCTGAGCTGGGTGACGATGTCGCGGCACTCGCGGCCTTCTGCAAGCATGGTCTCCACGGCCTGTACTTGGCCTCCGGCGCGGCGCAGCCTCTTCCGAAGATCCTCGACGACTTCATCGGGCAGTTGCATTCTCTCTCCTTCTCTAGCTTGGGATTCCCCGTGTGACTCGAATCACAGCTCAGTGCGAGAACCGCACCGTGGGCAGGACGCGGCCGAGCCATTTTGGCTGGTGCCAACTGTGGTGCATCCCCAGGCGCAGCACGACCGGGAGCACGACCAGTCGAACGACCAGAGCGTCGAGGGCTACGGCGATGGCCAGGATCACCCCCATCTCCTTGGGGGCCAGCGGCCCGGACAGGGCGAAGGTCAGGAAGACGGCAACCATGACGGCGGCGGCTGAGAGCACGACCCGTCCCGAAGTGCGCATCGAGCCGATCATGGCGTGCTCGGGGTCGGGGTGGGTCTCGTAGCGCTCCTTGGCCGCAGACAGCATGAAGAGCGTGTAGTCCATGGCCACGCCGAAGACCATGGCCCCGAAGAAGAGCGGAGCCCAGGCGTCGATGAAGCCCTGCGGCTGGAAGCCCAGCAGACCGGAGAGGAACCCGTTCTGGAAGATGAGCCGTCCGATGCCGAAGGCCCCGGCTACAGACAGAGCGGTGATCAGGACGCCCATTGCGGCGATCAACGGCGCACCCAGCGCGATCAGGAGCAGGAGGAATCCGAGTACACCGAGGATCCCGAGGACAAGAGGCGTGTGTGACGCCAGGGTCTGCTGGAGGTCGTGGTTCTCGGCGGCGGCACCACCGATCAGGGTCCCCGGGGGGAGGGCCTGGCGCAAGCGGTCGATGGTCGCACCTGTCGTGATGGTCGAGGGACCGGTGGTCGGGACCACCTGGTCGAGGGTCCACCAAGCGTTGGTCGGTCCCGGGACGACACCGGCCACGCCAGACGCATGAGAGAGGGTGGCCAATGCCTGTGCCTGCTCGGCTTCGGGCACGACCACCTGCAGTGTCCCCGGCGCACCTGGACCGAAGGCGTTGGTGACCTGGTCGTAGCCGACCCTGGCGTTGGCGCTGGGCGGGACGATGGTGATCGAGGGCATGTTGGTCCGCATGCCGATGACCGGCGTGGCGGCAAGCAGCAGAAAGACCAGGGCGGCAGCGCCGATGGGGAACGGGTGTCGCCAGATGAACTTCCCCCAGGAGTGCAGCATCCGGTCGAGCGGACCTTCACCTTCGGGCCGGGGCCCTCGGCGCAGCCGGATCTTCCCCTTGTTGATGTTGGTCCCGAGCTTCCCGAGGACCGCCGGCAGGAGAGTGAGGGTCGCGGCCAGAACCGCCACGACGGACAACATGATCCCGAATGCCATGGAGCGGAAGGCTGGGCTCGGAACGATCAGGATGGCAGCGAGCGAGGCCAACACGGTGAGCGCGCTGAAGGCGACCGCCTTACCTGACGTGTCCACCGTCTCCGCGACGGAGGCGACGATCGCCTGGTGGTCGCCCGGCTCGGCTCCCCGCCGCTTGAGGGCGGAACGGAACCGCATGACGAGGAAGAGGGCATAGTCGATCCCCAGGGCGAGGGCGAACATGAGTGCGAAGTTGAGCGCCCAGATGGACACCGGGGTGAACTTGGTGGTGATCACGAGGGCACCGGCGGCGACCAGCAGGCCGGCCATCGTGAGCAGCAGCGGGAGTCCCGCAGCCACCAGGCTCCCGAAGGCGATGACCAGGATGATGATCGTCACCGGCCAGGAGAGCATCTCCGACCGCAGCATGGCTGACCGGTTCGCCGTGTTGAAGTCGGCCCAGAGGGCACTGTCGCCGGTCAAGGTCACGGTGACACCGGACGACGAGAGTGCTGCAAGCTTCGGCTCCACTGCGTCGGCCGCCTGCACCATCTTGTTGGAATCCACAGCTGATCCTGCGGTGATGATGGCGGTCCGACCATCCCGGGAGATCGAGACACCGGCGTGTGGCGGAACCACAGTGGACACCCGGGGATCGCTCCGGAGCACGGTCGTTGCCCTGACCACGATGGCCTGAGTCTGCGGGTCCGACGCGATCGGACCACGGTGGTCGACGATGACGACCTGCAGATCGGTGGCACCCAGCCCCGAGAAGTCCTTCTGGATGACGGCCCGTGCCGCGACGGACTGGCTGTTGGAGGCCTGCCACCCAGCGCCGGCGAGCGCGCTCTCGACGTGGACGGCGAAGAATCCGAAGACGAGGACCACCAAGAGCCATGCGATGAGGACTCGGCGGAAGTGGGTGGCAGCCCACGTGCCGAGCCGGGCGAACCGACTGGGACGCCCCACCTGGGTCGAACGGCCGTCGCCCGGCGCGGACAGGTCGTGGCTCTCGACGTCTGGAGTCGAAGGCGGTGATTCGAGGCCGGTACTCAGGGAAGCTGTCATGGGGAGCAGTCCTTTGGGTCGGGTCCGGTCGCTGATACCCATAGGGGTATAGAAGAAATAATACAAGATACCCCCCTAGGTATCAATCCGGACCGGTGGTGAACCTGGTTCAGCGTTGTGGGTGGCGCCCCTTTCCTGATACCCTATGGGGTATGTGTAGAGTTGCGACATGCAAGCAGTGCGGTCGTCCGACGTGGAGGGGCTGTGGAGCCCACGTCGAACAGATATTGGACGACGTGCCGGCGGATGAGCGCTGTCAGTGTCGGGCCACGCAGGCGCCAGCGGTCAACAGGAAGTCGTGGTTCTCTCGATGATGAATGGGTCAGATGGTCAGAACAACCGAGTGGTAATCGTGGGTGGGGTCGCCGGAGGGATGTCCACTGCCACACGCCTTCGCCGCCTCGACGCTGACGTCACCATCACCGTCCTCGAGCGATCAGGGCATGTGTCGTTCGCCAACTGCGGGCTGCCCTACTTCGTCGGCGGCCTCATCGAAGAAGAGGAGGATCTCACGCTCCAGACCCCGGAGCAGCTCTTCGACCGCTTCCGTCTCGACGTCAGGGTCAACCAGGAGGTGGTGGCGATCGACCGGGCCGGCGGCACGGTTAGGGCCCGATCGACTGTCAGCGGCCAGGAAGACATCGTCGCCTACGACAAACTGGTCCTGAGCATGGGGGCTGCTCCGGTGCGACCGCCCATTCCTGGCTATGACAGGGTACGGACGCTGAGAACCGTCGAGGACGCCGCCCGCCTGGCAACTGAAGTCGATGTCGCGCCTAACACGGCTGTGGTCATCGGCGCCGGTTTCATCGGCCTCGAAATGGCCGAGAACCTCGTCGGGCAGGGCATCGAGGTCACCATCGTCGAGGCCACCCCGCAAGTCCTGGCTCCACTCGACCCTGAGCTTGCGATCCTTGTGCGTGACGAACTGGTAGCCCACGGTGTCGCGGTCGAGACGGGAGTGTCCATCGCCTCGGTGGAGGATCGATCGCTCACCCTGAGCGACGGTCGCGTCCTTGCTGCCGAGGTCGTCGTCGGGGCGATCGGAGTGCGGCCGGACGTCCACCTGGCCGAACTGGCCGGTCTCGACCTCGGACCGAGCGGCGGCATCGCGGTGAACAGTGACAATCAGACCAACGACCCCCACATCTATGCCGTGGGCGATGCCACAGAGAAGCCTGATGCGATCTCCCATGCCACCTCTCTCATCGCGTTGGCCAATGTGGCCAACCGCCAGGGTCGGAGGGTGGCCGACCACATCGCCGGGCGACCCTCGCGGACAGTGCCGTCCCTCGGTACGGCCATCGTGAAGGTCTTTGACATCGTCGCTGCCACTGTCGGGTGGAACGAACGGCGGCTGCAAGCCGCCGGCCGACCCTTCCGTGCGATCCATTCCCACCCCTTCGACCACGCGTCCTACTACCCGGGGGCGGCTCGCATGGCGGCGAAGCTGATCTTCGACCCGACCGATGGCTCGATCCTCGGTGCCCAGATCGTCGGCCGGAATGGCGTGGACAAACGAATCGACGTGATCGCCACGGCCATGGCCGGTGGGATCACCGCCGATCAGCTCGCCGATCTCGAACTGGCCTATGCGCCACCATTCTCATCGGCCAAGGATCCGGTCAACTTCCTCGGCTACATGGCGGAGAACGTGCTGAGCGGAGACTGCGACATCGTTGAGCCACAGGAGTTGGGCCAGCTGGTGGAGAAGGGATGGCCGGTCATCGATGTGCGAACTGCTGAGGAACACGCAGCAGGCGCTATCGAAGGGTCCATCAATCTTCCGATCGATTCGCTCCGTGACAACCTGGCGTCGCTTGGTCACGGGCCGGTCGTCGTCTACTGCCAGGTAGGTCAGCGAGGCCATACAGCCACAGCGCTGATGCAAGAGCTTGGAGTAGTTGCCCGAAACCTCGACGGTGGCTACCAGACGTGGTCGGATTGGACCAGGGCACAGGGAGGCGTCCCGAACGCCTTGATCGTGTAGCGATCTTGTGCCTCAGCTGCTTGGTCGTCGAGTGTTCCGCGCTGGTGCTGGTGCTCCGAAGCCAAAAATCGGATGCGAACGCGCTTCAGAACAGCTCACACAAGCGATGCCACTTTGGCCCCCGAATGGCCCTCGATCTGGGCAAGGAGGGCCAATTTCGACGGACGCACTGGAATTCGAATGTGCGTGTGACCTGGTAGGACGCCATCGGACCGCATCAGAAAGACGGTCCGGACTGCGCTACGGATCAGAAGGTCGGGGGTTTCGATCATCGATCGAAACCCTCCGTGAGATGCACGGTCCGCCAACATCGCAAACGTGCCCGCCTGTGTTCCGCAGCATTCGGCGAAACCGAGCGATTGTTGCTACGGGTGACGGGTCGAGACGCGGAACGCCGATACGGTACAGACTCCGTCTGCGCGGCATCCCTCTTCAGACCGACCGTTGAGATCGGCAATACGTGACCTGGTTCGGCTGCCGGTGCCGCATTGCGTTCTGAACGATGCGGGCCAATCTGGGAGGCAGGGAGAGCATCAGCCACGTCGCCATCGAGCTAAATGGCAGACCGGCAAAGTTGCGCCTCGGATGCCACGAGGCCACCACGAATATCTGGACACGATTCTGCCAATGCAAGATGGTCGCGATCAACGCGTCCCGTGTGACGAAGATGGGTCGATTGTGAGGAGTACGGGGACCCGCTATCGTCTGAAACGGGCGAGGATTCAGAGGAAGCAGGCAACTTTGATGAAGCAGTTCTCGTCGTTCCGGATCATCGTTGCTTGTGCGGCCCTGGTTTCGCTGACAACGTTCGCGGCCCCCACCGTCGTGGCTGGTGCCGCTTCCCTTGCGACCCCCGGTCCCGCACTGGTCGTGCCGAGCACTTGGCGGGTGGCGTCGACGCCGGCCACAAATCCCCTGACATCGACACTGTTGAACGACGTGTCGTGCGTGGGCTCGGTGTTCTGCATGGCCGTAGGCCAGACACAAGTGGGAGCGAACGACGCACCCTTGGTCGAGCGCTACGACGGGAGTTGGTCGATCCTCCCGGCCCCGAGCCCATCTGGGGGAACCGGCGGCTATTTCACCAGCGTGTCATGCACAGGTCCGCACTTCTGCGCCGCGGTCGGTGTGCAGTACCTCGGGGGTTTTCAACAGAACTTCGCCGAGATCTGGAACGGGACCACTTGGTCCGTCACCGCCGCGCCGGACCGGTCGGCCAGCGCCAATGGATCTCTCTCGGGCGTTTCCTGTGCGAGCCCGACGTTCTGCATCGCCGTTGGTGGCGATGCAGCCGGCGGCGCCGATGAGTCTCTCGTTGAGCGGTGGAACGGAACCGACTGGTCCATCGTGACCGACGCTCCGTCGGGCGGACTCCAGCCGGAGCTCAACATGGTCTCGTGTCTCTCCATATCGTTCTGCTCGGCGGTTGGGGCGAGCTTTGCCGGAACGGAGGTTCCCTACACCGAGTTCTGGAACGGCAGCTCGTGGACGAGTACCGTGACCCCCGCGATTTCGGGGGCGACCCAGTCGCTGTTCTCCGGGGTGAGTTGCGCCCTCCCCACGATGTGCATGGCGGCCGGCTACCAGCACGCTGGGAGCGCCAGCGGCAGCCTCGTCGAGCAGTGGAACGGCACGGTGTGGAAAGTGCAGTCGGTCCCAAATCCGGAGCCGCCAGCAGTCGGCTTCCCATCGGCAGTCGATTGCTTCGGTCCGACATCGTGCGTGCTCGTCGGCCAGGCCACACAGGGCTTTGGGACCGGCGCGCCCATGGTCGTCACTTGGGACGGGTCCAGGTGGTCGCTCGGGACGACACCCCAGCCGGGCAACCAGGCCTCCCTGGCGGACGCGATCCACGGGATTTCGTGCGTTGGGGGCTCTTGGTGTGTGGGCGTGGGCGAAGAGAATGACAGCTCGTCATTCCCTCAGCCGATGGTTCTGACTGCCCCCATCCCTCGCCCGGGCTACTACGAGGTCGCCTCCGACGGCGGGCTCTTTGCCTTCGGTGACGCTCACTTCTACGGCTCGATGGGTGGTCAGCATCTCAACCAGCCGATCGTCGGCATGGCGGCCACTCCTGACGGCGGGGGCTACTACGAGGTCGCCTCCGACGGCGGGCTCTTTGCCTTCGGTGACGCTCACTTCTACGGCTCGATGGGTGGTCAGCATCTCAACCAGCCGATCGTCGGCATGGCGGCCACCCCCGACGGCCGGGGCTACTACGAGGTCGCCTCCGACGGCGGGCTCTTTGCCTTCGGTGACGCTCACTTCTACGGCTCGATGGGTGGTCAGCATCTCAACCAGCCGATCGTCGGCATGGCGGCCACTCCTGACGGCGGGGGCTATCTCGAAATCGCTTCCGACGGCGGCGACTTCGCCTTTGGCGACGCTTTCTTCCAAGGCTCGATGGGCGGACAGCCGCTCAACAAGCCCATCGCCGGCATCGCAATTTCCCCCGGGGGCGGCTACTACGAGGTGGCCACTGACGGCGGGTTGTTCGCTTTCGGCGACGCTCACTTCTACGGCTCGATGGGTGGCCGGCCGTTGAATCAGCCGATCGTGGGCATGGCCCTGGCGCCGGCCGGGGGCTATCTCGAGGTGGCCGCTGATGGCGGGATCTTCGCCTTCGGCGGTGCCGTTTTCCAGGGATCGATGGGTGGCCAGCCCCTCAACAGGCCGATCGTGGGTATCGGCCAGTAGCGATCCAAGGATTGCGCCGGAACTCGCCGGTCCGGCTGGCTGCCTTGTGGGTAAGGTCCTGGGGCGTCTCGTTCGTGTCGTAGGTATCGCTCATCCGGATTCTCCGATGATCGTATGTTCGACGGCCACTCACACGGCCTGGGTGTTGGTGGCTCCGGCCTCGAGCACGGTCAGGATGCGGCGCAACCCGGTGTCCATGTCGACGTTCTCACTGCGGATACGGATCCCGCGGAGGAGTGGCCGATCGTGCCCCCATGCCGTATTGGAGGGGCGAAAGAGGAAAGACTGGGGGTGATGGCGAGCCCGTGGGAGACCCGACCGCGGAAGGCGCCGATGCCGGTGCCGGAGCTGCACCTGCCGATTCCTGTGCCGGAGCTGCCGGTCGCCTCCTACGCCGAGCCCCCGTCCTTCCTCCGCGCAGCCGGGCAGGTCCAGGCCCGACCGGACGAGGGCCACAAGGCCCCTTCCGCGAACCCACTCCGCCGACTCCTGCAGGTCGCCGGCGCGGATGGCCGCGTACTCGGTGGCCGTCGTGTCGATGCTCTGTGGCGTCGTCCTGGGTGCCCACGTGTTCCTCTTCTATCAGCACTCCATCCGTGCCGGAACGGCCCTCATCCGCTCGGAGGAGCGGTCGGCGGCCCATGCCCGGGCGGCCGGTGCCTGTGTGTCCCAACTCCCCCCGTCGGTCACGGGCGCCGCCGGTAGCGCCGATGACTCCCCGGGCCCCGCCCTGGCCGACGCCGCACCCTCGGGTGGGACCGCGACCTCGCTGCCCACCGCCTACGCCCTCCTCGAGGCGCACTCGATCGGACTCCTGGCCCCGGTGGTCGACGGAGTGGGAGAAAGCCAGCTGAGCGTTGCGGTGGGGCACGTGCCCGCGAGCTCGTGGCCGGGCTCACCGGGCACGTCGGTGCTGGCTGCCCACGACGTCACCTGGTTCAGCCGCATCGAGCAGCTCGCACCGGGGGACACTGTCTCGGTGGTCACGCCGTGCCGGACCTTCGACTACACGGTCGTCGACCACCGGGTGGTGCCGGCCGGCTCCCCCATCGTGCAGACCGCTGCCGAGCAGTTGGTACTGATCACCTGCTACCCGCTCGACGCCCTCTTCCTCACCTCGCAGCGGTACGTCCTCGACGCCACGCTCACCCGCGTGGTCGACGCGGGTTCGCCGACCAGATCAGTGGCCCCGGGTGAGGCCCCGGTGGTGCCGGCACCGCCGCCCCTCGCCGCCCAGGGACTGGACCTGGACCACAACCCGGCCCCGCTGGGCACGCTGGCCGTCACCGGGTCGCCGGCTGTCGGGTGGCAGGAGAGCGCGGCACCGCTCGACGACGAGGCCGCCGTCCTGGCGCTCTACTTCGCCGCCGTCAGGGCGGCCGAGCAGGACCAGCCGTCGTGGTGGGCGGCGATCGCCCCGACCGTGCCGTTCTCGGCCGCGGCACCGATGGTCGGGGCCCGGATCACGTACAACAACAGCGACTTCGACCCGTCTCTCGACGTGGTCGGTCCCGTAATGACCGGATCGTCGCTGGCCACCGAGCCCGTGCTGGCCGGGAACCGCGCCGCCGGCCTGTACCGGATCGCGATGCAGGCCGAAGTGGACGACGGCAACTTGCTTCTCACCGGGTGGACGATGACGCCGGCCTGACCGCCGGGTCGGGCTGCATCTCGAGGCTGTAGACGTTGGTCGGCCCGGTGCCGGGCGTCCACACCCGGATCTCGATCCGGTCGGCCGACCCGGGGGTACCGCCCGGGAGGAAGTCGAACGGCCCCCATCCGGAGAAGGGCACGTCGCCGCCCCGGTCGGCGACCCGCACCACCGACTGCACGGCCACCTGGCCGTTGGTCGCGGGCACGTCGGTCCGCCCGAGCAGCACGTTCTTGGTGGAGTCCCACGTTTCCACTTCGGTGGGCACGGACGCGTCCATGGTCACCGTGGTGCGGTATGTGCCGGGCAGGAGGTTCCAGTTGGCGCCGAAGGTCACATATCCCGGCCTGGACCCGTCGACGGCCATGTTCCAGGTGTAAGAGGGCCCATCCAACAGCCTCCGTCCGGTGCTGGTCTGGACCGCCCAGGCCGGTTCGGTGGGAGAGGGGGAGAAGGTCACCGCGTCCGTGCTGCCGGCCCGCGGCAGCCGGAAGAGCCAGACGCCATCGCTACTGGACAGCAGTGTGGCGTGGAGCGGCCCCGCGAGCTGGCCGATCATCGACAGCTGGAGCTCGACGCTGGCCGTCTCGATGCCTGCGTAGGGGACGAGCACGAAGTAGGTGTCGGCGGTGTGCAGCGGGAAACTGGCGATGCCGCCCGCCACGTCGTAGAGCCACTGCCGGTCGGCGAGCCGTCCGATGACCCCCTGGGATGCCACGACCTCGGCGTCCGGCGGGATCATCGAGTCGACCCGGTCGAGGGCCGAGGCGGTGGCCGGCGGGGTGCGCAGCCACTGGACCGGCACCTGGGGGATCCACACGACCCCCCAGACGAGGGCGTTGACGGCGATCACCGCGGCCAGGGCCAACGGCAGCCGTTGCGAACGCAGCCATCTCGTCCCGGTCCGCGGGAGGTGGGTGGCCACCCACCCGTGCCACAGCTGCCTGGTGAGCGATGCCAGGACGAGGACGGTCAGCGGGGCAGTGAACAGGAGGACGCCGAAGTTCTCATAGGCGATCGATCGGAGGGAGGTGCCCTGGCCGGAACCGCTCTCGAACAGGACGAGGACGGGCAGGGCGGCGAGGGGGCTGAACAGACCGAGGCCGCCCGAGCTCACCGAGTAGGCCCACAGGTCGGCGCGGGCCTGCCACAGTTGTCCCAGCACGCGCAGTGGGTGAACGAGGAATCCCCGGGCCAGGCCCCCGACCCCCAGGTGGCCCGTGCCCGAGGACCCGCCGAGATAGCCGTAGTGCTTGACGAAGCTGGAGCCCTGCCCACCGCCGAGGAGGCTGACCAGCACGAACCACCAGGCCCCGACAGCCAGGAGCGCCGCCCCGCGCCGGCGTGAGGCTCGTCCGGCCAGGATTCCCCCGATCCCGACGGCGGCCAGATAGGTGCCGGCGATGTCGCCGCAGGCCAGGCACATCCCCACCCACAGGATGAGCCATCCGGTCCGGCCGCGGATCATCTCGCGACAGGCCAGCATGGCGAAGCAGGCGGCGCCCACCGATTGGTAGTGGAAGTCGAACGAGATGCTGTCGTAGATCCACGGGTTGGCGACCAGCAGCAGGGTGACCAGGGCCACCGCCACCCAGGGCATCAGGCGGGCCGGCCAGCTGGGCCTCCGGACGGCATCGACCACCAGGTAGAGGGCACCGATCTCCCCGCCGAACACCATGGCGTCCTGGATCCACAGAGGCCACAGACCGCCGCCCCACACCCGGGAGAGGGGGGCCAGCGGCCAGTCGATCAGTTCGAAGTGGTCCTGCCAGAAGGAGCGGTTGACCACCGACACGTAGGGATCGAGGTGACCGTGGGCGATGCCCCACCACGCCTGGTAGCGGATGGCGTAGTCCCAGGTGGCGCCCCAGCGGTTGTAGAGGAGGGTGCTCCACAGCACCATGCCGACGAGCTGGAGGCCGAAGACCAGCCAGGCCACGCGGATGGCCAGCTCGAGGCGTGAATCGCGGCCGGGGACGTCGATCGACGGGACGACCACCGGTGTGGGGGCTGGCCGCTCGGCCAGGACCGTGGCCGTCACGGCGACGACCCGAACCTGATGGGAACGATCTCGGAGTACCCGTAGGGATAGAACTCGCTGGCGTTGACCAGGTTCGCCTCGAAGTACACCGGGTCCGAGTCGGCCTGGGTCCCGCGCACGGAAAAGGTGGCGACCCCCTGGCTGTCGGTGAAGGCGACCACCGGGGTCTGGCCGATCTGGCCCTGGTTGATGACGGCCTGGCCGAACACCAGGCCCTGTTGCCCGTAGATGACCTGGCCGAGGTAGACCGGCTCGCCGGCCAGGTGGACCGGACGGTTGATCTTGTCGAGGATCTCCGCTCGGAGCACCACGGTCTGGCCGAGCGGCACGGTCCCGTCGACGGCGTCGGGGTCGATGCTCAGGTGGTAGGTCGTGGGCAGGTACGAGGGGCTGGTCGAGACCGTGGCCGGCGACGAGGAGAAGGCCACCACCTGGAACCCGCCGGTGATCGGCGGCTGGGCGAAGAAGTTGGGGGCGAGCAGTGTGTAGTGGGCCCGTGCCCCGGCGGGCAGGGTTGACGGGCCGCTCCCCACCGCCCAGAAGGCGGTCAGCTGCCCGCCGCTCTCCACGGTGAACGCCGGCGCCTCGCTCCGGCCGGAGTGGTTGACCACGCTCACCCCGATCTCGACCACGGTGGCCAGTTGCCCGGTGGTGCGCACCGAGGTGATGGCGACGGCCAAGGGGGAACCGGAGGCGAAGATGGCGCCCACGGCTATCCCGGAGCACGCCACCATGCCGGCCACCAGCCATCGAACGTGCCGCAACGGCGCGGGGGCCGGTGTCCCCGGTGCCACCGCGCCGGAGGGTCGGACCGAGGTGGCAGCCACCAGCGCGGCGGGCAGCAGGGTGACCAGGTAGCTGCCGAACGACCGGGCGGAAAAGAAGAGCACCACCGCTGGGCAGACCACCGCCCATGGCTTCAGCGCCGGGAAGGTGGCGACATAGACGACCAACAGCGCGACGAACACCACGACCAGCGCCACGGTGTAGGCCTCGAGGGTGCCACCGCCCAGGCCGAGGTAGAGGGTGAGCCCGACGAGCCCCTGGCCGGCGGGCACCGTGTGGCTGGCGATGGGGGTGAGCACGCCGGACAGCCACGCCCGGGGAGAGAGCGCGATGAACCACAGGTTGGGAACGAGGAAGGCGCCGACGGCGATGGCGACGTAGCGGCCGGCGGTGCGCATCGCGAGGCGGCCCCCACCCAGGCGTCGCGCCTCGAGGGCGATCCCGACCACGAGGAAGGGGAGCACCAGCCAGGGGGTCTGCTTCACGGCCATCGCCATGCCGAGCAGGACCGGCCCGCGCCAGGCGGTCGGTCCGCGGGTGGTGGCGAACCGGTCCCAGCGGTAGACGGCCCCGATCAGCAGCGGGACGAAGAGGGCGTCGGTGACCCCACCGACCGCGTAGCTGATGTACACCGAGAAGCTGCCGACGACGATGGCCAGCGGCCGGAGCGGTCGGGGGAGGAGGACGAAGGTCAGCACCACCCCGCCGGCCCAGGCCAGGACGTTGATGCCCACGGCCAGCTGGCTCGACCACCCGGCCATCAGGAAGGGGACGTAGAGGAGGAAGGACAGTGCGGGATAGGACAGGGAGGTCACGGTGTGGCCGTTGAGGAGGAAGGTGTAGCCGTCGGGGGAGACGTGGAAGAGCGAGAAGGCCTGGGCCATCGAGTGGGTGTACGGATTCATCCCGCGCCGGGCCAGCTGGGCGGCGTACTGGTCGAAGGCGATCTCGTCGGTGCCGTAGGCGGGCGACGACAACACCTGGAGGTAGGCCCAGAGCAGGAAGGCCCCGATGCTGAGCCCGAGGGTCGCTCCGGCCAGGGCCCTGGCCGTCCGGGGCTGCACGGACCGCGGGTGCCAGACGGCCACGATGGTCCCGAGTCCCCAGAGGCCGAGGACGACCACGGCCAGGCTGATGATCGGGTAGATGTCGACGTACCCGAAGAGCTGGAATCCCCAGAGGAGCACGGTCATGCCGGCCACCGTCCACCAGGCCCGGGCGGCGGAGGACAGTACCGGCCTGGCGTCGCGGAGATCGACCGGGGGCCCGGCCAACTCGGGCACCTTCCTCGGCGGCCGCTCCGGTCGGGCGACGCCCGGTCTGAAGGATCCGGTCCCCCTGTCCCGGTCCGTGACACTCACCGGGGGGATCTGCCCCGGTCCCGGACCGGAAGCGTCGGGCGGGACCATCAGGGGGCGATCGCGAATACCTGGACGTTGCCGACGGTCGGCGTCCCCACCGCCACATAGAGGCTGCCTCCGTCGGGCGAGACCTGGACGGCCACCGCGTCCGGCGGGGGCGGGAAGGACCCTCGTCTGGCTCTCGGTGGCGACGTCGATGGCCCCGACGTTGGCGCCCGCTCCCACGCTGTTGAGCACGTAGAGCGTGGACCCGCTGGTGGACACCGCCAACGCGATCGGATGTTGGCCCACCGGGTAGTCGGCGGCGACCGCTCCCGAGCCGATGGTGATCTGGTTGACCTTGCCCTGCGAGCCCAGGGCGAAGAGGTTCTGGCCGGACGGGTCCACGGCGATGGCCACGGTGTCGAGCGGCACCGGCACCGACGCCGAGGTCTTGTCCGTCTCGGAGTTGACCAGGGTGACGCTGGACGAGCTGTTGTTGCCGTTGAGGACGTAGAAGGTGGTGCCGTCGGCACCCGCGTAGACGTCCTTGACCGGCGCACCGATGGGAACGGTTGCCACCAGGGCACCGGAGGCGCCGTTCCGGAGCTCGAGCGCACCGGTGCGTGCGGTCGCGACCCCGACCCCGACCACGCCCGACGAGGACTGGCTGATCGAGTGGGCACCCGCCGTCTCGGGGATGATCTGGCCGATCGAGCCGGTGGTCAGGTTGAGCTGTTGGATGTCGGCGGAGCCGCCCACCCTGGCCAGGAGCCACATGAAGCCGTCGGGCTGGGGCTGGCCGCCGTCCACCAGGCCGGCAGGTCCAGGGTAGGTCCTGGTGGGCTTCACCGTGTTCGTGGACCCGGTAGTCGTGGTGGTGGTTCCGGCCGAGCCTCCGCTGCAGGCGGCGAGGAGCGACCCGGCTGCGATCACGGCGAGCACCGGCAGCACCCCACGGGTGGTGGGTGGCGGGTGGTCCGGCAAGGGGTCAGGCGGTACGACGACGACGCAGGCGGAGGGCCACCAGGATGAGGGCGCCGAAGGCCAGGAGGACGACAGCCACCAGCTCCTCGAGCAGGAAGGGCTCGCCGGTCTCACCCGAGGTGGCTCCGGCGATGGCCGTGCCGGAGGCTGTGCCACCCGAGGTCGTGCCCGAGGAGGCAACACCCGTCTCACCGGAGGCGGTGGTCGCGACCGGGGCTGTCACTTCGACCACCGGGTCGCTGGTGATGGAGAAACTGGCCGAGCCGGCCTGGACGGACGCGCCGGTTGCCGCCTGCAGTCCGCTACCGGTCACCAGGTACACGGTGGAGCCGGCTGTGATGGCAGGGGAGGTGATGGTCACGCGAATGGCGGGGAATGTGCCCGTGACCTTCGATCCGTTGACGTAGATGCCGATTCCGAACGTGACCACCGCGGAGCCCCCGGAGCTGGGAGCGAGGTAGGAACTGCTGGCATCGGTCACGACCACCTGGACCGCTCCGGTGAACGTGCCCGGAGGGACGGTGGCGGTGATGGTGGAGCTTCCCACCACACCGCTGGCGGTGCCCCCGCTGGGCTGGATGGTGGTGCTGGTGACGACCGTGCCGGCCAGGCCGGTTGCCGACCCGCCGGTGGTCGGTGCGCCGGTCGGCGTGTACCCGCTGCCGGCGGCGTACGCCTGGGTCGCACCGGCGAGCGCGCTACCTGCGGCCAGCCCGAGCGATGCCAGCAGGGTGAGTGCGACGGTCGCCCCCAGTGCCGCGAGGGATCCACGTCCGGTCCGTGAGGTGCCACACCGCATCGGAACCGCGCTTCCCGTTGGAGGAGCGCCGGCCATGCCGGACGAAGGTCCTCGAGCTTGTCGATGCCCGCCAGAGTTCGCCATGCCCGTCGAATTTACCGAGTGGAGTGCTCGTGCACGGGGATGGGCGGCCGGCCGGCAGGACGAATGCCGGCTGGCCCGAAACTGGCAACAGGCCTCAGAGCACTCGGAGGTGGTGGATGCCGGCGTTGCCGACCATCCACCACCCCGAGTGGTTCCATCAGGATCGCGCTACGTCAGGATTGCCTTGATGCCAGTCAGAGGTTGACGATCCCTGGCACCTTGGTGGCCACGATCCCCGCTGCGGCCACATAGGTCCCTTGCCCGAAGTGCCTGGAGTCGCAGTACAGAACCAGGTGGTCGTTCGCTGCCTTGATGTCGACCGTGCCGTTGATGACCGCGTTGGCATAGATCCCGCCTGCTCCCGTGCCGGAGGTGCTCGAGCCATTGCCGACATTGCCGCCAGTCTGAGTCATCACGTCCGACGAGTTCGTGGTCGCGACCCAGCAGTTGTCATTCTCTACCGGTCCAATGACGACGAAGTCAGTGGCGGCAAAGGAGTAGGTCCCCTCAGGGATGACCTTGCTGGTGAGGATATGCCCGGCCGCGGGCCACGCGGGCAGGACGATGGTCTTGCAGCAGGCCACTTGGGCTTGGTAAACGGTCCCGTTTGCAGCAACTGCCGGTGCGTTCCCAACGGCCGAGGCCGGTGAGCTGATCGTCGTGAGCGTCAGACCGATCGGAATGATGCACGCCATGGCCCCGAGAATGAGGTTCCGCCGTTTTGCCATGAGATTGCTCCCTTCGCTGTTGAAGCGGGCTTGTCCCGCGCCGTAACCAGTGATCGCGCCCTCTTCTTGTGGATTCCTTGTGAGCCGCTTGCATTCGGGTGACGTGTCTGACGTCGCGCTACTGCCTGACTGGTGAAGATTCGGACGCTCGTTGCCATCTCGACAGCCACTGTCGGACCCACGGCGAGGTCCGACGGTTGACCGGTCTGTCCGTTGCCGGACGTCCGTGGTCGGAGCTCTTGACAAATGAGTCGTCGCGTGGCAAAAAGATGCATACTCAGCCGGCGGCTTGGCGGAAGGAACGACGCGATGGCGGATGAAGTACGAGTTCTCGTGGTGACATGCTCGCCGCCGAAACACGACCGGATCGACGCTATGTTCGATTTCAAAAAAGTCAATCAGAGAATCGAGACTTCCCGCTACCACGAGTTGCTGAAGCTCAAGCTGCTGCCTGAGCCGACGGCGGCCGAGCTCCAGGATCTGCTTGCAGATTTCAATCCCCATGTGCTCCATCTCGCGGCACACGGATCACCGGATGGCATCTACTTGCGATCCACCGACCGAAACCGAGGCAGGCTCCTCGAGAAGAAACTGCTTGTCAGACTGTTTGCTGCCTCAGACAGTCTCAGAATTGTTGTATTGAACAGTTGCGAAACGGAGGCGGTCGGAGCGGCGTTGCTCGGCACCGTCGACTTCGTCATTAGCATGAGGGTCGAGATTTCGGACAAAGCCGCGATCGCGTTCGCAAGCAGCTTCTACAATGGACTGGCCCTCAATAAGTCGGTCAAGACTGCAGCAGCCATGGGTAGGGATCGAATCGAAATCGACACTCTGTCCAGACGTGAAGTAAACACTCCCGTTCTTTCGCTACGAAACGAACCAGATGGTGATACTCCATTTCTGGAACTTGTCACCCGAGCGCTAGACGTTCCTCGATCGACAGCGATCTCTCTGTCACCACCCCCTCGGATGTGGCCGGTCGACGGGTACCGTTATGGAGTACTGGAGGTGGGCGAGGGTAGGGAACTGGCAGAAGATGACATCCTGAACAACCCGGTTGCATTCGAGAACGAAGGTAATCGTCTTGTCGCCCGCGTTCTGAATTCGCGCCTTGGACTGCAATACAAGTGCTATGTCGACATGCCACCAGATCATCCTCCGTACGAAGAGCTCGCTGAGAGGTTCGCCGATGTGGGATGGGAACGGCCGGACGCTGATGGACCCATAGAGAATCGCTACTGGTTTCGCATAGGCGCACCGGCCTTGACCTGTGAGAGCGGCGCCTTCTTGAACAACTTTGTGTTGTTCGTGCCTGAACCGGGCGGCATCGCGTAGCCGACACGCGGTACACCCAATGTCCCCTCCGCTCAAGTTGACCGACCAAATCGATGTCTTCGTCAGGAGCCTTCGGACGGGCGATGTCATACTCTTTGACACGGTCAAGCCGCTCAGCGGCCTCATCAAGTTCGCTGAGAATCGACCCGCAAATCATTGCGCGTTGTATCTGGGGAACGGTGATCTCGCGCACGTCGGATGGCACAAGCCCGGAGCTCGTCGCGGTGATCCGCTCATCGAGGCGGCGGTGAAGACGGAATCGTTGGCCACGTGGCTCTCCTCTCGACGGGATCGAACAGTCACCGGCCTCCGTCACGTGACAGCGCTGGACGATCCGTCTGTCGGCAAGAGCGTGGTCGAGGCGGCGAGGTGCTACATCGAACCGACGGATACCGCGTACGACTATGTCAGTCTCGTGGCCTTGATGGTGCCCTCCCTTCTGCGGAGTTATGCGACCTATTTTGATGACGAGCATCGAAAAGCCTTGCATCGAATCGCTGGACCAATGCGGCTCGTCGCCAACTCACTGGTCAAAGTGTTCGAGGACGATGACGACAGGATGAGAGATCCTTCCGGCCATTCGCTGACCTGCTCGGAGTTCATCTATCGCTGCTTCGCTGACGCCGGCCCGGATTGTCGATTGGATGTTCTCAAACCTCTCGCTCGAGTGGACCGACCGACGAAGCTACGGTCGCCAAGGTCCGCGACGTCGACCCCCCGGACGCGATCAACTCGTAGCGACCGCCATGCTCCGGCGACCACAGCTTTGGATCCCCCAACCCTGACAACCAGACGCTGCGCAGTACCAGGCGCAAGCCGAGGACGTTCGCGGGCAGGGGCGACAGCTGGACATGACGTCGTCGACGGCGCAGGTCTGGTTCTTTTCGACGACAGTTTCCGCGCCGACTTCTTGGGGTCCGCCCTCCCCGAGCTCGGCGGCGCCGCCGCACCGTCGGTCCCTACACCTGCTTCTGCGCGCACCCCGGCGAGTGGAAACGCCAGGAGCCCCGGGCGGGGGCGCTTGCCGCGTGGTGCTGGCAGGGATCTTGCGATGGTCGCAGGGCAGGTCATCTTCAACATGATTTGGGAGAACCGAAAGAAAGGGAAGTACGACGATGAGGATCTGAAGCCGAAACAGGTGTTTCCCGACCTCGTCACACCGCGAGACCTTTGGTCGTCGCCGTCGCTGATGGCCGTGAGCGTGCTCCACCGGCCACCGCGGCCCGAGGACATTGCGCTGGACGTCGCTCAAGCTGTACCAACACTGGGCGAGTGAACTCACTGCAGCGGCGAGACGGGCCGCTTGAATGGGACCGACCCCTCAATAGCGCCGAGAAGTCCGGCACCTACAAGGACGAGCGGTTCTAACAGAGGAACCGAATATCGCCCTGAATCCGCCGACTCGGCGGCTAGGACCACCCCAGATGCCCCGGCGTGGCATCACAAAGGTCCCAGGTGTTCCCGATCATGATGCAGGGCACCGCACCACCCTCCGCGCATCGTTCACAGTTCGAGTTGGGGGTCCGAGAGGTTCCCCATGTGCCCCGACAGTTGCATCCGCTCTCTTCGTATTCGTCCGGCGCACCAAAAATATGGCACGACTCGTGGGCGAAGACTCGGTCGATGTTTTCGGGACCCCAACCGTCGTTGTCGTAGTGCATCACCAGGTGCGGTCCACCGAGCTCTGCGTACGCAAAATGACCGAGCGGGTACTTGACGAAGAAACAGCAGTAGGCGAATTCGACTCCCAACGTGGTCTTGAGCGTCGCCGTAAAGTCTTCGACTCCGGCAACACCTGGCTCGAACCCCAGGGTGGCGAGTGCCGGGTCGCGCCACCGGGCCTCTCGAGGCTCGTAACCCCGAGCCCGGCCTGCTGGGACCGTCAACTCGATCGGCCGGATGTCGTATGACCAAATGATGTTTCCCCGCGGCACGTTGCTCCCGAGCCAGCTGAGCGCGTTCTGGACATCTGCCACGACCTCGACCTGTTCGTCGGAGGTGAATCGGAGCTCCTCCGTAGGTCCATTGATCAGCAAGATTCCGAGTCCAATCCGACCCCGCATCGGGTGGGCGGGAGGAGGTGCAGCGCGAGACCTGGCGACGGTGGCGATCCGCCCGTCAGTTGGCCGGTCGGGGGCGGCGACGCCGTGGGCTCCCCATCGTCTACCGGACATTGGTCGATCCGACTTCGCCGCGATGTAGCTTTGCGAGGTCCGTAAGTCGAGGGCCTCCAACCCGTAGACCCCGGTCTGATCGAGATTCTTCGGGACCCGCAGCTTCTCCGCGACGCCAGATCGCAATCCCTTGACCGATCGGCTGGGCGGGGTTCCGGTGATGCGGACGCGCGGACCGAATTCGTGCATGACTGCTTGACGTCTGGGGGGAGTTCCCGGCCCGCGAGTTGCCCGCGGACGTGCCGAACCTGGGAGAATGACGGCGTTCTCCACAAGGGAGAGGTCACCTGCCATTGGAGGCCGATTTGTCTGGTGGCTCGTATCCGGGTGCCCCCCAGTTTTGCCGGTCACCACGCCGCACCTTCTGATCGCCGCTGCGGTGTCGCTGCTTCCAGGCTTGGGCGAACAGCGCCTCCGAAGGCTCCATTTGGTCAGGCAGCTCCAGGGGCTTTTTGGTGTCGATGATCTGGATGTCGGGACGGGCGGCAAGCTCCGCAATACGGGCGGAAGGAACCTCAACAACGGCCACCCGACGTGAGACACGATGGAGCACCCGGAGGTCGTCGAGCTCGCCAAGGCCGTCCTCAGAAAAAAGCAGAACCTCACGTCCCGGCATCGT
The DNA here is from genome assembly GCA_963753905.1 of uncultured Acidimicrobiaceae bacterium. Taxonomy (GTDB): domain Bacteria; phylum Actinomycetota; class Acidimicrobiia; order Acidimicrobiales; family RAAP-2; genus Bog-756. The sequence goes on along the minus strand of CAVWDZ010000002.1, from coordinate 291,286 downwards.
GAACAGTCTACCGGTGAACACTCCGGCGAAGTCCGTGCTCTTGCGCACCACGATGGAACTGACTCGGACATCCAGAGGGCGGTCGGGCAGCTTCAGACTCACCATCCCCGGTGAACGCCATCGAACTGGACACCTGCCATGTTGACGAACGGCACGGCTGGTGTCTGTCGCTGGGGGCCTGCTGCGAGCTATTGCGGCAAGTCTGCGCCAACGCGGAGGCGGGTGATCGCGCCCTGCAGACCCGACGCCTCGAGTTCGGACTCCAGATCCTCCGACCACGACGGAGTGGGCAGCCCCGATCCCGTCTCAGCGAGGAGCCAGTCGACTTTCGTCCGGAGCTCCCACGGCCGAGCCATCAAGTGCTGGCACGCGTCGAGCGCCGCCGCGAAATGTCCGCGTGCTCGAGGCAGGTCACCAGCGTTTGAGCTGAGAATCCCCAGGCAGCGGTCAACTGGGCCGAATTCACTACTGAGCGTGCCGATGACCGCCAGTTTGCCACTGTAGGGCGCGAGCAGTGACGCCAGCTGCGAATTCACGGGAACCTCGGCCCCGACCCATCCGGCCAGTTCGGCAGCCAGGCAAACGGACGTCAACAGGAGGACCTCCGGTGAGGTCGGGAGCAATTCCATTCCCTTTGTCAAGGCCACCTGAGCAGCTACGGCATCCCCGTCTGTCGCTGCGGCGATCCCGGCAGCAAACGTCCACGCTGCGACTTCGGGTGTCGTCACTGCAAACTGCTCAATCACAGAGCGAAGTGCAGCCAATTGGCCGAGGTGGAAGCCGTTGAGAAAGACCGTGGCGCCTATCGCCACAGTATTGTCCAAGATGTTGTAGCGGTTGCCGATGCTCTCTGCGGCCTCTGCGTGCTCTTTTGAGATTGCAAACTCTCCACGGAGTCGGGCGCAACTTGCCGCGGCAAGTTCGAACGTCCACAGCGCGCGGGGATCCCGATAGTGGGCGCATGTGTGGCGGAGTGCATCGAGAGATGCCGTCAGAGCGGGTCCGTCAAGGTACACCGCGGCGTCGATCAAGCGCGCCAGATGCGCTTCGAACAGCCAGCGACTATCCCCAAGCTGACTTGCCACTCGGAGAAACTCCTCGGACCATTCGCGACGTTCCGGGACGTTTCGTGTCCTCGCAATAATGTGACGCGCGTGAAGCGCCGCAGCCAGTACGTATGGATCCTGATGAAGGGATGCGGCCCCGACGACTTCGGAGACGAAGTCGTCGGAGAGATCGCGACGAGGAGGCATGACTGCCTCCGTGAGCCATTCACTCGCCACAAGGAGCCGCATCTGACTCCATTCCGGGCCGAGGTCATTCAGGGCCTCGGTCAACAATGACCAACGGAGTTCGGACGAGGCGATAACCGTGTGGCCGTGCAGATCGGTTCCGAGGGCGATCCGAGCGAAGCGATCGTAGTCTCGCTCCGAGCGGGCCAGATCGGCTGCCGAGCGCCACGCGTCTTCAGCCTCCTCGGTGCGGCCCGAAAGCGACTCAGCTCGACCTAGGTGCAACAAGAGATCAGCACGGATCCCCGGGCCCAGATCGGCGGCTGGGCCGAGCAATGCAGTCGTGCAAATAGACCGAGCGATCTCGAAGCTCAGAGAGGCGATCGCTTGTTCGGCGCCGCGGATCGCGAAGTCAGCGGCAGCTTCGGCGGAGATACCCACGAACCCCATCAGCGCGTGGTGCGCGGCCTCAATTGCGTTGCCCTGACCGGCGAGTACCTTTGCGACCTGTCCGTGCAGTCGGGTCTGACGCATGGCAGATACACGGCTGGCGATGACCTCTCGAATGAGTCCGTGGTCGAAGGCCAGGATGTCAGGCTCGTCAGTCTCAACGACAATCCCTGCAGCAATCCCTTCGTCGAGAAGCCCGGCGACGTCGGAGACGGGCAAGGATGACACCTGAACAAGCACATCAATCGCGAACCGAAACCCGATGATCGATGCTGCCTCGAGAAGGTGACGGGTTGCTTCAGAGACCTTGCTCAGGCGCAGCCCGATAACCCCTTCGACCAGCGGGCTCGTGCTTCGACCTTCAACCATCATTGGCGAAGTGCGCTCATCGGGCAGCCCTGCAGCGGCCACTTCCCGGACGAGAAGCGGAATTCCCGCCGTCATCTCAACGAGCCGGGCAGCCACCCGATCCGCGTTGACCTTGCTCCCGGCAATCCGTTCGACAAGGACCGTCAGATCAACAGTGTTGAGCCTTCCGACCTCAATGGTAACGGTTCCTTCTCGCCTGTGTAGCTCGAGCAGGCGTTCGTTCGGGTGTTCCCAGCGGTCTCCGACAGCGAGGCGGCAGGCCAGCACGACAACGACTGGCCGATCCCAGGTGCGATCCAACAAGGACCTGAGGAGCGCAGCAGAACCATCCCCAATCTCTTGAGCGTCATCGATGATGAGGAGCAGCTCTTCATCGATGCCGGGACTTGCCAAGAGTTGTAGCACTGCTTCGAACAATCGGGATCGCGCCAACCCTAGATCCTGGGTCACCGACGGCGGAGGTCCGAGTTCGGGCAGCAGTCGGACGAGGTCATCCTTCAAGTGGCCGACGCGGTCGAGCATAGAGGGTCCCGTTGCCAGCATGAGGCTACGCACGATTTCGCCAAACGGGCCGTAGGGAAGGGAGGAATCTTGGTCTGCCGATCCCCGCGCGACCAAGACGCCTTGAGCCTGGGCCCGACTTTCGAATTCGGACAGCAGCCGCGACTTGCCGCACCCTGCCTCCCCGAACAGGAGTACCAATCGTGGGCGGTCACCTGCTGGAGCTGAGTGCATCACCTCTGCAAGTCGGGACAGTTGGTCTTCCCGGCCAACCAAAGGAAGCATTTCGAATGCGCTGCCTCGCTCTCTGACGTCGCCGGCGAACGCCCGGGGCCGGCTGACATCGTTGGGAGTCGCGATCGCCGCTCTCTTGCCGCGTGGGTCGTCACTGGGCAGTGGATGCCAGGCGAGGTCAGGGGACTGTTCGAGGACGAGCCGCTCGAGGCTCCGAAGTTCCGGTCCTGGCTCGATACCGAGGTCCTCGATAAGCAGACGTCGAACCTTGGTATAGGCCGCGAGCGCATCGGCCTGACGCCCGGAACGGTAGAGAGCAGTCATGAGCTGGGCCCACAGGCGTTCGCGAACGGGATACTCGGCCACGAGCCCCTCGAGTTCCGCGACGACAGATGCGTGCTGTGCCATTGCAAGGTCCGTGTCGATCCGCAGCTCGACCGCCTCGAGCCGTCTTTCCATCAAGCGCTGAGACTCATTCGTCGCGAATGACTCGTAGGCAAACTCCGCGAAAGCAGTGCCGCGCCACAGGGCGAACGCCCGTTTGAGACGATCTGCGGCAACGACGGGTCTCCCATCTCCTAGCGCCCCCGAAGCCTCGCCGACCAGTTGTTCGAACTGGAAGGAGTCGACTTCGGAGGGGTCGATCGCCAACACATAGCCGGAGTGGCGACTCAGGAGGGAGGCACCATCCCGACTGACTGGCGGATCATGAAGGGCCTTTCGCAAGCGGGAGATATAGGCGTGCAGCGTCTTCAGGGCGGAGGGTGGCGGCGACCCGGACCAGATCTCATCGATGATCCGGTCCGTTGACAGCACCTGACCCGCATGGATAGTGAGCAGAGCCAAGACTGCGCGCTGACGAAATGCTCCGATAGGAATCTCTTGATCGCCGTCGTGGACCTCGAACGGCCCCAACACCCGAAAGTCCATGCCGCTCCCACGCCGCACTCTCGGCCGAATACTAGTGTAAACCGCTCGGACTGCTTTGAGTCGACGAGATCCAGCTCAGGGCCAGTGTGGATCGGGTGCAGCGACAACGACAAGCCCGTGTAAAACCGTTCCGGGTCATGGTTGATCCGTTACCCGGACCCCCGTCGTGGATCTCGAACGGCTGTGCACCCGAACGTCATTCCATTTGCGGCGCTCCACCCGAACCCGAGCTCAGACGGCCCGACCTGGGCTTCAATGAAGCATTCTGGATGCAAGAGGTCTGCAACCGCCCCACAAGTGACCTTCGTCATCAATAGATGTCGACCGTGACGACGTGCGCAGCCAGGGGTTCCCAGGCTGAGTGAGGAGGTAGGAGCATGCAGGACGCAGACTCAGACATCCCCGCCTGTTCTGGGAGCGACACGCTCGAGACGGTTTCAGGCCGGTGTTCCCGCCTTGCGGAACCGACGATGGCGGAGCGGTTCTTAGCAGTCGGCGGAGGCGGGAACACCGGCTTGATCGGCGCTGTTCAGGACCCGGAGGGCGCGGAGCCCCCCTTCCGCTCCCCCGGGCCAGGCGTCGAAGGGCTGCTGTTCGCGCTCGCGGCGTCCCTCCACGCCGCGCTCACGGGTATTGACGCGGCTTCGCCGTCAGCGGCTGGTTCCTGTCTCGAGACCATGACCCTGGTCTTCACGGACCTCGTGGGGTGGACCGGGATGGCCAGCCGGATCTCGCCGGAGATCGCCGACGAGGTGCGTCGCCGCCATTTCGCAACGCTGGAACGCAGCATCGCGGCCTTCGGCGGGATCGAGGTCAAGAAACTCGGAGATGGAACCATGGTGGCGTTCGCCACAGCTTCCAGAGCTCTCGGCTGTGCAGTGGAGATGCAGCGAGAGGTGGACCGGGACAATCTGGCGAGCCCGCACCCCCTGGGCCTGCGCATCGGATTGAGCGGAGGCGAGGTAACACGTGAGGGTGCCGATTTCTTCGGGGACCCGGTCGTCGAGGCGGCTCGCCTCTGCGCCATGGCCTCGGGCGGGGAGATTTTGGCGGCCCAGGTCGTGAAGGACATGGCCGGTCGGCGGGCACGGTTCCCCTACCGCTCGGTCGGCCATCCGGAGCTCAAAGGACTTCCCCATCCCTTCGAGGTCTTCCAGGTCCATTGGAACCCAGTCGCAGTCCGAGATGCCCGCCCAGCTGCTTCGAAGGCGCGACCAATCGATAGCAACCCGTCAGCCCGTCTCGACGGTCCGGTCCTCGCGGCCCCAGGCCGTTCCTGAGCGAAAGAGAAGCCTCATGCCAATTGGACGAATGCACGGCCATGCCCAGACCAAGATGCTCGAGCAGATGCCGTTGTTCTCGGCGTGCACCGATCGCGAGCTTCGCCGCATCGCATCGTTGGTCTCGGAACTCGATGTGGAGGAGGGCCGTGTCCTGACGGTGGCCGGGCAACCGGGTGAGGAGTTCTTCGTGGTCGTCGATGGATCGGCGACCGTCTGGCGGCAGGGGATCCGGCTCGGCCAGGTTGGCCCCGGCTCGTTCTTCGGTGAACTCGCCCTGCTCGATCGTGGAGACCGGACAGCGACCGTGGTTGCTGACACGGAGATGCGGCTCATCGTCCTGACCGCGAGGGAGTTCAGGGGCCCCCACTTCTTCATCACGCCGGTACTGAGAGCGATGCTCGGCGTCGTCTCTGAGCGGCTCCGTCACGCCGATGAGGGCTGGGCGAACGACGTCGCTGTCTCCACGAGGTTCGATCCCCAGCGCGCCTCCGGCGCCTCAGTCTGACCCTCGATGGGCTCCGGTATCCGGAGTCCGACTCTCGATGGGCTCCGGTATCCGGCCGAGTTGGCCAGACTCGTCTGACCCGGCCGCTCGAGCGTCCGGCCGGTCAGGTGCGCGGATCGATGGTTGCCTCGGCGCGCGCCCGCTCGAGGATCGTCGCCAGTCTCTCCAGTTCAGAGTTGGAGAGGCTGGTCAGGCCGACCGGGGGCCGGTTCATGATCTCTTCGGCGTCACGGGCGACGCCGGCACCTCGGGTCGTTGCTGCCACCAGCTTGGCCCTGCGGTCCGTGGGGTGTGGGCGGCGTTCGACGAGGCCCAGGCGCTCGAGCTCGTCGACCACCAGCGTGGCGTAGGGAGCGTCGATCCCGAGTTTGGCGGCGAGCTCCCCCATCGTCATCGGCGCATGGGCGATCCGACGCAGTGCCCTGATCCGCCCGAAGCTGAGGTCGACGGCGTCACTGACCTCTCGACGCCGTTCGTTGTCGAGCACGAGATCGCACATCGCGGACCAGGCCCTGCGGGCGGCGTCGGCGTCCGGACTCGGTGCCGTGCCCGTCGCAATCCGTCCAGCCTTCGACCTCCCCATCAGACGTGCCCCTCGAGGAACTCGGGGTTGAGGTCCCGGGCGGCACGCATCGCCGTCCGGTTGGCCCACCCGGTCGACACCACCTCACCGAGCACCAGCACGACCACGCCGCAGGCGGCCAGAACCCACCAGCCGGCATGGATGGCGGAAGCCGAGCCGACGTGGGTGGTCACGCCGAGCGACGATGTGACCAGCGCACCGACGACGGCGACACCGAGGGTGGCCCCGACCTGACGGGAGGTGGAGGCGATGGCGGACGCCACCCCGGCCTGTGCCCGGGGCATCCCGGAGACGGCGGCGTTCGTGATAGGTGCGTTGACGAACCCGAAGCCGATCCCGAAGACCACGTAGGACGCGAACAGCCACGCGGTCGACGTGGTGGCCCCGATCTGGCTGAGCATGACGCAGCTCACCGTGAGGGCACTGCCGGCGATGAGCAGGGGAATTCGTGGCCCGCGGACGCCGACGATCCGCCCCGAGATGGGCGGGAGCAACATCGTCATGAGTGCCATGGGGAGCGTGTAGACGCCGGCCTTCAAAGGGGAGAAGCCCCGGACCTCCTGGAGATAGAGCGTGTTGAGGAAGAGGAAGCCGCCCAGCGTGGCAAAGGCTGCCACCGCGATGACGGCCGCCCCGGAGAACGGCACCGATCGGAAGAAGCGCAGGTCGATGAGTGGTTCCTCTCGCCGACCCTCCCAGGCGATGAGAGCGACGAGGGAGGCGATCGCCAGGGTGAAGGCAGTCACGATGATCGGCGCCCCCCATCCCCGTTCGGGTGCTTCGATGATCCCGTAGGTCAGAGAGGCGAGGAACGCAATCACCAGACCCTGCCCGACGACGTCGACCCGTCGAGCCTTCGGAGCCCGTGACTCCGGGACGAACCGGAGGGTCAGGACGATGGCAGCCAACCCGACGGGCAGGTTGATCCAGAAGATCGAACGCCAACCCACCGAGCCGACCAGGAGGCCGCCGATCAGCGGGCCGAGTGCCATGCTGATCCCGACCACCGCCGCCCACACCCCGACCGCCTGAGCCCGCTCCTTCGGATCGGTGAAGGTGTTGGTGATGATGGACATCGCGACCGGGTTGAGCATCGACCCGCCGACCGCCTGCACCATCCGGAACACGACGAGCAGGGTGAGGCTCGGAGCCAGGCTGCAGAGGAGCGAGCCACCGGAGAAGACCAGCAGACCGACCACGAAGGTTCGTTTGCGCCCGAATCGGTCGGCAGTCGAGCCGGAGAGCATGAGGAGACTGGCCAACACGAGGGTGTAGGCATCGATCGTCCACTGGAGCCCCGACACGGAAGCGTTGAACTCCCTACCGATCGAGGGCAGGGCCACGTTCACGATGGTCACGTCGAGTCCGACGATGAGCAGGCTCATCGAGCAGATGAGCAGGATCCCGACACGTCGAGGGCGGCTCAGCTCACTCGGAAGGGCACCCGTCAGGCTAGGCGATTGTAGAACCATAACAATGATGATTATATAACTAAAGGCAGTCGCCGGGCAATGCGGTCCGAAGACAGGGCGCTCTCTGAACGCCACGGGTGGAGTCTGGACAGCGTCACACTCGCGAGGCACCATTCCGGGGTGATCGTGCTCCACGCCGGTTGGGCGGCACCTGCCGGCCGCCTCGCCTTGTGGGCGGAGGACGATCGCCGCCTGTCCCGAACGGTTCCGGCTCGTCGCGGGCGGCCGCCCCGCCAACCCCGCCCGCGGCCCCATCCGTTCGCCCTCGGTGCCGACGGGATCCGAATGGCGGTCACGGAGCTCGGGGGGTCGTTGATCGGTGAGCTGGAAGGATCGAAAGAGATCGAACTCCTGCTCCGGCTGCCGGACGCGGGAGGGGGACCGGCCGGTTCCCCGTGGCTCGAGGACCGACCGACCGACCCGCCGTCCGACCCGTCGGCTGCATCCGAGCTGTCCTTGTGGGCGGTCCCAGGTCAGGTCCTCGGCTGGACGGAGGCGTCGGTGGTCCTCTCCACGTTGATGGCCGTGGCCGGCGACACCGCCCGACTGTCGACAACCGATGCGTCCGGCATCGTGCTTGCCGCCGACTTCCGGTTCGCCGCCCGGATGGCGGAGATTGTCCTGGAATGGACCACCCGTGGGCGAATCCTCCCGTCGCTCGAGCGTGCCGCCGACGGATGGCGGGCCCGGTGGCGTCCGCTCATCGACCGTGCCGACGGTGGTCGGATCGAGGAACTGGGTTGGGCGCTTCCCGCATCGTTCCTGGCAGTGGGCCCGGACCTCGCTCACGGCGGTACTGAGCCCGACGTACCCGCCGATGCCCTCCGTTCGCTCATGTGGGACTGCACGGATGCATTGGCCCGTCGTTTCGCCCCCGACCGTCCACCGGCCGACCGACGGCGCCGATCGAGGACCGGTGGACCGGTTGACGCGTGGCTGGCCGCACTGGTGTCACCGGATGGATCCGTGGAGGGTGACGATGACGAGCTCGCCGTGCTCGCCGGAAACCTCGATGCCTGGCACGCCACGGCGACGACGTTCGCCGAGCCGGTGCGGACCTGTTTCCGGATCGTCCCTCCTGCAGACGATGAGGGGGACCTCCCGGGCGGAGCTGACGAGGTGGTCGAGCAGGGCGGACGACGGCGCCCGAAAGCCCGGCCCGAGCGCATCGAAGAATGGCGGATCGAGTTCGCCCTCCAGGCGGTCGACGACCCGAGCCTGCTCGTGTCCGCCGAGACCGTGTGGGCCGACGGTCCCGAGCTCACTGCCCTCGAGCGCCATCTGGCCCACCCTGACGAGCAACTCCTCCGTGGGCTCGGCCGGGCTGCCCGCCTCGTGCCCTCGCTCGGTCCTGCGCTGGCCGACATGGCACCGTCCGGCCAAACGACCGACGCCACCGGGATCCTCGCCTTCCTCCGCGACGGGGCCCCGGTTCTGGAGGAGGCCGGATTCGGTGTCCTGGCGCCGCCCTGGTGGCGATCCTCGAAGACGCGCCTTGCCCTTCGGCTCAAGTCCAGGACCAGCCCGAAGGTCGCTGCATCGGCGGGCACCATCGGACTCGAAGGGCTCTGCGACATCAGGTGGGAGGCGGTGCTCGGGGACGACAAACTGGGGCTCGCCGAGCTTCGGCAACTGGCGCGCCTCAAACAGCCGCTCGTCCGGCTACGCGGGCAGTGGGTCGAACTGCACGAAGATGACCTCGCCGCCGCCATCACGGCAGTCGGAAAGAAAGGCGCGAGCTCGGAACAGATGTCGTCCGGGCAGGTTCTGCGCACGGCACTCGGCCTCGAGCAGGCGGCGGGCGATCTGCCGGTGGCAGCGGTCGAGGCAGACGGTTGGCTCGGCGACCTGCTCGCAGGCGCCGACGATCGAAACCTGCGGTCAATCCCGACACCGGATGGCTTCGCCGGGGAGTTGCGCCCCTACCAGCAGCGCGGCCTCGGCTGGCTCGCCTTTCTCGGCGACCTCGGCCTCGGGGCGTGCCTCGCCGACGACATGGGGCTCGGCAAGACGGCCCAGCTCCTCGCACTGTTGGTCCACGAGCGCGGCCGTCGTGCCGAGGCCACGACGCGACACGGAAGCACTGCCGGTACCAAGAGGAGGCCCCGCGTGCCTCCACTGGGACCGACGTTGGTCCTGTGCCCGATGTCCCTGGTCGGCAACTGGCAACGCGAGGCCGCCCGCTTCGCTCCGAAGCTGTCGGTCTACGTGCATCACGGATCGGACCGGCTCGACGGCGAGGCCTTCATCCGCCATGCGGAAGCGACGGACCTGGTGCTGTCCACCTACGGGTTGGCCACCCGTGACCAGCCGCTGCTGGCGGAGGTGCCGTGGCGGCGGGTGGTCCTCGACGAGGCGCAGCAGATCAAGAACAGCGCAGCCCGTACGACCCAGAGCGTCCGGGCGATCCCGGCGGCGCGGCGGATCGCCATGACCGGGACGCCGGTGGAGAACCGGCTGTCCGAGCTCTGGTCGATCATGCACTTCCTCAACCCCGGCATGCTCGGCTCCGAGAAGGCATTCCGCGAGCGCTTCGCCCTCCCCATCGAGCGCGACGGTGACGACGAGGCGGCAGCCCGCCTCCGGCAGATCACCGGCCCGTTCGTGCTGCGCCGCCTCAAGACCGACCGGTTGATCATCGCCGATCTGCCCGACAAGCTCGAGATGAAGGAGTTCTGCAACCTGACCCGTGAGCAGGCCACGCTCTATCAGGCGGTCGTCGACGACATGCTTGCCCGCATCGACGAGGCCGAAGGAATCGAACGCCGTGGACTGGTCCTCGCCACGATGATGAAGCTGAAGCAGGTGTGCAATCACCCGGCGCAGTTCCTGGGCGACGGCTCCCCGATCGCGGGCCGGTCGGGCAAGGTGGCACGCTTGGTCGAGGTGCTCGAAGAGGCTGTGGCCGAAGGGGACCGTACCCTCGTCTTCACCCAGTTCACCCAGATGGGGGACATGCTCGAGCGTCACTTGAGGAGTCGGCTCGATTGCGACGTCCTCTGGCTCCATGGTGGCGTGTCGAAGAAGGCACGAGACGCGATGGTCGAGCGGTTCCAAGGTGCGGAGGGAGCACCGGTGTTCCTGCTGTCGCTGAAGGCCGGTGGGACCGGCCTCAACCTCACGGCGGCGACCAATGTCGTGCACTTCGACCGGTGGTGGAACCCCGCGGTGGAGGATCAGGCGACGGATCGAGCCTTCAGGATCGGACAGAAATCCAACGTGCAGGTGCGGAAGTTCGTCTGCGGGGGCACGCTCGAAGAGCGGATCGACGCCATGATCGAAGCGAAGCGCGCCCTGGCCGACCGCATCGTGGGTTCCGGCGAGAGTTGGATCACCGAGCTGTCCACTGATCAACTCCGGGACGTCGTCGCTCTTTCTGCCGACGCGGTGGGTGAGGACTGATGGCTCCTCGCCGGCCCAACTCTCGGCGTCCTGCGGGCCGTTCCGGGCCACCTGGGAACGGGTGGTGGCCGCCCCCTTCCAAGCCGATCGCAGTCGAAGGCGGTCTGCAGGCCCGTAGCCGGCGGGGTCGGATCGGCGACACCTGGTGGTCGCAACGCTTCATCAGCGTGCTCGAGACCCTCGGCATCGGCAGCCGTCTCCAGCGCGGCAAGCGGTATGCCCGAACCGGTCAGGTGTTGGCGATGGAGGTCACGGCCGGGCAGGTGAAGGCCTCGGTGCAGGGGTCGCGTGCCAAGCCCTACCGGGTGTTCATCGAGACGGCCGTACTCACTGCGCCCGAGTGGGAGGCGGTCGAATCGGTCATGGCCTCGAGCGCTGTCTTCGCGGCCAGACTCCTGTCGGATGAGATGCCCGAGGAGATCGAGGAGGCGTTCGCCGATTCTTCGGTCTCGCTGTTCCCGACCTCGGCAGACGAACTCGACTCGGCGTGTTCGTGCCCGGACTGGGAGAACCCGTGCAAGCACATCGCCGCCGTCTACTACCTCCTGGCGGAGTCGTTCGACGCCGACCCGTTCCTGATCTTCGCCTGGCGTGGACGAGCGAAGGAGGATCTGCTCACCGGCTTGCGAGTCCGCCGGCAAGGGCGGGAACCGAGCAATGACCCTGGGTCACATGCCATGGCGGGACCGGCCGACACCGGACCGTTCGGTTGGCCGGTCGCCGATCGTGATCGCACGACCGCAAAGCAGGTGGCGGACTCGATGTCGCCGTGGGGAGTCGATGCCGATGTGGCGGCCATCGAGACGCGGCCCCGGCTGGCCGTCACCCCCGATCTGCTCCTCCGCCAGCTCGACCCGGCACCCCTCGGCTCCGACGGGGAACGGATCATCGATGGGCTCCGTGCGCTCTACGGGGCGATCACCGCCGGTGCCGCGGCTGTGGCTCTGGACGAAGATCCGGAACATCTCACTGTCGTGGGCCAACCGTCCGGTTGAGCGCGTCCGGGACGCCGGGCGGCATCGCGGTTCGTCAAGAGCCTGACGACGGGGTGGTTTCATCGCGGATGGCGTGCAATTGGCGGACACGCTCGTCGGCAGGCCCCACGTACTCACTCAGGATCCCGGTGATGTAGGGGACATCGAGTCGCCCTGCCCGGAGCATCTCCTCGATGTCGGCCCAGTCCTTACGGCGATCGGAGAAGGCCTTGAAGACGGCGAGGTCATTGCAGCTGAGGAAGGGGAGCCGCCTGTTGGCCAGCTGGTGTTCGGCGACATGGAGATGTAGCTCGTCGTGAAAGCTGGTTGTGTCCAGAAAGATGTCGACGGGGATTCCGTCGAACATCAACCGGCATTGGCCAACGGTCGTCAGCCTCGATGCGTCTTCACCGGTGACCACGATCTCTGCCGGCAACGCATCAAGGGCCCGCTGCGCCTCGATCGGGTGGGCGAAGATGTTGAGATCGATGTCTATGGTCGTCCTCGGCTCACCCGTGCACCACAGCAGAGCGAATGCGCCCCCGAACGCGTGACGCATCCCTGCGGCGGTGAGCCCGTCGTGAAGTTCGACGATCGCATCCAAGATCGGCTTCATCGTCGGACTGTCTTCGCTGCTCCGAAGACGGGGTACGTGGGTCGGTTCCGGCGGCCACGTGGCAGCTCATCGACGAACGAGAACAAGGCCTCGATCCTTTGTGCGAGTTCTTGCTCGTCTGTCGCCGGGACCGGCCTCAGCGTGGCTTCGGGTTCGAAGCCTGCGGCCCGGAGCAGCCGTGTCAGTGTCGCGACGGAGGGGATTGATGCCCCGGACTCGTAGGCAGACAGGGTCGAGGCGGAGGTACGCCCCCGCTGGGCAAGCTGCCTCCGAGAGAGGCCGCTCCGACGACGGGCTTCTTGTAGCAATATCGCGGCGTCCATTCCTCTTGATGATACCAAATCTGGTGCAACTCTCCCCGCCCGTCGCTGTGAGCCCGCCCCGGAGGGATGGGAAGATCATCTATCTATCAGTCAATAGATAGAATACTATGTGTTAGTGTGAATCACAGGTGTTACACACAGTATTCTTTGTGTTCACAGTAGATGCTCAGAGCATTCTCAAACAGCAGTATTCTGAGTGTGGAACGCAATTGGTCAGTTAAAACGGATAAATATGCAAGTACAGCGCACTAATAGGACCACCAGCGAATGGGAAGCCGTGCTCGGCGATCAGATCCGCCGGGTCCGGATCGCGAGCAACCTGGACCAGGCGCGCCTCGCGGAGCTCGCCGACGTCTCGATCGGAGCGGTCTCGAATCTCGAGCGCGGGAAGGGCTCGTCCCTCCGGACGCTGATCGGCGTTCTCCGTGCGCTCGACCGGGTCGACTGGCTCGAATCGCTTGCACCCGCCGTTGCCGTGTCGCCGATGCAGCTGCTCCGAGCCAAGCAGCGGGCCCCCCGGCCGCGCGCCCGGGTCAGCCGGAGGCGGCCGGTACTGGCGGAAGCCGAAGACTGATGGCGTATCGGCCGGTGGACGTCATCGAGGTCCGATGTTGGGGATCGCGGGTGGGCGCTTTGGCACGCGACGCAGGGTCGGGCTACTACGCATTCGAGTACGACCCCAAGTGGGTGGCGTCGGGGGTGGAGCTCGCCCCGATCTTCATGCCGACCTCCGCAGCTGTTGCACCGTTCATCTTTCCAGCGTTGTCCATCGAGACGTTCAGCAGGCTTCCGGCGATGATCGCCGACTGCCTTCCCGACGATTTCGGCAACGCCCTGACCACGGCATACCTGGCCAACGAAGGCATCCGCTCGGACGAGATCACGCCGTTGGATCGCCTCGCGTACCTCGGCACCCGCGCCATGGGTGCCCTCGAGTTCCACCCGATCAGGGGCCCGCGCACGCGTAAGGCAAGCGCCATCGGGCTGTCCGAGATCGTGACCGCGGCTCGCAGCGCGTTGGCCGGCGACATCCGTACCGAAGATGGGATCACCGATGCGCTCAAACACCTGATCGCGGTCGGAACCTCAGCCGGTGGGGCCCGCGCCAAGGCGGTCGTGGCTCTCAACCCGACGACCGGCGAGCTCCGATCGGGGCAGGTCCCTGCCGATTCCGGCTTCGAACAGTGGCTGTTGAAGCTCGACGGCGTCGGCAGTGACCCGGACCTCGGCGCGACCGGCAATTTCGGCCGGATCGAGTATGCGTACCACCGCATGGCGCTGGCAGCTGGCATCGAGATGACCGAGTGCCGCCTGCTCGAAGAAGGCGGTCGTGCCCACTTCATGACGCGCCGCTTCGACCGTGGCCCTGATGGGCTGAAGATCCACACCCAGACCCTGTGCGCGCTGAGCCAGCTCGACTTCCGTCAGATCGGAGCACACGACTACGCGCAGCTGTTCCTGCTGCTCGACCAACTGGGTACGGGTCCCGCGACGCGTGCCGAGGTCTTCCGCCGCATGACGTTCAACGTCGCAACCGCCATCTGCGACGACCACACGAAGAACTTCTCGTTTCTGCTCCCGGAAGGTGGGAACTGGCGGTTGTCTCCCGCGTACGACGTGACGCACGCCCATGCCCCGACCAGCAGATGGACGCGTCAGCACCTGATGGCAGTCAACGGACAGACTGTCGAGATCTCCCGGGCGGATGTCTTGGAGGTGGGGGATCGATTCGCAGTTCCCTCCTACTCCGACGTCATCGAGCAGGTCCTCGACGCAGTCGCAAAGTGGGAGCTCTTCGGCGGCGAAGCCGGTCTGCCAGGGGCGACTGCCGAACACGTCGCCCGGGACATCGACACCTGGTCGGGACGGTTGCGGCGACGCTGATCGGAATGTCGCTCAGCGAGTACGGGGTCTGCACACGTAGGCTCCGGACGGTGAGCACGAACGGGTCGGACCGGCCAACCGTGGAGTCCCTCATGGCTCTGTTGGAGACGACCGCATCGGTGGAGGAGCCCAACGAGGAGATCAGCGGACTGTCCATCCTTCACCACGGGCTCCAGTGCGCAGACCTGCTTGCAGCCTCGGATCCGGACGACCCGGAACTGCAGGTGGCGGGTCTTCTCCACGACGTGGGTCATGTCCTCGCCCCGGGCTGCGAGGACATCCACGGGTCGGTCGGGGCCGATGCTGTCCGTCCCGTACTGGGCGACCGGGTGGCCGCCCTCATCGAAGGGCATGTGCCGGCCAAGCGCTACCTGGTGACCGTCGACCCGGACTACCGGAGTCGACTCTCTGCCGGCAGCCGACGGACCCTCGCACTGCAGGGGGAGACCATGACCAGTGCCGAGGTGGTGGCATTCTCACGAACCCCATACTTCGACGGCTCCGTGCGGCTGCGTCGGGCCGACGAGCAGGCGAAGGACCCGGGCGCGCCGGTGTCGCCTCTGGACTCCTGGTGGTCGACACTGCAGCTCGTGGCGCGATGACCGACGAACGTGGCTCCGGACGGCCCAAGGTCCTGCTGGCGTCGCTCGACGGCCTGTCGCCGCGGCATGTGAACAGCTCGGTCACGCCGAACCTCACAGCGCTCGCCCAATCCGGAGGATGGTGCCGGGACGGCGTGACCGGGGTCATGCCCACATCGACCTACCCCAACCACGCAACCCTGGTGACCGGAGTGACCCCGGATCGCCACGGCATTGTGGCCAACGAGATCCCCATGGCCAGCGGTCCGGTTCCCTCGTGGGAGCGCGGGCCGGCAGTGACCACGCTGTTCGATTCCATGAGGACTGCCGGGCGTCCGAGTGCAGCGGTGTTCGGCGACCAGCACCTCGTCGGTGCCATGGGTGCCGCCGCCGCCGATTTCGTCTGGCCCGAGGAGGGGCGTTTCGGTGACGACGTGGCTTGCGACATCCTCGGCTATGCCAAGGATCGCGAAACTGCCGGCCGGGTGAAGCAGGCAATCGACACCGGCACCGAGCTGATCGTGGCCCAGCTCAACGAGCCGGACACCGCCTCACACATCTTCGGCCCGGACAGTGACAAGGCTCTCTATCGCTACGGTCGGACCGACGGCTACCTCGCATCGGTGCTCGAGCACCTGAAGGACCAGTGGGAGGCGTGGGTCGTCATCGTGGTGAGCGACCACAGTCAGGAGACGGTGACCGAGCCGGTGCCGATCGATCTGCGGGCTGCAGCGGCGCGGTGTGCTCTCGACGGTGTGGTGGTCGACGAGGGCGCTACGGCCGCGGTGTGGGGTGAGATGGCGCACCACGAGTCATGGCTGTCGGAGGTTCCCGGGGTCGAGGGAGTCCACCGCATCGACGACGACACCGTCCTGGTCTGGGCCTCGACCGGACGGTGGTTCTCGCCCGTCGAGTTTCCACTCCGCGGGGTGCACGGCAGCCCCCGGACCGCGCCGCAGGTGGCCGTGGTCGCCGGAGGACATCCAGCGTCCCGAGCACTGGCTGGAGCACTGACGGTTTGCCAGCGAACCTCCACATGGTGGGCGCCAGCCATCGCCGGGCTACTCGGCATCCCCCCGCCGGGCGATCCGAGGCCGCTCTGACGTTTCGGGCATTGCCGCCCGAGCACCCGGTCTCTACAGTGTCCTTCATGAGCGACGCAACCGACCGCTACCGCCTGATCGCCGGCGGCTTCGACGCCAGAGTCAAGGCGGCCCCGTCCGCTGGCTGGGGCGCTGCCTCACCGTGCTCGGACTGGAGGGCGAGGGACGTCGTGGGCCACGTCGTCAGCAACCACCGTTGGCTCGCCACGAAGATCCGGGGAGGCGAGGCCCGACCGATGGCCGACGACGAGGATCCTGCAAGGGCGTGGCGGACTGCCTGGGGGACCGTGCTGCAGATCACCGGTGATCCAGCTGCCATGGCCACGATCGTGGAAGGCCCGATGGGCGAGATGCCCTTCGAACAGGCGCTCGGTAGCTTCGTCTGCATGGATCTTCTGGTCCACACCTGGGACCTGGCTCGCGCTGTCGGTGCGGACGAGCACCTCGACGAGGCCAGCGTCGCGCTGGCCTTCGAGACGATGAAGCCGATGGATGATCAGATTCGCGTGCCCGGGGTGTTCGGCCCGAAGCTCGACCCTCCGGCGGGCGCGGACACCCAGACCGAGTTCCTCTACTTCCTCGGTCGCCGGGCGTAACGACCCGGCGAACCGACGGGCGTTCCTACGGCTCGGTCCGCGAGAAGATCCGCACCGCCACGCCGAGCACGAGCAGGGTCCACACCGCCGCCCAGACGATGTAGACGATGGGCGGCCCACTGCTGGCCTCGAAGGGGTTGACCGCCCGGCCTCCCTCCTCACCCAACGCCCGCGCCAGCACGCTCGCCGGCTCGAGGTACCAGATCGCCGCGTGCCAGAGGCCGTCGGTGGGGAGCACGACCTTCGAGATCCGCCCGGCCGTCTGCAGGGACTGGATGTTGAGGGCGGCTCCGAGGGTGCCGACCACGCCGGCCAGCCACGAGGCGCCGAACAGGGCCACCGCGACCGCCCCGGCTGTCATCGGCGCGAGGACGGTGCTCAGCGCCAGGGTGAGGGTCAGGACGAGGATGCCCTCGAACACCAGGTAGGCGATGGCCGCCACCGGCCCGGGTGGGGCGTAGCCGCTCACCCCCCAGACCACGAGGACCTCGAGCGAGCCGACCATGATGGCGTAGGCGGCGACGACCGCGGCCATGCCCAGCCATTTGCCGCAGAGGATCTGCCATCGCGACACCGGCCGGACGAGGATGGCCTGCGCGACGCCGGAGTCGATCTCACCGGAGATCGATGGCGACGCGATCACGATCCCGCTGAGGCTGATCACGAAGCTGAACATGAACATGAAGAGGATGAGGGCCGTGGCGGTCGCGAACCGGCCCTCGCCGGTCGGAAGGGCGCGGGAGCTGTGGCTCAACCGGTAGAAGCCCCAGGCACTCAAACCCACCATCGCCAGCGAGATGCCGGCGAGCGCGACCAGGAGGCGGCGCCGCGAGGCTTCCTTGATCGTGATCCGGGCGACGACGGAGATGACACTCACCGCGAGGCCTCCAGGATCTGGAGGAAGCGCTCCTCGAGGTTGAGCCTGGTCGGAACGACCGCGTGCACCTGGCCGCCGCTCGCCACGAGGCTTGCCACCAGCTGTGGGACCTCATCCGGAGCGACCCCGGTCATCTCGATCCAGCCGTCCTCGGCCTGCGCCCACGGGCCGAAGCGGTCGATCGCCGACCAGCCTTCCGGGCCGAGGCCGCTCACCGAGATCCTGACCTTGTGCTGGACCTGCAGGAGCTCGGCCAGCGTGCCGATCGCCAGGGTCCTGCCGTGGTCGATGACCGCGACCCGCTCACAGACCTGCTGGGCCTCGTCCAGCAGGTGGGTGTTGAGGAAGACAGTGACCCCTTCGCCCTTCAGCTCGCGGATGAGCTCGCGGACCTCGTGCCGACCGACCGGGTCGAGGGCGGAGGTCGGCTCGTCCAGGAAGACGAGCTCCGGATCGCCGACCATCGCCACGGCGAGGCCCAGCCGCTGCTGCATCCCCTTGGAGAACCGCCCGACCCGGTCATCCGCGCGGTCGGCGAGGCCGACCCGTCCGAGCGACCGCGCCAGCCGCATGTCCCGGTCGGCACGCGGGAGCCGGAGCAGGTCGCAGTGATAGGCGAGCACCTCGCTCGCGCTGAGCCACGGCTGGTAGCGGAAGGTCTCGGGCAGGTACCCGATGCGACGGCGCACCTCGACCTCGCCGATCGGCGCGCCGAGCACGAGCGCCTCGCCCGAGGTCGGACGCACCAGACCGAGGAGCAGCTTGACGGCGGTGGTCTTGCCTGCGCCGTTGGGCCCGAGGAAGCCGAACACCTCGCCACGACCGACCTCGAGATCGAGCCCGGCCAGCGCGGTCGTCCCGCCGGCGTAGACCTTGGTGAGCCCCCGCGCGTAGATCGCCGGTGCCTTGTCCTCGACGGCGGCAACTGGCGACGGGGCCACCTCAACCGAGCTCATCGGCCACCCGCAGCGTCTGCGCGGTCGAGACGAGCCCGCCCACGATCCGCACGGTTCCGCCGTGCTCCCAGATCACGCCCGACGCGAATCCCGACGGATCCGCGATGACCACGGCCGGTCCGCCACCGACCGTGGCGTCGGAGACGTTCGCATCCGACGGGATCGGGACAGGCAGGACAGCGCCCGGCGCTCCGAGCACCCGGACCTCGGCCGCCAGGGCCGGGGACACGCCCGGCTGGGACAGGACGTAGTCCTCGATGCTCTGCGGGGTCGCACCGTTGGCGGTCAGCACCGGTGCCTTGGCAGCTCCGACCGCGAGCGCCGGGATGTCTGCCGAGGCCGGACCGCCGGTATAGGTCACCAGCACAGCAGGACCCGCGTCGATCCTGAGGGTGGTGCCAACCAGCCATGCAGGCACGCTCCCGTGGCCTACGCTCGGCTTGGTCGCACCCTGCCCGAAGGTCAGCGTGAGGTCGGCCGCCGGCTCCACCGAGATCGACGGGGATCCCGAGACGCCGCTCGGGAACTGGGTCGGCAGGGTGAGGGTGAGTCCGGTCTCCGCCTCCGCCTGGGCGAGGCTGTCCACCTGGTAGCTCGGGCCGGTGCTGGTCTGGGTGAGGGTCGCTGTGGGCAGGGCCTGCAGCAGCGCCGACAGGTCGGACTCACCGAGTTGGATCGGGGCCACCTGGGTGGGTGACAGCACGGTGACCACCCCAGCAGCCGCCGCCGAGGTCGCGCCGAGCACCACGATCCCGACCGCTCCGATGGTCAGTGCCCGGCGGCTCGGACGTCGCCATCTGGCCGGCCCGGCGAGGGCCGGCCGGCCCGAGTCGAGGTCCCGCTTGAACCGCGCCCAGGCCAGGTCGGTGCCGATCTCGTGTTCCGAGAGGTCGGGCAGCAGTCCTGCGACCGCCGCAGCGTCGGACTCCATCCGCCGCCGGCGGAGAGTGCAGCGGTCGCAGGTGCGTGTGTGGGCGCGCGACGATTCCCGCACCGCCCACGGGTCGTCCACCAGTCGGCGGAGCTCTGCGGTCGTGGCATGGGTCATGGCTCTACCTCCTTCCGGAATTGTTGTTCTGCCCGTCGCAGGGTGGTACCCACGCTCGCAGGGCTCATCCCCATCGCCACTGCGATCTCGACGTAGGAGAGCCCGCTGTGGCGGAGGACGAGGATGGTCGCCCTCTCCTTGGGGAGCTTCGCAAGCGCCTGGCGGACACGCCGGCGCTCGTCGGCCTGGAGGGCGCTCTCCTCCGGCAGGAGACCGCTCCGCTGTGCCGTTTCGTTGGCTTCACGGCGGACGCGCCGGCGACCGCCGCGCGGATGGTTGAGGGCCATGTGCACCGCGGCCGAGCGGACCCAGGCGGACGGGTTGGTGAGATCCTGGGGGTAGCGGCCGTAGGCGGCGAGCATGACCTCCTGGGCCACGTCCCTCGCCCCCTCCTGGTCGCCCAGGACCCGATACGCAATGCGCACGAGCTGCGGGTACATCTCCCGGAAGAAGGCGTCGAACCCCTCGCTGCCGGCAGGACCCTGGTGTGCCTCGGATTCCACGTAGCCCATTGTCACAATTAGGCACCACGGGGACCTGAAACGTGACAACCCCACGTCCGGCCTGGTGAGCACGCACCGGGGATCTGGGTAACACTCTGAACGTGCCCGAGCAGCCGCTGGCCGAGTACCGCCGAAAGCGGGATGAGGCCCGCACGCCGGAACCCATGCCGCGGGCAGCGAAGGCCCCTCGTGCTCCGAGAGCGCGAAAAGCGAAAGCGCTCAGCTTCGTCGTCCAGGAACACCATGCCTCGAGCCTGCACTGGGACTTCCGCCTCGAACGGGACGGGGTCCTCGCGTCGTGGGCACTCCCGAAGGGCGTGCCGCTGACCCCGAGCGAGAACCACCTGGCCGTGCACGTCGAGGACCACCCGCTGGAGTACGGATCCTTCAGCGGGTCGATTCCCTCCGGCGAGTACGGGGCGGGAGCGGTCTCGATCTGGGACCGGGGCACCTACGACTGCGAGAAGTGGCGCGACGACGAGGTCATCGTGGTCCTCCACGGCGAGCGGGTCGAAGGCCGCTACGTCCTGTTCCAGACCCAGGGCAAGAGCTGGATGATCCACAGGATGGATCCTGCCCCTGCGGGGTTCGAGCCCCTTCCCGCAACGCTTTCCCCGATGCTGGCGGTGCCGGGAGACCTCCCGACGGGAGGCGGGTGGGTGTTCGAGTTCAAGTGGGACGGCATCCGGGTCCTGCTCTGGATCGACGGCGGTCGTCCCCGCGCGCTGAGCCGGAACGGCAAGGACGTGACCGGGGCCTTCCCGGAGCTCAGGGAATTGGCAGAGGCCGTGGGCTCGGATCAGATGGTCCTCGACGGAGAGATCGTCGTCCTCGGAGAAGGTGGTCGCCCGTCGTTCTCGCGGCTCCAGCACCGGATGCACGTCCAGAAGCCAAAGGATGCCGCGCGCGCAGCGGCCCGTGATCCGGCCAGCTTGGTCGTCTTCGACCTGCTCCACCTCAACGGGAGCTCGCTCATCGGATTGCCCTATGACGAACGGCGGGCACAACTCGAGCAGCTCGGGATCGCCGGTCCGAGCTGGGGGGTGGACCCGTCGTTCACTGAGGAGCCGGCGGATGCGGTCCTCCGAACGGCCGTGTCGCTCGGGATGGAGGGCGTCGTCGCCAAGCGGCGGTCCAGCACCTACCAACCCGGGGTCCGCAGCTCCGATTGGATCAAGGTCAAGGACCAACGCACCCAGGAGGCGGTCATCGGTGGGTGGACCGGGGGCCAGGGTGACCGGTCGGACACCTTCGGTGCCCTGCTGCTCGGGATTCCCGTGGAGGGTTCGTCGGCCAAGCTCACCTATGTCGGGAAGGTGGGGACCGGGTTCTCACGCGCGGCCCGGGAGGAGCTCCTGGCGAAACTCGGGACCGCCCGGCGCACGAGTCCGTTCTCGGAGCCCCTTGCCGCTGCGGTGGGGAAGGACCTCCACTGGGTCCGCCCGACGACGGTCGGTGAGGTCCAGTTCACCGAGTGGACGCCCGACGGCCGGCTCCGACACCCGGTCTGGCGGGGTCTCCGGCCGGACAAGTCCGCCAAGGAGGTGCGCCGTGAGTAGCGCGTCCTCGGTCAAGACGACCGTCGACGGCCGCGAGCTGACGGTCTCCAACCTCGAAAAGGTCTTCTACCCGAACTGCGGCTTCACCAAGGGCCAGATGCTCGACTACTACGCGTGGATCGCCCCGGTCATGCTCGGGCACCTCTGCGACCGGCCGCTGACCATGAAGCGCTTCCCGGATGGCGTGGACGGCGAGTCCTTCTTCGAGAAGCACCCCCCGGCCTACGCGCCGGACTGGTTGCGTCGGGTGAGCGTGCCGACGGGCGACGCCGGCGCAGGGTCCGACTACGCGGTCGTCTGCGATCTGCCGAGCCTCATCTGGGTGGCCAATCTGGGGAGCGTCGAGTTCCACGTGCCGCTCTGGCACGCCGGGAGACGGCGCAACCTGCCCGGGCCTCCCGATCACATGGTGTTCGACCTCGACCCGGGCCCCGGGGCCACGATCGTCGAATGCTGCGTGGTCGGTCTCCTGATCGCCGACATCCTCGGGGATCGGGACCAGGCGGTGTACCCGAAGACCAGTGGGTCGAAGGGGTTACAGCTCTACGCGCCGCTCGGGGGACGGCCGACGTGGGAGAAGGTACGCAAGGACGCACAGGACATCGCGGTCCGGCTCGAACGCGAGCATCCCGAGCTTGTCGTGTCCAACATGCGCAAGGGGCTGCGCGAAGGCAAGGTGCTCGTCGACTGGAGCCAGAACCACCCGGCGAAGACGACCGTGGCCGCCTATTCGCTGCGGGCACGTCCGGAGCCCACAGTGTCGACGCCGGTGACATTGGTCGAGGTCACCGAGTGCGCCGAGGGCGGCGACCCTGGGACGCTCTCGTTCACCACTAGCGCCGTGCTCGAACGGGTCGAGGCGCTCGGCGACCTGTTCGAGGCCGTTTCCTAGTCCGGCGTAGACAGAGGTCGCCCGAGAGAGGGCGGTCTGTCGGAAATTCCAGAATCGGTATACACCGTATACTCAAAATATACGTCGTATACCGATTTTTGAAACTACGAGGCGGGGGGAGAAGGACCCGGCGGATCCACAGTAGTACCAGATCTGGTATCATCGAGGCATGGACGCTGCAGCCCTGCTCCGAGAAGCCCGGCGGCGGAACCACCTTTCGCGGCGGCGGCTCGCCCAACGCGGCGGGACGTCCCCCTCGACGCTGTCCGCCTACGAATCGGGATCCTCGGTCCCCTCCGTCGCCACCCTGACCCGATTGCTCCGGGCGGCAGGGTTCGAGCCCGAGATCAGCCTCCGGCCAGCCCCGCCGACTGACGAGCAGGAGCTCGCCCGGAAGATCGAGGTGCTGTTCGAGTTCGTCGACGTCCTTCCGCGCCGTCGGCCCGGGCCGCTCCGGTTCCCCGTCTTCGGACCGCAAGAGACGACCGTCCGATGAAGCCGATTCTCGATGCGATCATCGAGCTGCACGACGGGCTCGACGCCGCCGGAATCCCGCACGCCTTCGGGGGGGCGTTCGCGCTGCTCTGGTGCACTGGCGAGCCGCGCACGACGATCGACATCGACCTCAACGTCTTCGCCCCTCCGACCGAGACGGAACGGGTCCTCAAGGCGTTGCCGGACGAGCTGGTGGCCACCGAGGACGACCTCTCGAAGCTCGCTATCGAGGGCCAGTGCCGGCTGCAGTTCGACGGGATCCCCGTCGACCTCTTCCTCGACACGACACCCTTCCACAGCGATCTGCGACTGCATGCCATCGAGCACGAACTCGCGGGACGGCGACTTCCCTTCCTCGGCTGCAACGACCTCGCCGTGTTCAAGGCGTTCTTCAACCGCCGAAAAGACTGGGCGGACATCGAGCAGATGCTCCGGGCCGGGCGGCTGGACGTCCCCTACGTCACCGGAGTCCTGAGCGAGTACCTCGGTCCTGGCGACGAGCGCATCCGCGAGCTGCACGCCGTCCGGGAGGAGATCGCCCAGGCGCCGGACGGCTGAGCGCGAGCCGGTCCTCCGACCAGCGAATTACGAAGCCTTGCGGCGGCCGGCCGACTTGGCGGTCTGCTTCTCGGCCGGCTTGGCGCCGATCTTGCGGGGCGTCGCAGTGGCGGACTTGGCCCCCGTGCTCTTTGCCCTGGCCGTGCGTCCGGTTGGCGATGAGGCGCCCGTGCCCGTCTTGCCGGCCGCCTTCGACGCCTTGGATCCAGCCTTGACCGAGTCGATGCTCGCGCTGAGCACCTCCATCAGGTCGACGACCTTGGTGGGCGGGCGTTCGACAGTGCCCACCACGATCTCTTTTCCGAGACGCTTCGCCTCCACCAGCGCCTCCACCTTCGCACGGTGCGTGTCGTGATATCGGCTCGGATCCCACGACGACTCCATCGATTCGACGAGGAGCTTCGCCATCGACATCTCGCGCTCCTGGAGTTCGCTCGTATCGGGAAGCTCCGGTAGTTCTTTGCTCGGATCGCGGATCTCGTCCGTGAAGTACATCGTCTCGAGCTTGAGCACCTCGTCATCGGGTCGGATCGCGACCGGGTACTCCTTGTTGCGCATGACCAGTGTGCCGATGGCCACCTTGCGTTCGTCCAGCATGGCCTGCCGGAGGAGCGCGTAGGCCTTGGCCCCCGCCTCGCCCTCCGGGGCCAGGTAGTAGGTGGAGCGGAAGTAGATCGGGTCGATGTCGTCGAGGTCCACGAAGTCGGTGATCTCGACGAGCCTCGACTTCTCGGGCTCGGCCGCCGAAAGCTCCTCGTCGCTGAGGATCACGTATTCGCCGCCGCCGAGGTCGAATCCCTTCACGATCTTGTCGGAGTCGACTTCCTTGCCGGTCCGCTCGTTGACCTTCTTGTACCGGATCCGATCGGACGTCCCGGCCTCGAGCTGGTTGAAGTGGATGGCCTTGTCCTGGGTCGCCGGATAGAGGCCCACCGGGACATTGACCAACCCGAAGCTGAGCGAGCCCTTCCAGATCGTCCGTGCCATGAGGTTCCTTTGTCCTGTTCAGAGAGGGTCCGCCACCCTGTCACACCCCCCCGAAACAATAGGACCGTGCGAGCCCCGGACTCAATAGAAGATTGTCGAACCGAGCGCCCGCAGCTCGTACCCGAGATCCTGCGGGGCATCGTGGAGTTCGGTCTGTACGATGCCGCTGACTCAGAAACCGCCCTTGAACTGGGCCTTTCGATCTGGATGCGCAGGGCGGGCGCAGATCTGGGCTCCCTTCGAACCACCCTGATCCAGCTGCGGCGGGCGCTACTGACGGTCGAAAACCTCGATCGGGCCAGCGAGCCCCTGCCCTTCATCGGTGTCTCGGCCCGCCGTGACGTGCTCACCCTGGCTTCGTATCTCGGCGGGCTGCTCGAGCGGGTGGCCGTCTCGACCGGGACCCGACCCGGGGACATCGTCGAGCGGGTCATCCGAGCGGTGCGTGAGGAAATGGAGCCCACCAGCCCACGCCCCCAGGGAGCCACGATCCTCAGCCTCGTGCGCCCGTAGCAGGGGCCTTCACCCGGTCGGGTCGAAGCCACGGCCTGTGCTCAAACGTCAGTGACTGAAGTCTCTGCGATCCCGAGGGAGCGGAGGGTTCGTCCCAGGCCCAGAAATGCGCTGAGGCAGATGGTGAGATCAAGGATCTCCGGATCAGAGAAGCATTCCCTCAGACGTTCGAAGAACGCGTCATCGATACTCAGGTGATCAGTGGCAAAGCGCTCGGCGTACTCCATCGCCAACCGCTCCTGTCGGCTGAAGTCGGCATCCTCGTCGGAGGCACCGACCTGACAGTAGAAATCCTCAGTCAATCCCTGGGACTTGACCTTGTCAGCGCGGAAGGCGAGGCACACTGTGCACTCGTTCAACTGTGCGATCCGCATCCGAGCCGCCTCGCGTACCCGGACCGGCAAGATGCTCTTGTTGTAGGCGGCATCGACCAAGTTCATTGCCGCAGCCCCCAACTCAGGTTGGAGCGACCAGATCTGGACAGCATCGCCACCCCTACCTGATGGAATGTCGAGGCGAGCCATGTCGAGATGCTATTCACATCCCGAGGGACGGCTCGGCGGAGCTGGCTCACCTCGGTTCGGCGGTTGGAATGTCCGCGCCCACCTCGATCGTCAACAGGTCCTCGGCGAGCACCACCCGGCCGCCGAAGTGGGTGGACGCCAGGTCGATCCACTCGTGCTCGGTGCCGAGAGCGGGCGCCGGTACCAGATGGGTCAGCAGGAGCGTCCCCACGCCGGCCCGCTCCGCCGTCTGCGCTGCGTCGGCAATGCTCGAGTGGTAGTCGAGGATGTCGAGCAGCCGCGGGACCTCGAACTGCTCGATGAGGTCCCGTTTCACGACTGTGTGCACGAGGACACCGGCTCCCCGGCAGAGTTCGTCGAGTCCCGTACACGGGACGGTGTCGCCGGCGATGACCACCGACCGTTCCCCTTCGTCGACGCGGAAGCCCACCGTCGGGCGGACCGGGGCGTGATCGGTCTGGGCGGCCGTGACCTTCACGCCTGCCTCGTTGAACACCACCCCTTGCTCGACCTCGGTGACGTCCGCTGAGGGTCTCCAGGAGAGATCGTCGTGGTGGGTGAGACGGAACCCGATGTCCGGTTCGAGCATCGCTTCGGTCGCCCGCAGCAGCGCAGCCGTGCCACCCGGTCCGAACACCGTGAGGGGGTTGGGGACGAAGGACGTAGCCCACCGCATCGTGTAGATGTCGTTGAGGTCGGTGATGTGATCGCTGTGGAGATGGGTCAGGAACAGCGCCCGGAATGCCGACGCACCACTGCCTACGGCGGCTGCCCGCATGAGGACGCCCCGGCCGCAGTCGAAGAGGAGGTCGCCGGCTGTAGTACGGACGAGCGTGGAGGGTCCTGCCCGGTGGGGGTCGGGAAGCGGGCTACCGCTGCCGAGGATGACGATCTTCATGAGACCCAGCATGACAGCAGCAACCGGCTCGGCTGGACGCATAGGCTTCGTCGGGGACCGACGGGCGCCGCCGCCGGTTCCGTCGGCGTAGCGCATTGACCAACTGATCCGAGGAGCGGACACCATGGCACGGGTGAGCACGTACCTGAACTTCAAGGGGAATACCGAGGAAGCGTTCGAGTTCTACCGCACGGTGTTCGGCACCGACTACCTCGGACCGATCCAGCGCATGGGGGATGTCCCCCAGGACCCGAACGGGCCGACCCTTTCCGACGCAGAAAAGCAGATGGTCATGCACGTCGAACTGCCGATCCTCGCCGGGCATGTGATCATGGCGACCGACATGCTCGACTCGATGGGTCACGAGCTCAAGATCGGGAACAACACCACGATCAACCTCGAACCGGATAGCCGGGAGGAGACCCAGCGTCTCTACGACGCGCTCTCGGTAGGTTGCTCTGACTGCGCACCGTTGGCGGACATGTTCTGGGGTGCCACGTGGGGTACCTGTCTCGACCGGTTCTGCGTCCGCTGGATGTTCAACTACATGCCCGCCGCCGAGTAGTGTTCAAGGCGGCGGGTCAGCTGGCTGCTTCCCAGGTATCGGTGAAGCTGTTGCCCCCGCTCCCGAGTGCGCTCGGCAGGGCGAGGACGTAGGTGTCAGCCGTATTGACCATCTCGATGTCCACACTCGAGAAGGAGTCGATCGGAGCGCCGGTCAGTTCTGAAGTCGTGGCCGACGCATCGCTCATACTGGTTGTGCCGAAATCGGCGAGCGGCGTCAGCGAGCAGGATCTGCTGCAGAGCTCGGGCCGCTCGACGATCCACTCAGCGGACGACTGTGCAGCGGAAAAGGTGATGCCTGCGCTGGTGAAGGCCCAGTCCTTGTGCTGGGTCGACACGTCGGTCAGCACGAACGTCCAGACACTGCTCGTTTCGCTGACCGAAGCGGTGATCTCATCACCTGGTGCCACCGGATAGCTCGCTGTACTGAGCTCGATCTCCGATCCGCCGTTTTCGCTGCTGTCTCCGTACAGCTCGTACCAGGCGTCGTAGCTGGGTTTTCCGCTGATGCAGTCCGCCTCGGTCCCGTCCTGCTCGACTGTCGAACTGACGTCGCCGTCGATGCCGATCCACTCTGCGGAGTAGGCCGACTTGGATCCCGTGCAGCTGACGCTGGGGACAGTCCAGCTCCCTGTCAGGGCGTTGAAGCCCGTTCCGGTGGCGGCGTATCCAGACCAGTTCGTCGAGGCTCCTGAACTCGGAGTGCTCGTCACCGTGAGGATCGCCGCCGTGGTGGTCGCTGTGCCGACCGAGTTGGTGAAGACCGCCTCGTACTGGTCGCCGCTCTCACCGGCCGTGGTGGTGAACGAGTAGGTCGTCGCGGTGGCACCGCTGATCGGGGTGAAGGTGGCGCCCGCATTCGTGGAGAGCTCCCACTGCGCGGTCGGGCTCGGGGAGCCGGTCGCGGCCGCGGTGAAGGTCGCCGTCCCGCCGGCGGTGACGGTCAGGCTGGACGGGTTCGACGTCACCACAGGAGCAGTGGTGACCGTGAGGATCGCTGCCGTGGTGGTCGCGGTTCCGGCAGAGTTGGTGAAGACCGCCTCGTACTCGTCCCCGTTCTCACTCACAGAGGTGGTGAACGTGTAGGTCGTCGCGGTGGCACCGCTGATCGGGGTGAAGGTGATGCCAGAATCTGTGGAGACCTCCCACTGGATGGTCGGCGTCGGGAAGCCGCTCGCCGCCCCAGTGAAGCTTGCCGTACCGCCGGAGGTGACGGTGACGCCGGACGGATTCGACGTCACCACCGGAGGCGTGGTGACCGTGAGGGTCGCTGGTGTGGTGGTCGCGGTGCCGGCAGAGTTGGTGAAGACCGCCTCGTACTCGTCACCGTTCTCACCGGCCGTGGTGGTGAACGAGTACGTCGTCGCAGTCGCACCGGCGATCGGGGCGAACGTGACCCCTGTGTTCGTGGAGAGCTCCCACTGCGCGGTCGGGCTCGGGGAGCCGGTCGCGGCCGCGGTGAAGATCGCCGTCCCGCCGGCGGTGACGGTCAGGCTGGACGGGTTCGACGTCACGACGGGGGGCGTGGTGACCGTGAGGGTCGCTGCCGCGGTCGTGGCGGTCCCAGCGGAGTTGGTGAAGACCGCCTCGTATTCGTCACCGTTCTCACCGGCTGTGGTGGTGAACGAGTAGGTCGTCGCGGTCGCACCGCTGATGGGGGTGAAGGTCGTGCCGGAATCCGTCGAGACCTCCCACTGCACGGTCGGGGTCGGGGAGCCGGTTGCCGCCGCAGTGAAGCTTGCCGTACCGCCGAAGGTGATCGTCAGGCTCGACGGGTTCGTCGTCACCACAGGCGCCGTTGTTGGCGTGGTGACCGTGAGCGTCGCTGCCGAGGTCGTGGCGGTCCCGGCCGAGTTGGTGAAGACGGCCTCGTACTCGTCCCCGTTCTCACTCACAGAGGTGGTGAACGTGTAGGTCGTCGCGGTGGCACCGCTGATCGGGGTGAAGGTGATGCCAGAATCCGTCGAGACCTCCCACTGGATGATCGGCGTCGGGAAGCCGCTCGCCGCCCCAGTGAAGCTTGCCGTACCGCCGGAGGTGACGGTGACGCCGGACGGATTCGACGTCACCACCGGAGGCGTGGTGACCGTGAGGGTCGCTGGTGTGGTGGTCGCTGTGCCGGCAGAGTTGGTGAAGACCGCCTCGTACTCGTCACCGTTCTCACCGGCCGCGGTGGTGAACGAGTAGGTCGTCCCGGTGGCGCCGCTGACGGGGGTGAAGATGGTGCCGGCGTCTGTGGAGACCTCCCACTGGACGCTCGGGGTCGGGAGGCCGCTCGCCGCCGCAGTGAACGTCGCCATCCCGCCGGAGGTGACGGTGACACTGGACGGACTCGATGTCACGACCGGAGGTGTGGTGACCGTCAGAGTCGCTGCCGTGGTCCGGGCGGTGCCCTTCGAATTGGTGAAGACGGCCTCGTACTCGTCACCGCTCTCACTCGCAGCGGCCGTGAATGTGTAGGTCGTTGCCGTCGCACCGGCGATGGCGGCGAAGGTGGAGCCGGAGTTGGTCGAGACCTTCCACTGCACGGTCGGAGTCGGCTCCCCCGAGGCGCTGGCCTTGAACGAAGCCTTGGCGCCGGATGCGACGGTCACACTGGACGGATTCGATGTCACCACAGGAGCGCTCGTGACCGTCAAGGTCGCTGCCGTGGTCCGGGCGGAACCGGCAGAGTTGGTGAAGACGGCCTTGTACTCGTAACCGTTCTCGCTGGCCTTGGTCGTGAACGTGTAGGTCGTCGCGGTGGCACCGTCGATGGAGGTGAAGGTGGTGCCGGAGTTGCTGGAAACCCTCCACTGCACGGTCGGGGTCGGCTCGCCCGAGGCGCTTGCCGTGAACGAAGCCTTGGCGCCCGATGCGACGGTCACGCTCGACGGGTTCTTCGTGACCTTGGGCACGACGGCCTGCGCGCCCGACCGCGTCGGCAGCCTGACGGAGCGGTCGGGTCCGACCGATCGGTTGGTGTAGACGAGATCAGAGGCGTGGGTCCCCACGCTCGACGTCCCTGCTGTGGCCCAGGATGAAGGTGCTGCAGTGGCGTGTGTGAGACATGCCCCAACGATGACAGCCGCCGTCAAGCGAACAACCCCTGCCATGGGTACCCCCTCGCTCTGACCCTACGGCGCCGCGTTCCCTGCCGATACTACCGTTGCGATCGGCGCTACGGGAAGAGTGAGGAAGCCGACGTCGCTCGTTCGTGCCGTTGAGCCGGTCCTTCGGTTGCGGTGTTCACCGATGGGGATGAACAGGCGACTGGAGCCCGAATCGGGGTGTCAGCCCTTCAGCACGTCGTGGATGACATCGCGGACCATGGCACCCAGCTCCTCGTCGGTCGTTCCCCCGAAGGCGTCCCCGGCCATGAAGAGCCCGGCGAAGACGGCACCCATGGAGCAGGCCATCCTGACCCGGTCGCGCAGGGAGATCGCCGGGTCCGCCAGGACCGCTCGGAACTTCTCCTGGATGTCATCGTGCTCGGCGTCGTGTTTTTCGTTGTGGAGCTTCTCCAACGCCGCCTGGTTGCGCTCGTGCATGAGGAAGATCCTGCGCTGCGGCAGGATCTGCTCTAGCACCTCGTCGAGCAGGGAACCCCAGAGCTCGAGGCTCACCGGCTCCCCGGTCATCCGCATGAGGGCGTTCTTGCCGACCTCGTGGAGACGCATGTGCAGCGCCATGAGGATGTCGTCCTTGGAGGCGAAGTGGTAGTACAGCGCCGCTTTGGTCACGCCCAGGCGCTCGGCGATCTCCCGGAGCGAGGTGCGGTCGAAGCCCTTCTCGATGAACAGATCGAGCGCCACGTCGAGGATGCGCTCACGGGTGGAGGCGGCAATCGATGGATCGCCGGCGGTCGACCCCTCGGGATCGGGCTCGCTGACTGGTTCGACGTGAGCGGCGACTGCGTCTCCCACCGGAGTGGACCCAACCTTTCTTCGACTTACCTACTTGACAGCAGGTAAGTAGCCAACTTACCATGCGGCCGGTAAGGAGCCTACTGATCGACAGGTGAGGAAGCAACCACCGATGGCGACCGACGTGATGATCGAGGCCGAGGGGTTGGTCAAGCGCTACGGCGAGACCCAGGCCCTGGCCGGGGTCGACTTCTCGGTGGCGGCCGGCACGATCCTCGGACTGCTCGGGCCCAATGGGGCGGGCAAGACGACCGCGGTCCGGATCCTGACCACGCTGGCCGTGCCGGACGCGGGACGTGGAACCGTCGCCGGAATCGACGTGGTGACCCACCCGGCAGAGGTCCGGCGCCACATCGGGGTCGCGGCGCAGGACGCCACCCTGGACGGGCTGCTCACCGGCCGCCAGAACCTGATCCTGGTCGGCGAGCTCAGCGACATGGGCCGTGCGGCTGCCCGTGCACGCGCCACCGAGCTGCTCGCCCAGTTCGAGTTGACCGATGCGGCCGACCGGGTGCTCAAGGGGTACTCCGGTGGCATGCGCCGCAGGCTCGACCTCGCGGCCAGCCTCATGACCCGTCCCCCCGTGCTGTTCCTGGACGAGCCGACGACCGGTCTGGACCCGACCAGCCGGCAGCGGGTGTGGGACGCCATCCGCGAGCTCCTCGGCGAAGGGGTCACCGTGCTGCTCACCACGCAGTACCTCGAGGAGGCCGACGCCCTCGCCAACCGCATCGTCGTCGTCGACCACGGACAGGTCATCGCGGACGGCACCCCGCTCGAGTTGAAGGAGGCGAGCCGGAGTGCGCGCCTCGAGGTGACCCTGGCCGACCCGCACCCAGACGCGGTGTCCGCCATCGCCCCGCTGGTCGAAGGGAAGGTGCACGTGAGTGAGGGCGGCCGGCACCTGAGCGCCGGAGTGGACAACGCCCCCGGGTTGGCAACGTCCGTGGTCCGGGCGCTCGACCGGGCCGGGGTGCTCGTGGACGACATCGAGGTCCGCCAGCCGTCGCTCGACGACGTGTTCTTCACCCTCACCGGGGGGCACATCGAGACCGAGGACGAGGACGAGGAATCCGCAGACGACGGTGCGGGACCCGCCGGGACCACCAGTCCCGAACTCGAGGGAGCACGACGATGACAACGGCGACCGTCGCCCCGCGGCAGATCGTGGTGAGCGCTCCGAGGGGCACCGTTGCGGCCATCTGGGGTCGGATCCGCGACACCTGGGCGATGACCCGGCGGAACCTCGTCCACATCTCGCGGGAGCCGACGCAGCTCTCGGACGTCACGATCCAGCCCGTGCTGTTCACGGTGCTCTTCATCTTCATCTTCGGCGGCGGCATCCCGATCCCCGGCGGCGGGAGCTACAAGGACTTCGTACTGGCCGGATTGCTGGCCCTCAACCTGGTCACCTCGACCATGGGCACCGCGGTCGGACTGAGTACCGATCTGCACGAGGGCATGATCGACCGGTTCCGGGCACTGCCGATCTGGCGGGCCTCGGTCCTTGTCGGACGTTCGATTGCAGACCTCATGACGTCGTGCCTGTGTGCACTCATCGTGGCGGTGACCGGCCTTTTCGTGGGATGGCGGGCGGACACCGGCTTCTTCTCAATCATCGGCGGGTTCGCCCTGCTCCTGCTCTTCGCCTACTCGCTGTCGTGGATCGCGGCCTGCGTGGGGCTCAACAGCAAGAGTCCGGAGTCGGCTGCCTCCTTCGGGTTCATCGTGCTGTTCCCTCTCGCCTTCGTCTCGAACGCCCTGGTGCCGACCCAGCACATGCCCGGGTGGCTCCAGGCCATCGCCGACTGGAACCCGGTCAGCGCGGCGACCGCCGGTGCCCGCGAGCTCTGGGGGAACCCGAACCCTTCACACACCATCCAGGCGTGGCCGATGCAGCACCCGGTGGAGGCCGCCCTGATCTGGTCGGTGGTGATCCTGGCAGTGGCCGCGCCGTTGGCGTCGCACTTCTTCAAGCGGCGCACGACGGAGTGATCACCCCGCGCTGACCGGTCAGGCGTTCCCGTGCTCCTCGGGGTCCGCCTCGGAGGCGAGCTGGTCAGCTTCGACCATGCTCAGCGGCATCGTGACCCGGGCGACCACGACGTCGGTCCGGGCCCGTAGCGATCCGGACAGGGCCAGATCGAAGTGGTTGTGCAGGAACCGGTACCGCAGGCGATCGGGGATCACCACCGGGATCAGGACCACGATCTGGTCGTCCGAGTGTTCGCGGAGCCCGTCGATGAAGGCGGCGACCGGATCGACGATGGATGCGTAGTCGTTGTGCAGGATGTGCAGCTCGATGCCCGGATCCCAGTCGTCCCACTGCTGACGGAGCGCCTCCTCGTGGCCGGTGCTCTCCTCCCCCTGCTCGAGGAGCACCGAAATCGCGATGACCTGGTCGCCGAGGGAGAGCCCTTCGGACAGCGCATGCTGGGTGAGCCTGGACACCCCGGTCACCGGAACCACCACGATGGTGTGCTTCGCGTGCGGCTTGAGGGGCGTCTGACCGAACCCCAGATCGACGCCGAGTTGTGCGTAGTAGTGGTGGATCCGTCTGAAGAGGTACACGAATGCCGGGATCGCGAGCACGACGACCCAGGCGCCCTCGACGAATTTCGAGACCAGGAAGATGAGCGTCGAGGCACCGGTCACCACCGCACCGATCGCGTTGACCAGTGCTCGTCGACGCCACCCCGGCGGTCGGGTGCGCTGCCAATGCACGACGAGGCCCGCCTGGGCCAGGGTGAACCCGATGAACACCCCGATGGCGAAGAGCGGGATCATCGCATTGGTGTTCCCGCGCACGACGACCAGCAGCAGCCCGGAAAGGATGGCCAGCACCCAGATGCCGTTGGCGAACACCTGCCGGTCCCCCCGGAGGGCGAAGAAGTGGGGGAGGTAGTTGTCACGTGCCAACAGGCTGGACAGCACCGGCAGCCCCCCGAAGGAGGTGTTCGCCGCCAGGGCGAGGACCAGCGTGATGGTGAGGGAGACCGTGTAGTAGGCCCAGTGGCGACCGACCGCCTCGGCCATGATCTGGCTGAGGACGGTCTGGTTGGACCGCGGGCCGATGTGCCAACGCTTGGCCAGCACGGCGATGCCGAGCAACATCAGGCCGAGGATCACGCCGAGGAGCATCTCGGTGCGCTTGGCGCGCACGGTCCGGGGCTCCTTGAAGAGCGGCACACCGTTGGCGATGGCCTCCACACCGGTCAGCGCGCTGCACCCTGCAGAGAAGGCCTTGAGCACGAGCAGCACTGTCACGGCCTGGAGTTCGTGTGTGGGGAGGAGCGATTGGCCGGGTTGGGGCACGCCGACTGCGAGCGGGTGGATGAGCCCGACCGCGATGATCCCGAGCAGGCCGACGATGAAGATGAGGGTCGGGAGGAGGAAGGCGCGCGCGGTCTCTCCCAGACCCCGCAGGTTGAGCAGGGTGACCAGCGCGAGGATGCCGAGACAGAGGGGCACCGTGGCCGACTTGACGGAGGGGTAGGCCGACACGAATGTGCCGACTCCGGCGGCAATGGAGACCGAGACGGTCAGGGTGTAGTCCACGATGAGTGCGGCCGCCGCGACCAGGCTCACAGCCGAGCCCAGGTTGGCCCTCGAGACCGCGTAGGCACCCCCGCCCATCGGGTAGGCGGTGATGACCTGTCGGTACGAGATGACGAGGATGGCCAGGAGGACCACGATGGCCACGGTGATGGGCAGGACCAGGTGCAACGCGCCGGCGCCGGCAACCGCGAGGACCACGATGATCGCCTCGGGGCCGTAGGCGACCGAGGTGAGCGCATCCAGGGAGAGCGCCGGCAGTCCCTCGATCGGGCTCAGGCGCTGCTTGCCGGTTTCCTGCGCCCGGAGCGGCTGTCCGATCAGGACATGCCAGGTCGACGAGAGGAGTCCCGGACGAGGCGTCAGGCGGTCGGCCATCGGGTCACTCTACGGTCGATGCTCTGATCAATCGCTGCAATCGGGACGCATCCGACCGCGCTCCGTCTGGCGAGCGCGGTCAGGAACCCTCGCCACCGGTTGCCGTACAGGAGCGCGGATCCCATTGTGCGAGTGGCTCGACTGCCGGCGTCGGTGCCGCGAACGCACTGGACGTCGGCGCGGTCGTGGTCGTGGTCGTCGGAGCCACGGTCGTGGAGGGTTGACCCGACCGGGGTGTGGTGGTGGTCGTGGGCGTCGGAGGTGGAGCAGGTGGGTTGACGCCGAACTCCGTCCCGGTCGTCACGGTCACCTCTGCCGGGGTCGAGACGGGGGACGTCGTGGTCGTGCTCGTGGTGCTGTTCGGCTCGTAGGCCATGACGACCGCGCCGGACAGTGATCGGGCGACCGCCTGTGCTGCAGCCTCGATGCTCGGGGTGAGCGTGTTGTAGCTGACCACGGTCTCCGCCTCGGCACCCACCGAGGGCGCGTCCCCGACATTGACGACCTGGAAACCGAGCGCATGCAGGGCAAAGGCGGTGTCGGCGCCCTGGTTGTAGGCACCGGTCCCGTTGAGGACGGACACGGTGACCGCGCTCGGGGCCGGCAACGGGACTCCGGTCATGGTGTTCGTCGTGGCACTGACTCCGAGGAACTGGTCGATGACCTGCTGATCCTGGGTGGCGGCCGGGAACTCGATGTCCCCGTAGCTCGCGCCCTTGTAGTCGTAGCTGCCGAAGTTGGCGACCTGGACCGGAACGGTGTACTGCGGAGCGGTGTCCGGGTTCACCGAGTGGAAGTTGAGGACCAGGTTGACCATCTCGGAGATCGACAGCGTGGTCTGCAGCTGGGGAGCCACCCCGTCGACCAGCCGCGCGTCGGTGATCGGGTTCAGGAGTCCGTTCTTGGCGACCGCCGAGGCCAGGACACGGATGAACTCATGGTCGCGGCGGATCCGGGCCAGATCGCTCTGGGCCTCCTGGGGCCAGTCGGCGGGATCGGTCGAGGTGACCCCGGGTCCCTTGTACTGGAGATGACGGGCGCGTACGACCTGGAGTGCGTGGTACCCGTCGAGGTGGACGCATCCCGTCGTCTGCTGGTCTAGGTCCGAGTAGGAGTCGTAGACCGGTTCGGGAAAGTACATGTTGACCCCGCCGAGGACGTTGACCACGTTGGCGAAGGTGTTGAAGTTGAGCTCCACGTAGTCCTGGATGGGGATGCCGAAGTCCTCCTGGACCGCGGCCACCACCTGCTCCGGTCCCTCGTAGAGGGCGGCGTCGATCTTGTTGGGTCCCTCCTTCCGGGCATTCGGGACGAAGAGGTCCCGGGGGATGGAGAGGATGGACAAGGAGTGGGTGGCCGAGTTGAGGTGGAGGATCATCACCACGTCGCTGTTCACGCCGTTCACACCCTGGGAACAGAGTCCGTAGGCGGTGTACTGGACGGTGAGCGCGCAGCGGTCGGTCGATCCGACCATGAGGATGTTCTCGGTGCCCGCATCGGCACCCGTCTGGGCCGCCACGGTCAGGCCCCGTACGTGGATCCGGTGGATCTTGGAATAGAGGAAGTAGCCGTAGCCGACCGCGCCCGCGGCCAGGACGACCAGGAGGGAGAGCACGACCACCGTGATCCGCAATGCCCGCTTCCTGCGCTTGCTGCGCTTCTTGAGCCGCCGCTGTTCCTTGCGACTCAGTGGATCGGCTTCCTCCGCGGGCGGGTCCATGGTCAGCTGCAGACGTTCGACTGCAGGGTCGCGCCGTATGGGGGCATCGGGGCCTACGGTAGCAAGCCGTTCCGGATTCTCACGGGCACCGGCCCCCGGCCCGGATCTACGGGTCGCCGTTCGCTCCGACACGCCGGACATGCCGGTTCGGTGCTGACCCCGGCCACCCGTGGCTGCGCTCTGAGGCATGCTGTTCCGATGAGCGCGTTCGCCACCTATGAGCTCGACGGCCATCTCGCGACGATCACCTACAACCGGCCCGACTCGCTCAACGCCATCAATGCGGAGATGCGCGGTGCCCTCAACGAGGCATTTGCGCGCTTTCGCGACGACGAGGATGCCTGGGTGGGGATCGTGACGGGGGCGGGGCGGGCGTTCTCCGCGGGAGCGGACCTCTACGCCGGCGCCGGATCGACGGGTGAGTTCGCCGGGAGCTTCTGGGAGAAGCCCACCGTCAACTCGTTCGAGAGCGGCTGGGAGATCTACAAGCCGGTGATCGCTGCGGTCAACGGCTACTGCCTCGGGTACGGGCTCACCCTGGTCACCTGGTGTGACTTCGTGATCGCGAGCGATCGCGCCGAATTCGGGTATCCCGAGGTCCTCCTCGGGGTTCCCGCGATGGTCGGTGCGATCCGGCTGCCCCAGAGGATCAACTGGCAGTTCGCGATGGAGATGCTGCTGACCGGCGAACGGATCGGTGCGGAACGGGCCAAGGACATCGGTCTTGCGGGATGGGTCGTGCCCCACGAGGAGCTGATGGACGCGGCGCGGGCACTGGCCGACCGATTGCTTGCCGCGGCTCCACTCGCCGCCCGGGCGAGCAAGGAGATGGCGGTGCGCGCCCGGACCCTCCCCCCGGTCGAAGCGATCCGCTTCGCCGAGACCATGCGCCTGGTGGCGGCGTCCACCGACGATGCGGCAGAGGCGCAACGGGCAGCGCAGGAGGGCCGCGCCCCGCGTTGGCAGGGTCGGTGAACGCTCGCCCGTCCCGGTCGGGTCAGCTCACGGAAGGATGAGGTGGGTGTCGCCGAATTCGTGCCAGAGGTACTCGGATTCGAGGGCAGAGTTGTAGGAGGCATCGAGGAGGGCCCGGCTCGCGATGGCCTCGAGCATCAGGAGATGGGAGGCCTCCGGTTCGTGCCACCCGGTCAGCACACCGTCGATGGCCCGCACGCCCCGTTCGGGGGTGATCACCAGGTCGGTCCAGCCGTCCATCGGACGGAGGTGACCGTCCGCATCGACCGCAGACTCGAGGGCGCGGACCACCGTCGTCCCGATGGCGATGACCCTGCCGCCACGGCGATGGGTCCCGTTGACCCGGTCGGCGGTCCAGCTGGGCACCTTGACCCGCTCCGCGTACGGCAACTCGTCGGATCCGAGGGAGGCGACACCGGTGTGCAGTACCACCGGGGTGACGCCGATCCCCTTCGCGACGAGGCGGGTGATCAACTCCGGGGTGAAGGGACGTCCCGCGCTCGGCATCTCCGCGCTCCCGGGTTCGTTGGCGTAGACGTTCTGGTAGTAGCTGATCGGCCAGGTCCGCTCCACGTATCCGTAGGAGATGGGGCGGCCGTTGACCGCCAGCCAGGTCAACGGCGGCTGTGGGAGCTCCAGGCGTGCGACCCAGAGGCGGTCGCTGTCGCCGAGTGGCTCGAGCAGCTCCACCGAGGCGCCCTCACCGAGGTGCATGGTGTGGGGCACGTCCCCGTCCCCCCAGCGTTCCGAGCTCCTGCCGACGGGACGACGGGGCTCGACGACCCAGACATCGCCGTCGATCCGGGTGGAGAGGTGCACCACGACCGGCGTCCGATCGCTCGCGACCGCGTCCACCGCTGCCGGGATGGTCGCCGAGGTGTTCACCACGACGAGATCACCGGGATCGAGGAACGTGGGCAGCAGCGAAAAGGCACTGTGGACCAGCTGGCCGGTGGAGCGGTGGCTGACCATCATCCGAACGGCGTCCCGGGTGAGCCCCCGCGCCTCGGGCGGTGCGGTGGCCTCGCGGCTCGGCGGGAGCTCGAAGGAGAGCCGGTTGGTGCTCATCCCGCCGACCCCGCCAGCAGATCGCCCGCCCGGATGCGCCCGCTCGGCGGCCGCGACGCCAGGAGCGCCATCATGGCCGGGGCGACCTCCTCGGGTCGCGCCCTGTCCGAGATGTCTTCGCCGGGGAATGCGGCCTGGTGCATCTCGGTCCGCATGTCCCCGGGATCGAACCACCAGACCCGGACGGCCGGTGTCTCGACGGCCAGCACGTGGCTCAGCTGCTCGAGGGCAGCCTTGCTCGCTCCGTAGACGCCCCACCCCTCGTAGGCCTCGACGGCGGCATCGGAGGTGATGTTGACGACCGCCCCGCTGTTCGCCTCGAGCTGGGGGAGGGCCAATTGGGTGAGGGCCAATGGGGCGACCACATTGACCCGCAGCACGTCGAGCAGGGCCTCCGGGGGGACGGCGCGCAGCTGCGGGAGCGGCGTCGGCCCGAGCGCGCCGGCATTGTTGACCAGGAGACCCAACGCTCCGAGCTGCTCCGCCGTCGAGACCAGGTCCTCGCGGTGCCGGCCGTCGGTGACGTCCCCGGGCACGACGTGGCAGCGGGGTCCGAGCCGCGCCGCGGCCTCGTCGAGCGAGGGTCGATCGCGCCCGTCGATGACGACCTGCCAGTCCTCGGCCAGGAGCGCGCCGGCCAGGGCCAGTCCGAATCCCCGGGATCCTCCAGTGATGATTGCCGTAGTCATGCTGCTATCGTATTTCTTAAAGTTAACTTTAAGTCAAGGAGTTGATCGAGATGCCGGTTCTGCTCACCATCGGAGAGGTGTCCGAGCGGTCAGGGGTCGCCCAGTCGACCCTGCGGTACTACGAGCGCGAACAGCTCATCGAGTCATCCAGATCAACAGGCGGCCAGCGCCGGTACCAGCGGGAGGTCCTCCGTCGGGTCGCCTTCATCCGGGCTGCCCAGCACGTCGGTCTGACCCTCGACGAGATCAGGCAGGCTCTCGCATCGCTGCCGAGCGCACGGACACCGACCGCGGCGGACTGGAAGCGCCTCTCACAGTCGTGGAGGCACCGCCTCGACTCCCGGATCGGCGAACTCGAGCGACTCCGGGATCGGCTCGACTCCTGCATCGGCTGTGGCTGTCTGTCGTTGCGGACCTGTCAGCTGTCGAACCCGGACGACGTGGCCGCGTCCCTGGGCTCCGGTCCCCAGTGGCTGCTCTCTGAACCCTGAGGGAGGCGGAGGGGGGATGATCACGGTTCGGACTGCCGGACGGTTCGCCACATCACGACATGTGGACCGATGACCGGATCGATCCACGGCTCACCCACCGCGACGAATCCCGCTCGCGTGTAGAGCGTGACCGCCGGCACCCGGGCGTTGCACCAGAGCAGCCCACCCCCCTGGTCGGCGACATGGGAGATGGCGGCCCGGAGCACGGCGCCTCCGATCCCGAGGTTGCGGAGGTCTTCTCTGGTCGCCATGCCCCGGAGCCGCCACGAGGAACCCTGCGGCGGACCGGGCTTGCCCAGTCTGGACGGGGGAGCCTCCAGTGCGACGCGCACGGTCCCGACGACGGACCCGTCGTCGCCGACAGCCGCGAACGTTCCCGTCGTCGGGTCGTCGTCATCGGCCAGAGCCAGCTGTTCGGGTGTCTCGTGGGGGCGGAGCACGGACTGCCGCAGTCCCCACGTTGCGGGCGCCGAGACCTTCTCGACACGGAATTCCACAGGGCGAGGGTACCGTCAGCGGCAGATCGACCGTCGGCGTCCGGGCTGGCCGATCGACGTTGTTGCGGAGGCAACTACCCTGCACTTCATGACAGATCGCATCGGTGCCCTCAGGGCGACCTCCGACCGCCTGGACCGGGTCGTCCGGGGCCTCGATCCCGCGCAGATCGAGCGCTCCGCGTACCCCTCCGAATGGTCGATCGCAGACGTGCTCTCCCATCTCGGCTCTGGTGCGGTGCTCTTCGAGCGCAGGCTCGAGGACGGCCTTTCGGGCCGCGAGACGCCCGACGATTTCGCCCAACCGGTCTGGGACACCTGGAACGCCAAGGACGCCCGGGCCAAGGTCGCCGACGGCCTCCGTGCCAACCGGGCCCTCGTCGAGCGCCTCGACTCACTCACCGACCAGGAACGGGCGCAGTTCCGGTTCTCCATGGGTCCGATGGTCCTCGATCTGGACGGAGCCGTCGGTCTGCGGCTCAACGAGGTCGCCCTCCACCTCTGGGACATCGAGGTGGCGCTCGACCCGCTGGCGACCCTCGCGCCGGAGGCGGTCGAGAGCGTGGTCGACAACCTCGAGATGATCGCCCGTTTCGTTGGGAAGCCCACCGGTGGCGAGCAGTCGGTCGCGGTGCGCACGGACGACCCGCTGCGAGACTTCCAGATCACCGTCGAGACCGACTCGTTGTCGTTGTCGTTGGCGCCCAGCGACCCCACCGGGACGCCCGATCTGGAGATCCCGGCCGAGGCGTTCATCCGCCTCGTGTACGGCCGGCTCGACCCCGAGCACACGCCCGGTCACCAGGGCTCCGCCGACCTCGACGAGCTCCGGCGCGCCTTCCCGGGGTTCTGAACGCCCCTGCCTCTGAACGCCCCCTGCAGCGGGGGACCTCGCGACCGGGTTGCCGCTCAGCGGTAGATGTTGACCGTCTCGTCGAGACCGACGCGGTCAGGGCTCGCCCGGCCGGTCGAGACGAGGATGAAGGTCATCGGGTCGGCCGTGACGACCGGGCCGCCGCAGGAGACCGGGAATTCGTCCAGACCGCCCAGACGGAGCGTCGCAGGACCCCAACCCTGATCGGTGAGGATCTGGGCGATGTGCGAGACGGAGGCCAGCACGCCGTCGCCCGGCACGGTCGTCTCGTCGATCGCAGCACGGATGTCGTCGCCGTGGAGGAAGGTGTCGAACCACAGGGATTCGAGCCCCTGCCCGAGCGTGCCCGGCGTCCCCGGAGGACCCGGGGCCGACCAGGCGTCGTCGTCGAAGGCGGTGGCGAGCCCCGACGCGGTTCCGGCCGCGGTGTCGAGCTCGTCAGCCAGCGCACCGGGAGGGCGGCCGCGTCGCTCCTGCACCTGGCGGTCGGTCACCTCGGTTGTTCCGAGGCCCTCGAGTCGGAACTCGGACACGTCGGTCAGCTGACCCACGACGTGGCCTGCGACGTCGGCCACCGTCCATCCCTCGCAGCGGCTCGGGGTCTGCCACTGGAGTGCGTCGAGGCTGCGGAGCAGGACGGCGAAGTCGGTGTACTCCGTAAACGTTCCCTGCAGGACGACGGTGCGGCCAAGGGTCGTCGCGGCCCCCATGCCGAGCGGTCGGGTCGGACGCGTCACCCTACCGGGTTGCTCAGGTCGTCTCGACTGAGTGCTCCGGTGGATCCGGAGCACCGCGCTGCTAGCGTCTCCAGACCAATCGCAACCCCGTCCACGTGGCGTCCACTGCACAGACCTTGTTGTCGACCAGGCCGCGTGGCAGCGCCAAGGCGCGCACCGCGTGGTCGGTCAGATCGGTCGCCACCCCTGACGTGCGTTTGGGCCAGGCAATCCAGAGGCCGCCCGCCGGAAAGACCATCGCTCCGAGTCGGTCCAGCCTGCGCTCGAGCTCGACGCCCGCGGTGAAGAAGGCGAGGACCACGTCGGCCGCCCGCCCGAGTCGGCGCACCACGTGCACGCCGGGCGGTATCTCGAGGGACAGATCGTCAGGGGCCCACAGCAGTGCGAACCGACCCTCCTCGCCGATTCCCAGCTTGCGTGCGAGCGACACGCTCGGCGAGTCCGGCACGCCTGGAATGTACGGCACCGACCGGATCAGTGCCTGGCGCCGGTCAGGCGCCGCCCGTCATGTCCACGGCATTGACCCGGACGGGATGGATCGTCACGACGACGCGCTGCTGGCCCGGTCCGTCGAAGGTCCGGAGGTCCGCGCCGTACTTCTTGCCCACCTCGTCGGCGAAGGTGTACTCCGGATCGTCGGTCAGCTCGGCGTCACCCCGCACCTCGAGGTACCGGGTCGGAGCAGCCCGGTCCAGGATGAAGACGGTGACCGCGGGATTGGCTCGGAGGTCTCTGACCTTCTGTCGCGACGTGTTCAGGGAGATCCTGATCTTCTCCCCCTCGGCCAGGAACCAGACGGCACTGAGCTGGGGTCGCCCGTCAGCACCAACCGTCGCGAGGATCGCGATATCGGCGCCGAGCAGGTCTCGGTGTGTCGGAGGAATCGCTGTCGTGGGCATGTTTCCTCCAACCCCGGTCGAGAGCAGGACATTTCCGGCCCACGGTGGCCCTGACCAGGGCGGGTCTGGACGGGGTCGGGCGGGAGTCAGCCGCTGGGCCACGTCGCA
Organism: uncultured Acidimicrobiaceae bacterium; assembly: GCA_963753905.1. GTDB lineage: Bacteria > Actinomycetota > Acidimicrobiia > Acidimicrobiales > RAAP-2 > Bog-756. The sequence continues at coordinate 247,981 of CAVWDZ010000002.1, read as the reverse complement.
TCCGACGTGTTCCCGGGACCGAGCAGCACGGTTGCCAGGCGCACTGCGTTGGCTTCGGTCGGATCGACTCCGTCCAGGGTCAGGTCGGCATCGTCCGGAGGGGCCCAGGTCGTCATGGATCGTTGGACATGGCTCCAGTCGAGCTCGTACCAGTTCGGAATGGCGCGGTCCCGCCCGTCGATCCTCGAGCGGTGCAGCCCGGCATCCGACATGACGGTCACGATCACGACGAATCTCGCGCCTTCCTCCTCGGCCACCGCACGGCACCGCTCGACATCAGGGGCCCGGGCCATGCCGTCGAGGACCACCGCTGCATCCCGCCGCAGCTGTGCCCGGGCAAGAGCCGTCAGGATCGACCACCCCACGGCTCCATGGCCCGGAGGCGTCATGGCATCGAGCGCGTGCTGGATCGTCCCGTAGGGGCGGAGTCCGCTCATGGCCCAGTCATGTGCCAACACGGGTGCACCGAGCAGTCGGCCTGCAGCGTCGGCGATGGTGGATTTGCCCGTCCCCTGCAATCCGGTCACGAGCACCAGGGTCGGGCGCACCGTCCCGGTCACCGGAGGTCCATGAGCCACGAGGCGACGATGTCCGCGACCTCGCCCTCGCGCGTTCGGAGCCCGTGGTCCCCGTTCACGAAGACGAGGGTCACCGGACCGGGGATGGCCGTCGTGGCCTGCTCGAGCTCGGCCGGAGCCGCCAGGGCGTCCCTCCGACCGGAGACGAAGAGGCAGGGCAGATGGAGGTCGGGGAAGTGGGCGGTTCGGAGCCGGTCGGGGCGCTTGGGTGGGTGGAGGGGATAGCTGATCAGGACGAGAGCTGCCGCATCGAGTCCCTCGGCGACGGCCATGGAGCACATCCGGCCGCCCATGGAGCGGCCACCCATGGCCAGTCGTTTCGTCGGGACGCCGAGCTGCTCGGCCAGTATCGACGCAGCGGTGCGCACCGTCTCGATGCAGACCTCCGCCGTGTCGGGTCGCCGGCTCCCGGCCGTCCGCCCGGGAAACTCGATGCGCTCGACCGCGACGCCGTGTTCGGAGACCGCGCGATCGATCGCCAGGAGCCCCGGCTGGTCCCGGCCGGCGCCCGCGCCCGGGGTGAGCAGCAGACCGGAGGGACCCGAGGTGGCCATCCGGTCATCTTGCCTTCGACCGGTCGGCACCCACCACCCGCAGCCTCCGAAGAGGGGATTGGCGAGAGGCCCCCCCGGGTCGTCGCCGCGTGCGCCATCCGGCAGGCATGGCCATTCCCTCGGGAGAGCACGAGCGGTACTCTCGCGAAATGCCCTGGCGCCGGACAATTCGACGGACGGCCCTGGCGGTGGTGATCGGGACAGGCGCGTTGCTCCCGCTGGCGGTGCCGACGATCGCCGGGGCCGCCGGCCTGACCTGGACCGTGCACGGGGTCTCGCCGGTGCCCCGATACGGCGTCGACAGCCAGATCTCCGGGATCTCCTGTCCTTCGTCGAAGCTGTGCGTGGCGGTCACCTACAGCGGCGACATCCTGACGTCGACCACCCCGGACGCCGGTGCTTCCGGGTGGAAGGTGTCCAACGTCGACGGCGACGTGGGCTTCGACGGGGTGTCCTGCCCGTCGGCGACGCTGTGCGTGGCGGTGGATCAGGAGGGCGACATGCTCACGTCGTCCGATGCCGGCTCGGCGAGCGCGACCTGGACCCCCACCCACGTGGGATGGATCGGCGCCTCGATCACCTGTGTGCTCAAGACGACGTTCTGCGTCGTGGGCGACTATCAGGGCGACGTCCACACGACGAGCGACCCGGGTGGGGGTCCGTCCGCATGGAGCGGGGTCGACATCGACAACCGCGCCGTCATCTCGCTGTCCTGTCCCACGGAGAGCCTGTGTGTCGCAGGTGACGAGAACGGCAACGTGTTCGTCTCGGCCGATCCCGCAGCCGGGTCCTGGGCGACCGACCACATCGACGCGACCGACCCGGTCACCTCGATGGCATGCCCGACGAGTGCGCTCTGTGTGGGAACCGACCTCAACGGGGACGTGGTCACCACGGCCGATCCGACCGGTCCCGCCAGCGACTGGTCGGTCACCCAGGTGGACGCCTCGGGTGGCTCTGGGGTCGCGCTCGAGTCGGTCAGCTGCACGGCGAAGGCGCTCTGCGTGGTCGGGGACGTCTCGGGCGACGTGCTGACCTCGAGTGACGCCACCGGTGGTGCGGGGGCCTGGACGCTGACCGCCCTCGGCGTGGCGCCGGTCACCGCCCTCAGCTGCCCCTCTGGCGTGTTCTGCGCCGGTGGCGATGCTGCCGGCACCGTCGTCTCCTCGATCGATCCGACCGGTGGGACCGGGAAGTGGGTGATCGCCCACGAGCTCGACCTCACCCACCCGATCAACACGGTTTCCTGTCCGTCGACCACCCTCTGTGTCGCCGGGGACTCGGTCGGGGACGTCCTGACCTCGACCGACCCCGGAGGGTCCTCGCCCGCCTGGAAGGTGCACCAGGTGGATGCGCCCGGCGGCGAGCTGCTCTCGCTCCAGGGCATCTCCTGTCCCTCGACGACCCTCTGTGTCGCCGTCGACGGGAGCGGAAACGTCCTGACCTCGACGCACCCGACGAGTCAGCCCACGGCATGGACGTCGGTCGACGTCACCGGGGGTCGGACCTTCACCGGCATCTCATGCCCGACCACGACCCTGTGCGTGGCGATCGACGGGGACGGGGACATCGCGACCTCGACCGATCCGACCGGCCCCGCCTCGGCATGGTCGTTCGACCAGTTCGTCGATCCGGCCGGGGTCATCTCCTCGATCTCGTGCGCGAGCCCGACGCTCTGCGCGGCGGTCGACTACCGCGGTGAGGTGCTCACGAGCACCGACCCTGCGGGCGGCGCATCGACCTGGACGGTGACCACCGGGATCGACGGTAACGGGCTCGACGCGGTGTCCTGCATCAAGCCCACGACCTGTGTCGCGGTCGACGACCGGGGGGGTGTGGTCACCTCGGACCACCCGCGCCACGGGGCGAGCGCCTGGCAGGTGGCGGACGTCGACGGGACCGACCACCTCTTCGCGGTGTCCTGTTCGCCCGGGGGATTCTGCGCCGCCACCGACGACCATGGCCGGATCCTGACCTCGGCTGCGCCCTCGAGCGGCGCGGGCTCGTGGACGACGCAGACAGTGGACCGCGGTCGCTGGATCCTCTCCGTCGCATGCCCGTCGAGCGGGCTGTGCGTGGCGGGGGACAACGGGTACCGGTTGATCTCCGGCGTGTAGCGCAGCAGCCCCGACGGCCGGTCCCTGGTCGGTGGTGGTCCTTGAATCAGTTGGGGGACTGGTCGACAGCTCGACGGGGGATCCGTACAATCGCCACCGAGCAGCTCGACGAGGAAGGGAGCCGGCGATGGCTGACGACCCCGTCCCGCTGCGGCGCTTCGTCACGAACGTGGTCCGCCCGGCGATCTACGGCCCGCGCTCGGCACTCGAGATCGCGGCCCACAGCCTGGGAGGCGAGCCGGTCCCGGCGGGAGAGGCGTTGGGTCGGCCGTTCACACCGTCCGCCGTCGGTGATGCCTGGGGTGCCATGTGGGATACCACCTGGTTCCGGTTCCGGGGGTCGATCCCGCAGGAGTGGACCGGCTCCGAAGTGGCGGCCCTCGTCCACCTCGGAGGCGACCAGATGGTCGGCTTCACCGCCGAGGGTCAGATCTGGGACGCCGCGGGCCGGCCCGTGCAGGGCCTGCACCACCGGCACCGTGAGTTCGTCCTCGCCACCAAGGCGCTGGGAGGAGAACCGGTCGAGTTCTTCGTGGAGGCTGCGGCTAATCCCATCCCTCCGTGGCACCTCGCCGACTGGCCCCTGCTCGCACCGGATTACCGGGGCGAGCCGCTCTACAGACTCCAGACCGCGGACATGGCGGTCGTGGACCGGTCCGTCGAAGGGCTCTACCTCGACATGCGCATCCTGCTCGAGCTCGCCGACCTGCTCCCGGACCGCTCGGAGGCGATCCTCGGGGCGCTGCGCGAGGCAACGGAGATCGTCTCTGCCGAGGACGTCTCCGGGTCGGTGGGCGCCGCCCGCGCTGCACTGGGCCAGATCCTCGACGCGCCCACCTCCTCGCTCAACTCCGTGGTCGCGGTCGGCCACGCCCACATCGACTGCGCCTGGCTCTGGCCGGTCCGCGAGACGAGACGGAAGTGCGCGCGGACCTTCTCCAACCAGCTCCGCCTCCTCGAGGAGTACCCCGGACACCACTTCGTGTGCAGTCAGGCGGTCCAGTACCAGTGGATGAAGGACGAGTACCCGGAGATCTACCGCGGCATCACCGAGCAGGTCCGGAGCGGCAGATGGGAACCGGTCGGCGGCATGTGGGTCGAGCCCGACTCCAACGTCCCCTCGGGCGAGTCCCTGGTCCGCCAGTTGGTGTTCGGTAAGCGCTTCTTCTCGGAGGAGCTCGGCGTCGAGACCCACGAGCTCTGGATCCCGGACGTCTTCGGCTACTCGGCCGCGCTGCCTCAGATCGCACGGGGTGCCGGGGTGACCTCCTTCATCACCCAGAAGATGAGCTGGAACGACACCAACCCCTTCCCGCACACGACGTTCTGGTGGGAGGGCCACGACGGTAGCCGGCTGCTGGCCCATTTCCCGCCGGCCAACACCTACAACGGTGACTGCACCCCCGGCGAGCTGGCCATGGGACAGGATCGCGGACTCGGTGCCGACGGTGCGGCGCGCAACCTGTACCCGTACGGGTACGGCGACGGCGGCGGCGGTCCGACCGCGACCATGGTCGAGCGCCTCGGCCGGCTCTCGGACATCGAGGGGCTGCCCCGGGTCGAGATCGGCTCGGTGGGGGCCTTCCTGGACCACCTGCGCGAGGAGTCGGGCGACCTGCCCACCTGGGTGGGCGAGCTCTATCTCGAGGCCCACCGCGGGACCCTCACCACCCACGCCGACGTCAAGCTGGCCAACCGCCGCGGCGAAGAGGCGCTCCGCGCAGCCGAGCTCTGGTCGGTGGCCGCGTCCCTCGATCGGCGGTCGGAGCTCGATCGGGCATGGAAGCTGCTGCTGTTCCAGCAGTTCCACGACATCCTCCCCGGCTCGGGCATCCCCTGGGTCTACGAGGACGCACGACGCGAGTACGCCGAGGTCCTCGCCATCACGGGCTCGGTCATCGCCGAGGCCCAGGGTGTGCTCACCCGCGGGGAGGCACCCGGCGGCGCCGACCGGCTGGTCGCGTTCAATGCGTCCTCCTCCGACCGGACCGAGGTCACCGACCTCCCCGACGGCAGCCTTGCGGTCGTCTCGGCGCCGGCGTGCGGGTGGTCGGTCGTCGGGTCGGACCGCGCCTCGGAGGTCGACCCGGTGGCGCTCGGCGACGGCTGGATGGACAACGGTCTCCTCAGGGTCCGCTTCGACACGGACGGGCTGCTCGAGTCGGTGCGGGATCTTTCGACGGGACGGGAGGTGCTGGCGACCGGCGAGCGGGGCAACCTCTTCCAGGTCCACGAGGACCACCCCCGGGCCTTCGACGCGTGGGATGTCGACGACTCCTATCTCGACCAGGTCACCGACCTGGTGGCGGCGGACTCGATCGAGGTCGTCGAGCGCGCGCCGTTGCGGGCCGGGGTGCGCGTGGTGCGGCGGTTGGGAGCGTCCACGATCATCCAGACCATGCGCCTCACCGCCGGGAGCCGCCGGCTCGAGTTCCACACCATCGTGGACTGGCACGAGCGGCACCGCTTCCTCAAGGTGGCCTTCCCGGTCTCGGTCCGCTCGACGCGGGCGACCTACGAGATCCAGCACGGCCACATCGAGCGGCCGACCGTGGCCAACACGAGCTGGGACCGGGCCCGGTTCGAGGTCTGCGGCCACCGGTGGGCGGATCTGAGCGAGTCCGGCTACGGGGTTGCGCTCCTCAACGACTGCAAGTACGGCTACGACATCCGTGGCCACACCATGCGGCTGTCCCTGCTCCGCGGCCCGGGCTTTCCCGATCCGGAGGCCGACCAGGGTGAGCACCGGTTTGCCTATGCCTTGTTCCCCCACGCCGGCGACCTGCGGGCGGTCGACGGGGTCGTCTCCCAAGCGGAGTGCTTCAACCTGCCCCTGTCGTTCGTGCCCGGCCGGGGTGAGGGAAGGGTGGTCTCGGTCGATCGCCCGGGGGTGAGTGTCGAAGCGGTCAAGTGGGCCGACCGCGCGGATGCCGTCGTGGTGCGGCTCTGCGAGGTCTGGGGGTCACGGGGCCCCTGCCGGGTGACGCTGCACCGCCCTTTCGGGTCGGTGAGCCGCACCGACCTCCTCGAGCGGGAGCAGTCACCCGTCGCGAGCCGGGATGGCGCCGTCGAGCTCGAGCTCGAGCCGTTCGAACTGGTCACGCTCCAATTCGCCGTCGACGGCGGGTGAGCCGGCCGCCGGCATCGAGGGTCCCGATCAACCGCTACCGGTGTACCGGAAGCGCGCCGCTCCGGTGACCGGAGAGAATCCGCTGCCGTCGACCTTGCTCGCCAGCGTCTCGACCCGGATCGGAACGGTCGTCCCGGGCACGCCCGCCGGTGCGACCACGTAGACGGTCGTCGGGTCACCCGCGTCGTTGGGTCCGGCGGGGTTGACGAAGGAGCTCGCCGGCCTCGTGCCGAACCGCACCGCGATCACGAACCCGAGCCGCTCCCCGTGCAGGGTCACCAGGGTGCCTCCCCCTCCCGGGCCCGATCGCGGTCCCGAGCCGAGGAGCGTCGGATTGCCGGGAGCGAAGTAGGTGAAGGTGTCGACGCGCGGCCGTGCGACCGAGCAGGCGGTGACCGTGCACACCAGGACGTCGTCGACGCCGACGCCCGCCGGGGGCGTGGAGAAGTCGAGGGTCCGGCCGAGCAGCGACACCTTGTCGGTCGTCCCCTGCGAGGTGCCACCCTGGGTCTCGTCGACGATGAGGACACTCGTCGCGGCGCCGAGTTCGGTGCCGGTGACCGCGAGGTGGGTTCCGCCGGTGTCCGGTCCGGCCACCGGCCGTCCGGCTCCGGCCGAGACGCTTGTCACCGTGGGATAGGGGGCGAAGCTGACAGGGTCCACCGGGCTCGGAGCCATGCCCGAGTGGAGGTCGCCGCTGTTGGGGCTGGCCAGGGTCTGCACGGCGACCGGGACCGCGTCCGGCAGGACAGCGCCGGACGGCGCCATCGGGGCGATGACGGTGACCGCATCGGGTGCGACGGAAGTCAGCTGCAGGTCCACCGAGGCGGCAGATCCCCACCGCCCGACGTCGGTCCACTCGTACCCCAGGATGTCGAACCCCGAGCCGTGGACGACGATCGGGGTGGTGCCGAACACGCTCACATACTGCCGACCGTCTGCCCCCTTCATCGCGGTGACCGAGGTGACCCTCGGGGGAGCGAGGTAGTCGTACTCGGTGGCGACAGGAGCCGTCTCGCATCCACAGTCGGCAGGGGGAGGGAATGCCCCGTACGCGTTGGGCGCGTACGGGCCGTGGTAGGGCGGCAGGAGCGGCACCACCGCGCTCGATCCGGATGGATCCGTCACCACCACGTCCACCTGGCAGACGTCGGTCGCCGGGTCGGTGTGGCCGATGCAGTGGGTGCCGGCCGACTCGGGCGGCGCGACGACGGTGAGCAGGTCGTCCGAGCGCACCTGTAGCCGGCGGCCGGGTACCGACCCGAAGGTGACCCGGGTCGTCCCGTCGAACCCGGAGCCGTAGACGGTCACCGTCCCGCCGCCGGGGGGCCCGCCGGTGGGACCGACCTTCCGCACGGTCGGGACCGCCCCGTCGGAGGTCTCGTTCGCGAATCGCAGCACGGAGTGGGGCCCCGCCCGGCTGCTGATCCCGCCGCTCGTGGTCACCACGACCTGGTAGTCACCCGCGCCGTCCGAACCCGAGCCGGTGGGCACGAGGGCCTTACCGGCGGGGACCCGGACCGCAAGGACATGCGCCGAGACCACGGTGACACCGACCGCTCCGGCCGGTCCCGGCCGGAGAACGGCGTCCCCGACGGTGACCGAGCGGACCGAGGGTCGCCCCCGGGCGCTCTCGAACCCCGACCCGGTCACCTCGACGGTGACCGGTGCCGGTCCGGGAGGGGTCGCGGGGACCGTACTCGGGGTGACCGCGGTGACCGTCGGCCGATCCGCGGCGGCGGCCGCGGTGCAGAGGGCGGCGGCGAGCCCTGAACCCCCCCGGGGTCCGGTGAGCCGGGGTGTGCCGAGCCCCGAGGCCATGTCGTAGCCGGGGGTCGCCGGGAAGAGACCGGACGCGGCGGACAGCTGGGCGTTGTCGCCGACCGTGACGTCGAAGAACGAGGCGCTGTAGGTGGCCGGATCGGCGGCCACGTCGTAGAGGAGGGGCGGCACGAACCCGAGCCCGGACCGGCTCCGGCATGCGGTCGTCGAGGCGATGTCGGCCAGCAGCGCCGCCCAGATCGGGGCGGCCGAAGAGGTCCCGCCCTCCACCGTCCATTCGCCTTCGTAGAAGACGGTCACCCCGCTGTGCGCCGGGTCGGCCGCCGCGCTCACGTCGGGAACCTCGCGACACGCGGCCGCACGGGAGAGGCAGAAGGTGACTCCTGGGACGCGCTCGGCCCGCACGATGACCCCCGGGTCGGCCATACCCGGTACCCCGTTGTCGATCTGCCAGCCCGGCGCGGTCCAGGTCGCCGAGAGGCCCCCGCCGCCGGCTCCCCCGTCTGCACCCTGGTTCCAGACCGCCTCTGTGGTGGACGATCCGGCCCCCTTGAGGGCGGTCCCCCCGACACCGAGGACGTAGGGTTGGCTGGCCGGGTCGTCGACCGAGAGGATCGGCGGGACCGAGGACCCTGCTCCCCCGCAGTCGTCGGACCCGGCATCGCCCGACGGGGCCACGACCGTCTGCCCCTGGGCGGCCGCCTGTTCGAAGAGGGTGTTCTCGATCTCCTGGACACCCGGCTCTCCGGAGCGCATGGCGGCCTCGCAGAGCCCGAAGCTGGTCGAGACGACTTCGTCGCGGTCGTCGGCCACGATCCTGCTGAAGGTGTCGAGCGATCCGGCCGTGGTGTTGGGCCCCTCGTACACGTCGAGGTGGGCGTCGGGGGCGAGGGCCGAGACGTTCTCGACGTCCAGGGCGGCCTCGCCCACGCCCGCCCCGGTGGTCTGGCCACCGTCGACCGGGATGACCAGCGTGTCGGCGGCCATCGAACGGGCCTTGGCGGCACCGAAGTAACAGGTGTCGAAGGCGGCGATGTCCGAGGTCCCGAACGGATCGAGCTCGTAGATGGCGACATGCTGTCCTCCACCTGCCTCTCCGGATGCGTAGAGCGGGTCGGCTCCGTACCGGTCGGCGAGCAGGTTGTCGGTCAACCCGGAATCGGCCTTCGCGTGCGCCTCGGCGGCGGCGCAGGGCCGTGGTCCGGAGGTGTCCGCGGTCGTGCGGTCCGCTGCCGGGCGGTCTGCAGCGCCCGGTGCTCGAGTGGCGCCGTCCGGGGGAGAGCCCTCGGCGATCGACCCTCCCTGCGGCGAGCGCCGCACCACGTCGTCGAGCCCGACGACGTCCGCCACCGCAGCAGCGAGGTCACCTGGCAGCCGCGCGACACCCGTGGACACCCGGCCCGGCGATCCATCCGCCAACCGCACCCGATGCAGGCCGGTGTGGAACAGGTGCTCGATCCGGGCAGCGGGCCCGCTCACCGACACCTCGAGACCGTCTGTCGCGGTGCCTACGGTCTGCAGCCCGTCCTCCGCGGCCAGGAGTCGGACCCGCCCGACGGTGGCGGGGTCGGCCCCGAACCGGCGGGCGAACGCCCCGGGCGGCAGGTACCGCCCGAAGTCCGGGGACCCGGGCGTGGTCACGGCGGCGGCCTCCCTCGCGAGGTCCGCCGCCCCGCGGGGGCGCAGCACGACCTCGACCTGGATCTGCTCGGAGGGGGCGACCGGGCCGAGCTCGACCGCGCCCGCCGGCAGCGCAGCGGGAGCTGCGACCGCGACGAGGGGGGAGGGGGCCGCACCCGCGGCGGGTGCACCCCGGTCGGGGGATCCGGCGGTGACCGAGTCGGGCCGCGCCGGGGGAACCTTCATCCCTCCGGTGGAGGGCGCCGCTCCCGGCTGCAGGACCAACGCCATGAGCAGGATGCCCCCCCCGAGGACTACCCCTCCTCGGCTGCCCCGCACGTCAGGTCACGGCGACCGGTGTGACCGTCACGTCCGTCTTGGTCGGCCAGACCATCACGACCGGGCCGGTCGCCGCGCCCTTCGGGACCGTCACCACGATCGCGGTCGCTTTGGCCGAGTCGATCGTGGCGAAGATGATCGACTTGTTGACGCTGGTGAACCCGATCTTCGGGCGGGTGGCGCCGTTCGCGCCGAGGAGCCCGGTGCCGGTGATGGTCACCCTGCTCCCGATCGCCACCGATGCGGCGATGCTGGTGGGCGATTCGTAGAGGGCTGCTCCGGTCTGCACCCGCCATTTCGGGTCGCCTGGCGGCACGGTGAGCTGCACCCTGACGCCGGTGGCCACGACCTGGACGAGGGAGATGCACGGGGCGGCCGACACTGTGCACTTGGCGAGGTAGTGGGCAACGGTCGCTCCGTGGCTCTTGAAGCAGACCTTCACGCCGACGGCGCTCTTGACGCCTTTGAGCACGTCGATCACGTGTACGTCCCCGGACGCGGTGAAGCCCACCGGGCTGTAGGCGTCCACTGTCGTCACGTTCTGGAATCCGTGTGTCGTGCAGGTGAGCAGCGCAGGCGAGGCGGAGACGCTCAGCGATCCACCTGTCGCGGTCGCGGTGGCGCGCACCACGACGGTCTGCGCCGGCGCCGTGGGGCTCGCCGGTGCGGCGACAGTCGCCGTGCAGCTCGTGCCGACGCAGGGTGTGGTCTTGAGGACCACGCTGGTCGAGGCCGCGGCCTGGGGCCCGCCGTTTCGCATCGCGGTCTGGCCGTCGAACACCTGGGTGGTCGATGTGCCGGCGGCGTCGGTCTCGGTGACCGTGACGGTGTAGCTGCTGTAGGCGGCGTAGGTGTGTGAGACGGTCGGGACTGTGGTCACCTGGGTGTGCCCGTCACCGAAGTTCCAGCTGTACGAGGTGGTCGGTGTGGTCCCCGGCACGGAGGAGGAGGCGCTGAAGGGCACGGTCAGCCCGGTCCCCGGGTAGTTGCTGGTGACGGCCGCGGTCGGTCCCTGGTCCGGCATGATGGCGATCCCGTCCGGTCCGGACCCCACCGCGATCGGGGTGCTTGTGGTCGCAGTCGATGTGTCGATCGGCACGACCTTGTCGGCGGTGGTGTCGACCGCGTACGCGGTCGTCCCGTCGGGCGAGAGTGAAACCCCGCCGACGTTGTCCGAGCTGCCCAGACCGAGCGGGATCGTCGCGGCGACAGTGCTGGTAGAGAGGTCGACCTCCTGAGCTTCACCCAGTCCCGAGCACCCCGCCCATGCGGTCGTGCCGTCGGCCGAGACGGCGAAACGGTCCACGCCCGAACAGACGTCGATCGGGCTGCCCAAGGTGTCTGTGGCGGTCGAGAACGGCTGAAGCTCGTACTGCGTGCCGACCGACCCGTCGACATACCCTTCGGTCCCGTCCGGCGAGAGCTCGACCTCGCCGGGGAACGAGAGGCCGGTCGGGATTGTTGCGCTGATCGTGCTGGTCACCAGGTCGATCACCGTCACGCTGCCTGCGAACTGGTCGACCACGTAGCCGGTGGTCCCGTCGGGCGAGATGGCCACCGTGGCCCCGCCTCCCGACCCTCCGTCCGGCACGCCTGTCCCGGCGACCCCGGTCGCCACCGAGATCGGGACGAGGGTGTCGTCGGTCTGGTCCACCACCCAGGCAGTGGCTCCGTTGGGGCTGATCGCGATGCCACGGGGGCTGTTCACGGTGATGGTCTTGAGCACGTTTCCGGTGGCGGTGTTGATCTCCGACACCGAGTTGGCGCCCAAACCGCCGCCGTTGTTGGTCACGAAGGCCTTGGTGCCGTCGGGGGTGATTGCGACGTAGTCCGGTGAACTGCCGACCCCGATCGGGGATCCCACCACGTGGTCGGTGGACGTGTCGATCACGCTGACCGAATTGCCGGTCCCGTTGGCGATGTACGCGTTGTGGCCGGCGTTCTGCTCCGAATAGGCGATCACCGGCGGTGGGCTCGGTGTACTGCAGGCGGCATCGGGTTCGGTAAATCCGTTGATCACGATCGAGTAGGCACTGCTGCTGGTGCCGGCTGAGAGCGAGACGCTGCCGCCGGTCGCGGTGAAGGTCGGCGAGGGGCCGGTTCCCGTGTAGCTGAACGGTCCGCTGGCTGGGACCAGAGTGCTGGGGAAGGTGGCCGTCACCGAGTTGTTGGCCGGCGTCGCGCCGACCGCGTCGATGGTGGTGGAGATGGACGACGAGATGTGTGCGCCGGGCCCGAAGGCGGCGTTGATGCTCGTGGTCACGCTTGCCGGGATGGTCACCTCGTACTTGAGATTGGAAATGGTGAAGTGGGTGCCCGCTGCCATCCCCTGCGGGATGGTGCCGAGGGTGGTCGCCGGGAACGCGGTCGACGGCAGGGTGGGACTGGAGCAGGTGTACGCGAACGGCACCGTGTCGGCCCCGGCCGGGCTCGCAGCCGGAAGCGCGCTGACCGTTGCGAGCACCGCAGCGGACAGCAGGGCGGTTGCGCCGGCCATGGCCAGTGCACGACGTGTACGTCCGACGTGAGTCCTGTGTCCAGCATGCATGTGGCACCCCAGTTCAGTCCGTCGACGCCGCCCGTCGCTGATCTCCGAATAGCCGCCGTGGCGCCAGAATGTGGTCCTGTCGCCGCTCATGCTAGTGAAAACCGTCAGTTCAGGACGTCGTCACATCTGATGGTTTCCGGCTTCGTCACTCGGCCGAGACCACTCGGGGGTCAGGATCGCGCGACGGGTGGCGCTGTTCGCGCGAGGAGTGACCAACCCAGCCTACGCTTGCCTGTGGCGATCGAGTGCACCTGACCAACCCGGCGGACGAGATGAGCGCCACCGGTTCAGGTGGCGAGGGCGGCTGCCTCCTCGGAGACCGCGCAGTCCGGTCTGACCACTGCGGGGGGTCTGGTGACGGCGGGATACCGGAACGCGTCGAAGGCGGCGACGAACTGGCGTACCTGTTTGGGGAGCTGGACCAGGAGGTGGCCCGCGGGGCGCTGGTCCTGGCCGACCAGGTCGACGAGCAACGAGCAGTGTCCGACCGTGACGGAGCGGATCAGGGGCTCGGATCCCATGATCGAGGTCAGGTAGACGGCCAGGGCACAGGAACGGTTGTCCTTCGGCACCCCCCGGACGTTCGCCACCTGGAGCGATGCCGCCACGTCGTCCGGTGTCTGACCGAGCCCGGCGAGGACCCCCACGGTCTCTTTCTTGAGTCGACGAAGGTGGTTCATCTGACCTCCTCACGGTCTCGCACAATCGTAACCCCTCGATCAGGGAGCGGATTGCGGGACACCGACCGGGTTCGGGCGCCTACGGGAGGACCCAGCGTGGACGGGACCAGATCTGCCAGTACTCGAGGGTGAGGTAGCCCTCCTGGTCGTAGAGGTGCTTGCTGGCATCGGTTGCCATGACCAGGCTGGTCGGGGGACCCGCGATCCGCCGCTGATAGGCGAGCGCCCGCACCATCCTGCGCCCGTACCCCGCCCGCTGGTTCTCCGGTGCGGTCGCGAGCGCCCAACCGACCGAGAACTTGTATTCGACGTAGACGCTGAGTGCGCACGACATCAGCGTGCCGTCCTCGAAGAGGCCCCATGTCCGGCAGTCCGGTCGGTGCAGTCGGTCGTCGGCGTAGACGATGGCACCGACCTCGTCGGGCACGTCGAATGCGGCAGCTGTCAACGCGCGGGCAGCCGCGAGTTCGTGCTGCTTGAGCTGGCGGAAACTCGGGTCGTTCTCGGCGGTCCCCCCGTGCTTGCTCATGAACGGCATCGCACCGGTGCACACCCACCCTGCATCCCTGAGCGGCCCCACGGCTCTGAGGCCGCGTCCGGCCAGCATGATCACCGCCGGGACGTTTGCCTCTCGGATCTCGTCCAACACCTGTGTCGCCACCTCGGCCGCCCGGTCCCCGTGGATGAGCGCGAGGTTGTAGTCGACGTACTTGGTGCCGCTGAGTGCGATCCACCAGTCCGGCTCGACGTGGTGCCTGTGGTGGTCGGACCACACGGCGGTCCCCAGCCCGTAGCTGGTGCGTGCGGCGGGCAGGTCGGCGAACTGAATGGGATTGGGCGATGACTCCACGGGATCCGGCACTCACCTCTGGCGTCGGTCGATCAGGCTGCTCGTGCCCGATCCGTTCCACTACTCTGCCAGACGCACGGGCTGCCCGGCAGAGGCGGGTCTCGCCACCGTCCCGTGGGAGGCGACGCTGTCATCCAGAGCGCCTCAGGGCGACGCAACGGTGCCCGACATGTCCGGCGCGCCAGTCGTGACCGGAGACCGCGTGGTAGCCGGCTACGGCGCGACGGCGACCCAGGAATCCCGTTTCAGGTCGTCGGTGTAGTCGCACTCCGCCCCGAGCCACCCGGCAGGGAACACCACGGCCCGGTCGTGCGAGCCGCGGTGCCAGTGGTCGTTGAGGACGGTCGCCCACCAGCAGAAGGTGGAATTGGACATCACCAGGTTCCGGGCCTGTGCGATGAGGAGGAGGTCTCTGACCGCTGATTCGGCAATCCGGTCGGGACGATGACCGAGCGCGACACCGTCGATCCGGCTCGCGGTCGTACAGGTGAAGCCCTCCCGCTCGAGCAGGTCGCAGTAGAGGCTCTCGACGGCCCGATCGTCGGACACGATGATCACGTTCTCGAATCCTCTGCCCTGCAGGGACTCGAGGGCGTTCCGGTAGTAGCTGACCGGAAGGGCGAATTCGCAGGTGACGTAGTCGCCACGCCGGAGATTGATCAGGAGATCGTAGGTGGGCACCCGGTCGCGCAGCGGGTCGAGAACCTCACCGAGCTCGTCCAGCACGAGTGGCAGGGCCGGCTCGTACCAGCTCCGGTGCTGGAAGAAGCCGTGGAGCCGCACCGGTGGGGTGAGGGTTGCGGACGGATCCCTGGGTTCGAAGGCTTCGAGGTAGCGGGTGCGCCGATTGAACGGACGCACGAAGCGGAAATTGAGCTCGGCCACCTTGCGCAGCGGAGAGGTCGTCTCGAACTCGAGGTTTCCGGTCCGGATCTCTGAGAGCCCGCTCGCCCGCTCCAGTCGACAACCGGTGAGGTCCTCCAGGTCTGCGATGCCGTGAGCGGGTCCCGCCCCGTAGGGCTGATCGCTGAATGCGACCGGGTGCCCCTCGAGCGCGAGTGCTCTTCCGGCGGCGTACTGGAAGATGCGGTTTCCGAGTCCGGCATGGATGTCGATTACGATCTGACCACGACCACGGCTGCGGCTCGGTCTTTGGCGAGGACCAGCAGGTGACCGAGAGTCCGCCGTGCATTCTCGAGCGCCTTCCCGCATGACGACTGAGATTATCGGGGTGCACGTGACAAGAGCCCGATGGGACGGCGGGGAGCGGTGATCGTCGTCAGCGGTGGGGCCAACAACGCGCTGTTGCCCGCGTTGCGGCACCTGACCGTGAGCGGTCTCGCGCACGACCTGGCCGGATTCCTGGTGATCTGGGTGGCGATCGTTTCCATCGGCATGCTCGGCTACCGGCTCCTCTCGGTCGGATCGATGGAGCCCTGGGCCGAGCTCACAGTGAGCCTGGGGTTGGGTATCACCGGGTACGGCGCCCTCCTGGTCGTCATCGGGTTCTTCCCCCTGCTCCACGAGGTGCCGTTGACCGTCGTGAGCCTGATCAGCGCGAGCGCGTGGTTCTGGATGTGGCCGGACGGGGCCCGCCTGGCCCGAGAACTGGCAGGTTCGATGCGACGCTCCGTCCGGTCCGAGTGGATCGTCGTGGGGCCGGCGCTCGTCCTGCTCGCCGTCGAGTTCCTCGCCGGGTTCCGCCCCCCGTTCGCCTCCGACGAGGTTGCCTACCACTGGGCGGCTCCCCTCCTCTGGGCGAGTCATGGACACTGGGTCACCAGCCCCTACCGGTTCACCAACGGATTCAATCTGGCCGAGACCGTCTACACGACCGCGGCCGTGTTCCGGTCGTCCACCGCCGCACACTGGACGGACACCATGACCCTGGTGGTGCTGGCGAGCGGCACGGCCGCCCTCGCCCAGCGCTTCAAGGGTCTGGGGGCGTTGTCCGCAGCGGCGGCGATCGCCGTCCCGACGGGCACCGTCGAGGCCCACGTCTCCTACAACGACATCTTCGCCGCATGCCTGGTGCTCGCCGGGTGCGTGGTGGTTGCCGACCGCACCGGGCCCCGTGCGCGCTGGACGTGCGGCATCCTGCTGGCCGGGGCGATCTCGGTGAAGCCGATCATGGTCCTGCTGGCTCCGTTGCCGGTGATCCTCGCGCTGGCTGCGGAGCACAAGTACGCCGGACCGGTCACGCTCCCGGGGTACGCCCGGCGGCTCGTGCCCCTTGTGGTCCCGATGGTGATTGCGGCCGTCGGCTGGTTCGGGTACAGCCTGCACTACATCCACCGGCTCTTCCAGACCGGTGGCTTCGTGCTCGCGCGGTTCGGACACGACCCCACGCACGGTCTCGCCACCCTGCGCCTGCCGACCCTCACCGAGGCGCTGGCCGTCCCGTTCCTGCCCATCGCCACCGGCATCATCGGGCAGCACGAGCCCTACGGCGGACGGACCAGTCTCGTCCTGGTCGTGTTCATCCCGGTGATGATCATCACCGCGGTGAAGATGGAGCCGCCCGCCCGTCGTCAGCTCGGTTCGCTCGCCGTCCCGACGATCCTCGCCTACCTCATCGCCTCGATCCTCATCGTGAGGACCCGTTTCCTCCTCGTCGACTATTGCGCCGCCCTCGCGGCCGCCTCGATCACCGTCGTGTGGTGGCAGCGGCGGTCTCCGACGCGCTACGGCCTCCTGCTGCATTGGGGGTTCCGCATCCTGGTCCTGGGCGGGTTCCTGGACGTGGTCCGGCATTCGGTGTCCGGCTGACCACCCTGGTCTGCTGGATTCAAGGACCCCCGCGCTCGAGCCGATACCTGTGTCATGGCCGTCCGCTCGACCGAATTGTGCTCCGCGTCCGCGACAGGGACGGTCCGCTCATGAAGCTCAAGCGGGTCCGCGTCACCAACTTCAAGTCGGTGCTCGACTCGGATTGGTTCACGGTCGGGGACCTCACCTGTCTGGTGGGGAAGAACGAGAGCGGCAAGACCGCCCTTCTCGAGGCGCTCGAGCGACTCAATTCGGTCCGGGCGGAGCGGGGGCAGTTCCGGGAGACCGAGTACCCCCGGATGAATTGGTCCGAATACGAGGAATCCTCGGACGTGGACGTGGCCGTCTTCTCCGAGTGGGAGCTCAGCCAAGAGGAGCGGGATCACATCCGCGGGTTGGCCGGAGAGGGTATCGAGCTCGAACCGGGACCGGTGGCGGTGAGCAAGGACTACGACAATACCCTTGCCTGGTCCATCCCCCTCGACTTCAACGCGGCGGTCAACCGGGCCCTTGCGACCTCGGAGCTTGCCGACGCGGAGCTCGAACCACTCCGTGGCGCGAGGACCACGAGCGCCCTGCTCAAGGCTCTCGCCGACCTGCCCGATCCGACACCCGGGCAGAAGGCGTTCCGCACGAAGCTCCGCGAGAAATGGTCCGACGGTGGTCTGCAGCGCGCCGTCTCGGAGTACCTGACCGAGCGGCTCCCGAGGTTCGTCTACTACTCCCACTACGACCGGCTGCCCGGACGCATGGCCCTCGACGAACTGATCGCCGCGCAGACCGCTGAGGACTTCGAACGGGTTCCGGGCTCCCGGGTCTTCCTCGCCCTGCTCTCGATGGTGGGGACCAGCCCCACCCAGATCGCCGAGATCGCCACCTCCGAGGGCTTGATCAGCAAGCTCGAGGCCGTCGAGAACCGCCTCTCCAAGAAGATCTTCCGCTACTGGTCCCAGAACCAGCATCTCAAGGTCCGGTTCCGATTCGACCAGGCCAGTCCCGACGACGCTCCGCCGTTCAACACCGGCAAGATCTTCCAGACCCGCATCGAGAACACGAGACACGAGGCGACGATCGGGCTGGATGAACGGAGTACCGGATTCATCTGGTTCTTCTCGTTCCTGGTCTGGTTCTCGGAGGTCCAGCGCGAGTTCGGAGAGAACCTCGTGGTGCTCCTCGATGAACCTGGGCTCACCCTGCACGCTCGTGCCCAGGCGGATCTCCTCGCCTACATCCGGGCGGAGCTGCTCGCCAAGTACCAGGTCATCTACACGACCCATTCGCCGTTCATGATCGACCCGAGGGATGTCGCCTCGTGTCGCACCGTGGAGGACGCGACGTCGCCGGAGGGGGACGTCCTCGGCACCAAGGTCGGCGATCGGATGTTCAGCGCGGACCGCGACACGCTGTTTCCGCTGCAGGCGGCACTGGGCTACGACCTGACCCGGTCGTTGTTCATCGGCGAGCACCCGCTCATGGTCGAGGGTCCCGCGGACCTGCTCTACCTGCAGTGGGCGTCCGATCGGCTCCGCACCGAGGGTCGCAAGGGGCTCGACCCGCGGTGGACGGGGACGCCGTGCGGCGGGCTCTCCAGGGTGCCGAGCTTCCTGGCACTGTTCGGGCGGGACGACCTCCAGATGGCCATCCTGGTGGGCAGCAGCGGTGGGGGGAGGGAGAGCTCGAACGGGTTGGAGCAGTCCGAATGCTTCCAGCGCTGTGAAACCCTCACGCTGGCCTCCTACGCGGAGGACGGCTCCGCAGACGCCGGTCTCGAGGGAATCCTCGGCGCCGATGCCCACGCGGAGCTGCTGCGTCTGTCCGACAGCCGGTCGGTCGGCCCGGCCGTGCCGGAGGACGACCGGTTCGGCGCCGCCCGGTATCTCATCGAGCATCCGATGGCGCTCGGGGAGGGTGCAGGGCCGATCCTCGACCGCTTCGAGCGACTGTTCGCCGATCTGAACGGGCTCCTCTGACCCCACCGGCGGGTGCGGCCCACCGGGCCGGATCTCGGCTTTACTGGAGCTGCGATGGCCGTTTTCCTGGCACTCCTGGCGGCATGCGCGTTCGCACTCGGCAACGTCCTCCAGCAGAAGGGGGCCCTCGAGGCCCCGGCCGAGGCCGACGATCCCCGGTTCTTCGTCCAGATCCTCAGGCGTCCGGTCTGGCTGGCGGGGATGGCGTCACAGGCGAGTGGGTGGGCCCTCCAGGCCGCCGCACTCGATCGCGGCTCGCTGGTGCAGGTGCAGTCGCTCACCGCGATGAGCCTGGTGATCGCGCTGCCGCTCGGTGCCCGCTTCACCGATCAGCAGATCAGCCGGCGGGTGATGCTCGGGGCCGTGGCCATGGTCGCCGGAATCGTCCTGTTCCTGACGGCCGGATCGCCGGCGGGGAGCACCTCCGAGCCCGACGCGGCCGCCTGGTGGTCGGCGGGCATCGTGACCGTCCTGGTCGTGGGTGTGCTCGCCAATGCCGGCAGGCACCGCTCGGGTGCGGCACGGGCGCTCCTCTACGGGTCGGCTGCCGGTGTGGGCTTCGGCCTGCAGGCGGCGGTCACCAAGGTCTTCGTGACCCTCATCGGCAAGGGCATCGGCGCCATCCTGACCAGCTGGACCATCTACGTCCTCATCGGGTCGGCCGCGGCCGGGTTCATCCTCCAGCAGAGCGCGCTCAAGACGGGTGTGCTCGCACCGGCCATGGCGTCGAGCAACGCGGTGACCTTGTTCGTGAGCGTGGTCCTCGGCATCACGGTCTTCGGCGAGACGCTCGCTCGGGGAGACGGCCGGCTGATCCCGGCTGTGCTCGGCCTTGCGGTCGCCGTGGTGGGCATCGTGTTGCTCGCCGGGTCCGAGCCTCCGCAGTCGTCCACACCGATGCCCAGGATCGACATCGGCCCGGTCGCCTGGCCGCCTGTCTCCGAAGCCGAGTAGGCCCGCACCGTGCTCAGGGTGGTGGCGACCGCAACGGTCGCGAGCGATTGGTGGAAGTACCTCCTGCTCTTCCTCGCCGTCACGGCCTCGTGGGCCGGCATCCCGTTCATCGGTGCCGCCGTGTTGGGTGCCGCCGGCGTCGCCGCCAGCCAGGGACAGCTCAACCTCGCGGCAGTCGTGATCGTCGCCACCGTCGCCGGCGAGGTGGGGGGGCTGATCGGCTACGCGATCGGCGACCGGTGGGGCCGACAACTCCTCGAACGACCGGGCAAGCGCCAGGCCGGACGGCAGCGCCTGGTCGAGCGCGGCGAACAGGCCTATGCGAAATGGGGCCGGCTCGCCGTCTTCGTGACTCCGGCGATCATCTCGGGCACGGCCAAGATGCAGTACGGCCAGTTCGTCACATGGAACTTCGTCGCCTCGCTCGGGTTCTCGCTGTCCGTGGCTCCGTCCGCCTACGGGCTCGGGAGGATCGCGACCGGCCACTATTCGCAGCGTGACATCGCGATCCTGCTCTTCGGACTTGCGGTGGGCCTGCTCGTCGTCGCGCTGTTCGTGCGACGCCACCGGAGGCGCACCGGCGAACTGCCGGAGACATGAGGGGCGGTGGCCGCAGGGTCCCAACCCCTTGGGATCGCACGGGCCGGACGTCGTGACAGAAACCCCGATGCACGCTGACCAGGGTCTCCCCGGAGATTGGACCGTCCCGGAAGCCCGAAGTAGCTTTTCGACCGATGAGCGACGGACTCTCACCGTTCCGCTACAAGCTGCGACTGGTGCCGCTCGACAGCGAGGACGACGATCTGCGGATGCAGGACGAGGTTCCGCCGGCGCTCGACGGGTGGGAGCTGCTGTCCAACCGGAGGAGCCCCGAGGGCTGCCGCCAGTTCCTGTACCGACGCCCAGCCTGACGGGTCGGGCCTCGACCATGCCCGGGGACCCCTCGCTCCGGGCGGAGGGGCTCGAGGGTGCCTGATCCCGTGACCGCCCGGCTGCTGATCGCCGCACCGGACCGGCCAGGCCTGGTGGCGGCGATCACCGGGTTCGTGGCCGAGCACCGGGGAAGCATCGTCGATGCCGACCAGCACACCGACCGCGAATCCGGCGTGTTCTTCCAGCGGATCGAGTTCAGTCTGGACGGGTTCGACATGGACCGCCGCCAGCTGCTGGACGCACTGCTGCCGGTCACCGAGCCGCTCGGCATGAGTTGGCGGCTGCGCTACTCCGACGAGGTGCGTCGCGTCGCGGTGCTCGTCTCGCGTCTGGACCACTGCCTCTACGACCTGCTGGTTCGGGTGGCCACCGGCGATCTGCCGATGGAGATCGCCTTCGTCGCCGGGAACCATCCGGACTGCGCGGTCGCAGCCGAACGATTCGGGACCGAGTTCCACCACCTTCCGGTCTCCGACGAGACCCGCACCCAGCAGGAGCGGGCGATCGAGGACCTCGCCGATGCGGCAGGCGTGGAGCTCGTGATCCTCGCCCGGTACATGCAGGTGCTCACCCCGAAGTTCGTCGAGCGCTTCCCGTCCCGGATCATCAACATCCACCACTCGTTCCTCCCGGCGTTCGTCGGTGGCCGCCCCTACCACCAGGCGTACGAGCGTGGCGTCAAGGTCATCGGCGTCACCGCCCACTACGCCACCGCCGATCTGGACACGGGCCCGATCATCGACCAGGCGGTGACCCCGGTCTCCCACCGCGACGACGTCGCCGACCTGGTCCGCATGGGTCGCGACCTCGAGACCGTCGTGCTGGCCCGGGCCGTCCGCCTGCACCTCACCGACCGGGTCCTCGTCCACGGCGGCAAGACCGTCGTCTTCACCTGATCATCTGACCGGTCACCGGGCGCGCCGTGCGGGGACCCGTTCGTCCCCGACCGATCACCGGGCTGGATCCGCGGGTTGCCCAGGTGGCGCCGGTAATATCCGCGACGTGGCCAGGCGCACCACCCTGAAGCAGGGCTCTCAGTGGCCGGATCCGTCCCAGGTGTTCTCCGACACCCAGCGGGTGGACCTGTTCAACGACCCGCGTTGGGAGTCCCCGCCGGATGCGCCGGCCAAACGCCTGCCTGCTGAGCGGCCGGCCCCGGCTCGCCGGAAGTCCGGAGCACTCGCCCACTGGCGCTCCATGACCAAGAAACGGGGTCAGCACAGCCGGAGCTGAGGCGGGCGGACCCCTCCTCCCCTGTGCACCGACCACGCGTAGGCGGGCGCCGCAGACCGTTCGCCACAGCGCTCCCGGGTGAGGCGAGTCATAGATCTCCATGGGGCGCCCGGCCATAGGAGAGAGCACGGGGACTGCACGACCCGGGTATTTGTGCTTCCGGACGCCTCGCATTTGGTGCAACGATGACCACGTGGAGTGGCGTTCCTCCAGCACGGCGCCGCGGCCGACTATGTTGCGGGCAGGTTTTCGACGGTGCATTGTGGTGACGGTCCTGCAAGAGTCATCCGATGAGGGATTGCTGGGAGTGAGGTACGGATGCACGAATGGTCGATCGAGCGCATCTTCGAGCGTCAGGATGACATGGCCGCACGGGCCGACAAGCTCCGGGCGGTGGCCCTCGATCTCAGGGTCCAGGCCCAGGAGCTCGAGGCCGAGGCCGCCGGGATCGAGCTGCTCGCCCGGGAGCAGTGGTTCGACTGGGTGGGCGGCGAGCCGGGATGATCATCGTCCGGCTGGTGGGGCGCTGAGCGGGGTAATCGCCTGCTACAGGTGTTGACGGTATTGTTGCGCGCGCAATGATCTAGGTTCCCATCCGCAGGCACCCGGTGTTCAGGAACCGACCCGGGCTGTCGATACAGGATGGATGGAGGACGTTCACCCGAAGTCTGTGCCGGTCGTGATGCACAAGGACGCCTTCGGCGGCATCCTCACGTGCAGCGAGGCGGTCACCGAGGTGCTCGGGTGGCAGGTGGACGACATCGTCGGTGCGCGATCGCTCGACTTCATCCACGCGGACGACCATGACGCTGCGGTCGCCATGTGGATGGCGATGCTCGAGCAGCCAGGCACCGTCCAGGTGCTCGCCTACCGCCACAGTCACGCAGACGGATCCTGGATCCGCGTCGAGGTCACCAACCGGAACCTCCTCGACGACGAGGCATATGTGGAGTGCTCGCTGGTCGCGCTCGGCAAGGTGGAGAGCGAGACGGTGGTCGTCGCGCCGCGCGTCTCCGAACTCAAGGCGATTCGCTCCGTCCGGTCGGGCGAGCGGCTCCTGCGCCGCCTCGCCGAGGGACTGTCGACCGGGGTCGCCTACATCTCCTCCGACCTGGTCGTGAGCTACGCCAACTCGCAGTGCACGCTCCTGCTCGGCGTACGCAGAGGCGTCAGTCTCAGCGACGTCCTCCCACAGCTCGACGACGAGGGCACCGCGCTCGCCAGCGAGCAGTTCCAGCTGGTCATGGGCAGTGACCGGGAGGCGGTCTTCACCGTGTCGACCGTGCGGTCGGCACCGGTCTTCCGGACCCTCGAGATCGTCCTCCGGGGTCTGGCGCAGGACAGCGAAGGGCCGGCCGGCATCGTCCTTTCCGTCGATGACATCACCGATCGGGCGCAGATCGCCGCCGAGCTCGAGCGGCGGGCGTCCACGGACCCACTGACCGGGTGTCTCAACCGGGCAGCGATCCTCGACCTGCTCCAGAGCGAGCTCCGCGCCGTCCCCGGTCTGGTCGTGGTCTTCGTCGACGTCGATCGGATGAAGGTCCAGAACGACCTCCTCGGCCACGCCGGAGGAGACGCACTGCTGGTGGACACCGCGGCCCGGCTCCGGGGCGCGGTCCGGCCCGGAGACGGCGTGGGACGGATCGGTGGCGACGAGTTCGTCGCCATCTGCAGGGGTGTCCCGGATCGGGAGGCTGCTCAGATGGTCGTCTCGCGCATCGCCGAGGCAATGTCCTGGAATTTCCGCTTCGGGTCGATGACCTTCCCGGTTTCCGCCGCGACCGGGGCCGTCCATGTGGACCGGATCATCGATGCCGCAGAGGCGCTTGCCAGGGCCGATGTCGCGATGTATGCGGCGAAGCGCTCGGGCAACGGCCGAGGGGTGATGTGGGACGAGACGCTCGGTATGCCGGGTGCCACCCCTGCCGCATGGGAGCGGAACGACGTCCCGACACCCGGGGGAACCCGGTAGCCGCCGGACCCCTGGTCCGGACGATCAGCCCGCCGTGGCCTTCACCAGTCGATCGGCCACGTTGGACGGCAGCACGTCGTAGTGGTGGTGTTCGGCCCGGAACCGGCCGCGGCCTGCGGTGAGGGACCGTAGGTCGATCGCGTACCTCTGGATCTCGGATGTGGGCACGAGTGCGGAGATGACCTGCACCCCGCCGTCCATGGTGTCGGTTCCCTGCACACGCGCCCGGCGGGAGTTGAGGTCACCGAGCACGTTGCCCTGCATGCTGGCCGGGACGGTCACCTCGAGCAGCGAGATGGGCTCGAGCAGCACCGGACCGGCCTTTGCAAGCGCCTCACGGAAGGCGAGCGAACCCGCCATCTTGAAGCTCATCTCCGACGAGTCGACCGGGTGCTGCTTTCCGTCGGTGACGGTCACCTGGACGTCGGCCACCGGGAAGCCGTGGATGCCGCTCTCCATGGCCTCGATCACCCCTTTCTCGACCGCCGGGATGTACTGCCGCGGGATGGCGCCGCCGACCACCTTGTCGATGAACCGGAATCCGCCGCCGCGCTCGAGCGGCTCGATCTGGATCGACGCCACGCCGAACTGCCCGTGGCCTCCGCTCTGCTTCTTGTACTTCCCCTCTGCCTGGGCGGGCGCGGTGATGGTCTCGCGATAGGCGATGAGCACGTCCTCGCTGACCACCTCCACGCCGAACTTGCGCTCGAGCCGCTCCCTGGCGACCGCGAGGTGGGTCTCGCCTGTTCCCCGCAGGATGGTCTGATGTGTTTCGTCGTTGCGCTCGACCACCAGGACCGAGTCCTCCTCCTGGAGTCGGTGGAGGCCGATCATGAGCTTGTCCTCGTCGGTCTTGGACTTGGGCCGGAGGCTGATCGAGAGGACCGCCGGCTCGGTGGGCGGAGCCGGGAGGACGACGGGAGTGCCCTTGGGCGCAAGGGTGTCGCCGGTGTTGACCTCGGCGAGCTTCGGCACGGCGACGATGTCGCCCGCCTGCGCCTCGTCGACCGGTTCGGCCTGCTTGCCGCGGAGCAGCTCCAAGACGTGGAGCCGCTCCTCGCGGTGGGTGCGCGAGTTGGTGAGCACGCTGTCCGGCTTGATCGTCCCGGAGAGCACGCGCATGAGCGACACCTTGCCGACGTAGGGGTCGGAGAGGGTCTTGAACACCCGGGTGAGCGGCAGACCCGCGGGATCGCAGGCCACCGGGAGCATCGAGTCACCGGCTCGTACCTCGATCGGGGGCCGCGCATCCGGAGGGGGGGCGATCTCGACCAGCAGGCTGGCCAGACGGTCGATGCCCACACCGGTGGCGGCCGAACCGCAGATCACCGGGAACACCACACCCTGGGTGACCCCACCGGAGAGCGTGGCCTCGAGCTCGTCGGTGGAGGGGGTGTCGCCGTCGAGGTAGCGCTCCATGAGGTCGTCGTCACCGACCACGATCCCCTCGACCAGCTGCTCGCGTACCTTGTGCTCGGTCGGCGCCAGGTCCTCGGGGATCGGCCCGGTCCGTGACGTCCCACCGTCGTAGAAGAGCGCGGAGTCGGTGAGGAGGTCGGCGATGCCGAGCAGGCCCGAGTCGTCGACGATGGGAAGTTCCAACGGGGCGATCCCTGCGCCGAACCGCTCCACGAGTGCCGCGAGGGTCCGATCGAACCTGGCCTGCTCCCGGTCGAGCTTGTTGACGAAGACGAACCGCGGAAGGCCGAGTTCGGAGGCGAGGGACCATGCGGCTTCGGTCTGCGCCTCGATCCCCTCGACCGCGCTCACCACGATGACCACCGAGTCGACGACCGAGCAGGCTGCCCGGACCTCGCCGAAGAAGTCGGCATAGCCGGGGGTGTCGATGATGTTGAGCTTGACCCCGCTCGCGATGGTCGGTGCGAGCGCGAGCGACATCGACATGTGGTGCTTGATCTCCTCGGGCTCGAAGTCGGTCACCGTCGAGCCGTCTTCGACGCGCCCCTGCCGGGTGGTGGCACCGGTGGCGAAGAGCAGCGCCTCCGCCAGCGAGGTCTTACCCGCTCCGCTGTGACCGATCAGGGCGACGTTGCGAACGCCACCACTCGGTGATCGCTGCACGACGATGACCACCCCCTTCTGCCCCGGCCGACCTCGGAGTCCTGCTCGTCCTCGAGTTCCCTCCGGCCGCACCCGGCGGCCGTTCCCCTCCAACGCTCGGACGTCGCGATTCCACCTTATGCCCGTACATGGGCATTGCGCACCCCGGACGCCGTCTGCGCTCACGGAGTGCCGGCCGGCGGAGGCTCGGGATTAGCATCGCCCGCGGAAGGATCCGCGTGACGATCGGAGGACGAACCATGGCGGGCATCCGGCTGGCAGCGATCTCCCTGGACACCGCCGATCCGAGCGGTCTGGCGGAGTTCTACTGCGACCTGCTCGGTGTGACCGTGATGTTCGAGTCGGAGGCGTTCGTCGCCCTCGAAGGGGCGGGCGTGCTGCTCACCACACAGCTCGTCCCGGACCATCGTGCGCCGGACTGGCCCGAGAGCGGAACGCCCAAGCAGATGCACCTGGAGCTGGCGGTCGACGATCTCGAGGCGGCGGAGGCTCGCGCGCTCTCCCTCGGCGCCCGCAAGGCGGACGAGCAGCCGGCCCCCGACCGGTGGCGCGTGCTGCTCGACCCAGCGGGCCATCCCTTCTGCATCACCACCCTGATCCCGGAGACCTGACCCGCGGTCGACCGCCCCCGCTCCGTCCGCGGGACACAGCCGGTTGACAGGTGACCGAAAGGTCACATATTATTGACCCGTGGACCTGGTGTTCAAGGCGCTCGCAGACCCGACCCGGCGCAGCCTGCTCGACGAGTTGTTCGTCCGGGACGGCCAGTCGCTGGTGCGGCTCGAGGAGCGCTTCCCGATGACGCGTTTCGGGGTCATGAAGCATCTCAAGCTGCTCGAGGAGGCCGGACTGGTGGTCACCGCACGGCGCGGGCGCGAGAAGCTGCATTTCCTGAACCCGGTCCCGATCAGGCTCGTCCACGACCGGTGGGTGAGCAAGTACGCAGCACCCTGGGCAGCCGGGCTGGCCGGCCTCAAAGAGGAATTGGAGCGACCGATGGAGAAGCTGTTCGAGATCTACATCAAGACCACGCCGGAACGCCTCTGGGAGGCGATCACCGATCCCGAGATCAGGAGCAAGTACAACTTCGGGGCCACCGCCAAGTCGGAGTGGACCCCCGGGGCGCGTGTCCGGCTCGAGTCCACGGGTCCGGAGCCATTGCTGGCGGACGGGGAGGTGCTCGAGGTGGACCCCCCGAGACGACTCGTCCACACCATGGTGGCGCTCTGGAGCCCGGAAGTGGAGCGCGAAGGGGCCTCGCGGGTGACCTGGGAGATCGAGCCGGTCGGGGACTCCTGTCGTTTGCTGGTGACCCACGACCAGATGCGCGAGGGAGCCAACTCCGAGATCTACGGTGGCTGGCCGATGATCCTGTCCGGCCTCAAGACCTGGCTCGAGAGTGGCGAGCTGCTCACCACTCCCGGATCGCTCCGGTACGCGTGAGCGTCGAGCTCCGCATTCCCAAGCTCGGGATGGAGATGACCGAGGCCACGCTCGCCGAGTGGCTCGTCGAGGACGGTGCGATGGTCTCGCAGGACCAGCCCATCTACGTGCTCGAGACCGACAAGGTCTCGAGCGAGATCGGCGCTCCTGTGGGCGGGACCCTCCACCGGATCGGGCAGGAGGGTGAGATCTATCCCGTCGGCGAGCCCATCGGCACGCTCGAGGGGACCTGAGAACGCCTGGTCGCCACAGGAGACACGGCGGGTCAGCACAGGAGAAAGGAGCAGAGTCATGGACCAACCAACCGCGGAGCGAGCGTTGCACCAGCTCGAGCCTCTGGTCGGGGAGTGGACCGTGCAAGCGAAATGGCCCGACGGCGAGCCCTGGCCCGGCGAGGGGCGTACCACCTTCGAATGGCACGACTCCGGCGCCCACCTCGTCCAGCGCGTGACGGTCGATCTTCCCGGGGCGCCCGACAACGTCTCCATCATCGGATGTGACGGGGCCAACGGCACGTTCTTCCAGCTCTACTCCGACGAGCGCGGAGTCTGCCGCATCTACGAGATGACCATCGGCGGCGGCGAGTGGACACTCCGGCGCGACGGTGAACCGTTCCCCCAACGGTTCACCGCGTCCTTCGGGGACGACGGGGACACGATCAGCGGACGCTGGGAGAAAGCCGACGGCGGCACCGGGTACACGCCCGACTTCGAGCTCATCTACCGGAGGGTCGGCGCCCGGCGCCGTTTCTGAGGCACTCCCCCACGAGCCCGGTGAGGCCAGCCTACGCGGCACTAGCATCGGCCGGCGGGCGCAGAGGGAGGAGTGGCGGTGGACGACGAGGACCAGATCAGGCGCACCATCGCCGAGTACAGCCACCGTTGGGACGACGGGCTGCTCGACGAATTCGCCGACCTGTTCACCGAGGACGCCCGGCTCCTCGTGATGGGGACCGTCAACGAGGGACGCGACGCCATCCGCGACTACATGAAGATGGTGGGGCAGGCGGGCCGCGGGCTGCACGTGACCACCAACGTGCTGATCGACGTCCAGGGGGACTCCGCCAACGCGGTCACCGGCTATCTCTTCGTGCGCCAGGGACCGACCGGTCCGGGCATCGTCGCTGCCGGCCGCTACCACGACCAGCTGGTGCGCTGCCCCGACCGGTGGCGCTTCTCCCTTCGTGCGATCTCGATGCTCGACCCGGCCGACCGGGGCGCGGATGCCTGACCTCGATCTCCGATCGCCTCTCTGGGCGATCGACCGACCGGACGCCGTTGCCGCCGAGCGGTACTTCGATCGGGGTTTCGCCGACCTCGAGCGCGACCGCCTCTGGCCGCACGCCTGGCAGATGGCCTGCCGGCTCGAGGAGCTCCCCGATCCCGGAGACTTCGTCGAGTACACCGTCTGCGACCAGTCGGTCGTGCTGGTGCGTCTCGACGCGGACACCGTGCGCGGCTATCACAACGCCTGTCGTCACCGTGCCACCCAGCTGGTCACGGGCAGCGGCACGTTCGGTGGCGCCGGGATCGTCTGCCCGTTCCACGGCTGGCGTTGGGGGCTCGACGGGACCAACTCCTTCGTCTACGCCCCGCACGCCTTCGACCCGGCGCTGCTCGCCCCCGAGGAGATCTGCCTCCGGCAGGTGCACGTGGAGGTCTGGGGCGGCTGCGCCTGGATCAACCTGGATCCGAACGCGCCGGCCCTCCTCGACGCCCTGGATCCGCTGCCGTCGCTGCTCGACCCGCTCGGCCTCGCCGACATGCGGGTCCACTGGTGGAAGGCGGTCATCCTCCCCGCCAACTGGAAGCTCGCCCAGGAGGCGTTCCTCGAGGGATACCACGTGCCCCAGACCCATCCCCAGCTCACGCTCGGCCACCCCGAGCGCTACGACCCGGACAGCCTCGTCTACGCGGTCCATCCCCGCGGGCACTCGAGCTTCCAGCTCCGGCCCGACGCGCAGGCCCGGAAGGGTCGCGAAGTCGGGATCAGCGAGGTCGACGCCATCATCGAGTCGGCCCGGCAGCTGTGCAGCGGCCTCGAGGCGATGACCCTCGAGCGCGACCTGCACGTGATCGAGGGGATGCGGCACCGCCCCATCCCCGAGGGCAGCACCTTCCGCGAGGAGCTGGTCGCGTCGCTCTACGCCTATGCGGCCGATGCCGCCATCCCGCTGCCTGCGCCCGAGCCGTCCACTCTCGCCCGCTGGGGTGGGATGTTCTTCGCCTTCCCCAATTACTTCGTGCTGCCCCAGTACGGCAATGCGCTCGTCTACCGCTCGCGGCCCAACGGCAACGATCCGGAGTCGTGCCTCTTCGAGGTCTGGTCGATCACCATCCCGGCCGAGGGTGACGCCGAACCGCGACCGGTGCGCGGGGGACCGTTCGCCCCGGACGACCGCGAGCACTGGCCCCGCATCCCCCTGCAGGACTTCTCCAACATCGGCCGTCAGCAGCGCGGCCTCCACAGCAGCAGCGTGACCGTGATGCGGCTCTCGCACACCTACGAGGGCGGCATCGTCAACATGCACCGCGAGCTCGACCGGTATCTCGCCGGTCCGGTCGCCGGCTGACCCGGTGGGTACGGACGCGGCGGCAGCCGACGTGATCGTGGTGGGCTCGGGGGCTGCGGCCCTGACCGCCGCCATCGCCGCCAGCGATCACGGGGCCCGCGTCGCGATCGTCGAGCGCACCGGCTGGATCGGGGGGACGACGGCGGTCTCCGGCGGCGGGATCTGGATGCCCTGCAACCACCGGCTCTCCGAGCGGGGGGTGGTCGACTCGCGGGAGGAGGCGCTCGCCTACATGGGCCGGATGACCGCGGGGCGGACGCCGGTCGAGCTGCTCGAGCGCTACGTCGACCAGGGCCCGGGTGTCGTGGCCGGCCTCGAGGAGCGGACAACGTTGCGGCTCCGCTCCATGTCCTGGCCGGACTACCACCCCGAGATGGAGGGGGCCAAGGTGTCCGGCCGCATGCTCGAGCCCGCCCTCTTCGACACCACCGGCCTCGGCGAGTGGGCGGACAGGCTCCGGCCGGCCCCGGTGCTCGGGCTCCCCCTCACCCTCGAGGAGTCGACGGTCGACTGGCGACCCGCCTACTTCCCGGAGCGGTTCGACGCCGTCGCGGTGCAACAACGCGTGGCCGACCACATGGTGGCCTGCGGTCGGGCGCTGATCTCGGGCCTCCTCGAGGCCTGCCTGGCCCGCGGCATCCGGCCGATGCTCGAGACCCGGGCGTGTGAGCTCGCGATGAGCGGTGAGCGCGTCGCCGGACTGGTCGTGGACGGTGGGGGCCGGCGTTCGGTGCTCCCCGCCCCAGCGGTGGTGCTCGCGAGCGGCGGCTACGAGTGGAACAGCGAGCTCCGCACCCGGTTCCTCCCCGGTCCCCTGACCCATCCCCACACCCCGCCGGCCAACGAGGGCGATGGGCTGCTCATGGCCATGGAGGTCGGCGCCGACCTGGCCAACATGAACGAGGCCTGGTGGTACCCGGCGGCGTCGGTGCCCGGAGAGCAGTACGAGCAACGGCCGCTCGCCCGCTTCGTCGGCGTCGAGCGGACCGCCCCGCACTCGATCATCGTGGACCGGTTCGGTGCCCGGTTCGTCAACGAGGCGGCCAACTACAACGACATGCAGAAGGCGTTCTTCTCGTTCGACGCCAACGAGTACCTGCCCCGGCACCTCCCCTGCTGGGCCGTGTTCGACAGCCAGTACCGCGCCCGCTACTCGGTGACGACGGTGCGACCCGCAGACCCCGATCCCGACTGGCTGCCGGTGGACGACACCCTCGACGGCCTGGCGGGCAGGGTCGGGATCGACCCGGTCGGGCTCACCGCGACGGTCGAGCGGTGGAACCGGTTCGTGGCGGACGGACGGGACCGCGACTTCGGGCGCGGGCAGAGCGCCTACGACCGCTTCCACGGTGATCCCTCCGCCCCCCATCCAAACCTCGGGACCATCGAGCGCGGGCCGTTCTACGCGCTGCCTGTCCATGTCGGCACGGTCGGCACCAAGGGCGGCCCGAGGGTCGACGGCGACGGTCGGATCCTGCACGTCCACGACCGCCCCATCCCCGGCCTCTACGGAGCCGGGAACGTGATCGCCTCGCCTGCTGGTCCCGCCTACTTCGGGGGAGGCACCTCGATCGGCATGGCGGTGGTCTGGGGCCACCTGGCCGGAGCACACGCCGCGGTCCACGCAGCGGGTGGGGTGCCGGCCGCCGCCGGAGCCGGGCCCTCGTGAGCGCCGACCCGGCCGGGCCGTCGACCGCCGACCGGCGGCGCATGTTCGAGCTCATGGTGCTCATCCGCACCTGCGACGAACGGGTGCGGCGGGGCCTCTCGGGGGGCGAGTTCGCCTGCACCTACTGGCCGGCCACCGGCCAGGAGGCCATCGCCGCCGCACTGGGCACGGTCCTGCGACAGGACGACCAGCTCGTGACCACCTACCGCGGACTCCACGACCAGCTGGCCAAGGGCGTTCCGATCGGTCCGCTGGTGGCGGAGATCCTCACCCGCGCGACCGGGGTCAACGGGGGCAAGGGCGGCGCCATGCACATCTCCCATCCGCCGTCCGGCCTCGTGCTCTCGACCGGGATCGTCGGGTCCGGTATCCCGATCGCGGTCGGTGTCGCCCTGGCCGCGCGCCTGCAGGGCACCGACCGGGTGACGGTGGCCAGCTTCGGCGATGGGGCCACCGGGACCGGTTCCTTCCACGAGGCGGTGAACCTCGCCGCCCTCTGGGACCTGCCCGTCGTCTTCGTGTGCCAGGACAACCGGTACGCCGAGATGACCCCGACCGCCGAGGCCCAGCCGGTCGGCAACGTGTCCGACCGGGCCGCGGGGTACGGGATCCCGGGGATCCACGTCGACGGCAACGATCCCGACGCGGTCTACCGGGTCCTCGACGAGGCGGTCGCCAGGGCCAGGGCCGGCGCGGGACCCGCGCTGCTCGAGTGCACCACCTTCCGGCTCTTCGGCCACTACTTCGGCGACCCGATGCAGTACATCCCACCCGAGGAGCTCGAGGCTGCCCGGCAGGCCGAGCCCGTCGCACGCTACCGGGCGGCACTGCTCGCCGATGGGGTCCTCGACGCCGACGGCGTTGCCGCGATGGAGGAGCAGGCCCGCAGCGTGGTCGACGAGGCGTTCGCCGAGGCCCTCGCGGCCCCCACCCCCGACGGTGGGGAGGCCCTCGTCGACGTCTACGCGGACCCACGCGGGACACCGCAATGACCGACCGGTCCGAGACCGCGGCAGCGCCGACCGTGGTCCGCAGCATGCGTGAGGCGCTCAACGAGGCGCTCGACCGCGCGCTCGCCGCCGATCCGGCCGTGGTGCTCCTCGGCGAGGACCTGGCCGACCCCGCCGGCGGTATCTCGCAGGTGACCAAGGGCCTCTCCACCCGCCACGGCACGGACCGGGTCCGCGACACGCCGATCTCCGAGGCGGCCATCGTCGGCGCGGCGCTCGGCGCGGCGACCGCCGGCATGCGGCCGGTGGCGGAGCTCATGATCATGGACTTCGTCAGCATCGCCATGGACCAGCTGGTCAACCACGCGGCGAAGGCCCGCTTCATGTCGGGCGGGCTGCTCTCCGTCCCGCTCACCCTGCGCACGGCGGTCTTCGGGGGGATCGGCTCTGGTGCGACCCACTCCCAGACCCTCGAGGCCTGGCTCACCCACATCCCCGGACTGAAGGTGGTGGTCCCCGCCACACCGGCCGACGCGCAGGGTCTGCTGACCGCCTGTATCTTCGACGACGATCCGTGCGTGTTCATCGAGAACGTGACGCTCTACGGCACGAAGGGGCCGGTACCCGAAGGGGACCACCGGGTCCCGCTCGGCGTCGCCGACGTCAAGCGGCACGGGAGCGACGTCAGCATCGTGACCTACGGACGCACGGTGCGCGACGCACTCGCCGCGGCGGAGCAGCTGGCCGCGGAGCAGATCGACGTCGAGGTCGTGGACCTGCGCAGTCTGGTCCCTTTCGATGCCGACGCGGTCCTCCGCTCGGTCGGGCACACCCGGCATGCCGTCGTCGCCCACCACGCCACGCAGTTCGGCGGGTTCGGCGCCGAGGTGACAGCCCTCATCAACGAGGAGCTCTTCGGTGAGCTCGAGGCTCCGGTGCGCCGGGTCGGGGCACGCTTCGCCCCGATCGGGTCGGCCGCCGCTCTCGAGGGCTTCGTGCTGCCGTCGGCCGACCGGTTGGCGGCGGCGGTGCGGGGGGTGATGGGACGGTAACGTACCAGCCGATGCCAGCGCGGGACCCGGTTCGAGGAGTGACTGCGAACGCTCGATCGGGACCCGACCGTCCGTCCGTGATCCTCGGCGACCGGGTCCGCACCTACGGCGAGCTCGACGCGCGGGCAGCGAGGTTGGCCGCCGTGCTCGGCGAATGCGGCGCAGGGCCCGGGCGCCCGGTTGCCAGCGTGGTACCCAACAGCATCGAGATCCTGGAGGTGGCGGTGGCCGCGGGCATGCTGGGCGCGCCCTTCCTGCCGGTCAACTGGCATCTCCGGGCGGGGGAGCTGGCCTACATCCTGGACGACGCCGACGTGGCGGTCGCCGTGGGCGGTCTCGGGCCCGACGGCGAGCTCGGCCAAGCGCTCGAGCAGCACCCGGCCGGCTCGCTGTGGGTCGGCGGCGACTACGAGGAGCGCATCGAGTCGGCCACGCCACTCCCCTCCGCCGACGCCGGGGGAGGCCCCGAGCTCATGTTCTACACATCGGGCACCACGGCACGGCCAAAGGGCGTCGTGCACGGTGCGCTCGCCGACCCCGCGGGACGGTTCCGGGCCATGGAGGGACAGGCGGCCCTCTGGGGGTGGACCGCCGAGGACGTCTACGTGATGAGCGGTCCGGCCTACCACGCCTCCCACCTCGGGTGGTCGCTCACCGCGCTCTACGTGGGCGCGCTCACGGTGATCACCGAGCAGTTCGAGGCGAGGGCCTGGCTGACCGAGGTCAGCCGGCACCGCGGGACGCGTTCCTTCATGGTCCCGGCGCACTTCATCCGGATCCTCGAGATCCCCGAGCCGGATCGCGCCGCTCTGGACGTGTCGAGCCTCTCGCTCATCGTGCACGGCGCCGCACCGTGCCCGGTTCCGGTCAAGCTCCGGATGATGGAGGCGTTCCCACAGACCGAGATCCACGAGCTCTACGGCGCGAGCGAGGGTGGCGCCACCAAGATCTCGCCCGAGGAGTGGCGGGCCCGGCCCGGGAGCGTCGGTCGTCCGTGGCCGGGTGTCGAGATCAGGATCCTCGACGAGGAGGGTGGCCCGGTGCCGGTCGGGACACCAGGTGTGGTCTACATCCGGCCGGCCGGCACCCAACGGTTCAGCTACCGGAACGACGACGATGCCACCAGCCGGGCGTGGCGCGACGACGCGTTCACCGTCGGGGACATCGGGTTCCTCGACGAGGACGGGTACCTGACCATCACCGACCGTCTCTCGGACATGGTCCTCTGGGGAGGGGTCAACATCGCCCCGCGGGAGATCGAGGAAGCGCTCTTCGAGCACGAGGCGGTCGTGGACTGTGCCGTCTACGGCGTCCCGCACGACCGCGACGGCGAACGGCTCAGGGCGATGGTCCAACTGCGTCACCCGGTGCCCACCGAGGAACTCGAGGAACACCTGGCCGCACGGCTAGCCAAGTACAAGGTCCCGCGCGACTGGCAGGTCGTCGGCGAGATCCCGCGCGACAACAACGGCAAGGTCCGCAAGCGCCTGCTGCGGGACTCCCGCCCGGCCGACACGGCATAGAGTGACGGCACCCACGTCCTGACTGGAGAGTTTCGATGGAGAAGCGCGAGTTGAAGACGGTTGTCTACGAGAAGGACGGGCCGGTCGCCTGGATCACTCTCGATTACCAGGAGAAGGCGAACATCCAATCGTCCGACCTGGTCTTCGACGTCGACGCCTGCCTCGACGACGCCGACCACGACTACGACATCAAGGTGGTCGTCATCAAGGCCAACGGTCCGGGGTTCAGCGCCGGCCACGTGGTCACCGGATCGCCCGGCACCGAGATGCGCGAGATCAACGAGAGCACCGAGCGCCTGGGCAGCACCTGGAAGGGGCAGTGGGACATCTACGGCACCCCGGTGCTCAAGCTGTGGGACTTCCCGAAGGTGACCATCGCCCAGGTGCACGGGTACTGCCTCGGCGGCGGCACCATCTGGGGACTGCTGACCGACATGACGGTCGCCTCCGAAGACGCCTACTTCCAGTTCCCCGTCCTCCAGGGGATGGCGATGCCGACCATGGAGACGGGCATCGAGCCGTGGATCTTCATGAACTGGAAGCGGGCCTCGGAGTACATGTACACGGGCCAGGAGATCGGCGCCGAGATGGCCAAGGAGATGGGACTGGTCAACCGGGTCGTACCCCGCGAGCGGCTCGACGACGAGGTCGCCGAGCTCGCCTTCCACGTCGCCCAGGCACCCCTCACCACCCTGATGGCGGCCAAGGCCAACATCCGGCGGGCGTGGGACCTCATGGGGCTGCGGACCCACCTCCAGGGGTCGAACGATCTGCTGACCATCGCCTGCAACGCCAGAGACGTGCAGGAGTACATCCGGACCGTGCACGGGGAAGGACTCCGACCCCGGGAGGCCGCCCGCAACAACGCAGAGACCGCCAAGAAGCTCAGCGCGGAGTCGAAGGCGCGACGAGAGGGACCCTGAGCCCCCGACGCTTCACCGGTTGAAGACGGCTCGTCGCCGCCCAGCTACGTGGCCCTGCGGTTCAGACGGCTGCCCTGCGTCGCAGCGGTGGGAGCGTCGGCGGCGGTTGCCGGCGCGGCGGCAGCGCGGCGATCAACCGTTCGGTTGCCGCGGTCACCTCACGGATTGCCTCCTCGAAGGCGTCCTCGGTCCGTTCCGTGGCGGCCTGGATGCCGCTGACCTTCCGGACGTACTGGCGCGCAGCGGCCTCGATCTCGTCGGCGGTCACCGGTGGCTCCAACCCCCGCAGCGTGGTGATGTTCCTGCACATGGGCTCAGTGTAGGGCGTTGGCGATCGCCCGACCCGTGGCACAATGGTCCCGTGCTCGCAGCGTTCTCGATCACCCCGGTCGGCGGCGAAGAGTCGATCGCCGACCTGGTCGCAGAGGCGGTGCGCATTGTGCGCGCCAGTGGCCTCCGCAACGAGACGAACGCCATGTTCACCAACGTCGAAGGTGAGTGGGACGAGGTCATGGCTGTCATCCACGAGTGTGTCGAGGCGGTGTCCGGTCCTGGCCGACGGGTCTCGGTCGTGATCAAGATGGACTACCGGCCGGAGGCGCCGAGCGACCGGATGAGCGCCAAGGTGGAATCGGTCGAGCGGCGGCTCTCGACCGGACGGTGAACCAGCTCCTCTTCGCGCTCGGTCTCCTCATCGTCCTGGTCACCGTGACCAGCGTGCTGTTCACCCTGGTCCTGCCCCGCCAGCCCAAGGGGATCGAGCGGATGACCCTGGTGGTGAACCGCACCGTGCGGCTGGCCTTCGTCGCGCTCTCACGGCTGGCCGAGACCTACGAGGGCAAGGACGCCATCCTCGCTCCGACGGCACCGGTCGCATTGCTGGCCCAGCTCCTGTTCTGGGCGGCATGCCTGGTGATCGGATTCGGGTTGATGCTGGTGGGCACCGTGCACTCGCTGCCCGACGGGCTCCTGCAGTCCCTCACCGCGCTCTTCACGGTCGGGGCCGTCCACATCGGGGGCCGGCCGGACACCGGGATCGACATCGCCGTGGGCGCGATCTGGGTGGTCATCGTCGCCCTCCAGATCGCCTACCTCCCGGCCCTCTACAGCTCCTACAACCGGCGGGAAGGTCTCGTGGCGCTCCTCGAGAGCCGCGCGGGCGAGCCGGCGTGGGGACCGGAGCTGCTCGCCCGGCACCAGCTCGTGGGGATCATCGACACCCTCCCCGATCTCTACGATGCGTGGGAGCAATGGTCCGCCGACGTGGCCGAGAGCCACACCACCTATCCGGTCCTCCTCCTCTTCCGGTCTCCCGAGCCGTGGCTCTCGTGGAGCGTCGGGCTGCTGGCGGTGCTGGACGCCGGTGCCATGCACCTCGCGCTCTCCCCGGGCACTGCTCCCTCGCAGGCCCGGCTCTGCCTGCGCATGGGGTTCACCCTCATGCACCGCATCGCGAAGTCCCTCGGCTGGCCGGTGGACCTCGACCCGAGCCCGGAGGGGCCGATCGAGCTCACCTACGAGGAGTTTGCCGACGCGGTCGCCATGCTCGAGGCCGTCGGGTTCCCCACGGAGCGGACCGCCGAGGAGGCATGGCCGGACTTCCGGGGATGGCGGGTCAACTACGAGCAGCTGACCTACCGGCTGTGCGATCGGGGAACTGCACCGCCGGCACCCTGGTCGGGCACGCGACGTCATCTCCGCACGGGTGTGGTCCCACCGCACCGACCCCCCCAGCGCCGGCCCTCCGGCTCGCCACTTGCCGGTTACGAACGACCGCAGGTGGTGATCGCGCCCCACGGGCGGCGGGCGCAGTCCGAGGTCGCGAGCAGTCCCGCCCCGGACCCTGAAGACGGTCTCGGCGGATAGGAACGGCGACCCTGGTTACGGTGCCGGGAAGAGCTGGCGGTGGATGCCGTCGATGCCCGAGCCGTGCAGGGTCATCCCGCCGTCGACGACGATGGTCTGCCCGGTGATGAAGCGGGCCAGGTCCGAGGACAGGAAGACGACCACGTCGGCGATGTCCTCCGGTTCCCCGACCCGGCCGACCGGAGTGGTCCGTTCGTAGCGCTCCTGCTCGTGGGGGAGGAGCGACAGCAGCGGCTCGGTCAGCGCGGTCCGGATCATCCCGGGTGCCACCGAGTTGACCCGGATGGAGGGCCCGTACTCGAGGGCCGCCGACGCGGTGATGGCCGTCACCCCGGCTTTGGCCGCCGAATAGGGGGCCTCGCCGGCCGCGGGGCGGGTGCCGCTGATCGAGGCCGTCGAGACGATGCTCCCCCCGCCGGACGCCAGGATGTGGGGGATCGCCGCCCGGAACCCGAGGTAGACCCCGGTCAGGTTGACCGCGATCAGTCGGTTCCACTCGGCGGGGTCCCATTCGTGGAGGGGGGAGAGGTTGCCGATCCCCGCGTTGTTGAACAGCGTGGTGATCCCGCCCATCGCCTCGGCGGCCGAGTCGACCGCTCCGCGTAGGCCCTCCGGATCGGTCACGTCCGCTTCGAAGCCGAAGAGGCCACGCTCTGCGGCCATCGTGCGCGCCCCGTCGCCGTCGACGTCGATGACCGCCACCGTCGCGCCCTCCTCGACCATCCGGCGGGCGGTGGCACGCCCGATCCCCGATGCGCCACCGGTCACCACTGCTCTCCGCCCGTCCAGCAGTCCCATGGTCCGTTCCCTTCCTCGGTGCGTGGGGTCAGACTCTAGGCCTGGGTCGCCGTGGTCGAGCGGCGGGCCGGCCGCCGCCGGTCCCGATAACGTGAACCCATCGCCGAGCAGAGGAGGTCCAGCATGGGCATCGAAGAGGATTCAGAACGTGTGGTGCGGGACCTCCTCGAGGCGCTCGCCAAGCACGACTCCGCAGCCATGCGGCCATTCCTCACCGACGACGTCGTCTACCACAACATCCCGATGGAGCCCTCGGTCGGGATCGATGCGTCGATTGCGTTCCTCGACGGGTTCCTCGGCATGTTCGAGAGTGCGGAGGTCGAGATCCTCCATCTCGCGGTGCGCGGCAACGTGGTGCTCACCGAGCGCATCGACACCCTGACCCTCGGGGGGACGATTGCCCCGCTTCCCGTCATGGGGACCTTCGAGGTTCGTGACGGGAAGGTCAGCGTGTGGCGGGACTACTTCGACCTCGGCCAGATCACCGAGATGCTCTCCGGAGCGGCCGGGTAGGCCACCGGCGTCCTCAGGTCCCGGCGAGCGCCGAGACCACCGGTGCGAGGGCTTCCCAGGCGTCGGACTCGATCGACCAGTAGGAGATGCCGTACTCCTCGCGCCGCCAGCGCAACTCCTCGGCCATCTCGTCGACCGTGCCGATGAGCGCGAGCGGGATGTGCCGGGCGTCGGCGGGGTCGATGCCGAACGAGGGAGCCATGGACTCGATGAGCCCGTCGGCGTCGTCGGTCATCACGACGAACCCGATCAGCGCGTTGAGCTCGAGGTCGTCGAAGCGCTTGCCAGCTGCCTCCTTGACCCAGGCCACCTTCTCACGGGTACTCGCCGGGGAGGCGTTGGGTGCCACCTCCACTCCGGCCGTGCCCGAGCGGAGGTTGACGTTGATGCTCACGATGTCGGCGTAGCGGGCGGCGATCGAGAGCACCCGCCGGCCGCCCCCGCCGATGATGAGCGGCGGTCCCGGCTGCTGGACGGGCCTCGGCAGGAGCGGGTGCTCGTTTATCTCGTAGTGGTCGCCCTTGAACGAGAACGGTCCGTCGGTGCGCAAGAGTCCCTGGACGACCTGCACCGCCTCCTCGAACCGGTCCACCCGCACCCTGGGTGAGTCGTAGGCGATGCCCGCCTCCTCGTAGTCGGTGCGCATCCACCCGGCACCGAGGCTGAGCTCGAAGCGGCCCTCGCTCAGGACGTCGAGTGTGGCGGCCTCGTGTGCGAGGACCACCGGATGGCGGTAGTCGTTGCCGAAGACGAGGGATCCCATGCGCAGCGTGCTGGTGGCGGACGCCACCGCGGCCAGTGCGGGGATCGGGGCCAGCTGGTCGCCGAAGTGGTCGGGCATCAGGAGTGCGGAGTAGCCGAGTGACTCGGCGCGCCGTGCCTGGTCCGCCCACGAGCCGGCGGTTCCGCCCGGCGCGTTGCTGAGTTGGGCGGCGAAACGGAACTTGCGATCGTGTGCCATCGCACCATCCTGCCCCATCCGCACGCCGAGCAGCCAAAGCCTCCGGTCCTCAGCTCCGGCGCAGTGGTTCGGAGTGGTCCCAGTCGGCGAGCAGCGTGCGCAGCGCCGTCAACAGGATCAGTGGTTGATCGAGCATGGCGTGGTGACCCGCCTCGGGGAGCTCGACGACCGGCGTGACCCGTCCCAGTTGCTCGTACATGAACTGCCCGATGTCCGCGGTCACCAGGCCGTGCTCGGACCTGAGGAGAGCGAACCGGCAGTGCACCGCCGAGAGATAGGTGAGCGCCACCCCCCGTATGCCACCGCTGAACTGGGCGAAGATGTTGCGGTCGAACTTCCACCGCCAGCCGCCCGGGGCCGGGCGGAGCGAGCGACGGGCCACGTGGTCGATGACATAGTCGAGGTAGTGGTCCTGAGGCGGCACCGTGCGGAAGTGGCTGACGGCTTCGTCGGGGCTCGGGTAGAGGCGGGGCTCACCGAACGCCTGCCGCAGCCGGTAGGCGCCGATCTCGGGGTCGGGCTCGGTGACCGGCGAGTCGCAGACGATGGCACCGCTGACCCGGTCGCCGTGCCGGGCTGCGGTGGCGATGGTCACGAACCCACCCATGCTGTGACCGACCAGCACCGGTGGTCCTGCGATCCCGCCGACCCCGGCCACCGCCATCACCTCCTCGGTCCACTGGTCAAGTGAGTAGGCCGATCGGTGCCCGCTGTCACCGTGCCCCGAGAGGTCGACGCAGACCACCCGGAACCGGTCGCTGAACGCAGCCGCGACATGGGTCCACCAGTGGGCGTGGGCCCCGCCGCCGTGGACGAAGACCAGACCGCGGGCTCCCTCCGGTCCGCAGGCCAGGGCATGGATCGTGCAGCCGTCGACCGGCACCTCGAGATGGGTCAGCGGCACGGCCAGCGCACGCCGGAACCACGCTGGCGCGCTCGGCAGCGGCCGGTATGCCTCCTCGGCCGGGTCAGGGCCTGGCGAGTGCACCGCTCACCAGCGCCCGCACCTGCGCCACGCCCTGCTCGTGGCGGGGACTGAGGATCCCGGGCAGCGCGAGGCCGGACGCCAGGTTGCGCTGGACGGCCTCGCAGATGACCCGGTCCTCCTCGAGGATCGCAAGTGAGCTGTCCACTGCCGCCTGCGCCTCACGCTCCGAGGTGCCCGGGGCGAAGCAGAAGGTGTACTCGACCCGGGTGCTCGTCGGCCCGACGGGCCAGAAGCTCTCGAGACACAGCCCCGACGGGTAGAGATTGAGGGCGAGCCCCGGAAACCGCCAGAGCCAGGCACCGTCGGTCACCGCTCCGTCCCGGGTGGGCGCCGAGTGGACCGCGACCGCCCCGTCCACCTCGACCCGGTAGCGCGAGGCGTCGATGCTCCGGTTGAGGCTCCGGTGGACCAGGGGGATGTGGTAGCCCTCCTGGTAGTTCTCCGCGTAGACCTTCCAGTTGCACCGGATCTCGTGGCTCGATCGGTGGGTCACCGTGCAGGTCTCCATGGCGAACGGCGCGGCGTGCTCGGCGAACGGGCCGAGCCAGGAGGCAAGGCCGGGGGCGGACGGGTCGGGGTTCACGAACAGCAGGCCCCGCCAGGTCGCCACCGACACCGGCACGAGCGAGAAGTCCGCCGCGGCCACCTCCTCGCCGAAGTCACGGGCCGAGCGGAGGGCGCCGTCGAGTCCGTATGCCCATCCGTGGTAGCCACAGACGAAGGAGCGGACCGAACCACAACCCTCACCGACCAGGGGCCCGGCGCGGTGGCGGCAGACGTTGTGGAATCCGCGGAGGACGCCGCCATCGTTGACGACGACCAGCGGGAATCCGGCCAGCCAGACGGCACGGTACTGACCGGACCGCTCGAGGCTGGCCGCATCGCCCAGGGCCGTCCACTCGCGGGCGAACACGGCGCGTCGCTCGGCCTCGTAGCGGTCCGGGTCCAGATAGTCGGTGGCCGGCGGCGCACAGTCCGGAGCCGGTCCTCGGTCGGCGTGTTCGCCCACTCCACTCCTCCGCTCTCGTCGGGGCCGGATCCCCGCTCATCATGCCAGTGACCCGGGCGTGCGACGCGCGACGAACCAGATGGTGACGCGCGTCCGGGCAAATGGTAGAGAGGGGGCCATGATCACCCGCGAGATCGACGGACCCGTCGCCATCGTCATCCTGGACCGGCCCGAGGCCCGCAACGCCCTGACCGCGGCCATGATGTCGGACCTGCGGACTGTCCTGTCCGAAGCCGACGCCGACCCGTCGGTGCGGGCGGTGGTGCTGACCGGGCGCGACCCCGCCTTCTGTGCCGGTCTGGACCTGAAGGACCTCGCCCGCACCTACCGTGACATCAGCTCGCAGCAACCCGAGGACGGGACCGCCCCCCGCGGCCTCGTCCCACGGTCCACGATCCCCCGGATCGGTGCGGTCAACGGAGCAGCAGTCACCGGTGGGCTGGAGCTCGCGCTCGGGTGCGACTTCCTCATCGCATCCGAACGTGCCACGTTCGCCGACACCCACGCCCGGGTAGGGGTCATGCCGGCCGGAGGCATGACCATCCGCCTGCCGCAGCTGATCGGCATCAACCGCGCCCGCCAGATGTCGTTGACCGGCGATTTCGTGGATGCACCGACCGCGTGCGCCTGGGGGCTGGTCAACGAGGTGGTCCCGCACGCCGACCTGCTCGAGCGGGCGACCAGGCTGGGACGGGCGATCGCGGAGTCGGACCGGGGGACGGTCACCGAGTTGCGGAGGATGTATGACGCCTTCGCGTTGCGTGCCGACGAGGAGGCCTACCGGGAGGAGGCACGGTGGTCGGCGCAGTGGATGCGCGAGCGATTCGACGAGGGATCGTTGTCGGCGCGTCGGGACCGGATCATCGAACGAGGTGCTGCGCAGCAGTGAGCCCGGGAGGGGCACCGTCGTGGCATCTGGCTGCTTCCAACCTCGTCGTGCCGGACGCACACTCCGGCCAGGGCGCGAGACTCTCTGCGTGCGGAAGGTGGTCTGAGCTCATTTGATCCTGCCAGGTGCGGTGCGTCGTGTTTACTTGTCCACCAATGGAACCGGAAGAATTCGAATCTATCGGCCTTTACGATCCTGACGACCCGAATGCCGAGCTTCGACTGGAGCTTCTCCAGTACGTGACAGCCCTCGGCGCAACAAAGAGACGAGCTGGTGACCTTCAGGGACACGCTTCCGGCACTGGCAGGCGTGCTCTCGGTCCGGGGCGGACCGGCTCTGACCCTCGAGGAGGCAGCCGAACGATCAGGTCTGAGTACGCTCGAGGTCAGGGCGCTCGCACAAGCGGTCGGTATCCCCGACCCCGAACCCGAAGTGCCCGAATTCACCGAGGGGTTCGTGGAATTCATGTCGAACATG
This sequence comes from uncultured Acidimicrobiaceae bacterium, assembly GCA_963753905.1. GTDB lineage: Bacteria > Actinomycetota > Acidimicrobiia > Acidimicrobiales > RAAP-2 > Bog-756. The sequence goes on along the minus strand of CAVWDZ010000002.1, from coordinate 204,234 downwards.
AGTGCGTTCGCCGATGTCTTCGGTGAGGATGCCAGCGTCCAGCTGTTGCGGGTGTTCGGATTGGCGATGTCGCGAATCGCCGACGCCGTGATCTCCTCGTTCCTGGTCAACGTTGCACCCGCTGCTCAACGCGAAGATCCCGTCGGTTTGGGTGTTGCTCGCGCCAATGTGGAAGCTGCCTCGTTGCTTCGGATCTTCGGACCGGCGTTGGACGCACTCTTTCGTCAGCACTTGCTGATCGCACGGCGACTGACGAACTTGGACGAGGAGCTCGTAGGCATCGAACGCCGCTCGCTCGTCGTCGGTTTCGTCGACCTGGTGGGCTCGACGGAGCTCGGTGAGACGCTCGATCTCAACGAACTCGGAATGGCGTTGAGCGAGTTCGAGCGCACCTCCACGGAGACCATTACCGAGGGCGGCGGCCGGGTCGTCAAGCTCATCGGCGACGAGATCATGTACACCGCCCCGGATGCCTTGTCGGCTGCATCCATTGCGCTCGATCTGGCCGATGCCTTCGATGGTCACATCACCATCCCGCAGGTGCGGGTGGGACTGGCAAGCGGCGAGGTCTTGCTTCGGGATGGCGACGTGTTCGGACCGATCGTCAACCTGGCCAGCCGCGCCGGCAAGCTGGGCCAGCCCGGCGAGGTCGTCACAACCTCAGATGTTGCAACTGCAGCCGGGCTGCCGCATGTTTCGTTGGGAGCGCACCATCTGAACGGTATTCCCGGTCAGATCGAACTCCATCGGCTCATCCGGAGTTGACTATCGTGACGACCCCCGGTGGCAACGGAGGGCGGAACTACCGATGGAAGAGCGCTTCGGGGAGGACGGACTCATGACCAGCGGTGATTCGTCCATCCCGGCGGAGCTCTCGATGGTGGTGCTGACGTCACGTGACGTACCCAGGCTCCGCCGCTTCTATGGGGCGCTCGGCTGGGCCGAGCAGGCGGGGGCGACCGACGACTTGTGCCGTTTCCAGCTGGGGAAGGTGGTGCTGACCCTGTACCCGGACGAGACTCCTGTCGACGAGCAGCAACCCCACGGGCCGTCTCACGTCACCTTGGTCGTGCCCCTGTCGTCCCCGGAACTGCTCGACGAGGCGCATCGCACGGCGATCGACGCCGGTGCCGAGGTCGTGAGTCCCCCGACCGACCAGTCGTGGGGCGGCCGGGCGAGCGTGGTCGCCGATCCCGATGGACACCGCTGGGAGTTCCTCTGGGTTCCCACACGCCAGCCCCGGGCCTGAGAGCGCCGAGTTCAGGACGCCCGAGCAACGAGCGAGGAGACACCATTGACCGACCCGGCTGTCATCGACGAGGGATCCGCCAACAAGGAGGTGGTCCGTCGGTTCTGGGCGGCCCTGTACGCCCGGGACTGGGACGCCATCGCCTCGTTCTTCACCGCAGAGAGCGAGTACACCGACGTGCCGTCTCCCGATGAGGACGTCGCCCGCGGCCCGGCGCAGGTGGTGGCCCGTCTGCGCCTCGGCCTCGAGCGCATCTCCGGCTACGAGCACGAGCTCCGGTTGATGGTCGCCGAGGGCGGGACCGTGGTGACCGAGCACGCCGAGACCTGGCACTGGCCCACCGGGGAACAGGTGACCCTGCCCTTCGTCTCGGTCCAGGAGCTGCGCGAGGGGTCGATCCTCCGCTGGTGGGACTACTGGGACCTGCAGACCCTCATGAACGCGGCCCCGGACTGGTGGATCGAGCACATCGCCGCGGGATACACCTGAACGTGTCCCGCAGGGTAGGCAGACCCGGCGGCAGACCCTGCGGCGTGGCTCAGAGCACCACGACCGAGCGCAGCACCTCGCCGCGCTCCATCCGGTGGAAGGCCTCCTCCACCTCGTCGAGTGCGATGGTCTCGCTCACGAACCGGTCGAGGTCGAGCCGTCCCTGCAGGTAGAGGTCCACGAGCATCGGGAAGTCGCGCGACGGCAGGCAGTCCCCGTACCAGCTCGGCTTGAGCCGCCCCCCGCGACCGAAGAAGTCGGTCATGGGCAGGTCGATGCGCATCTCGGGTGTCGGCACCCCGACCTGTACGAGGGTGCCGGCCAGATCCCGCGCGTAGAAGGCCTGTTCGAGCACCCTCGGATTGCCGACGGCCTCGATGCAGACGTCGGCGCCGTTGCCCCCGGTGACGGCCTGCACCGCCGAGACCACATCCTCACGGGAGGCGTCGACCACGTGGGTGGCGCCGAACTCGCGGGCGAGCGCGAGCTTTCCCGCGTCGAGGTCGATGGCCACGATGGTGGCGGCCCCGGCCAGGCGGGCGCCGGCCACAGCTGCGCATCCCACACCGCCGCACCCGAACACGGCCACGGAGTCGCCCGGACCGACCTCCCCGGTGAGCAGCGACGCTCCGAGACCGGCCATCACCCCGCACCCGAGCAGGCCGACCGCCTCGGGCCGGGCGGCCGGATCGACCTTGGTGCACTGACCGGCCGCCACCAGGGCCTTCTCGGCGAACGCCCCGATGCCGAGCGCAGGAGAGAGGGGTGTCGCGTCACCCAGGGTCATCCGTTGGGTGGCGTTGTGGGTGGCGAAGCAGTACCAGGGCCGGCCGCGCCGGCACGAGCGGCACTCACCGCAGACGGCCCTCCAGTTGAGGACCACGAAGTCGGACGGCGCCACCGAGGTGACGTCCGGACCCACCGCCTCGACCACACCGGCCGCCTCGTGGCCGAGGAGGAAGGGGAACTCGTCGTTGATCCCGCCCTCGCGGTAGTGCAGGTCGGTGTGGCACACGCCGCACGCCTGCACCCGGACCAGGGCCTCGCCCGGTCCCGGGTCGGGGACCACGACGGTGGTCACCTCGACCGGTGCGCCCTTGGCCCTCGCCACCACGCCCCGCACCTCAGACGGCATGACACCTCCTGGTCCGTGTCCCGGTCGGGCACAGTGTGGCATGTGCCGCCGGAACGGCACACCTTCAGGCGAGGGTGGCCAGGATCTCCTCGATGATGGCGATCGACGTGTCCGGATGGAGGAGGGCCAGCCGCCCGACCGGCTCCCCCTCCCAGGTGGTGGGTGTGACCAGTCCGATCTGGTCGGTGAGCAGCTTGGTCGACCAGGCCTCGTACGCGGCCCGGTCCCACCCGACCCGTCGGAAGAGGACCACCGAGAGCTCGGGCCGCCGGACCAGCTCGAGGTGGGGAGTCCGCTCGATGAGGTCGGCCGTCTGCTGGGCCACGGCGAGCACCGTCTCGATCGCGTCACGGTACGCATCGGTCCCGTACACGGCCAGCGAGAACCAGAGGGGCAGGCCCCGCGCCCGGCGGGTCAGGTGATAGGCGTAGTCGCTCGGGTTCCACTCCTCGGGAGCGTCGCTGTGGAGCACCTCGAGATACGAGGCGTCCTGGGTGTGGACCGCCTTGGCCAGGTTCGGCTCGCGGTAGAGCAGGGCGGCGCAGTCGAAGGGTGCGAACAACCACTTGTGCGGGTCGACCACGAAGGAGTCGGCCCGCTCGATGCCGTCGAACCGGTCCCGTACCGACGGGGCGAAGAGGGCGGCGCAGCCGTAGGCCCCGTCGACGTGGAACCAGAGCGCACGCTCACCGGACACCGCAGCCACCCCGGCCAGGTCGTCGATGATCCCGCCGTTGGTGGTGCCACCGGTCGCGACCACCGCGATCGCATCGTCGCCACGCGGGTCCGAGTCCAGCGCGGTCAACAGCCCCTCGCCGGTCAACCGGTGATCGTCGCAGGGCACGACGAGAGCCTCGACGCCGAGGACCCGGAGCGCCTTGCCGACCGAGGAGTGGGCCTCCTCGCTGATGGCGACGACCGGCCGGACCGGCGCCCGCTCGCCCATCCGGTGGGCGGCCGTGTCGCGGGCGACCATCAGGGCGGACAGGTTGCCGGCAGACCCCCCGGACACGAAGCACCCGCCGGCCCCCGTTGGCAGGCCGGCCTGACCGGCGAGCACGCCGAGCGCCTGGTTCTCGGCTGCGACCGCGCCGGCCGCCTCCATCCAGGAGGTCCCCTGGAGCGACGAACAGGCCACCACCATGTCGAAGAGCAGGGATGCCTTGGTCGGTGCAGCCGGGATGAACGAGAGGAACCGCGGGCTGTCGCAGGAGATCACCGCGGTGGCCAGCTCGTGCTCGAAGACGTCCATGATGCGCTCGGGGTCGGTGCCGGTGCGCGAGATGAGCCCGTCCAGGCTCGAGGCCAGCGACTCGGCGACCGACCCTCCGTAGTCGAGCGGGACCGGGTGGAGCGCCAGGCGCCAACGGCAGTACTCGAGGATGAGGTCGGTGAGCGCCTCGTCGTAGACGAACATGGGATTGCGCATGGGGTCCCTTCTCGACTCGCCGCTCAGGTCTCCCGCCGGTGGAGGGAGACCGCGTACGCCGCGTCCGGGGTGAACGGTGTCGCCGACCATGTGGCCCACCGACCGTCCGGCACCAGTCCGGCCGCTCGGCAGTCGGCGTCGTACGCGGTCAGCGGGTAGCGGTCCTCCAGTTGGAACCCGGCGACCAGGAGCCCCCCGACCCCGAGGTGGCGGGCGCACCCGGCGACAAGCGCTGCCTGGGTACCCGGGGGCGTGAACAACGGGACATTGCCCGCCATGACCACGAGGCCGAAGGTGCGCCCGAGGTCGACCTCGGCGACATCGGCGACCTCGAAGTCGATGCCGGGCCCGCGCTGTCTGGCGGTGGCGATCATCGAGGGGTCGCGGTCGATACCCACGACCGGGATCCCCCTCCGGGACAGCTCGATGGCGACCCTGCCGCTGCCGCACCCGGCGTCGAGTACCGAGGACGGCTCGAGCCCGGCGACGAACGCAGCTTCGCCGTGCACGTCGACCCCGGACGCCGACAGGTCGTCGAAGCGCCTCTGGTAGCTGTCGCCGTCCCAGGGGGCCGGCCCGCTCACGGAAAGGAGGGGAAGAGGGTGAGCTGGGGTTCTTCGGCAGCCACCAGCGGATGGTATCCGGGCAGCCGGGCCATCGGCGTGTCGAGATAGACCTTGGCCTCGGGCGGCCCGGCGAACCGGCCGTGGCTCCATCGGATCTCGACGTGACCCGTGGCGGTCCGATCGGTGCCTTCTTCGCGGGCGCGGTAGGTGCACGACCAGTCGACCCTCGGTTGACCGGCCTCGGCCGCGGTCACCGAGAACGACCGGAGCTCGAAGCGGTCCCGCCAGTCCCAGGGGTCGACCACCCGGTAGCGGATGGGTGCGCCGGTGGAGCGGTCGTTCCCGAGCACGAAATAGGGAGCACTGCCGATGCGGAGCAGCCGCCAGAGCATGGTCTCGCGCGCCGGAGCAGCAGTGAGGCGCTCGGCCCACCGGGCGGCGGATGCGGTGCTCACCGCCCGGCACAGATCGATGTAGGCGGCGCGCGACGCTGCGTCGGGATAGGAGCGACCGGGGAGCTCGGCGCGGAGGGTCGCGAGCTGCTCGCGGGTGCAGGCGTCCGGGGTGTCCGGGAGCCCGTCCAGTCCGACCGCACGGACACAGGCGCGGTAGAGGGCGAGGAACTCGTCGGGTGCCACGGCCGCGTACCAGTCGCTGCGCTCCCACGTGCCGGTGGTGGCCAGGAGCCCTTCGAAGAGGCGGGCCGGGGAGCTGTTGGCCACGATGTCCGACTCGTACTTGCAGCTGATCAGATAGACGTGGTCGATGCGGAGATCGATGGGGGCGACCTCGTCGCCGGGAGCCCTGCGCCCCGCGGTCCACTCGATGGTCATGGGCGGCCGGTGGCGCAGACCCTCGGCCGCTTCGAGGAAGGCCCGGCCGTTGGCGAAGGCCCCGGTCAGCTCGGTGGCGAACCGTCCCGAGGCCACGACCGCGTCGAGGTGCTCCCAGACCTCGGGCCCGATGCCCAGCTCGCGGGGTCTGGCGCAGAGCGCGCCGAGCGGGTCGTCGAACGGGAGGGTGCCGAGCGCGGTGCCGAGCTCGGTGACCGTGGTCCGGTCATCCGGCACGGCGGTCCCTGCCGCTCCCGTAGGTGGCGAGCCGCGCCGTCGACGCGGCATCGAGGAGCTCGACCACGTCGTGGACGGGACCGGCTCCGTCGGGTGACCGTGCAACCGTGAGCGCCTTGGCGCCGGCGCTGCGGGCGGCCGGGCGGTCGGTCGACAGCAGGATCAGTGGTCCGAGATCGATCCGGCCGGGCTCGGCCAGGCGGGCCTGGTGGAGGACTGCGGACTTGCCGAGGGCCCTCCAGAGCACGTCGGGCCGCCGGAGGCCGGGGCGGGTGGTCGAGTAGGCGCCGCTGAGCTCGAACAGCCAGAGCCGCCCGGCCGCATCCCTGGCACGGAAGTCGACGCCGACGCCGAGGTCCCCGTAGGCCACGCCGCGCTCGATGCCGGTGAACCCGGCGGCTTCCAGCGCCCCGTGGGCGATGTCGCGGGCCTTGTGTCCGCCGGCGACCGCCCGGTCCTCGCTCGCCGGTCCGGAGACAGCCGCCGCCCGGCCCGGGACGACGGTGACCCTCCGGCCCACCGGCCCGGTGGCCCGTTCCTCCGCGACGCGGCGGTCGGCCAGGGCGACGTACGAGGCGTCGGTGTCGAAGCCCACGAAATAGCGCTCGGTGCGGACCGCGGCCACGGCAGTCGATCCCGAGCCCATGAACGGGTCGAGAACGAGGTCGCCGCGGTAGGTGTAGAGATCGATCAGCCGGCGGGGGATCTCGACCGGGAACGGTGCGGGATGGCCGACCCGCGTGGCCGACTCGGTGGGGATGTCCCAGAGGTCGGTGGTTGCGTCGACGAACTCGTCCATGGCCATGGTCCCCTCGCTGGGCAGGCCGTCACGCGCCCGTTGGTCCGGGGAGAGGGCGCGGTCGAAGCGACCCTTCGAGGCGACCACGATCCGCTCGGAGATGTCGCGGAGCACCGGGTTCCCGGGCCGCTGGTAGGTGCCCCAGGCACACGACCCCCCGGCGGCCTGGCTCTTCTGCCAGATGATCTCGCCGCGCAGCAGGTATCCGAGCCCCTCGAGCAGATCGATCACGTCCCGGGCCAGGGAGCGGTAGGGCTTGCGACCGAGGTTGGCCACGTTGACCGCGATGCGGCCACCGGGCTCGAGCTTGTCGAAGCACCGCGAGAAGACGTCGTGGAGCATGTCGAGGTAGGCGGCGAAGTCTGCGGGCACGTGGTCGACGCCGAGTGCCCGCTCGTACTCCTTGCCCGCGAAGTAGGGCGGCGAGGTGACCACGAGCGCCACGGAGTTGTCGGCCACCGAGCCGTAGCGGTCCATCTCGCGGGCGTCCCCCACCCAGATGGTGTCCCGGACCGAGTGCGGTTCGACGTGGCTGTCCTCCGACAGGCGGGGCGGTGTGAAGCGTGCGTAGAACGACGACGCGTCGTGGGCCTCGCGCCGGCCCACCCCGAAGGCGGAGGTCGTCGTGGGGCGCCGCCGGGAGACGGGCTCGACGCGTCCGACGTTGCTCATGCCCGGGTGCTCCGCCCGTGGCGAGAGGGACGGGAATGCTGCTGATCTGGACGTCCGGGCACGACGCCGATCATAGGGACACGCTGTGACCGGTCGGCGGAGGGGCTCCGTGGTGCCCGGTGGTCACCCGCCGGCGAGGTGGGCCGTCACCGACACACCGACGGTCACGCAGGCCGAGAGGGACACGCAGCTGACCCCCGCGAGCGGCAGGGCGACCCGGACCGCCGCGGCCCTGTGCCATGCGGTTGCGGTCGTGCCGGCGGTTGCGGTCAGCAGGGCGACGCCCGCGAGAGGGCTCGACGCAGCGGTGCTCCCGACGGCCACACAGGGGCCCGGGGCGCAGGACACGGAGACCAGGTCGGCCGGCACGGCGGAGACCGGCGGCCGCGTCCAGGTGGCGCCCCCATCGGACGTGGTCAGGACGACCCCCTGGCCCGCGCGGGCGCTGTCGACAGCGGTGGAGGTGGTCCCGACGGCCACGCAACCGATCCCGTCGGGCTCTGCGGTGCCCGGCGCGGTCGCGATACTCGTGCCCTCCGGCGGGGCGGGGGAGGCGCGCTCCCCCGGAACGGTGCCGGCCGGCTGGACAGAGGGGAGTGCGACCGCCGGCACCACACAGGAGATCGCGTTGAGCTCCCCGATGCCCGCAGGGGTCGGGAGCGGGGTCCACGTGGTGCCTCCGTCCGTGGTGCGCACCACCGAGCCGATCGACTGGGCGCCGGCTGTGGCGTCCACGGTGGACCAACAGTCGCTGTCGGCGGTGCAGTCGAGCCCGGTGGCTGTCGTCGCGGCGCTCGGGAGCGTCCCGCCGGTCACCCAGGGCACGCCGGGGCTGCTCGAGACGAGGGCCTCGAGCGGACCTCCCGAGGCCGCGATGGCGACGCAGTGCAGGTCGGTGCCGCACTCGACCGCGTCGACTTCGGTGGTCCCGTTGGGGATGGGCTGGATCGTCCAGGTGGCTCCGCCGTCGTCGGTGACGATGACCACTCCCGGTCCACCCCCGGTCTGCCCGGATTGGCCCGCCGCGGCGCAGTGGTGGACGTCGCTGCAGGAGATGTCGGAGAGGAAGCCGACCGAGGTCGGGATGGTCTCGAGCGTCCAGACGGCTCCGCCGTCGGTGGTGGCGACGACCGCCGCTCCGTTCGCCCCCCCGTCGACGCCGACCGTGGACCCGACCGCCCAGCACCGGTCGGCGCTCGGGCACGACACGGCATGGAGGGAGTTGACCGGCGCGGGGAGCGTGCCGGTCGTGAGCCCCCCCCGCCACGGTGAGCCGCGGGCGATCGTCGAGGCCGTGGTACCGGAGGGGTGGTCCGGCGTGCACGCGGCGAGGACGGACGCTGCGAGGACGAGAAGGGCTCCGACGGTGGCCGTCGGCGCCACCCGGCGTGCCCTCCCGGGAGGGAGTCGCCAACCTCGCACCGCACCTCGCTCTCCTGCCGCTCGGGGCCTCGGCCCCCGCACAGAAGGGGCGCCGGCTCGCCCCGGCCGGTCGCCCGGACCGGAGTGATCTTGCCACGTGCTCCGCAACCGCCGGTGTCATGACGAACACCACCGGACAGGCGCCGTCTACCGTGGCGATGGTGCCGTGCCTACCCCTTCTCCCGGAGCCTGGCCGGTGACGGCCGGGGAGGGCACGCGGTGAACGTCGTCGACCTGGTGGTCATCCTCCTGGTGGCGGCCGCGGCGATCCGCGGGTTCCGGCTCGGGGCGGTGGTGCAGGTGCTGTCCCTGGTGGGCTTCGTGGCCGGACTGTTCCTCGGGGCGATGCTGGCGTCGGTGACGGTCCACTGGGTGCAGGAACCGAACGAACGGGCGGTGGTGGCGCTCGTGACCATGTTGGGTGTCGCCACCGTCTGCGGCAGCCTGGGCCGGGTGGTGGGGGCCCTGACCTTCGGGCAGTTCCACCGCGGACTTGCGGGTTCGGTGGACTCCGGCGTCGGTCTGGTCGTCGCCGTGGTGACCGCCCTGCTGGTCGTCTGGCTGCTGGCCGGCACGCTGGTCAACAGCACCTCCTCGCTCGGCCTCAACGCGGCCATCTCCGGGTCGCGCATCCTCCGCTCGCTCGACGACGTGCTCCCCGCGCCGCCCTCGGTGTTCTCGCGGGTCCAGGGGTTCCTGTCGGCGGAGGGATTCCCGCCGGTCTTCGCCGGCATCGCCCCGGTGTCGGCCGCCCCGGTACCGCTGCCGGGTGACGCCGAGCTGCGCCGGGCCGTGGTGCTGGCCAGCGCCTCGACGGTCAAGATCGTGGGTGACGGCTGCGGCCAGATCCAGGAGGGTACCGGGTTCGTGGTCTCCCCGGGGTTGGTCGTGACCAACGCGCACGTGGTTGCCGGGATCGCCCACCCGACCGTGGAGGACGCGTCCGGCACCCACGGCACCGCCGTCGTGCTCTTCGACCCGTCCTACGACCTCGCGGTCATGCGGGTCGCCGGGCTGACCGAGCCGTCCCTCCCCCTCGACGCGGGTACCGTCGGACGTGGGGCCCAGGCGGCGGTCCTCGGCTATCCCGAGGGCGGACCGTTCACCGCGGTCGCCGCCGGGGTGATGGCGGAGTTCACGGCGGAGGGCCGGGACATCTACGGCCAGGGACTGACCCTCCGCGACGTCTACGAGATCCAGGCGGTGGTGCGTCCCGGGAATTCGGGTGGCCCCCTGGTCCAACCCGACGGCGAGGTGATCGGGGTCGTGTTCTCACGGTCGACGACCAATGGGGACATCGGGTACGCCCTGACCTCGCCGGGGGTGCTGTCGCGGGTCGATCGTGCGGAATCGGCCACCCGCACGGTGGGCACCGGCGGCTGTACGCCCGGTTGAGCACTGTCCGGCGCGGACCCACTGTTTGTGCGCCGCCCAGACTAGACATGAGCCATGGCGCTTCCCATCGAGGACTACGGGATCATCGGGGACCTCCACACGGTCGCCCTGGTCGGGCGTGACGGCTCGATCGACTGGCTCTGCCTCCCGCGCTTCGACTCGGGGGCCTGCTTCGCCAAGCTCCTCGGGACGGAGGACCACGGCTGCTGGCGGATCGCACCGAAGGGGTCGAAGGCGGCCACCCACCGGCACTACCGGGGCGACACCCTGGTGCTCGAGTCGGAGTACATCACCGACACCGGGACCGTCCGGGTCGTCGACTGCATGCCCATCCGCCAGGACCACCCCGAGGTGGTCCGGCTGGTCGAGGGGGTGCGGGGTCAGGTCGCCATGGAGATGCAGTTCACCGTGCGTTTCGGGTACGGCCAGATCGTGCCCTGGGTGCGGCACACCGACGGCACCATCACCGCAGTGGCCGGTCCGGACGGCCTGTCGCTGTGGACGACCGTGCCCACCCGGGGACGTGATCTCTCCACTGTCTCGGAGTTCACCGTGTCGGAGGGTCAGAGCGTGCCGTTCTCGCTCTCGTGGTACAACGCGTGCGATACACCACCGCGTCCGGTGTCTGCGTCCTACGCGATCGACGACACCGAGCAGTGGTGGCAGGAGTGGGCCGCGCAGTGCACCTACCAGGGGGAGTACCGCGACGCGGTCGTGCGCTCGCTGATCACCCTCAAGGCGCTGACCTACGAGCCCACCGGGGGGATCGTCGCCGCGGCGACCACGTCGCTCCCCGAGACCCTGGGCGGCGCGCGCAACTGGGACTACCGGTTCTGCTGGCTGCGTGACGCCACCCTGACGCTCGAGTCGCTGATGCGGGGCGGGTTCTACCAGGAGGCGATGGCGTGGCGGTCCTGGCTGCTCCGTGCCACGGCCGGCGACCCGTCCCAGATGCAGATCATGTACGGGGCGGGAGGCGAGCGACGCCTCGACGAGTGGGAGGTGGACTGGCTGCCCGGGTACGAGGATTCGCGCCCGGTCCGGATCGGAAACGCAGCTGCCGGCCAATTCCAGCTCGACGTCTACGGCGAGGTCATGTCCGCCCTCTACGAATCGGCCCAGAGGGACCAGCTCACCGAGGGACCGGCCTGGGCCCTGCAGCTGGCCCTGATGGACTTCCTCGAAACGGGGTGGCGTGGGCCCGACGACGGGATCTGGGAGGTTCGCGGGCCCCAGCGGCAGTTCACCCACTCGAAGGTCATGGCGTGGGTGGCCATCGACCGCGCCATCAAGACGGTCGAGCAGTACCACGTCGACGGTCCGGTCGACCGTTGGAGGTCCATCCGCAGCGAAATCCACGACGAGGTCTGTGAGAAAGGCTTCAACCCGGCCAAGGGCTCCTTCACCCAGTACTACGGGTCCGACGATCTCGACGCCAGCCTGCTGATGATTCCCCTGGTGGACTTCCTGCCGGCCACCGATCCGCGGGTTCGGGGGACCATCGAGGCCATCGAGCGGGAGCTGGTGGAAGGGGACTTCGTCCTCCGCTACCGCACCGAGGACACCGGTGAGGTCGACGGCCTGAGTGGTCGGGAGGGCGCCTTCCTCGCCTGCTCGTTCTGGCTTGTCGACTGCCTGATGCTGCTCGGGCGGGAGAACGACGCCCGCCAGCTCTTCCAGCGGCTGCTCGACCTCCGCAACGATCTCGGGCTGCTGTCCGAGGAGTACGACCCGGTTGCGGGGCGCCTTGTCGGGAACTTCCCGCAGGCCTTCTCCCACGTGTCGCTCGTCAACTCGGCGGCCAACATCAGCGGGCACGCCAAACCCGCCCCCGACAACGTCTTCCTCGGCCTGGCACGCCAGGCGCTCGGCGGTGGTCCGGCGGGAATGGCCGCCCGCCACATGCGTGGTGCCGTCACGCTCTCGGCCCTCGGGGATCTGGTTGCCGCCCCGAAGAAGGTCCTGAGCACGAAGCGCGCCCCGAAGAAGCGCGCCCCCAAGCGGCAGGCGCCCGCCCTGCAGCGACCGACGAGGGCCCGGACGAAGGCCGCGTCGACCAGGAAGGCCGCCCCGCCCAAGAAAGCGAGGCCGGCTGGCAAGGCGGCGCCGGCCGGCAAGGCGACGACGACCAAGACGGCCGCGTCCGTCAAGAAGGCCGTGTCGACCAAGAAGGCAGCGTCTGCCAGGAGAGCGATGCCGCGGAAGCGGACCGCCGTCCGGGCGAGGAAGGCCACACCTGCCAAGAAGGCGGCCGCGGCGGTGCGCGCGGCGAAGCGGTGACCATCGCGTGAGCGGTCGTCACCCGCACGGTCCGGGCGGCGGCCATCGCCACCGGGTCGACGGCACCGACCCCCTGCCGACGCCGACCGGCACCCCGATCGCAGAGGGTGTGCTCGAGCTCGACACGCTCCTCGGCGGCTGGCAGCGGGTGACCGCCGGCTATCTCATCGACGGCGACGCGCCGGTGCTGATCGAGACCGGCAGCCAGAGCTCGGTGCCCGCGCTGCTCGCCCATCTCGACCGGTTGGGTCTCGGGGCCGACGATCTGGCCGGCGTGGTGGTGACCCACATCCACCTCGACCACGCCGGTGGTGTGGGCGACGTGGCCCGCGCCTTTCCCGGGGCCACCGTCTACGTCCACCCGAAGGGCGCCCGACACCTGGCCGACCCGACCCGTCTCATCAACTCCGCAGCCCTCGTCTACGGCCCCCTGCTCGACTCCCTCTACGGCCGTCTCGATCCCACGCCGGCGGAGCGGATCCATGTGCTCGAGGACGGCGAGGAGATCCGGGTCGGGCCGGCCCGTACCCTCACCACCGTCGACTCACCGGGTCACGCCAAGCATCACCTCGCCCTGCACGACAGCTCGAGCGGCATCTTGTTCGCGGGGGACGCGGTCGGGGTCAAGCTGCCAGACGCCGGGGTCCTCCGTCCCTCGACCCCACCCCCCGACTTCGACCTGACCCAGGCGCTGGACTCGCTGCAGCGCTTCGCCGAGCGGCGCCCGACCGGGCTCGCCCTCGCCCACTACGGGCTGCTGGCCGATCCGCTCGATGTCCTCGACGAGGCCGACGGCACCTTGCGGCGGTGGGCCGCGGTGGCCGAGTCGGCCTTCCGCAGCGGAGAGGACATCGCCGCAGCCCTGTCGACCGCCTTCGCCTCCGACCTCGACGGCGTGCCCGAGGAGCACCGGGAGAAGCTCGAGGTCATGAACGGGGTCCATTCCAATGCCGCCGGGCTCCAGCGCTGGTTGACGGGTCGACCCGCGGGCAGCCCGGAGACACCCGAGCGCTGAGCGGGCAGAGCGGTCCCGGGGGGAGGACGGGCCGATGAGCGAGGAGAGGCCGAGGTGATCGCCGTTGGGTTCGCCCTGCTCGGCGCCCTGAGCCAGGCCGTGGCCTCGGTGCTCCACCGGCAGACCAACGTCTCGGCCAGGGACGGCGACCGATCGGTGGTCCAGACGATCCGGTACCTGATCCGGAGGCCGATGTGGCTCCTCGGCACCGCGTCGATGGGAGCGACCTTCGCCTTCACCGCGCTCGCCCTCTACTTCGGCCAGCTGGCTACCGTCCAGCCGATCCTGGTCACCGAGTTGATCTTCACCCTCGCGCTGCGCGCACTCTTCCTGCACGACGAGATCGCGGCCCGCACCTGGGGCGCGGCCGCCCTCGTGAGCGCCGGCCTCGTGGGGTTCCTGGTCGTCGCCCGGCCGCAGGAGGGGCACGGGACCCCGACCGTGCAGGCATGGATCGTCGCCCTGTCCACACGCGGCGCAGTCATCGCACTCCTGGTCCTGCTCAGCCGCTGGGGCTCTCCTGCCCGCCGCGCCGCATTGCTGGGAGCGTCTGCCGGCCTGGTCTGGGCGATCGACGCCGCCTTCGTCAAGGCGGCCACCGTCGCGCTTGCCCACGACGGATGGGGAGGCCTCTTCCTCCATTGGCCGGTCTACGCGGTCGTGGTGACCGGCGTGGGTGGAACGTTCCTCCTGGAAGCAGCCTTCACGGCGGGGCCGCTCTCGGCTTCCCAGTCGGCGTTGCTCATTGTCGACCCGCTTGCCAGCATCGTCATCGGGATCGAACTCTTCGGCGAGCGACTGGCCAATTCCACTGCAGCCATCGCGCTCGAGGTGGTGGCACTGGTTGCCATGTTCGCAGGCGTCGTGCTGCTGTCGATCTGGGCTCCACCGACCGAGGAGATCCACATCCCGGTCGCGCGTGCGCCCCGGGGGACTCGAACCACCCAACCTGCAGATTAAGGATCTGCTGCTCTACCGTTGAGCTAGGGGCGCACGGGCAGCATACGGGGTGGGCGCCCCCCGCCTTCGACCGGCCCGACGGGCGCCTGCCTAAGATGACGGTGCGGTCCCTGTGCCCCGGGCCTGCCGCGTGCGCTGAGGGAGAAGCTGCGACTGTGACGACCGATCCCAAGACCGCGTCTGGCGGGCCGGCAGAGGAGCCCCCCGCGCGCACGGCGGATCTGCTGAGCGCCGAGCGGCGGAAGAAGCGCGACGTACTGGCCGAGCAGGGAATCGATCCCTATCCGTGCCGGTTCGACCGCACAGCCACTGCCGCCGATCTGCACGGGCGGCACGGCGCGCTCGAACCCGACGTCCGGACCGGTGAGACGGTGCGGGTGGCCGGTCGGGTGACCGCGCTCCGGGGTCACGGCCGCCTCTCGTTCGCGACCCTCCAGGACGTGACCGGAACCCTGCAGCTGCTCATGCAGGAGTCGGCCCTCTCCGAGGAGGCGGCGGTCGTGCTGGACCAGAGCGATCTCGGGGACTGGATCGGGGCGGAGGGGGAGGTCATCACGAGCCGCCGCGGCGAGCTCTCCCTCGACGTGACCGGGCTCCATCTGCTCGCGAAGGCCCTGCGCCCGCTCCCGGACAAGTGGCACGGCTTGGCCGAGACCGACACCCGCTACCGCCAGCGCGAGATCGATCTCCTCGCCAACCCCGAGAGCCGGCGGGTCTTCGAGATCCGCTTCCGAATCGTCACCGCGATGCGCGCCCTCCTCGCCGCCGAGCAGTTCGTCGAGGTGGAGACGCCGATCCTCCAGCCGCAGGCCGGCGGCGCACTGGCGCGGCCCTTCCTCACCCACTCGAACGCCCTCGACGTCGACCTCACGCTCCGGATCGCGCCCGAGCTCTACCTCAAGCGGCTGGTAGTCGGTGGCTTCGAGCGGGTCTTCGAGATCGCCCGCAACTTCCGCAACGAGGGGATCGACACCCGGCACAGCCCCGAGTTCACCGCGCTCGAGGCGTACCGCGCCTTCGGAGATGTCAACGACGCGATGGACCTCACCGAGCGGCTCATCGCGGGCGCCGCCGAGCAGGCGACCGGGCGCCTGCAGTTCACGGTGGGAGAGCGGTCGATCGACCTCACGACGCCATGGCCGAGGCGGGCGCTCCTCGACTGGCTCGAGGAGGTCGTGGGCCGGCGGCTGCACCCGACCGATCCGGTCGAGGAGGTGCGCGCGGTCTGCGACGCTCATCAGGTCGACTACCTGCCCGAGTGGGGATCGGGGAAGCTCATCTTCGAGCTCTACGATGCGGTGCTGCTCCCGACCGTGGCCGACCCGGTCTTCGTCGTCGGGTTCCCGGTGGAGGTGTCGCCGCTCGCACGGCACACCGACGGCGATCCGTCCATGGCCGACCGGTTCCAGCTCTGCGTCGACGGCAGGGAGCTTGCAAACGGCTACAGCGAGCTCAACGTGCCCGAGGAGCAGGAGGAGCGGTTCAAGCGCGAGGCGGACGCGGTGGCCAAGGGCGATCTCGAGGCCCATCCGGCCGACCAGGCCTTCATCCGGGCGCTCGAGTACGGCCTCCCCCCGACCGCCGGGATCGGCATCGGCATCGACCGGCTGACCATGCTGTTGGCCGAGGTCGACGCCATCCGTGACGTGATCCTCTTCCCCTTGCTGCGACCGGAGAGCACACCATGACGACCACCCAAGAGGCACCTGGAGCACCGACCCGCGCGACCGCACCGCCCTCGCGTCCGGCCGAGCAGAGCACCCTGGCTCGGCTGGCCGGGTGGTGCCACGACCATCGGTGGTGGGTGCTCCTGGCCTGGATCGTCGGACTGGTGGCGGTCAACGTCCTGGCGCAGGCGGCGGGAAGCTCGTTCACCAACAACCTCTCGGGCGGCACCCAGCAGGCCCAGCAGATCCTCAACAGCGACTTCCCCGCCCTGGCCGGGAGCCCGGCCCAGGTGGTCATCACCACGTCGGCGCCCTTCGCCGACCGGTCCAACCAGGCCCGGACCCGCGCACTGGCCAAGGCCCTCGAGCCCCTCGCCCACGTGTCCGCGGTGACCAGCCCGCTCGCTGCGGGTGGTGCAAGCCAGGTGTCGCGCAACGGGCACATCGCCTACATCCGGGTCGATTTCGACGAGTTGGCGGGCAACCTGCCGACCTCGGCCGTCCAGGCGGTCGTGAACACCGCCCAGCACTTCCAGGTCTCCGGGTACCAGGTCGCGCTCGGTGGCGAGGCGATCGGACTCGTCGCCGGGGCGAAGCCGGGTTCGAGCGAGGGCTTCGGCATCCTGGCCGCCATCATCATCATGCTGTTGGCCTTCGGGTCGGTGGTGGCGATGGGCCTGCCGATCATCACCGCGATCTTCGGGATCGCGGTCGCCTTCGCCGTCCTCGATCTGCTCTCCCACGTCGTGACGACGCCGACCTTCGCGCCCGAGATCATGGCCATGATCGGACTCGGCGTCGGCATCGACTACGCCCTGTTCGTGGTGACCCGCTACCGGGCCGGCCTGAGCGAGAAACGGGACCCCCGCGACGCGGTCGCGATCTCGTTGGCCACCTCCGGCCGGGCCGTGCTCTTCGCCGGCACCACGGTCATCATCTCGCTCCTCGGCCTCTTTCTCCTGCAGCTACCGTTCATGCGGGGCCTGGCCGTCGGGGCCATCGCCGCGGTGCTGCTGGTCATGCTGGCCGCGGTCACGCTGCTGCCCGCCATGCTCGGCTTCTCCGGCCGCGCCATCGACAACCTGCGGATCCCGGGTCTCCTCCAGAGTGGGGCCGGATCGACGACGCGGGGCTTCTGGTACCGGTGGAGCCGCACCGTCCAGCGTCATCCGGTCGTTGCCGGCCTGTCTGCCGTGGTGATCCTGGTCTGCCTCGCCCTGCCCTTCTTTTCGATGCGGCTGGCCTTCACCGACGCGGGGAACGACCCGGCCACCAGCACGACGCGGCAGGCCTTCGACGCGCTGGCCACGGGGTTCGGGCCCGGGTTCAACGGTCCCCTGGTGGTCGCCGCAACGGTGCCACCCGGCGACCACGCCGCGGCCGACCACCTCGCCTCGGAGGTCCGGGCCACCCCCGGGGTCGCGTTCGCCACCCCGGCCGTCTACAACCCGTCGGGCACGGCGGCCGTGGTCATCGCCTACCCCACGACCGCGCCGCAGACGGTAAAGACCGAGGCGCTGGTCAACCACCTACGCGACCAGGTGATCCCCGCGGTCACCTCCGGCACCGGGGTGGCGGCCTACGTCGGCGGCGAAACGGCGGGATCCATCGACGCGTCCTCCTATCTGTCCGCTCGGCTCCCCCTGGTCATCGGTGTGGTCCTCCTGCTCTCGTTCCTCCTGCTCATGGCAGTGTTCCGGTCGCTTGCCATCCCGCTCAAGGCAGTCATCGTCAACCTGCTCTCGGTCGGCGCCGCCTACGGGGTCATTGTGGCGGTCTTCCAGTGGGGCTGGCTGGGCGGGTTCTTCGGGATCGGGGCGACCGGCCCGATCGACCCGTGGATCCCCCTGATGATGTTCACGATCCTCTTCGGCCTCTCCATGGACTACGAGGTCTTCCTCCTCTCACGCATCCGGGAGGAGTGGCGGTTGACCGGTGAGAACTCGACCGCGGTGGCCGACGGGTTGGCCAAGACCGCCCGGGTGATCACCGCGGCCGCCGCCATCATGATCTGCGTCTTCGGCTCGTTCGTGTTCGGCGACCCGCTGCACGTCCTCAAGGTCTTCGGGCTGGGACTGGCCTCGGCCATCCTCATCGACGCCACACTGGTGCGCATGGTGCTGGTGCCGTCGATCATGGAGGTATTGGGCGACGCCAACTGGTGGATGCCGCGGTGGCTCGACCGAATCGTGCCCCGGCTGGGCGTCGAGGTGGACGTAGAGGCACCGCAGATCGCGACCTGACCGCAGGGGCTTGGTCGGCGTCGGCCGTCGTCCGTCCCGTCGATCCTGGCAGCGCAAATGCGGCGACCGAGGGTTCGGATACGGTGCCAGGAGACGTCGTGTGGGACCTGGTGGCCCGCAGCGAGCGGGAGATCGAGGCGCTCGAGGCCGAGCTCCAGGCAGTCCTGTTGGAGGTCGAGACCGCAGAGCGCCGAGTTCGGGAGCACTCCGCCCTGGCACTGCTCGATCCCGGAGCGGCGGCCCGCCTCGTTCCGGCGGTGCGCACGAGCGGCGAGGGACCGCCGGCGGGTTCTCTCGTCTGACCAGGTCGCCCTGGGTGTGGTGGACGGGCCTCGCGCTCACCGTCGGGGCGCTGCTCCTGCTGCGGATCGGTTAGGCGTCGGGGCCTCGGCACGGCCAGTCCTGGCTGCGGCGGACCTCAAGGAAGCGGCCGATCGTGTCGACACACCCAAGAACGACTCTGCGCGCGACGTGGGACAGGAGACCCGATGGCGGACACGACAGCGATGGATGGCGACGCCCTGCCATCAGAACGGTCCGGCGAGCCGGCCGGGCTGCCCCGCGAGCTCGGGCGTCGCAGGCCCGATTCGACCTATGTGGCCTACATCTTCGCCCCCCTTACGATCGGATCGATCGTGCTCCTCATGCACTTCGGTGTCGTGGCGCACGAATCCGCCTGGCTGTGGTCGGTGGTGTTCTCGAGCGCAATCGTCCTCTGCGTCGGGATCGACCGGATCTATGCACGGAGACCATCTGAGGGGCTGCTCTTCGCGCGGGTGGGAAGCCAGATGGTGGCGGTGACAGTGGTCATCTACCTCACCGGATGGGGTCCGGTCCTCTGGGGCGCCTACGCATTCCTGGCACTCGAGAACGTGGCGTTCGGTGGCTCGCGCACCTGGAGCGCCTCTGCCTTCTGGAGCCTGATCTGCATCCTCGGTGCGGAGATCGGTATCTGGCGCGGGTGGTTCCCCTCGGAACTGTCCCTGGACCAGTCGCTCGGCATCACCCTGGTAGGAGCATCCGTGCTCGTCTTCGTGATCCGAATGACCGGTGCGACCATGGGAGACAAGGAGGACGCAGAGGCCGCGGTACGCCTGAGCGAGGATCGCTTCCGCTCGCTCATCCACAACTCGTCCGACGTCACGCTGGTCATCGCTGGCTCGGGGGAGATCTCCTATGTCTCTCCGGCGATCGTCGACCTGCTGGGCGTCGAACCCGAGGAGCTCGTCGGCATCCGCGCCACCGACACCGTTCACCCCGATGACCGCCAACGGATAACGGATCGTCTCGGTTCGCAACTCCAGGTGGCGCCGGACGCTGCGCTGGTCCAGTTCCGGATGGCGCGACGCGATGGGACCTGGTGTGACGTCGAAGCCGTCGTCTCCAACCAGATGGATCGCCCTTCGGTTTCCGGCTATGTCGCGAACATCCGAAACATCACCGAGCGCAAGGAATTCGAAGCTCTTCTTGCGCACCGTGCGCTCCACGATCCCTTGACCGGTTTGGCCAATCGTCAGTTGATCCTGGACCGTGCCGACCAGATGTTGGTCCGGGCGCGCCGGTCCTGCGAACCGGTCGCCGCATTCTTCGTCGATCTCGACAACTTCAAGGATGCCAACGACTCGTTGGGTCACGAGGCAGGGGACAAGGTCCTCCAGACGGTGGCAGGCCGGTTGCTCGGTCTGCTCCGGGCGAGCGACACGGTGGGACGGATGGGCGGTGACGAGTTCGTCGTACTGGCCGAGGGCCTCTCGCTGGCAGCCGGACCGGAGTTGGTCGCCGAGCGCATTCACAAGGTGCTCGAGACGCCGTTCCTCGTCGAGGGGTTCGAGGAGATTCCGATCAATATCACCGCGAGCATCGGCATCGCGATCGGGGATCGATCGTCCGCGCGGGAGCTGCTACGCGATGCGGACATCGCCCTCTACCGCTCGAAGGCGGCGGGCCGGAATCGTTGGGTGGTCTTCGAGCCCGCCATGCAGTCAGCCGCACACGACCGCCTCGCGCTCAAGTCCGACCTGGCCACGGCGTGGACCAACGGCGAGTTCTTCCTCCTCTACCAGCCAATTTTCGACCTCGAGTCCGTCAAGGTCAGCGGGGTCGAGGCGCTGCTCCGTTGGCACCATCCCACCAAGGGCACCATCACCCCCGACAAGTTCATCCCGGTCCTCGAGGACAGCGGATTGATCGTCGATGTCGGCCGGTGGGTGCTCGACGAGGCCTGCCGTCAAGCGGCCAGGTGGCACGAACAGGGCTTCCGGACGACGATGTCGGTCAACGTCTCGATGCGGCAGCTCGAGACCGATGGGCTGGTGGACGACGTGCGGAGCGCTCTCGAGGCACACGATATGGATCCGGGCTCTTTGATCGTCGAGGTGACCGAGTCGACGCTCATGAAGGATGCCAACGCGACGGTGTCACGGCTCAATAGGCTCAAGGAACTCGGCGTGATGATCGCCATCGACGACTTCGGTACCGGCTACTCGTCCCTTGCCTACCTGCGCCAATTCCCGGTGGATGTGCTTAAGATCGACCGGTCGTTCGTCTCCGAGATGGACGGCTCGGCCGACGGGGCGGCACTGATCCACACGCTGGTCGAGCTGGGGCGCACGCTGGGACTGGTGACCCTGGCAGAGGGCATCGAGAAGCAGTCCCAGCTGGAGGGCCTCCGGGGCGAGAACTGTCACAGCGGTCAGGGGTTCATCTTCTCGCGGCCGGTCGAAGCCGACGCGGTCGAACCGTTGCTCTCGAGGGAACCGGGGGACGACACCCTCAGGCCACGGGTGCCGATCGCAAGGTCGACTCGAGCGGACGACCGCTGATCCCACGCACCGGTGACCACTCGCTGACCACGTGCCGCGGGCCCTCGTCCGGAGCCAAATCCGGGGCGACACATCAGGCAACAAAGCGTTCACCTTCTGGATACCCTCCCGATACCCCGGGGGCCTAGAACAAGTGGTACCCCCTCGACGCGGAGATCCGGGATTGTACGCAGTGCGAGAGCCATCCCATGCACCATCGTCCCGGCCTCCGCCGCGAGGGGGTCCACACCTGAGCGCCGGCTCGTCGGGACGAGTCGCTCAGTCGGTCGACTCGGGATCGGTCCGTAGCGTCGCTTCGACCAGCTGTCGGTATTCGGACGCCGTAAAGCGGCACGGTACCTGGCAGTGCTTGTAGCAGAGCGCGCAGCGATACCTGGAACGCAGCGCCAGCTCCTCGGCAGTGGGTTTCGGCCATCCGCGGGTCGGTTCGGCCACCATGAAGCATCCATCGGCATTCCCTGCGTGTGCCTTGAGTGGACCGTCGGGGCCAGCCCGTGATCATGCTCGGCTGCTGTCATAGCGCCGGGCGAGTCGGTCAGAATGTGAATCCCTGGCCGATGAATGAATTCCGCGGGACCTGCAAGGTCCAATTGTACGAGACCACGGACGTGCGCTCTGGTAGAGCAGACGCAGAGTTCAGAGGCAGAGTTCAGAGGCACAAAGAAAGAGAGGACTGGAATCATGGCAGAGGGAAGCAAGCCGGTCGAGGTGTCACGGAGAATCGAAGCGCCGGCGGCCCTCATCTTCAGGATCCTGGCGAATCCGCAACGTCACGTGGACTTTGACGGATCCGGCATGCTCCGGGGAGCCATCCTCGACCGTCCCATCTCCGACGTGGGCGACACCTTTACGATGAAGATGCATCGGCTCGGAGACGACTACCTCATGCTCAACTATGTCGTGGAGTTCGAGCCAGATCGGCGCATATTTTGGGAACCGGCTCCCGGAGACCCTTCTCGGGCTGAGGATGATGATCCATCCAAAGTCGGCATTCCTGCGGGCTACCGCTGGGGCTACATCCTCACTCCGGACGGTGACGACGCCACCGTCGTCACCGAGGTCTTCGACCACGGGCCCTTGCCGGAGGACCTCCTACGTGATGGCGGGGCGTGGATCAACGGGACCAATTCGGTGCTCGAGTCCATGACGGCCAGCCTGGGGAGGCTCGAGAAGATCAGTACCGAGTAGGACCCTGCACGTCGGGATGGCACACTGACTCGGTGGCCGCCAGTGTCGTGGATGAAAGCACTGCAACGTCCGTCGGCCCAGGCCGGGGCGGTCAGTTCTGGATCATCCTGGGCACAGAAGTGGCAGTTGCCGTCGTGGCACGAACCGTCTATGCGCTAACCGTCGGACGACACCTAACACTCGGACTCGACTCAATCGCCTATGAACTCCTCGGGGGCGCCCTCGCCGCTGGTCGCGGGTACTCCAACCCAGTCTCATATCTCCTTCACGGCACCACAACGGCAACGGCGAACTTCGTACCTGGCTACCCGCTGTTTCTCGCCGGGTTGGTGAAGCTTCATGTCACCTCATCGACCGGGTTCCGGCTCGTCGGTGCACTGTGCGGAGGCGTGACAGTCCTACTGACGGGTCTCTTCGGTCGCCGTATCACCGGGCGATCGAACGTCGGACTCGTCGCCGCCGGACTTGTGGCCGTGTCACCCGCTCTCATCGCCAGCGACGGATCGATCATGTCCGAGACCATCGCCGTCCCGCTGACGGCGGGGCTACTCCTGGCTGCGGCGTGGGCGAGTGCATCTTCCTCGGTGTTCCGATGGATTCCTGTCGGGCTTCTCGCCGGAATCATGTGCCTCGTACGGTCGGAGGATCTTCTCACGGCTGTGGTGCTCGTTCCGGTAGCCATCATGGCTGTTCCGGGCACGCCCATCGGAAAGAGAGCGATGCAAATGGCCGCGACCTTGTTGGTTGTAACTGCAGTCCTCACCCCGTGGGTCATTCGCAACTACGAGAAGTTCGATCACCGAATTGTCCTCTCGACCAATGAGGGAAAGACCCTGGCCGGGGCGAACTGCCCGTCCGTCTATTACGGGCACCTGCTGGGCTACTGGGACAACTCGTGCGTCGGTCATGATGCCTTGTCCACCTCTGATGAGGCCGAATACAACAAGGTGCTCACTGCCCAGGGCAAGAGCTATATCAAGGCCCACCTGGGCAGGGTCCCGCTCGTTATGAGCGTTCGCGTCTTGCGAGCATGGGGTCTCTACGAACCTCTTCAACAGGCGCAACTGGAGGTGCTCCAATCCCGCAGCATCGGATGGCAACAGCTGGTCTGGCCAACGTCACTGATCGTGCTGTTCCTGGGTATCCCAGGCCTGTTGCTCCTGTCGAAGGACCGTCTTGCCCTGGTGTTAGTGGCAGGTCCCATAGCGGCGGCGACCATCGTGGTTGCCACCAGCTTCGGCAATCCTCGCTACGTGCTCTCTGCGACCCCTGCACTGTCCGTGGCCGCTGCAGTCACCCTGGTGGCTCTCAGTGACGCACGGCCAACACGACGGCAATCCGACTACGAAGCGGTGTGATTTCGTCATCCACTCCAGCCTGGGCCCGTGACCTGTCGATAGCCAACCTGTCCCCCATCACTGCCGGCTCGGGGCGAATTGTCGACTGCGGCTAAACGGCACTGGTGTGTAGAGAATCCAACGCCCGATGGTGCGGCGCGTCTCTGAAAATGGCGGTCTCCGTATGACTCGAGTCGCCCCTCTACGAAGATCAGGGAAGGTTGGCGTACGTAGAGAACGAGGTGCTGGCGGCCAGGTCGCCGTCGCCGTAGGACAGATCCAAAGCCACAATGTTGCAAGCGCCACTCTCGTCGAAGTTGACACACGAGAGGTTGTAATTCTGGAATGATACAGCGCCTGCACTATTGGTCAGACCAGTGTCATCGTCACCGCACGTGTGCGTGTATACACCGCACATCTTGATCTGGACCTGGTCGCCTGACGGGAAGTTCTTGGCAGACACCGTGACGCTTGCGCCGTTTTGATAGCTGTTTCCTGGTTCACTGGGAGAGATCGCGACGTTCACAGGCGCAAATTTGAGAGGGGCGGTTTGGGTAAGCGGACCTTGCGTCACCTTGACGTAGCAACCAGACCCTCCAACGATGCCACAGAGCGTGGGCGAGCCGTCGCTGGCAACCATCACCTGGATCGCGTCGTAGCTGAAGGACCAGTCTCCATCGGCGACCGTAACGTGTCCGAGCAACTTGCAGCCGGGTGAAGGGCCGTACCCACATTGGGAGAGATCCAACGAACCGTCAGCCCACCTGGTGCCTGACGCATGAACTGGTTGCCTGCCTCTCAGCAACGCTGGACCTACCGAGAGAGTCGGCTGATCCACGCCGCCGGTGAGCGTGAACACACTTTTCGCGGTGATCTTGGACGTCTCTCCTGTCGCGACGATGTTGTGGCGGCCGTCCCATCCCGCGTTCTCACCCGAAGGGATGCTCCCGGCACAGCTGAAGGCTCCGTTGGAGGCCACCTTCACTGGGTGACATATGGCAGCTGAGGGTTTGCCGAAGATCGTGTAGAGGACATTGACGGTCTCTCCGGGCAGGAACCCTGCGCCGTTTACTCCCACGGCGGTCCCGGGGTGACCGGTAGCCGGACTGACTTTGACGGTCGCCTCGACGGTAATCCTCACATCTTCTGTGGCCTTCGGGGGAGTGTCGGAACCGACGGTAATGGCACCTGGATTGTGGACGGTAGGTCCCGTATAGCTGACGATGGAGACGGCAGGCTGTGGAACGGACGTTGGCGCTGCTCCCGTCGCCGAGGCGGCAGCCGGACCAGCGACCCCAACCCCTAACCACGTGCAGAGAGCGACTCCAGACAGAATGCGGAAACGCGACCCGGCCCCTTTGCGCGATGCCATGGAGATTCCTCCCACTTCAGGCTTCACGTGGATCTTGCCGATCCGTTCCCCCTTGGAGAAGACGACTCCACCGTCAACCTGATTCTGCGCCAGCATACCGGTCTCGATCCGGTCTCGCCGCTGTGATCGTGAGAGCTGGCCGAGACCCGGTCCTGGTCATCACAGGCTCAGTGGAGCTGACCCATCCTCTAATGGATGTGCACCTTGAGTCCTCTAATGGATGAGCACCTTGAGTGCTCTAATGGATGAGCACCTTGAGTGCTCTAATGGATGAGCACCTTGAGTGCGTCATGTTCCGCTGCATGCCCGAAGACGTCGTAGGCCTCGAGCATCTGGTCGAATGAGAACTCGTGCGTAACGAACTTCTCGGCAGGAAGCTTGTGCTCGGCTACGAGCTTCAACAGCATCCCGAGTGTGTTCGTGTTGACCAGACCCATGGAGATGTCGATGTTCTTGATCCAGAGCTCGTTGAGGGCGAGATCGACCGACTTGCCGTGCACACCGATGTTGGCCACGTGTCCCCCTGGGCGAACGATGACCGTTGCCATCGTGAACGTCTCGGGTACACCGACTGCCTCGATGGCGACATCGACGCCCAGCCCGTCTGTGAGACTCAGGACCTGGTCCTTCCAGTCCGGATCACCCGAGTTGACAGTGTCGGTAGCACCGAAGTCGGCGGCCCGGGCAAGCCGAGCATTGTCAAGATCGATGGCGATGATCTTCGAGGGCCCGTAGAGGCGTGCTGTCATAACGGCGGAGAGGCCGACGGGGCCGGAACCGATCACGGCGACGACATCGCCAGGGGCGACCTTTCCGTACTGCACGCCCATCTCGAAGCCGGTCGGCAGGACGTCCGAGAGCAGGATGCCCTCGGCATCCGTCATGCCTTCGGGGACCTTGTACACCGAATTCTCGGCGAACGGGACTCGAACGTATTCGGCCTGCGTCCCGTCGATCATGTAGCCAAAGATCCAGCCGATTCCGGTGATGCCCTCAGGGTCGAGACAGTGGCTGTAGAGGCCCTTACGACAGTTCGAGCACTTCCCACATGAACTGACGCAAGCGAGGATCACTCGGTCGCCGACAGCCAGGTGGGTGACTCCTTCGCCCACTTCGGTGATCACACCGATCCCCTCGTGCCCCAGGATGCGGCCGACTTCCACCTCGGGGACATCACCCTTGAGGATGTGGAGGTCGGTACCACAAATGGTCGTGGCGACCATCTTCACGATCACGTCGGTCGGCTGTTCGATCTTCGGATCGGGCATCTCGTCCCAGGCCTTCTTGCCAGGACCCTTGTAGACCAATGCCTTCATGACAGGACCTCCTGTGGTGAGTAACCCGAGCGCCGCTTTGCGCCTCGCGAGACCGGCATCCGCGTGATCGCGAACGGGCGGGTCTCTACGCTCGAGGCTAGGGAATCCGAGGGTGGTCGACTAGGGCCGAATGACCCTTCAGCTTCCGACCTGCCGGTTTGCGGTTCAGCGATATGACACATGAGTGCCCGACGTCGTGACCGTGAGCGGGGACGATTCCGGGCAGAGCGCTTCGAGGCTCAGCCGGCGGGAACGAAGGGTGATTGCAGCACTCACAACTGCGGTTTCCATACATGGAGTCCGCTGCGACTCAGGTGGATCGGGATGATCTGGAAGAGAGGGTCGGTTTGGCGCAGAGCGCGCACGAGTTCACGTTTGGCACGCATGTCCGGTCCGCACAGGACGGTAATACTTCCGCCTTCCCCGCCGGCTCCGTTGACCTTCCACCCCAACGCGCCGTGAGCGGCGGCAACCTCGATGGCGGCGTCTGCCTCCGGACTGACCAAGCCGCTGTGCAAGCGGCGCTGAGCGTCAGTGTTCTCCGTCATCGCCCGTCCGAGCGCCGGGAAGTCGGCGGCACACACAGCGTCTCGCGCCTGCTCGGCGGCCCGGCGCAGCTCCTCCAGCTGGGGAGCGTGCTCGCCTTCGGCGGCCAGACCTGCGATCACCTGGTCATGGACCTCTGAGGAGAGATGGGTACGCCCGAGGAACACCAGGACCAGCCGCCGCTCCAGTTCCCACCACACGGCGTTCGGCAGTCCGAGCTGGGTGACCGAAGCGTGGGGATAGGAGGATATTTCGATGAAGTTGACAGCTCCATAGGCCGCGCACAGCTGATCTTGGACGCCTGATTGGATCCCGACCCGGTGGACCTCGATCCGATGGGCGGTGGTGGCGACCTCGTGGATGCTCATCCGGCCCGGCGTGAGCGAGTCGAGGGCGCCGATCAGCGCCACCGTCGCCGAGGCCGAGGTGCCGGTCGAACATCCGGCTGGCGCCTCCGAAAAGATGCCGATTTCCAACGACATGTCATCGGGCACCCCAACCTGGTCCACGGCCGCTTCCAGGAGGGGATGGCGGTGGGGAGGAACAGAAGGATCGAATCCGTACCGATCGCTGTAGTTCTCGGCGTCCAGTACGATCCGATGGGGTAGAGCACCGATCGGATGCGTCTTGACCTGCACCTCGACGTACGGGGACACGCCGATGTTGAAGACCTTGCCGTGACCTGCAAACCACGTGTCGGTCCACCCGCCGTTGTCGCAGATCCGGATCGGAGCGACGGCATTGACCACTCGTAGAGGGAGCCGCGGTTCGCCCACGCCATGGATCATGCCCGTCCCCTCAGGGACGTGCACGGATCCGCCTGGACCGGCCTCACCTGCCCGACGGCCGGGCTCCGCTCAACAGCTTGGGCACGCAGAGGTCCGCCATAAACTTCGTATCCGGTGATCGTCGCTAAACATATTTAGCCTATGTGTCAAGTATGATACCGAGGACCCAATGTGTCGGGATTGGATCCTATGGGCGCCCAGGAGCGCTCTCAGGTTCCATGCCGTCAAAGCCGAGAAGAGACTGAGGGGACACGTTCTGTGACATCTCCCGAACATGTCGGCGGTTCCACGGCGGGCTCCGGGTGGGCCAGGAGGCTCTTCTCCTTTCCCAATCCAGTCAACGACATCTCCGCTCGTATCGTTGCCGGAGGAGTCGTGTTGCTGGCAGCGACCACCATCATCTTCGATCAGCCCTGGCTGACTGTCGCCCTCGCCTACGGTTTCGTGGCGCGCCTGCTCACTGGTCCGACATTGAGCCCGCTCGGACAACTGTCGGTTCGGGTCCTGACTCCCCTGCTCGGAAAGCAGCCGCGTCTGGTCGCAGGACCTCCGAAACGGTTTGCCCAGGGAATTGGCGTCGTCTTCTCGGTTTCCGCCGCGATCCTGGCCCTTGGCTTCGGCTTGCGGGGAGCGGCCTACGTCACGTTGGGTCTGTTGATCATCGCCGCGCTCCTCGAGTCGGCGTTGGGCGTCTGCCTCGGTTGCAAGATCTTCGGTCTGCTGATGCGGGTCGGTCTCATCCCGGACGAGGTGTGCGAGTCGTGCAACGACATCTCTCTCCGGATCTGGAACACGGCTCTGACCAAGCCGGTCACTTGAACGGAGGACCGTCTCAGGAGCCAGGAATCTCCGATGTCCGGCACTTCGGGCAGGAAGGACGGACAGCATTCCAATCCTTCGGTTGCGTGTTCCATGGAGCCTGTGACCACCTCTACCAGGGAGCCGCTTCAAGCAGGTCGTGTCCACGCCCGATCCGGGTCTCGACATCGGCGATCAAGGAGTCCTCCTGCGTGCCGATATATCTGTGGTGGGGAACCCGCGAAGTGCTACGGAGGAGCCGGCCGATTGGTCTGACCCGGATCGTCTCCTTGGAGTCGAATATCTGGTGCACGACTCGGAGGAGGACCTCTGGCGTCGGCACCTGTATATGGGGATCCTCTCCTTCGTGGTTGGCGGACTGCTGCTCGTTTGGTACATCGTTCTGACCCCGGACAGTCCGCACCGACGGATCATGATGGTGCTCGACATCGTCGCGATCCTTGTTTCGGTGTTCGTGGCTGGTCCGATCGGCATCAGGTCGCTCCGGGCGCCTTGGCGCGCCACCTTCTTCTTCTGCTGGTCTGTCGGGACACTGGTGGTCATCGCGGCCGCGATTGGGCTAGACGGCGGCGCTGAGAGCCCCCTGGCCGGGCTGCTGGTTCTCCCTGTTCTCTTCGGTGGCCTTCTCTACCGACTGCGCGAGGTCGTTGGTTTGGCTGTGCTGGCGATCTTGAGCTTTGGCTTGATCTACGCCACCGGGCAATCTGGAGACCGTGCTCGCGCATTGGCCACCGCGGTCATGATCGGAATCGCTGGCAGCATCTCGGCTATGGCGGCCATGAACCGCGACCTTGGGGAACGGGAGCGACGAGCCCTGACCGAGCGCCTCCGCCGCCTCGCCACGTACGACGGTCTCACGGGCTGCCTCAACTACCAGTCCTTCCAGACAGCGTTGGCCATCGAAGTTGAGCGAACCGAGCGCTATAAGCGGCCGTTGAGCGTGGTGGTTGCCGACCTTGACGGGTTCAAAACCATCAATGACATGCACGGACATGCTGCAGGGGATACCACCCTCATCGGTATCGCCGGCGCGTTGCGAGCTGGTGTTCGATCTGCCGATCTCGTCGGGCGGATCGGCGGCGACGAGTTCTCGATCCTCCTCCCAGAGACTCCCACTATGGAGGCGTGCCAGCTCGTCGAGCGGATCCAAATGGCGATTGACGGCGTAGCGACACCGGAGCAGCTCACGGTGAGCTTCGGTCTGTCGACCTGGTACGGACCGGCCGATTCGGCATCCGAGCTCCTCCGCCGTGCCGACATGGCGCTCTACGAGGCGAAGCAGAATGGACGGGACCGCCTGATGGTCTGGGCGACCTCGGACGCGCAGTCCCCGCAGAGCGCTGGCTGACAGTCCCCGCACACCGGCTCAACTGCGAGACCCGATCGCCACATTCATTGGTCTGCACAGGCGACCGCTGCACGCCGCAACGGATCCTCGGCGCCGACGGCCCACCGCTGCGACAACTCACCCTCGATACCGATAAGAACTACCAGCGCATACCGTGAGCTGGTCGTCTACGATGTCGCGCGACAGAAGTGCTTATGTCGCGAGACATCACAATGGCGGAGGGAGTGGGATTCGAACCCACGGTGCCTTGCGACACAACGGTTTTCGAGACCGTCCGATTCGTCCGCTCTCGCATCCCTCCAGCTGGACTTTCGCGTCTCACCGGCCTTTCCTGTCCTAATTATGGACCGTTTGGTTTTGGCTACTGAGACGGCGATTGACGATGATACATGCCCGCAGTGGGTAGCAGCGCTGTGCTGCTTCAACGGGGTGGCCAAGCCACAATCGTCGGGAACACTGACTTACCAGATGCCTACAACTCGCACCGTTGGCTGCCGTATGGAATCTTCCGGACCCGCGATCGTGCCGCCTAAGTCGCTGCCGGACGAGCACTTCCGGGTTAGGCTTACGAGCTCACGCGATCTGGGTCATACTGAATGACGCGATGTCCGCGTGGAGCGCGTGTGGTTGAGATCGTGCAATTCCGAAGTGACCCGGCGGCCCATGAGTGACTCCACCGCCGCGCCGAGGGACCGTTCTCCTGCCAGCAGGGCGCCCACCTGCTCGGCCACGGGCATTTCAACGCCTGCTTCGCGGGCCAGGGCCAGAACGGCGGGCGTCGAGTCAACTCCCTCGGGGACCATGTTCGTCTCGGCCAGGATGTCGCCCAGGCTCCGGGACTGGCCCAGTGCAAACCCGACTCGGTGATTTCGGCTGTCCGGGCTACTGCAGGTCGCGATCAGGTCTCCGTTTCCGGCCAGGCCCAGAAAGGTCAGAGGGTCCCCGCCCAGAGCGACACCCAGCCGGGCCAGCTCGGCCAGGCCACGGGTGATGAGTGCGGCGCGGCTGTTCCAACCGTATCCGAGGCCGTCAGCGACGCCCGAAGCGATGGCGATGACGTTCTTCACCGCGCCTCCGATCTCGCATCCGAGAACGTCGTCGCTCGTGTAGACGCGAAAGTGAGCGGCGTTCAACAGAGACTGCAGCCAGCGGGCGATGCTGGCGTCGGGGAAAGCAACCACAGTCGCTGCCGGTTGCCCTTCCATCACCTCGCGGGCGAGGTTGGGACCGGCCAGGACGCCAATGCGAGTGCGGTTGCCAGGAGCGAAAACCTCAGCGAGGATCTCCGTGGGTCGATACAGCGTGTCCCGTTCGATTCCTTTGGTAAGGCTCAGTGTCACGACGTCGGGACCGACCAGCGGGGCGAGCTGTTCGGCCACTCCCCGCATGTGCTGGGCCGGGATGGCCATCACCAGCAACTGGCGACCGTTGAGCGCCACGCGTTGACTGGTGGTCGCGCTCAGCGAGCTTGCTAGGGTGAAACCGGCGAGATAGGTCGGGTTCTGGTGATGGGCTGAGATCGCCTCAGCGACCTCTGGCTCAAGGGCCCAGAGCACGGTATCGAATCGCTCGGCCAGCATCGATGCCACCGTGGTCCCCCAGGATCCGGCCCCGACCACTGCGATCCGGACGTCCGTCCCCGAGCCGGGACCCCAGTCGGACGCGGCTTCTTGCCGGCTGTGGACGTCGTCAGGCTCCGGGCCCGACCCTTGGCGCGTATGTTCGGACTTCCCCCCCAATGCATCTCCTCCACTTGTCGATAGTTGCCGATGACGAAATCTCGCTCGACCTCAGTGTCTAGCGTCCCCGCTGAAGTGATGGCGATCTGGTGACCACCGGGTAGAGATGGTGGCGCCCGGCCCCACCCAGCGGCATCAGCCGGGGACGCGGTCGCCGAGGCCTACGAGGGCGCGATCGAGGAGATCCTGGATGCCCGTTGCCGTCGCCGTGGCCAGCACGGCGACGTCCGGCATCGTCTCGTAGTCCCCGGTCACACCGAAGAAGAGCCTCCCGTTGTAGGACAGGATCGCCGTGCCGACGCGGAACCCATGGACGATGGGGACGAATGGTCGGTACTCCAACATCTCATGACCAAGGCAGTACAGGGGGACCTGCGGTCCTGGCACGTTCGTCGTCACGGTGTTGAGGGAGTGCTGCCCGAAACGGTGAGCCAAGCGGATCGCCATGCGACTCAGGGGGCCCAGCACCATAGGCGGAGCGAGGTTGCCGAGGGATGTGACCATCTCGCCCGCCTCAGGGATGTGGGACGACTTCAGCTTGGTCATCTGATTGTGCACGGCCTCAAGACGCTCGACCGGGTCGGCAATCTGAACGGGAAGTTCGTAGAACAGGGCGGAGACGTGGTTGTCCGTTACCCCCTGACTGTCGCTACGCCGGGTCGATACCGGAACGAGGGAGCGGACAACTGCCCGATCGGGTCTGTCGCCACGCTCTGACAGAAGCGCACGGTAGCCACCGGCGACGGCCGCCAGCACAACGTCGTTCACGGTTCCGCCAAAGGCAGTTCGGATCGTCTTCACATCGGCAAGGCTGGCAGAGGAATGGGCCCAGACCCGGTGGGGTCCGATGGCACCCTCGATCGAAAGAGGCGTTGTCGGCACGAGACGCGGTATGAACCGGACCAGACCCTCGGCGGTCGCCAGCACGGTGCGGGCCCCGGCGATCGGATGGGCCAGATATCCGGGAATGCCCCTGGTGGTTCCGAGGACGTCCGCTAGCAATCCCCCCCACGCGTCGAGCACCTTGAGTACTGCGGACGGTTCGGTGTGTGGCACCCAGGGCAGAGGTTCACCGGTTTCGGCGTCGATCTCGAGATCCAACAACACGGTGAGCAGCTCGACCCCGGCGATCCCGTCGACCATGCAGTGGTGGACCTTTAACACCAGCACCCAACGTCCGCCTTCGAGTCCCTCCACCAGCCAGGCCTCCCACAGGGGCCGTTCGCGATCGAGTGGTTGGGACATGATCCGCCCCATCAGGAGGCAGAAGGCGGCGTCATTGCCGGGCGTGGGAAGTGCCGTATGCCGAAGGTGGTAGCCGAGGTCGAAATGTGGGTCGTCGACCCAGAGGGGCCGGCCGAACTCGAAAGGCACCGTACGCACACGCTGGCGGTACCGCGGGATCAAGTGCAGTTTCGAGGCCACGAGGGCTTCCAGATCGTGAAGCGGAGGCGGCGGGTCCTCGAAGACGCAACCCCCGGCGATGTGCATGTGAGCGATCCCGTCCTCGAGGTCGAGGAACTCGGCGTCGAGTGCGCTGAGTCGCTCCATCATCCACCACCTGTCCCCTTGGCCCTCATTGAGCACCTTACGGCCGAGGGTCCAGGTGGCATAGGGTCCTTTGGCAGGTTCTGCCGAAGGACCTCCGACATGTCTGGTGCTGCTGAGCAAGAACGTAGAGGGCAGGAATCGGCTCCGTCGACGTTGTGGGATCCGCCGGTTCGACGGTATGGCCCATCCAAGCTCCCACCCGACCTCGCAGCCCGAAACGTGACCTTCGACCCTAAAACCGGAATCCGCGAACCCGTAGATTCGAGTTGAGAGCGACTGTCATGGAGGGCGCGATGCGCGATCGGCTGAGTTGTCCGGTATGAACCCGTTCGCCTATCGGCCCATCGAGTCTGAGGTAGGGCTGAGGATCGACCGTTGAGCGAGGGGGCATCATGAAGCCGACGCCGTTCCGATCACGCACTGTCCGTATTCACGGCCACGATGTCAGCTACCGGATGGCCGGTGAGGGGCCGGTCATCGTGTTGATCCACGGAATAGCGGGGAGTTCGACCACTTGGCGGGCGGTGATGCCTTCCTTGGCTGAGCACTACACGGTCATCGCTCCCGACCTGTTGGGCCACGGTCAGTCGGCCAAGCCCCGGGGCGACTACTCGCTCGGTGCCTACGCCAGTGGGATCAGGGACCTTCTGACCGTGCTGGGCAAGGAACGCTTCACCCTGGTCGGCCACTCCCTGGGAGGCGGCGTGGCCATGCAGTTCGCCTACCAGTTCCCCGAGCGGGCCGAACGACTGGTACTGGTCGCCTCGGGAGGTCTGGGCAAGGAGGTCAGTCCACTCCTCAAAGCGGTGACCCTGCCCGGCGCCGAGTACGTGCTCCCCCTCCTGCTCCACCCCCGGATCCGGGAGGTCGCTGAATGGCCCGGCACCATGGCGCGCCGAATGGGCTGGCGCCCAAGTGACACCCTGACCGAGGTGTGGCGCAGCTACACGACGTTGACCGACCGACATGGCCAGATGGCGTTTGTCCACACCATCCGCTCGGTGATCGATGTGGCCGGCCAGAGAGTGAGCGCCCACGATCGGCTCTACCTGGCTGAGGCGGTTCCGACCCTGATCGTCTGGGGCGACCACGATCGCATCATTCCGGTGGCCCACGCCTACCGCGCCGCCGAAGCGATTCCTGGCGCCCGTCTGGAGATACTCGAAGGCGCCGGCCATTTTCTGCCCTGGACGGATGCCGATCGATTCCTCGCCGTCCTCGAGGACTTCCTCAAATCGACCTCACCGGCCCATGTGCCCGAGGAACGCTGGCGGAAGCTGCTCACCAGTGCCCCGGCCGATGACGAGGAAGAGTAGGTCAGCACTTGTGCCGCCGGACCGGTGCCTGCACGTGGCGTACCCGCCGGGCTTCTGCAGGTCCGGGACACCAGAAAGCATGACGGTTCTAGGAATTGAGCCCCAAGACGCGCAAATGGGACCTTCGCCCCTCGTCAGTCGGGCTGAAATCGGTGAGGATACCCGTGGAGAATCTCCAAGTCGCAACAGACAGAAGGGAGCCGTCATGGCCGAACCACGCCACGTGCGAACGCACATTGAGCATCTCATCGAGCGAGCACAGGATGAGATCCTTGATGCAAGTCGCCAATTGACCGCAGGAATCACCAAGAGTACAGACCGGTTCGTGCCTCCGGCGTCAAAGGACATCGAGCGACTGGTCGACGAAGTTTTCGACTTCACCGAGCGGGTGATCAAGGGTCAGCGCAAGATGGTCAGCGAAATTGTGAAGTCGATCAACAAGCAGTCGCAACGGGCAGAGGAGGCCGGCCGTAAAGCCACCTCTCGGGCTGGCAAGGTGTCGGCGAGCAAGAAGACGGCTGCCAAGCGGGTGCCGGCGAAGAAGAAGACTGCTACGAAGCGGGTGCCGGCGAAGAAGAAGGCGCCAACGGCTGCCGGATAGCCCGATCGTCTGCTTCTGTCGACACACCCGGCACGCTCTCGTCAGAGAAGCTCCCGATGAGCAGCCCGAGTGCGACTCTCCGGTCTTCAGGACCTTCGGCCCTAACGGCGAACCCAGCTGCGCCATACCATCGGAGGGGCACTGGAGGTGTCAGATGAAGCGGCTGAGTGGCGCGGATGCCAGTTTTGTCTACAGCGAGACACCGAATTATCACATGCACTTGGGTACGGTGGCCGTGCTGGACCCCTCCACCGCGCCGGGGGGCTTCGATGTGGAGCAGCTGCGCGCCTTGGTCGAGTCCCGGAGCGGTCTGTTGGGACCGTTCTTGCGTCGCTTGGTCGAGGTTCCGTTTGGCCTCGATCGGCCCGCCTGGGTTGACGACCAGCACCTCGATCTCGTTCACCAGATCCGTCCCGTCGGCGTGCCGGCTCCGGGCGGCCCCCGCGAGCTCGGTGCGCTGGTTGGTGATCTGTTGGCCTACAAGCTCGAACCGGGCCGCCCCCTATGGGAGATCTGGTTCATCGAGGGTCTGGAACACGGTCGGGTGGCTCTCCTCACCAAGATGCATCACTGCTTGGCGGACGGAGTCCGGGGCGCTCGCATGTACGAGGTGCTCTACGATCTCGAACCTGGCACACCCCTCGAAAGGCCCGATACACCAGTGCTTCAGGGTGAGCGCATCCCCGCTGCTTGGGAGATGGGTATGCGGGCCATCCCCAGGCTGGCAGCCATCCCACTGAGGGCCGCCCGCACCTCTGGTCACCTTAGCCGCGCCGCCTTGAGGGCCCTATCGCTTCGCTTCTCCCCGGAGTGGCCGGGGGTCTCGTTGCCTTTCCAGGCCCCGAGCACGTCGCTCAACCGAGCCATCACCTCCCATCGCGGATTCGCCTTCTGTTCGGTGCCTCTCTCCGGGGTCAAAACCGTAAAGAACGCCTTCTCGGTCACCGTGAACGACGTGGTGCTGGGAATCTGCGCCGGCGCATTGCGTCGCTACCTCGCCGACGGCGACGAACTTCCCGACAAGCCACTGATCGCCCAAATACCTGTGGCGGTGCACGTGGACAACGAAGGCGATGCCTCTGGCGGCGCGTGGGGGAACGCCACTTCTGTGATGGGCGCCGCCTTGCCCACGCAGCTCGATGACCCGGTCGAGCGGCTTCGGGCGATCCACGCTTCCACTCACAGTGCAAAGGCGATGCAGCACGCACTCGGCGATGACCTGATCCTTGACTTGGCCGATGTCCTTCCGCCCGGGCTCCTTGCTGCCGGAATTCGCACGTACAGTCGATTGCGTATCGTCGATCATCACCCCCCGATTTTCAACCTCATCGTGTCCAACGTCCAGGGTCCGCCGCTCCCGCTCTACATCGCGGGAGCACGCCTGGAGGCCAGCTACCCGATCGGCCCGCTGATCGACGGCGGAGGACTGAACATCACCGTCCTCAGCTATCTCGACCGTATCGACTTCGGCTTTGTCGTGTGTCCCGAGATCGTGGAGAACCCGTGGAGGATTGCGGACGCGGTGTCCGAGGCGTTCACCGAGCTTGAACAAGCGGCCAGTACCGCTTTGCGACCAGAAGGCCCGACACCCTCGAGGGCCCGAGAAGGGCAAGCCCCAAAGGCTGGTGACGAGAGGCAACGGATGACACGGCGCGGGTCGGTAACCACGCCATCCCCTGCGATGACCTAGCGAGGACCAGCCTCTTCGAACCCAGATGCCGGCAGAATCTCCGAAGCGGCACCGGGTCAGGTGACATTGGAAGGACGCACCGATGACGGAGAACCGGGTCTCTGTAACGACAGGCGCCAACTCGGGTATCGGTCTTGCAACCGTGTTGGAACTGGCACGGCGGGGCTTGCGGTCAGTAGGTACGGTTCGCTCTCGCGCCAAGGCCAAAGCTGTCGCCGAAATGGCAGACGCACACGGGTTGGCGGTGGAGACCGCGATCATGGACGTCACCGACCCCGCTTCATGCGAGCGGGTAATCCACAAGTATCGGCCTACGGTGATCGTGAACAATGCCGGACTTTCGATCACTGGTGCCATTGAGGACATCGGTGACGAGGAACTTCGGGCCGCTCTTGAGACCATGGTGATCGGTCCAATCCGTCTGGCACGTCTGGCCCTCCCATATATGCGACGTGCGCACGATGGCCGTATCGTCAACGTGTCTTCCATCTACGGGCGTACCACGACTCCGCTCACCGGTTGGTACCAGGCATGCAAACACGCGCTCGAGGGGGTGACTGATGCACTTCGAGCCGAGGTCGCTGCCGATGGCGTGAAGGTGGTTCTCATCGAGCCGGGAGTGGTTCGGACGGGCATCTGGCAGGAGGCCGACGAAGAGTTGGGCGGCCGATCCGGGTCCCCGTTCGCCGCTTCCTACCGCCGGTTACTGACTATGACCCGGCTGATTGACCCGATTATGGGTGACCCCTCAAAGGTTGCCGACGCCATCGCCCATGCCATCACTTCAAACAATCCGCGGGCCCGGTACCTCGTGGGCTATGACGCTCAGACCATCGCCGCCCTTCAGATGTTCGTGCCAACCCGAATCAGGGACCGGGTCGCCCGCTCCCTTCTGGACCTCTAGACGCGTGAGCGAAGCCGGCCGACTGGCGGCCTCGGGCTCCTCTTGTGGCGTTCCAAAGGTGATTGGCTTCTCGCTGTGAAGGGGGCATTGCACCTTCCCTGACTCCGATGGATACGGGGCGTTCCTCGATTGCGGAGCTGGACGTTATTCGCATTGCTCCCGGGCGGCACGTGCGACTTGGGTTGGGACCTTCGCCCCTGGTCGGCCCACTCGGAGGATCCTAGGGTGGAGGCTGAGAGACTGGTTGGTGCGGTCTCTATCGACTGCGGGGTGGTTCCATGACTGGATCTGCAATTCCAAGGCTGGCGTCCGAGGTATCGGTCTCTCTCAAGGGGGTCGGTTCCTATTTGCCGGACCGCCGCGTCCCCAATGAGGAGATCCTCGAATACTTGCATCCTGTCCGCCCTGATGGCAGGCCCCTAGACCCCGAGTGGGTCGTGAGGCATTTGGGTATCGACGAGCGGCGGTTGGACTACCAGTTCGGTGGGGGGCGCAAGCGGAGCCGGGCCGACGGGGGACTGTTCGATGGTGATCTGGCCTTACGTGCCAGCAGCGCCGCCCTCGCCGACGCTGCGTTCGAGGCCACCGACATCGACGTGCTAATTCATGTGACCACAACCCCTGACTTGATCGCCTGCCAGGACCATTTCCGGTTCCTGATGACCGAACTCGGGTTGCGCCGGGATATCGATCTGGTCCATCACAACCTCGGATGCGCCGGGCTGGCCTCAGGGTTTCGCACTGCGGCGTGCTCGCTCGTCTCGATGGCGCCAGCTACCGCCCTGGTGGTGGCGAGCAACTGCCCGTCGGGCTATTTCGGTCCCGAAGTCCACGACTACTACTACGAGCACCAAAGCGGCCTTGGATGGTTGGCACCCCTCATGTTCGCCGACGGAGCCGGAGCCGCCGTCTGGCGGTCGACACCGCATGACCAAGGCCAGGCTCCGACCGGCTTGCTATCGGTGCGATACGAGACCAGCCCCGACGTCGGCCTCGTCAGCTACCCCGGGGGCGGCTGCCTGCACCACACCTCGGCCAGCAACGTGGCCGATCACGTGTTCCTGATGGACGGCGTCAAGGTGGCCGAGGTGTTCCCATCGCTAATGGCCCGAGACTTCGAGATGCTTCAGGAAGACTGGCCGACCTCGATCAAGCCAGTGACCGGGACCGACTTCGACGTCGACACCGTTGCCCGCTGGTATTTGCACCAGGCCAACGGGGTCGTGGTACGTCAGGCGATCGACCTGCTCGGCCTTCCACCAGAACGCGTACCGATCTGCGTCGATCACTATGGCAATACGTCGGCGGCCAGCACCCTGATCCTTCTGGACGAAGATCGCCGTGCCGGTCGCGTCAGCGAGGGTGATCTCGTGGTCTTCTTGTGGGTCGGTGCGGGCAATGGTGCCATGAATGGATACGCAGCCGCCGTGCTCTGACCGGCGGCGATTACGGCTCGAAGCGCGGGTTCCCTCAATGAACTGCCCTGACCCGGACCTCTCGCAGCTCCACCAGCTCAGCCCGCCCTCTCGTAGTGATGCCGTCCTGCGACCTTCGTCGACACCGGCCAAGCGTCGGGCCTTCTCCGGGTCCTGATCGCCCGGAGCCCGTTCAGGCGTCCCGCTTCACCATTCGCCAGGCACCGAGGGCCGTCCAGCCCACCAACCAGGCGATGATGACGCAGACGGCCGCGGTCGTCGACTCCGGCACCAGGTTGGAGGTGCCCTGGC
The DNA here is from genome assembly GCA_963753905.1 of uncultured Acidimicrobiaceae bacterium. Classification (GTDB taxonomy): domain Bacteria; phylum Actinomycetota; class Acidimicrobiia; order Acidimicrobiales; family RAAP-2; genus Bog-756. The sequence goes on along the minus strand of CAVWDZ010000002.1, from coordinate 164,779 downwards.
CGCCGCCGGGTCCGCCACCCCCTCCGAAGACGAATCCGAGACCGGACGGTTCGAGATGGGCCACGGCCAGCCCGACCACCGAGCGCTGGAGATTGATCATGTGCGGGATGTTGGCCCGCGACAGGATCGGGGTGAGGATGATCTCGAGCACGATCATCAGGATCACGGCGACGGTCCGCTGTCCGAGCAGTGATCCGAGCCCGAGCCCGACGATGAAGCCGACGACCACCTCGAGTTCGATCCAGAGGCCGGTACGGACCATGAGCCCGATCGAGGGGGACAGGAAGATCTTGGAGTAGGCCGAATAGTCGAGCTCGGCGATCTGTACCGCAGCCGCCCGGACCATCGCCGGCGTCGGCGTCGTGGACACACCGGATCCGGGCGGGCCCTTGACGACGATCCCGGGCCCACCGCCCGGCCCACCTCCGGGGCTATTGCAGGGCAAGTTGTTGAGGACGTTGATGAGGCTGGCGTTGGGTCCGGGCCCGTTGGGCCCGAGGCGTAACGGGAAGTTGCAGTCCACCTCGTTCGCGTGGTCCGCCGCCCAGTGCTGGAAACCGGCCTGGGAGAGTCCGGCAGGCACGTTGACGCCCTGATAGCTGACCTGGGTGGGTGCGGCGAACACGCACACCGCACAGACGATGGTGAACCCGATGGCCACCATCGAGACCACGATGGCCAGGCCGGCCGGTATCCGCGCCAGGTAGAGCGCCAACCGCGAACGGCCGGTCACCACCAGATGGCGGAACATCCCCTCGGTCAAGTCGACCGATCCGGCCGTGCAGCCCAAGGTGGCGGCCACGATGAAGCCGAAGACATAGAGCACACCGGCCACGAGGGCGTTGAAGATGTCCGACCCGCCCGCCGGCCCGAAGGACTTCGGTGCGATGGCGTGGGCCAGGAGGCGGACGACGAGGAAGACGGTGGGAAGCACGATGGTGACGAAGATCAGGGCCAGCATGAGACCCCGCCGCTTCCGCAACTCCATGAACCGGGTGGCGATCATCCCACCGGTCGGGATCCACGAGCCCCGGCGGTCGGGAGCGTGGCCCGGGGGCATCGGGGCCGGCGACGAGGTGATCACATCGGAAGTGGCAGTCATTCGGACGCCCCCAGTCGGCTGGTGACCTGCAGGAACCACGACTCGAGTGAGGTCTGTATCTCCTGGAGCCGGTAGACCGAGATTCCGCCTCCCACCAGGACACGGTTGATCTCGGCGATGACGTCCCGCTGCGTTCCCGCCGGCAGGGTGATTCCGAGGTTGAGGGGCCCGATCTCGACGCGCCCACCGATGCCGGTGCGCCTGAGCAGTTCACCGGCCCGGGTCGGTTCGGAGCATTCGACTTCCACGACGAAGGACGACCCGGCCAGCAGGTCGGTGATCGCTCCCTGGCGGATGACCCTCCCCCGGTCAACGATGGCCACCGCGTTACAGGTCCGCTCGACCTCGTCCAGCAGGTGGGAGGACAGCACGACGGTACGGCCCTCGGCCACCAGGGAGAGGATCATGTCGCGCATGTCCTGCATCCCGGCCGGGTCCAGCCCGTTCATCGGTTCGTCCAGGATCAGGAGCTCCGGGTCTCCGATCAGGCACGCCGCGACGCCGAGGCGTTGCCGCATGCCCATCGAGTACTTCGAGACCTTGTCGTCGGCCCGGTGCAGGATTCCGACGCGCTCTAGCGATGGTCCGATCCGCTGCCTCGCTTCCGGCTCCCTGGCCGCTGCCAGGATCTGGAGGTTCTGCCTCCCGGTGAGATGCCCGTGGAACCGGGGCTCGTCGACGATCGCTCCGACCCTGGCGAGAGCGGTCGCGCGGTGCCGGGGAACGGAATGGCCGAGCAGTCGCATCGTGCCGCTGTCGGCATGGGCCAGCCCGAGCAGGACCCGGATGAGGGTTGTCTTGCCTGCACCGTTGGGTCCGAGGTAGCCGAATGCGCACCCTCGAGGGACCAGGAGCTCGACATCGTTCACCGCGATGTTCTCGCCGAAGCGCTTGGTGAGCCCGTGGGTCTCGACGGCCCACTGGCGTTCCGAAGCGCTTCGATCTTCGATCGCTGTGGACATGGTGAGGGTCATCGGGAATATCCGCTCGGGAGCATGCGTCCAAGGGTACGACAGCCAATTCCCAGATGGAATGCGGCTAGCGGGTGATTCGAGGTGGGGAAATCCCCCGATCCGGGGATGCACCGGCGACGAACGGCAATGGAGAACCACCGCTGTTCCAATCGTCGGAACCCCGGGTGGTCACATCTCGAGGTACCGGAGTACGGCCAGGACCCGTCGGTGGTCCGACTGCGAGACCGGCAGATCCAGTTTGGAGAAGATGTTGGTCACGTGTTTCTCGACCGCACCCTCGGACACGCAGAGGGAATCGGCGATCGCCGTGTTGGTCCGCCCCTCTGCCATGAGGGAGAGCACGTCCCGCTCGCGGGTCGTCAGCACGGAGATCGAGTCCCGCTGCCGCGAGGCGCCCATCAGCTGGGTGACCACTTCCGGATCCAGGGCCGTTCCCCCCGAGGCCACCCGCTCCAGGGCCTCGATGAATTGGCTCACCTCGGCCACGCGATCCTTCAGGAGGTAGCCGATGCCTGCGGCATCGTTGCCGAGCAGCTCCTCGGCATAGCGGGTCTCGATGTACTGCGAGAACATCAGGATCGCAAGTCCCTGGTGTCGTCGGCGGAGTTCGATCGCCGCGCGGAGCCCCTCGTCGGTGAACGACGGTGGCATCCGGATGTCGACCACCGCCACGTCAGGTCGTTCGCGTTCGATCGCGGTCCGGAGCGCATCGGCGTCCGAGACGGCGGCCGTGATCTCGAAGCCGCGGTCGAGGAGCAGCTGGACGAGTCCGTCGCGCAGGATGACCGAATCCTCCGCGATGGCGACTCGGAGGGGCACGGTCGGCTAGACCCGGAAGGGGAGATCGATCGTCACGACCGTGGGCCCCCGTGGGGGGCTTGTGACGTCGAGGTTTCCATCGACCGTCCGCACCCGGTCGGCCAGCCCGCTCAATCCACTCGAGGAGGAACCGGTGGTGACCGCCTGGGCCCCGCCGACGCCATCATCCCGCACGACCAGGCGCAGCCAGCGACCCTGCTGGGTACAGGAGACGCTTGCCCGGGAGGCGAAGGCGTGCTGGGCGACGTTGGCCATGAGCTCCGCCACGCAGAAATAGGCGATGGCCTCGATGGCCGGGCTCGGTCGTTCGTCGATGGTGACGGTGAGCTCGGTCGGGACCGTGCTGCGTGCCGCGAGCGTGGCCAGAGCACCCTCGAGGCCCACGTCGAGCGCCGGCGGGTGGATGCCCCGGGCGAGGTCCCGCAACTCGACGATCGCCTCCTTGGCTCCCTTGTGGGCAGAGCTCACGAGATCCCTGACCTGATCGATGTCGAGATGGTCCGGATCGGAGAGCTTCTCCTTGGCCATCCCGAGCCGCATTGCGAGTGCGACGAGCTGTGCCTGGGTACCGTCATGGAGATCCCGTTCGATCCTCCGGAGCGTGGCGGCGGAAGCGTCGACGGTCTGGGCCCTGGCCCGTTCGAGGTTGCGAACCCTGACGGTCATGGCATCGGGGGCGAGAAGGGTTCGCATGAGCAGACGGTCGAGGTAATCGAAGAACCGCACCGGCCAGGGGGCGATGAAGAAGAAGATCGCCCCGGTGATCACGGTGGCGAGACCGACGAACGCGCCGCCGCTCCCGGGGGAGAGATATGCGGGCTGGAAGAGGACCCGGACGGCACCCCATTCGACCAGTCCGTTGCGGTGCCCCAACCCCCAGATGGGATAGGTGAGGCACCTGAAAGCATCCCACCAGAGACTGAACGCGGTCAAGAAGGCCACGAGGGCCAAGGGCACTTTGAGCGCCAGATAGGCCATCGCTTTCCAGCCCGTCCGGTCCCGAAGCGCCGACTGCAGCCATCCCAGGTAGCCCGGTCGTGGCGAGAACGGCGCCGGCTCGTCGATCGTCTCGTCGAGCAACGCACCGGCCAGCTTCCGCTGCATTCCCCCGATGCCTCGGGCCCCCCGCACCGCCAAGCCGATGAGGGCGATCCCGATGAAGGTGATGGCCAGCACGACGCCGGCCGCCATGGTGATCCCGACGAACGCGATCCCGATGAACGCGATCGGCATGCCCGCCATCAGGAACAGCAGCTCCGACCAGGTACGCCGGGTGAACGGCGTCTCGACGAGCGTTCGGGCGATCTCCTCCGGCCGGGAGTTGGGCTCCGATCCCCAGGTGATCACCATGCGGGCTGGATGCCTGGGTCCGGGCCGTCGGGAATATCCCCATACCCGGGTGCGCCGAAGTGCTCGGGGTTTCGCTCTTCGCCCGTCTTCACAGGTCAAACATAGAGAAAATTGGTGGTCACGGGAATGCGGTCAGCCGGATTCCTCCGGGGGGGATAGCCCCCTTGCAGGCACATCCGGTCGCACCCACGACCCGTCCTCACGGGGCGGACCTGTTCGCCCGGTCCGGGGCGAGTGTGCGGTGGGGTGCGCCCCGGATGGAGTGTGAGCAGTCGGTCAGCGCTCGGCTGTGGTCTCGCCGGTGACTGGACACTCGTAGGACAAAGCAGTAAGATACTCAGTATGATAGCGAATTCGAGTTCCGCATGAGTGTCCGGCACGCCCTCTTGGCGCTTCTCAGCGAAGGCCCGAAGTACGGCCTCCAGCTGCGACAGGAGTTCGAGGCCAGGACCGGTGAGGTCTGGCCCCTCAACGTCGGACAGGTGTACACCACGTTGCAACGCCTCGAGCGGGACGGGCTGGTCGAATCCGACGGCGACACCGAGGATGGGCCGCAGAAGGGGTTCCACCTCACCCCGGAAGGCAGTGCCGAGCTCGACGGATGGCTCCGCACGCCGCCCGACCTCAGCTCGCCGCCCCGAGACGAGCTGGTGATCAAGATCATGGTGGCGTTGCGGATGCCAGGTGTCGACGTGCACGAGGTGATCCAGGTGCATCGCCGGTACCTGGTCGAGCTCATGCAGCAATGGACCCGCCTCAAAGAGGATGAAGGCGAGTTCGATCTCGGGTTCGCCCTCGTCGTCGATGCCGAGCTGTACCGCCTGGACGCGCTCGTCCGGTGGGTGGACGCCGCCGACGGGCGGATCAAGCGGGCGGCTTCCGAGCCCCCGCGAGCCGAGTCCTTTCCGCTGCCGAAGCTACGGAGGAGAGTGGGGGTACGCCCATGAGCATGCTCGAATTGCGCAAGGTGTCCAAGGTCTACGGCGAGGGCGCGGCCCAGGTCCAGGCCCTCGACAACGTCGACCTGTGGGTCGATCCGGGCTCGCTGGTGGCGGTCATGGGGGCAAGTGGATCGGGCAAGAGCACGCTGCTGACCATTGCCGGGAGCCTCGAGGCTCCGACCAGCGGCGAGGTACTCATCGGCGGGGCGGTGCTGTCGAAGATGTCCCGCAACGACCAGGCCCGCATGCGGCGCCGCTCGATCGGCTACGTGTTCCAGGACTACAACCTGTTGGCCGGGCTGAGCGCCGTGGAGAACGTCTCGCTGCCGCTCGAGCTCGATGGGATCTCGGCCAAGAAGGCCCGCGTTGCGGGCATGTCGGTCCTCGAACAACTCGGTCTCGCCGACCGCGCGTCGCACTACCCCGATGAGCTCTCGGGCGGCGAGCGCCAGCGGGTCTCCATCGCCCGGGCCGTCGTCGGCGATCGGCATCTCCTCCTGGCCGATGAGCCATCGGGCGCACTCGACTCGACCAACGGCGAAGCAGTCATGCGCATGATCCTCGGCGCCTGCAAGCGGGGCGTCGCCGCGGTGGTCGTGACCCACGATGCCCAGCTCGCCTCGTGGGCCGACCGGGTGGTCTTTCTCCGGGACGGACGCGTCGTCGACCAGACCATGGCGCCACCGGACCCCGAGTCGTTGCTCCAGCCCTCCCCGCATTCATGACCACGACCCTCGAACGGCCGCCCGTGCCGCCAGTTCCGGTTGCTCCGGGCAACGGCGGTCTCCCGGCGCGTCGGGCCGTCGTGCGGTGGTCATGGCGCCTCTTCCGGCGCGAGTGGCGACAGCAGCTGTTGATCCTGGCCCTGGTCATCCTCGCGGTCGCTGCCACGATTGTCGGCGCGGCGGTGGCCACCGATACGCGCCAGCCGTCCAACTTCGGCTTCGGAACCGCCCAGGACTCCGCCACGTTCCAAGGCTCGTCGACCCACGTCACCAGCGAGATCGCCGGCCTCCGGCACCGCTTCGGCACCGTCGAGGTCATCGACAACCAGACCTTCACGATCCCGGGATCGATCAACACCTACCAGCTGCGTGCCGAGAGCTCCGACGGTCCCTTCAGCGAGCCGATGCTCTCGCTGCTCTCCGGGCACTATCCGAACGGACCCGATGAGGTCGCCGTGACGAACGGGGTCGCGGCCGCGTTCCACCTGACGGTCGGTGACCTCTGGCACCAGGATGGCACGACCCGCCGAGTCGTGGGGACGGTCCAGAACCCCCAGAGCCTGCTCGACGAGTTCGCCCTGGTGGCTCCGGGCCAGGTGAAGACGCCGACACAGGTCACGGCACTCTTCGACGCCCATGGCGTGCCGGCGAGCGCCATCGGGCCGACGGTACAGACACCGGCCTCCGTCGCCTCGTCGAATCCGCTCAATCCCGAGACGATCTCTCTCGCCGCACTGGTGTTGGGGATGCTGCTCATCGCGCTCGTCTCGATCGGCGGCTTCACCGTGCTGGCGCAACGCCGGCTTCGCTCGATCGGGATGCTCGAATCGATCGGGGCGACCGACCGCAATGTCTCGCTCGTGCTGCGGGCGAACGGAGTCGTCGTCGGTCTGGTCGGAGCGGCCGTCGGTTTCGTGCTGAGCGTCGTGGCGTGGCTCGCGTATCGCCCGAGCCTCGAACAGAGCGCCCACCACCTGATCGGTGTCTGGGCTCTGCCCTGGACGGTCGTTGCGCTTTCGATGCTGCTCGCCGTCGTTGCCACGTATTTCGCGGCGTCGCGCCCCGCCCGAGCGATCACGAAGGTGCCGATCGTCGCTGCGCTGTCGGGGAGGCCTGCACCGCCGAGAGAGGTCCACCGCTCGGCGATTCCCGGGATCGTCCTCCTCGCAATCGCCTTCCTGCTGCTGGGAGCATCGGGGAGTTCCAATGGCAATGGCAGCGGGGGTGCACCCGAACTCCTCTTCGGACTCGTCCTGCTCATTCCGGGAATGATCCTGCTCGCGCCGTTCTTTCTCTCGCTCGTCGCACGGATCGCTGGAGGGGCGCCGATCGCGCCGCGACTCGCACTTCGGGACCTCGCCCGGTACCGCGCCCGCTCCGGGTCTGCGCTGGCAGCGATCAGCCTTGGCGTGCTCATCGCGGTCATCGTGTCGCTCGCCGCTGCATCGCGATACGGAAATGTGCTCGACTACGCGGGTCCGAACCTCTCCTCCAACCAGCTCGCACTCAGCGCCAATACTCCGCCGTCAACCGGAACGGTCACGATCACTCCAGGCGGTAAGCCGACCGTCGCGGGGGCGCCGTCGTCGGCGGTGGCGAGCCCGGCAGAGCTCACCAGGAGCGCCGATCGCATTGCTGCAGCACTGGGCGCGCAGTCGATCGCGCTCGAGTCGCCGAACGCTGACATCAACCACGCCGGCGGAGGGCGAACCTGGAACGGACAGATCTACGTCGCCACGCCGCAGCTGCTCGAGGCGTTCGGGATCAGCGAGTCGGAGATCCAACCCAACGCGGACGTCTTGACCGCGCGGCCAGGACTGTCCGGTGTCTCCGGCTTGTCCCTCACCTACGGCGGCATCGACGGCAACGGAAACGGCAACGGAAACGGACCGGGAACTGGTCCTGGCAACTCACCGCCCTGCTCAGCGGCGACGGGTTGCCTCGCCAACCCGGTCATCCAGGAAGTGAGCGGCCTCCCCGCGGGCACATCGGCACCGAACACCGTGATCACCGAACACGCGATGCGCGAGTTCCACATCCAGGCAAGCACCTCCGATTGGCTGATCCAGGGAACGCAGCCGTTCACCGCCGCGCAGATCAGCGGCGCCGAGTTGACGGCTTCCACCGCCCAGCTGTCCGTCGAGTCGAAGAACGACCAACCCACGTCATCCGAGATCATCAACTGGGCAACTGTCTTCGGGATCGTGCTCGCGCTCGGCATCCTGGCGATGTCCGTCGGGCTCATCCGGAGCGAGACGGCGAGCGATCTCCGTACGCTCACGGCAGCTGGGGCGAGTAATTTCACCCGTCGCACCCTGACTGCGGTGACTGCGGGCGCACTCGGATTCCTCGGTGCCCTTCTCGGAACGGTTGGCGGCTACATCGCGCTCATCGGGTGGCTCCGCAGTAACTCCCTCAACGGCGGCATCTCGTCACTTGGCAACGTTCCGGTGACGAACCTTCTCGTGGTCCTTGTCGGGATGCCACTTGTCGCGACGGTCGCCGGCTGGCTCCTGGCGGGACGCGAGCCGTCCGGCGTTGCCCGGCAGCCGATGGAGTGATCCCTCGTCCTCTTCCGGCTGGAGCTGAATGGCCGCGCCCGGCAGCCGCCTGTTCCGCTCGGCGATCGGCACCCGGACGTGCAAGGCTGGCGGGGTGTTCGAGCGCTTCACCGACCGCGCGCGCCGGGTACTCGTCCTGGCCCAGGAGGAGGCTCGGCTGCTCGGCCACGGTTTCATCGGAACCGAGCACCTGCTGCTCGGATTGATCCGGGAGGAGGACGGCGTCGCCGCGGCGGCTCTCCGGAACCTCGACATCTCCCTGTCGGACGTCCGGCTGCGGGTCGAGGAGACCATCGGGCTCACCGGGACCACCCCGACCGGGTCTCCTCCCTTCACGCCGCGGTCGAAGAAGGTCCTCGAGCTCTCGTTGCGCGCGGCTCTTCAACTCGGGCACAACTACATCGGTACCGAGCACATGCTCCTCGGCATCGTCCAGGAGGGCGAAGGGGTCGCCGCCCAGACGCTGGTCAGTCTCGGGGCCGATCTCTCCCGTGTCCGCCAGCAGGTCATGCGGCTGCTCACCGGCACCGAAAGTGCCTTTCCCGAGGCCCCCGAAGGTCCCTCCTCCGAATTCGGGACGCCAGGGGGCCGGATCGTGGCCTGTTCCTTCTGCGGGAGAGCACCTCCCCAGTCGGGTCAGCTGGTGTCCGGTGCCAACGCCTTCATCTGCGAGCGGTGCATCCGCCGATGGTCGCGTCGGCTCGAGCGGACGAACCCAGGGCAGTGGCCGTCAGTCACCCATCAGATCCGACAGGTTGCGGTCACCGGTCCTCCGCCCGAGGATGCCGACGCGGCCCGCGCCGCGATCAGTGCCGCCTTCGCCGGCAGCGGAACGGAGAGCGAGGACGGCAGATCGGTGCCGACGGTCGAAGGGGGAGAAACCCTCGGTCCGACGTCGCGGGCGGCCAAGGAGCGTCTCCGGTCTCCCGGGACGGCAGAGGTGGTGTACATGGTCGACGAGATCACCTTCGTCGACGCCACCCACGCCGCGGTCTGGTTCTCCGTTTCGGTGGACGGCGCGTCGGTGCTCCCCAACCGCCGCGGCGATGCCGTCATCGTCGACGGCGTCTGGAAGATGGCACGCTCCACCTTCTGTGGGCTCGTCGGGCTGGCGGGCGTGCCCTGCCCGCCGCTCAGCTGAGCCGCCTCACCCGGCCGGGTCCGATGCGCCGAGGAGTGTGTCGGCGAGCGCGGCGGCCAGTGCGGCATTCCCCTTGATCGTCGGGTTCGAGGAGCTCGCGGCCTGTGACAGGGCCTCCTCGGTCACCTGACGAGCCTGCGGCTCGCTGATCGGAGCAAGTGGTGTCGTCGCCGCAGCCGCCACCGCCTGCTCCAACGTCGCACCGGGTCCGCCGACGGTGATCCCGTACCCACCGTGACCGCTCGGAGCCACATAGGCGACCCGGCTTCCGTCCGGGTTCTGCACCACCGTGTCCAACGAGGCCGATCCGGACACGGCGACCCCGCCGTGCACCGTGCTCGGGATGTAGACGATCGTCTCGGCCGAGTGGTTCCCCCGCCGGACCGGGCTCGAGTCGGTCGCCAGCATGGCGAATGCCTGCGACGACGCGTCCGTCTGTTCGGCGAGCAAGATCCCTGCGGTGGTACGTGGCCAGACCCGAGCCAGGTAGAGCTGCCGTGAGGGGATCAACCGGTCCTCGGCCGACGGCGTCGCGTTCGGATCTCCTTTGCCTGCCTGTCCGTTGGCAGTCGTCTGGTAGGTACTGTGTTGCCATCGGACGCACCAGCAACTCCCGGCGGTCGCACTCAGTCCCTTCCACGCCCACACGGTGCCGCCGGTCAGGGTGCGCGCTTGCGCCGCGGTCTCTCCGGCGAGGACCGAACCGTCGGTGCTCGAGGAGTCGCCGAACTCGGTGGTGAACACCGCAGCGTGCATGATCTGCGCCTCGGACTCAGCCGTCTGGTAGCCGAAGGCGTAGCTGGGGGGGAACGGGCTCGTGCGCACCGGGTAGCCCAGGAACTGATCCAGGGTGAACGCGTGGGTGTAGATGTGCGGCGCCCATACCAGGTTCGGGTACTGGGTGATCGGCTTGCTGACCTGTGGCGAGAAGTCGATCAGGTTCCGGTAGGCCAACGGCTCGACGAAGATCTGCTGAGATGTCACGTTCGCCTCGCGCGGATAGGCGCACGCGTTGGTCAATGATGTCGGCGCCGAGGTCGGGCAGGTCGCAAGGCCGTCTCGCACCCCGGTCAGCGCCTCGATGACCCGTTGGTAGAACGGGAAGAGGTCCTGTGTGGTTGCCTGGTAGAGGTTCTCGAGCGGAGTCGACGCGAGTGATCCGGGTTGGGGCTCGTTCATCACCTCGTATCCGAGGACCGTCGAGTTGTGCTCGAACGCTCTGGCGAGGGCGACGAGGGCACCGATGTAGTGGTCTTGCAGGCCGGTCCCCGGGGACTCGTCCCGTGGCGCGTCGACGGGATGGTTGTGCCAGAAGTTGTAGAAGGCCGCCGATTCGGCCGGGTTGAGGTCGCTCTCACCGAAGAGGGCGCACGCAGGCTTTCCGTCGGTGAACACCGCCCACGACGGAGCGCCGTCGCCGCCACCCGAGGAGGTGCATCCTGCCGGCAGATCCGCCGGGTTCCCCGGGAGGATGTAGCGGGAGTACTGATCCTGGTGCATGTCGAGGATGACATAGATGCCCTGTTTGCGGGCCCAACCGACGACCTGCTCCACCCTGGAGAGATAGGTCGTGCTGTAGAGCCCGGGCGTCGATTCGAGCTGGCTCCAGTTGAGCACGAGCCGCACCACATCGAACCCGAGTGCGCGCATCTGTGCGAAGTCGTCGCCACTCCCGGGTGCCGTCGACTGCTCGTACGCGGGCTCCGTGGCCTGCACCTCGCAGAGGGGCGGTTGCGGAATGCGGGCAGCGGCAGGCGGGCATGTGCCGTCGTAAGCGCTCGGGTCCACCGGGAAGAGCGCCGGGCCTCCGTTCGCATCCGGGTACGCGACATCCTGCATACCCACCGCGGCGGCACCGTAGAGGAGGACCTGTCGGCCGGCAGGATCCGCGAGATACGGCGTTGCGTCGAGGGCGCCCGCCGGTGGGGTCACTACATGAAGGAATGGCAGGGCGGCAAAGCCTCGACCGCCTGCCTGGCTGGTCGCAGACGGCGACGTGCTGCAGGACGTTGCGACCACGAAGACCACCGTCAGAGCGAGGACGGCCGCAACGGTGCGTCGGGTGCATCGGGCCGTCATACCCGCCTGTCGCCTCTCACCCGGACCGCGGGCACCCCACAACCTCGTCCAGCTCGTGAGCACGGCTCACCTCCGTCTCCGTCGGCGTGGTGTCAGGGGTCGCGTCTTGCGGCGAAGAACCCCGAGAGCAGGGCAGCCGCCTCGTCGGCCCGGATCCCCGCGGTGACCGGGAGCTCGTGGTTGAGACGGGGGTCGGCGCAGAGATTGTAGAGGGAGCCGCACGCCCCGGCCTTCGGGTCGGCGGCTCCGAAGACCAATCGGCCCACCCTGGCTGCGACCAGGGCACCTGCACACATCGCGCAGGGCTCGAGCGTGACAACCAGGGTGATCCCGGAGAGGCGCCAGGTGCCGAGTGTGGCCGCCGTGTCCGAAAGGACCAGGATCTCGGCGTGGGCCGTCGGATCGCGCCGCAGCTCGCGTTCGTTGTGGCGGATCGCGATCACCCGGTCCCCGAGGAGAGTGACCGCCCCGACCGGCACGTCCCCGTGCGCGATGGCCGAGGCGGCCTCGTCGATGGCGAGCGCCATGGCGACCTCGTCGGGCACCGAACCCGCGCCGACCGGCGCTTCCCCGGGGATCGGCGCGGTGCCGTCTGCTCTGCTCATATGGCGGAGGCGGTGGGATTTGAACCCACGGTGAGTCTCCCCACACACGATTTCCAATCGTGCCGATTCGGCCGCTCTCGCACGCCTCCGGAATTGGGACCTTCCGGAGTACCCCGGGCGTCCACGGTCCCGCAAGGCTACTCCGCCACCCTGTCCGGCCCGGCCGGACCCGAACCACCGCAGAAAGGGCGATACGATTGCGGCCTTCCCGGAAGTGGGTGCGACGGCTGGGTCCTGCGCAACGTCCTCCTGTGAATCGAGTCAGGGTCGGAAGGCAGCAGCTCTCAGCGGGTTCGGTCGTGTGCCGCAGTCAACCTGGCCGTCGCACCGACCGCCGGGGAGGGTGGCGGCGCTCACCGTGCGGGCGCGTCGTACCGGCCCCGCCGGGGAGCACCCGGTCCGACGGCCGATAGGCTCCCACGACGTGGCCGACGGATCCGAGGACCTTCCGTACCAGTCCCTCTACCGACGGTTCCGCCCGTCGACCTTCGCCGAGGTCCGTGGTCAGGATCACGTCGTCCTGGCCCTGCGTAACGCGGTGCGCGACGGCCGGGTGGCCCACGCCTACCTGTTCAGTGGCCCCCGGGGGACCGGCAAGACCTCCACCGCCCGCATCCTGGCCAAGGCGCTCAACTGCACCGACCTCCACGACGGCGAGCCCTGCGGGGTGTGCGCGTCCTGCGTCGAGATCGCCCGCGGGACCTCGCTCGATGTCCATGAGCTCGACGCCGCCTCCAACAACGGGGTGGATGCCATGCGGGACCTGGTCTCGCGGGCCGCACTCGGCTCTCCGGGCCGGCAGAAGGTCTATATCGTCGACGAGGTCCACATGCTCTCCAACGCCGCCTCCAATGCGCTGTTGAAGACCCTGGAGGAGCCGCCGCCCCACGTGGTCTTCGTGCTGGCCACGACCGACCAGCAGAAGGTCCTGCCCACCATCCGCAGCCGCACCCAGCACTACGAGTTCCACCTCCTCGGTCCGGACACCCTGACCGAGCTCCTCTCCCAGGTCCGGCGCGACGCGCACCTCGAGGTCGGGGACGACGCGCTCGACCTGGCGGTCCGCCGCGGTCGCGGGTCGGCCCGTGACGCCCTCTCGGTGCTCGACCAGGTCGTGGCGTCCGACGCCGTCGACGACGACCTGCCCGAGCTGGACGAGGTGGTCGAGGCCCTCGCCGAGCGGGACGTGAGTCGGGCCCTGGTTGCCGTGGCCCGTCTGACCGGGGTCGGCTTCAGCCCCCAGCAGCTCACCGTCGACCTGGTCGACCATCTGCGTCAGGGGTTCCTGGCCATCGTGGCCCCGGAGCTGGTCACCGTGTCGGGTGCCGAACGGGATGCGCTCGCCTCCCAGGCGGCCCGGGTGGGCCTTGCCGCCCTCGTCCAGGCGATGGAACTGCTCGGCCTGGCCCAGGTGGCCATGCGGGACGCGCCCGATCCGAGGGTCACCCTCGAAGTGGCGCTGGTCAGGCTCGCCCACCCCGAGGCGGACGACTCGCCCGCAGCCCTGTTGGCACGCATCGAACGACTCGAGTCCGACCGGGCGGCGACCGGGGAGGTGCGGTCCACGCCGCAACCGCCCCCCGCGCGTCCGGCGGAGACGGCCGAGCCAGGGCCGGTCGTGCCGCGCAAGACCCTCGGAGCGGTGCGGAGGCAGGCGCCTCCTCCCGCCGATCCGCCTCGGCAGGCGGAGCCCGCCCAGCCGCCCATGGAGGAGCCGCCCAACCGTGAGCCCCCGGCAGTGGCCGCGGCGTTCCCGACCCGTGACCAGCTCGTGCAGGCCTGGGGGGACCAGGTGATCGGCCGGCTCCGTCCGAAAGCCAAGGCCCTCTACCAGGCCGGCCGGTTCATCGGGGTCGCGGGTGAACTGGCCCGGTTCGGTCTGCCCAACGAGACCCATTGCAGCCGGTGCGCGGAGATGCAGGACGAGGTGGAGGCAGCCCTCGGCGAGTGCTTCGGCCGTCCGGTCGGCCTGGAGCTGGTCGTGGATGCCGGGGCCGGTGAGCCCGACGGCGCCGTCGGCGGTCCACTGGGCGCGGATGCCGGTGCGCCGGTCGACACACCCGCGCGGCCTGCGGCCAGAGCGACGGCGCGGACCCCTGCCGTCGTTGCCGCGCCCGTCCCGGAGCCCGACCCCGACGAGCACGACTTCTCGGCCTTCGACGAGGCCGGCACCGAGGTGGCCGAGTTCGACAACTCGGCCGAGGCGCGGGTCCTCCAGGCATTCCCCGGCGCCGAGGAGGTGGAGTAGGTGGCCATCTTCTCCGGGCCGCTGCAGGCCCTCATCGACGAGTTGGGCCGCCTTCCCGGCGTCGGCCCCAAGTCCGCCCAGCGGATCACCTTCCACCTGCTCAAGGTGGCCCCCGAGGACGCGCTGCGCCTGGCGGAGGCCATCATCGCGGTCAAGGAGCGGATCACCCTGTGCACCCGTTGCTTCAACGTCGCCGAGGGCGGGCTCTGCGCGATCTGCCTCGACGACCGCCGCGACGGCTCCTCGGTCTGTGTGGTCGAGGACCCCCGGGACATCGTCTCGGTCGAGAAGACCGGCGAGTTCTCGGGGACGTACCACGTCCTCCAGGGGGCGCTCAACCCGATCGAGGGCATCGGTCCCGACCAGCTCCGGGTGCGCGAGCTGTTGGGGCGCGTCGAGACCGAGCGCATCACCGAGGTCATCCTGTGCACCAATCCCAACCTCGAGGGCGAGGCGACCGCCATGTACCTCGCCCGCCTGCTCAAACCGATGGGTCTGTCCGTGACCCGCATCGCCAGCGGCCTGCCGGTCGGGGGCGACCTCGAGTACGCCGACGAGCTGACTCTCGGGCGGGCACTCGAGGGACGGCGCGAGGTGGACGCCTGACCGTCCGGTCCCTCGTCCGGACGGGCACCGGACCGGCCGGGTGGGGCACGATGAGGGGATGGCGAGCCACCCGGAAGGGCACGTCCGGCTCCTGTGGCTCCTGAGACACGGGAAGGCGGCGTCCGACGCACCGCGGGGTGGTGGCGACCGCGAGCGTCCGCTGACCGCCCGCGGTCGGCGCGACGCGACCGCGCTGGGAAAGCGTCTGGCCGGCGAGGACCCGCCCCTCGGCGTCCCCGGGGGGCGCCGGCCCGACCTGGCTGTCTGCTCGTCCGCGGTGCGGACCCGCCAGACGGCCGACCTGATCATCGGCGAGCTGGGCAACCGGGTTCCCCTCGACTCCTTCCGCTCCCTCTACGACGCGGGCACCGAGACCGTGCTCGGCTACGTCCGCGAGTTCGATGACGGGGTGCGTTCGGCCCTGATCGTCGGCCACAACCCGACGATGTACCGCTTGGCCTGGGAGCTCCTGCGTCCGGACGGGGACGACCGGTCGGGGACGGCTGAAGGGCGACCGGGACGCGACCACCTCGAGACAGCCGGGTTCCCGACCTGCGCGCTGGGGGTCCTGGCGCTCGACGTGGACTCGTGGGAGGACGTCGACAGTGGCTGCGGCACGCTCGTCGGTCTGTTCGCGCCGCCCTACTGACACCGCCGGGCGTGCCGGGTGCCCGATCAGGGTCAGATCGTGCGCAGCACCGCCGCGTCTCCCTGGCCTCCCCCGCCGCAGAGGCTGACCGCCGCGGTGCCCCCGCCCCGCCGCTTGAGCTCGAGGAGCGCGGTGAGCGCGAGGCGGGTGCCCGACATGCCGACCGGGTGGCCGAGGGCGATCGCGCCGCCGTTGACGTTGAGGACGTCGCCGTCGATCCCGAGATCGTCCGCCGAGGCGATGCCCACGGCGGCGAAGGCCTCGTTGATCTCGAACAGGTCGATGTCCGCAGTCGTGAGGCCGACCTTGCCGAGCGCCACCGAGATGGCGTGCGAGGGCTGGTGGAGGAGCGACGGGTTCGGGCCGGCCACCTGGCCGTAGCTGACCAGCTCGCCGAGGGGGGTCACCCCGAGCTCGTTCGCCTTGGCCCGCGACATGACGATCACCGCGGCCCCGCCGTCGGAGATCTGCGAGGCGTTGCCTGCGGTGATGGTCCCGTCCTTGTCGAAGGCCGGCCGCAGCTTGCCGAGCGACTCGGCTGTCGTCTCGGGGCGGACGCCCTCGTCGGTGTCGACCACCAGCGGGTCGCCCTTGCGCTGGGGCACGCTGACCGGGACGATCTCGTCTGCGAACTTGCCGTCCTTGATGGCCGCCGCGGCCCGTTCGTGGGAGAGGGCACTGAAGGCGTCCTGCCGCTCGCGCGAGACACCGTCGGCACCGTTGTAACGCTCGGTGGCGAGGCCCATCGCGCACTTGTCGAAGGCGCAGAAGAGGCCGTCGTACATCATCGAGTCGACCACGGTGGCGTCGCCGATCCGGTAGCCGCTGCGCGCGCCGGGCAATAGGTACGGGGCCTGGGTCATCGACTCCATCCCGCCGGCGACCACGATCTCGGCCTCACCTGCGTTGATCATGAGGTCGGCGAGGTAGATGGTGTTGAGCCCCGAGAGGCAGACCTTGTTGACGGTCGTGGCGGGAACGCTCATCGGGATGCCGGCGTTGGCGGCCGCCTGGCGTGCGGTGATCTGGCCGGTGCCGGCCAGGATGACCTGCCCCATGAACACGTAGTCGACCTGCTCGGGGGTCAGCCCGGCCCGCTCGAGGGCGGCGGCGACGGCGAAACCTCCCAGCTCGGCGGCGGAGAATCCGCCCAGCGCTCCCGAGAGCTTGCCGATCGGGGTACGGGCACCAGCGACGATGACGGATCCGGACATGACAACCTCCACGGCCTGGTGGCCGGTTCAGGCGGCGTTCCCCCCGAGGGCCCGCCACGACGACAGGCAGCCATGATACGGCGTCCCGGGTCCGGTCGACCACACGGCGCGGCCCGGTGGTCCCTCCGACCGGCGGACTATCCTCGCCTCCCATGCAGGAGCACCTGACAGCCATCCTGTCCGGCGCGTCGGGCGACGAGCTCTGTGCGCTGGCTCTCCCGGAGTCCTACCGGGCCGCCTACGTGCGCCGCGACGAGGTCGACATGTTCGACGGCCTCGCCTCCGAGGACAAGGACCCGAGGAAGTCGCTCCACGTGGGTGAGGTGGCGGTGCCGGAGCTCGCGCCCGACGAGGCGTACGTCGCGGTGATGGCGAGCTCGATCAACTTCAACACCGTGTGGACCTCGATCTTCGAGCCGCTGCCCACGTTCGGCTTCCTCGACCGGCTGGGACGGGAGAGCATCTGGGGGGCCCGTCACGCGCTCGACTACCACGTCGTGGGCTCGGATGCATCGGCCGTCGTGGTCGGGGTCGGCTCGGCTGTGCGCAATTGGCGGCCGGGTGACAAGGTGACCGTGCACTGCAACTACGTCGACGATCAGAGCCCGTCCGCCCACGACGACTCCATGCTGGCGGACAACCAGCGCATCTGGGGTTTCGAGACCAACTTCGGCGGCCTCGCCGACCTGGCCGTGGTCAAGGCCAACCAGCTCATGCCCAAGCCGGCCCACCTCACCTGGGAGGAGGCGGCGGTCAACGCGCTGTGCAACTCGACCTCCTATCGCATGCTGGTCTCGAAGAACGGCGCCTCGATGAGACAGGGCGACAGGGTGCTTGTGTGGGGAGCCTCTGGCGGGCTCGGCGCCTTCGCGGTCCAGTACGTCCTCAACGGAGGCGGCATCCCGGTCGGTGTGGTCTCCTCGCAGGCCAAGGTGGACCTGCTCCACGATCTCGGGGTCGAGGCGGTCATCGACCGCAAGGCCGCCGGCTACCGGTTCTGGAAGGACGAGCACACCCAGGACGAGTCCGAGTGGCGCCGGTTGGGCAAGGACATCCGCTCCCTGGTCGGCGATGACGTCGACATCGTCTTCGAGCATCCGGGGCGCCAGACCATGGGTGCGTCGGTCTTCGCCGCCAAGCGGGGCGGCACGATCATGACCTGCGCGGCGACCTCGGGGTACATGATCGAGTACGACAACCGCCACCTCTGGATGAAGCTCAAGACGATCAAGGGCTCGCACTTCGCCAATTACCGGGAGGCGTGGGACGCCAACCAGCTGGTCCGCGAGGGCAGGATCCTGCCGCCGCTGTCGGCCGTGCACACCCTGGAGCATGTGGGCGACGCCGCCTACCAGGTCCACCGGAACCTGCACGAGGGGAAGATCGGCGTCCTGTGCCTCGCCCCCGAGGAGGGTCTCGGCATCGACGACCCCGATCTGCGGGCCGCGGTCGGCGAGGACCGGATCACCCTCTTCCGGAGGCACGAGGCATGACCGAGCCGCTGCTGACCGAGCTCGACCACGTAGGCATCGCGGTCGACGACCTCGACGCCGCGGTCGCCTACTACGCGGACACCTTCGGGGCCGCGGTCACCCACCGCGAGCGGATCGACTCCGACGGGGTCGAGGAGGCGCTGCTCAAAGTGGCCGACGGCTACATCCAGCTGCTCACCCCGACCCGGGACGACTCACCGGTGGCCGCATTCCTGCACAAGCGCGGCCAGGGCATCCATCACGTCGGCTACCGGGTGGCGGACTGCGCGGTGGCCCTCCAGTCGGTCAAGGACCACGGGGGCCAGGTCATCGACCAGGAGCCCCGACCGGGGTCGCGGGGGACGACGGTCGCCTTCGTCCACCCCAAGGGCGCGTTCGGCACCCTGATCGAGTTGGTCCAGGAGTAGTTCCGGTAGCCTCACCCTCCATGGATCACACGATGACCCAACGGCTCGAGGAGCTCGCCGAGCGCCGTGAGCTCGCCCGGAACGCCGGGTCCGCCCGGGCGGTCGAGAAGCATCACGCCAAGGGGAAGATGACCGCCCGCGAGCGGATCGACTACCTCCTCGACGACGGCTCGTTCCAGGAGCTCGACATGCTGGCCCGCCACCGGGCGCACGGGATGGGGCTCGAGGAGAACCGCCCCTACACCGACGGGGTCATCACCGGGTTCGGCACCGTGGACGGCCGGCGGGTCTGCGTGTTCAGCCAGGACTTCACCGTCTTCGGCGGGGCGCTGGGCGAGGTGTTCGCCGAGAAGATCCACAAGGTCATGGACCTGGCCTCCTCCATCGGGGTGCCGATGATCGGCCTCAACGACGGGGCCGGGGCGCGTATCCAGGAGGGCGTGGTCTCCCTCCACTCCTACGGGGGCATCTTCTATCGCAACGCCCAGGCCTCCGGTGTGATCCCCCAGATCAGCGTGATCCTGGGACCGTGCGCGGGCGGCGCCGTCTACAGCCCGGCCATGACCGATTTCATCTTCATGGTCCAGGGCACGAGCCACATGTTCATCACCGGACCCGACGTGGTCAAGACGGTGACCGGTGAGGACGTCACCCTCGAGGAGCTCGGCGGGGCGATGAGCCACGCCACCAAGTCGGGCGTCGCCGCCTTCGTGGCACCCGACGAGAAGGCCTGCCTCGACGACGTCCGCTATCTGCTCGGCTTCCTCCCCTCCAACAACCTCGAAGAGGCGCCCCTGGTGGTCTCGGGAGACGATCCCGAGCGCCTGACCCCGGAACTGTCGGACCTGATGCCGACCTCTCCGAACCAGCCCTACGACATGAAGAAGGTCATCGAGGCGGTCGTCGACGACGGCGAGTTCTTCGAGGTCAACCACCACTGGGCGATGAACCTGGTCTGCGGCTTCGCACGCATCGACGGGCGCGCCGTGGGCATCGTGGGCAACCAGCCCCAGATGCTGGCCGGGGTGCTCAACATCGACGCCTCCGAGAAGGGGGCCCGGTTCGTCCGGACCTGCGACGCCTTCAACATCCCGCTCATCACCTTCGTCGACGTCCCCGGTTTCATGCCCGGCACCGACCAGGAGTACGGCGGGATCATCCGCCACGGGGCGAAGCTGCTCTACGCCTACTGCGAGTCGACCGTCCCGCGGATCCAGATCATCACCCGCAAGGCCTACGGCGGCGCGTACGTGGTCATGAACTCGAAGTCGATCGGTGCCGACCTGGCCTTCGCCTGGCCCTCCGCCGAGCTGGCAGTGATGGGTCCCGAAGGTGCGGTCGAGATCGTCTACAGGAGGGACCTGGCCGAGGCCGAGGATCCGGTGGGCCGCCGCAAGGAGTTGGTCGAGGAGTACACCGAGCGGTATGCCAATCCCTATGCGGCGGCCGAGCGCGGCTACGTCGATGACGTGATCGACCCGGCGGAGACCAGGCGGATCCTCGTGCGCAGTCTCGCCCTGCTGGTCTCCAAGCGCGAGGACCTGCCCAAGCGCAAGCACGGGAACATGCCGCTGTGACCGGTCCCCGGCCGATCGACCCCGAGGTGCTGGCCGTGCTGGCTGCAGCCGTCGATCAGGCCTGGCCGCGCCCGGCGGCCGTGTCGGCACCGCCGACGACCCGGACCCCTGCCTGGCGGTTCAGCGGCCGCTGGTGGTCGCGTCCCGTCCCGACCCGCCGGGACCGGCCGTGGTCCGGGGGCTGAGCCCCGCGCGGTACTGCTCGACCAGCGTGACCATGTCCTCCATGATCCGGCCGATCTCGAAGTCCTTCGGCGTGTAGATCCGGGCCACCCCCTTGCCGAGGAGCACCTCGGCATCCTCGGGCGGGATGATCCCGCCGACGACCACCGGCGTGTCGACCCCCTCCGCCCGCAGGCGCTCGACGATCTCGGGGACCAGCTCGAGGTGGCTGCCCGAGAGGATCGAGATGCCGACCAGGTCGACGTCCTCGTCCCGGGCGGCTGCGGCGATCTCGGCGGGCGAGAGCCGGATCCCCTGGTAGACGACCTCGAACCCGGCGTCCCGGGCGGCGACCGCGATCTGCTCGGCCCCGTTCGAGTGCCCGTCGAGCCCCGGCTTGGCCACCAGCAGGCGGGGCGGGCTGCCGTCCCGTTCGCCGAGCGCGCGGGACCGGGAGAGCACGCCCTGGAAGGCCGCCCCGCGGTGGCCGACGCCCCCGCCGATGCCGGTCGGGGCCCGGTACTCACCGAAGACCTCGCGCAGCGTCTCCGCCCACTCGCCGGTGGTGCCGCCGGCGTGGGCCAGGGCGATGGTGGCGGGCATGATGTTGTCGGTGCCCACCGCGGCCGTACGCAGCGCGTCGAGGGCCCGTTCGACCGCGGCACCGTTCCGCCTCTCCCGCCAGGCCGCCACGTCGGCGCGCAGCTCGGATTCGACCGCCGGGTCGACCCGGAGGATCGACCCCTCCCCGCTTGCGGGTGCGAGCGGGGAGTCGGCGGTCTCGGTGAAGCAGTTGACCCCCACCACCCGCAGCTCGCCCGTCTCGATCCGCCGCACCCGCTCCGCCTGGCTGGCGACGAGTCGGGCCTTGAGCTCGTCGATGGCCTCGAAGGCGCCGCCAAGGGAGAGGACGTCCTCGAGCTCGGCCCAGGAGGCATCCGCCACCTCGGCCGTCTTCTTCTCGATGACCACCGAGCCGTCGAGGATGTCGTCGTACTCGAGCAGGTCGGTCTCGTTGGCCAGGATCTGCTGGATCCGCAGCGACCACTGCTGGTCCCAGGGCCGGGGGAGCCCGAGCGCCTCGTTCCAGGCGGGGAGCTGCAGGGCGCGGGCCCGGGCGTTCCGGGACAGGGTGACCCCGAGAGCCTCGAGCGTGATGCGGGGCACGTTGTTCTCCGGTTGGGCCTCGGTGAGCCCGAGCGAGTTGACCTGCACCCCGTAGCGCATGCGCCGGAGCTTGGGGTCGGTCACGCCGTAGCGCTGCAGGCACACCCGGTCCCAGAGCACGGTGAAGGCGCGCATCTTGCAGGTCTCCTCGACGAAGCGGACCCCCGCGTTGACGAAGAAGGAGATCCGCCCGACCACCGCGGGGAAGGCGTCGGCCGGGATCTGCCCCGAGTCGCGCACCGCGTCCAGGATCCCGATGGCGGTGGCGAGCGCGTAGGCCACCTCCTGGTGGGGGGTGGCACCCGCCTCCTGGAGGTGGTAGCTGCAGACGTTGATCGGGTTCCATCTGGGGACGTTGCGGACCGTGTAGGCGATGGTGTCCACGGTGAGCCGGCGGCTCGGGATGGGGGGGAAGATGAACGTCCCCCGCGAGAGGTACTCCTTCACGATGTCGTTCTGGGTGGTCCCGGACAGGACGTGGGGGTCGACACCGTGATCCTCGGCGTTGGCGATGTAGAGGCCGAGCAGCCACGCGGCGGTGGCGTTGATGGTCATCGACGTGTTCATCGACTCGACCGGGATGCCGTCCATCAGCTGCGCCATGTGGCCGAGGTGGGCGACGGGCACCCCGACCTTGCCGACCTCGCCGGCCGCGGCCGGGTCGTCCGGGTCGTAGCCGATCTGGGTGGGCAGATCGAATGCGATCGAGAGGCCGGTCTGACCCCTGGCCAGGTTGGTCCGGTAGAGCTGGTTGGACGCGGCTGCGGTGGAGTGCCCCGAGTAGGTGCGCATCACCCACGGCTCGTCCCGCACCCGGGCCCCACCGTCCGGGCCTGTCGTCCCCACCTCGCTCACCCCTCCATTGTGGCGCGCCCGGGCCGGGGGCCACACCCTCGCCGGGGGTGAGCCGCCGCCGGCACTAGGCCCGGTAGTCGAGGAAGCCCTGGCCCGACTTGCGGCCGAGCTGCTCGGCGGTGACCATCCGGCGGAGCAACGGCACCGCCGCGAAGTTCGGGTCGCGGAACTCGTCGTAGAGGGCGTCCAGGATGGCGAGGGAGGTGTCCAATCCGACCAGGTCCAGCAGGGCGAACGGGCCCATCGGGAACCCGCAGCCGCCCATCATGGCGGCATCGATGTCCTCGATCGAGGCGACCCCCTGCTCGTAGAGGCGCACCGCATTGTTGAGGTAGGGGAACAGCAGGGCATTGACGATGAACCCTGCCTGGTCCTTGACCTCCACCGGGGTCTTGCCGCAGGCCTCGGCGAAGGCGCGGGCGGCGGCAATGGTCTGGTCGGAGGCGGTCAGCGGCCGGACGACCTCGACCAGGGACATGACCGGCGCCGGATTGAAGAAGTGGATTCCGCAGACCTTCTCGGGCCGCCCGGTCTGCATGGCCAGCTCGATGACCGGGAGGGTCGAGGTGTTGGTGGCCAGGATGGCGTGGTCGTCGGTGATCCGGTCGAGCTCGTTGAAGAGCTCCTTCTTGATGGCCAGGTCCTCGACGACCGACTCGATGACCAGATCGACGTCCTTGAGGGCGGCCAGGTCCGAGGTGCCGGTGACCCGGGCGAGAGCCTGGTCCCGCTCCTCCTCGGTCCGCTTGCCCTTTTCGATCTGCCGGTTGAGCGACTTCTCGAGCGCGGCCAGGGTGGCATCCGCTGTCGACTGGCTCCTGGAGCGGAGGATCACCTCGAAGCCGTTGACGGCCGCCGCTTCGGCGATGCCCGACCCCATGATCCCCGAACCGACGATACCCACGCGTGCGATTGACATAGGTGGGGATGTTACCGGGGAGTCAGGGGGCCGGGCTCGGGCGGCACGGGCCGCGGCGCGCTCTACAGTTGCGTCGGTGGACACGACCCCCGGGATCCTGGCCTTGGTCGGCGGCGGACAGTGGCGGGAGGGCTGCACCTTCGACGCCGAGCTCCTGGAGGCCTCGGGCTCCGACGAGGTGCTGGTCCTCCCGACCGCAGGTGCCTACGAGCGCCCGGAACGCCTGGTGGTGGAGGCCGGGGCCTGGTTCGAGGGGTTGGGCGGCAAGGTCGAGGGTCTGATGGTCCTCGCCCGTGCGGACGCGGAGGACGAGGGGGCGGCGGCTCTGGTGCGCCGTGCCCGGTTCGTCTATCTCGCGGGCAGCTCACCGATGCACGTCCGGAGCGTGCTCAAGCACTCGAGGGTGTGGGACGCGCTGGTCGCCGCCTGGCGCGATGGGGCGGTCGTGGCGGGCTCGTCCGGTGCGGCGATGGTGCTCACCGACCCGATGGTCGACGCGCGGGGTGGGGGGCTCACCATCGGTCTGGGCCTGGTCTCGGGGGTGGCCGTCGTGCCCCACTTCGGCGACACCCACGAGGACGGCCACGGCGAAAAGCTCCACCGCTCGGTGCAGCTGGCCCCGGTCGGCACCCCGCTGGTCGGGATCCCCGAGCGCACCGCCCTCATCCGTGATCCCGGGGGCAGCTGGCGCTCGGCCGGCGCGGTCCCGGTGGCCGTCTTCCTCGACGGGTCGGTGGCCGAGGCCGGTCTCGGGGCCCTCCCGGTCTGATCCGCACGCGGCGCGGGCCGACCCTGTCTCTGGCGGCGAGGGAGGCTCGGTTCGGGGCCGATGGGCCTCGAGGCGTTCGGGCATGGCGGCGAGGTCGCACCTCGGAGAGCCCCAGCCGAAGCGACGCGCTACCAGCCACAGCAGTGCCGAAGTCTTCTTGAGTGGCGGATTCGGTATATGGCATATAGGCGTGTACCCCATATACCGAATCTAGAAATGCGGCACACCGGTCCGACCCCGTCTCGCTGCGGGCTCGCTCCGAGGTCCGTACGGGCGAACGACGAGACACCGTTGTGTCTCTGCCGCCCTGCTACTCGGCCTCGGTGATCGTCACCGACTCGATCACGACGTCCTCCGATGGCGACCCCGACCGGCTCCCGACCGCCTCGATCGCGGTGAGGACGTCGAGGCCCTTGACCACCTTGCCGAAGAGCGAGTAGCTCGGGGGCAGCGAGACCCCATCCCGCCCGCTCACGATGAAGAACTGGCTGCCGTTGGTGTTCGGACCGGCGTTGGCCATGGCCAGCGAACCGATCTCGTAGCGGCCGGGAGCGGGTAGCTCGTCGTCGAATCGGTAGCCGGGCCCGCCGCGGCCGGTGCCCTCGGGGTCGCCCCCCTGGCACATGAATCCCGGGATGATCCGGTGGAAGACGATGCCGTCGTAGTAGTGCCACCGGGCGAGGAAGACGAAGTTGTTTACCGTCTTCGGGGCTGCGACCGGGTCGAGCGCAACCGTCAGGGTTCCCTTCGAGGTGGTCAGCTCCGCCGTGTAGCGCTTCGCCGGGTCGATGACCATCGGCGGGGGACCGTCGAAGCGCTGGGTCTTCGGGCTCGATCCGTCTGTGGCCGGAATCTGCTGTGCCATCGTCGTACTCCTCGTATCGGGTCGCTGTGGTCAGGGATGCTGCGGGCCGGTCTTTGCTTCGATCAGGACTCGTTGACGGTCACCGACACCATGCGATGGAGGGTCGTCGGTGTCCCCGACGACGCCCCGTCGGCGTTGATCTTGTCGACGACCGGCATCCCGGCGGTCACCTGGCCGAACAGGCTGTAGCTCGGGGACAGGCTCTCGCCCTGGGGCCCGGCGACGATGAAGAACTGGCTGCCGTTGGTGTTCGGCCCCGAGTTGGCCATGGCCAAGGATCCGAGCGGGTACTGCGGCGATGCCTTCGCCGGCAGCTCGTCCGCGAATTTGTAGCCGGGGCCTCCGGTGCCGGTGCCGGTCGGGTCGCCGGTCTGGTCGACGAACTGGGGGATCACCCGGTGGAAGGTGACGCAGTCGTAGAAGTGGTGGTCGGCGAGGAAGACGAAGTTGTTGACCGTCTTCGGCGCGGTCTTCGGGTCGAGGGCCACGGTGATCGGTCCGACGTCGGTGGTGATCGTCGCCGTGTACGTCTTGGTGGGATCGATGGTCATCGGCGGGTACGAGGAGTACGACGGCTTGTTGAGTTTGCCCTTGAAATTCGTCGGGCAGTCGGCGGCGGTGGTGGTGGCGGCCGACGTCGTGGTGGTGGTCGTGGTGCTGGCCGACTTCGAGCCGGGCTTGAAGATGAGGAAGGAGACCCCGACCACCACGGCGGCCACGATCACCAGGGTGACCAACCGCCGGAGGTTCTGGCGTCGCTTGACCGCCTTCTGCTCGGCCTCGCGCCGCGCCTGACGGCCGGCCTTCTGACGTTGACGCTTGTCGGTGGGCACGGGCGTTCAGGGTAGCCGGTCCCCGCCGGGCCGCCGCTGTCGCCCCGCGTTGCCACGGCCGGGCCTCCAGATGCCGCGTTGTAGCCTTGGCGCCCATGTCTCTGGTGGTCCAGAAGTTCGGTGGCACGTCGGTCGGCGACGCCGAGCGCGTCCGCGCGGTGGCCGACCACGTGGCCCGCACCCGCCGGCGGGGGGACGAGGTGGTGGTCGTGGTCAGCGCGATGGGCAAGACCACCGACCAGCTGGTCCGGCTGGCCGGCGACGTGAGCTCTGTGCGGCCGATCCGGGAGATCGACATGCTCCTCAGCTCCGGCGAGCGGATCTCCATGGCCCTCCTGTGCATGGCGCTGGCCGAGCTCGGGGTCGAGGCGACGTCCTTCACCGGCAGCCAGGCCGGGATCATCACCGACACCGCCCACACCCGGGCCAAGATTCTCGAGATCCGGGGGGACCGTCTCCGCGAGACCCTGGCCGCCGGCGGCGTCCCGGTGGTCGCCGGGTTCCAGGGTGTCTCGACCGACCGCGACGTGACCACGCTCGGGCGCGGCGGCTCGGACACGACGGCGGTGGCCCTGGCCGCAGCCTTGGGCGCCGACGTCTGCGAGATCTACACCGACGTCCCGGGAGTCTTCAGCAGCGATCCGAGGATCGTTCCCGAGGCGCGCCGCCTCGCCCGGGTGAGCTATGAGGAGATGCTCGAGATCGCCGCAACCGGCGGCCGGGTGCTCGCGCTCCGCTCGGTCGAATTCGCCCGCAACCACAACGTCCCGCTCCACGTCCGCTCGAGCTTCACCTGGGAGCCGGGCACGTGGGTCGGCAAGGAGGATCCCGCCATGGAGCAGGCTGTCGTCACCGCGGTGACCCACGACGTGACCGAGGCCAAGGTCACCGTCACCGGGGTGCCCGACCGCCCCGGACTCGCCGCCCGGCTCTTCCGCGGGCTGGCCGACCGGAACGTGAACGTGGACATGATCGTCCAGAACACCTCGCTGCACGGGACGACCGACATCTCCTTCACCATCCCCGGCTTCGATCTGGCGGTGAGCACGGAGGTGTGCGAGGCCCTGGTGCCCGAACTGGGAGCCACCGGAGTGACCTCCGACGACGATGTGGCCCGGGTGTCGCTGGTCGGCGCGGGCATGAAGACCCATCCCGGGGTGACCGCACTGACCTTCGAGACGCTGGCCGCCGCCGGCATCAACATCGAGATGATCTCGACCTCCTCCATCCGGATCTCCTGCCTCATCCGGGCCGGGGAGGCGGAGACGGCGGTGCGGGCGCTGCACGCGGCCTTCGAGCTGGACTGATCCTGCGGCCCGGCCGGGTCGTGGCGGACGCCGCCGACAGCCGCTCGTAGACTGGGCCCGTGCGAATCGGAGTCGTGGGCGCGACCGGACAGGTGGGGACCGTGATGCTCGACGTCCTCGACGAGCGCGCCCTCCCCATCGACGGCCTCCGCCTGTTCGCCTCGTCCCGGTCGGCAGGACGGACCCTCGGCTTCCGCGGCACGGAGATCGCCGTCGAGGACGCGGCACGGGCCGACGTGTCGGGCCTCGACATCGCCCTCTTCTCGAGCGGTGGCCCCGCCTCGCGCGAGCTGGCCCCACGCTTCGTCGCGGGCGGGGCGATCGTTGTCGACAACTCCTCCGCCTGGAGGATGGACCCCGCGGTGCCCCTGGTCGTCCCCGAGGTCAACGAGTCCGCCCTCGCCTCGATCCCGAAGGGCATCGTGGCCAACCCCAACTGCACGACCATGGTGGCGATGCCGGTGCTCAAGCCGCTCCACGACGAGGCCGGCCTGACCCGGCTCGTCGTCTCGACCTACCAGGCGGTGTCGGGTGCCGGACGGGCCGGGGTGGCGGAGCTCGAGGGGCAACTGCTCAAGACGGTGGACAGGGCGGCCGGCCTCACCTTCGACGGCCGGGCCGTCGACGGCCCCCCGGCGGCGGTGTTCGCGGACACCATCGCCCACAACGTGCTGCCGCTGGCAGGCCACCTGGTCGAGGACGGCTCGGGCGAGACCAACGAGGAGCAGAAGTTCCGCGACGAGAGCCGTAAGATCCTCGGGATCCCCGACCTCCAGGTGGCGTGCACCTGTGTCCGGGTGCCGGTGTTCACCGGGCACTCCCATGCCATCGTGGCCGAATTCTCCCGTCCGCTGAGCCCGTCGCGGGCCACCGAGCTGTTGTCCCGGGCACCGGGGGTCGTGCTCTCCGACCTGCCGACCCCCCTGCGGGCGGCGGGCACCGACCCCTCGTTGGTGGGACGGATCCGGGTGGCCGAGGGAGCGGCCCACGGCCTCGCCCTCTTCGTGAGCGGGGACAACCTGCGCAAGGGCGCCGCCCTCAACGCCGTGCAGATCGTCGAGTCGCTGGTGCGGCTCGGCGCCGTGGCCTGAGCCCGGCCGGAGCCGGCCGGCCGGGTCACAGGGTAAATCGGGTCAGCGGGTCACTCGGTGCGCACGGCGTGGATGCCGGTGAGGGGGACGGGCCCGGCGGTGGCGGCCAGGATGGCCACCCGCCTGGCCAGGTTCACCGCGTGGTCGCCGAACCGCTCGTAGAAGCGGGCAAGCAGGGCGAGCTCGACGGCCACCGGGAGCGGCATCGTCCCCGCCACGACCTCCACCGTGAGGCTCACATGGAGATCGTCCATCTCGTCGTCGAGGATGTCGACCGCAGACGCCGCCGCGGCCGCTCGCTCGGCGTAGGCGTCGGTGGTGGTCCGCCACATGCGGACCGCAACCTCCCCCATGCGCTCGACCAGACCCCGGCTCCGTGGCGAGAGCTCGGTCCCGAGACCCCTGGCCGCACGCCGGGCGACGTGCTCGGCGAGGTCGCCGTTTCGCTCGAGATCGGGGAGCATCCGGATGACGGTGACCAGGAAGCGGAGGTCGCTCTGCGAGGTGATCCCGGCGACGGTGAGCTGCTGGAGGGTGAGCTCCTCGATGTCGTGGTAGAGCCGGTCGACCACGGCGTCGCGGTCGGCCAGCGCCTTGGCCGCCTCGCGGTCCCCGGACAGCAGCGCGTGGGTCGCACCTGACACCGACTCGCCCACCAGCGCGAACAGTTGCAGCACTTTGCGGTCGATCTCCTCGAGCGTCGTGTCCACCGGGCCACCGTACCGCTTCCGCCCCGCCCCTCCCAGGGCGGTGACCTCAGCCATCGGGACCCGCCTCGACATCGTCACTCACGATGATCCGGGGACCCGACCCCCACGACAGGTACCGCCACGACCAGTTGACGAAGACCACGATCTTGTTGCGGAACCCGACCAGGTAGACGAGATGGAGGCCGAGCCAGGCGAGCCAGCCCAGGGTCCCCCGGATCACCCGACCCCCGGGGAACTGGGTCACCGCGGCCCGGCGCCCGATGGTCGCCATGATCCCCTTGTCCCGATAGCGGAACGGCTCGGTCGTCCCGCCCTCGAGCCGCCGCAGGATCTGGGCAGCGGCATGGGAGCCGGACTGGATGGCCACCTGGGCGACCTGGGGACAGATCCGTTCGCTGTCCGGCCCCGGTCCCCATAGCACGGCCGCCGCATCCCCGACCGCGTATGCCCCGTCGCAGCCATCGATGGAGAGATCGGGACGCACCACCACCCGGCCGGTGGCACCGGTGGGGGCACCGATCGCCGCGGCGATCGTGTGTTCCACCGTGACACCGCCGGCCCAGACCACCGTGCGGCTCGGGATCGCCGCCCCGCCCTCGAACTCGACACCCTCGGCGGTGACCGCCCGGACCTTGTGGCCGAGCATGAGCTCGACCCCCCTCGTCGCCAGGGTGGCGGCCGCGTACTCGGCGGCGGACGCCCGGAACGGGGTCAGCAACCGATCGAGCGCGTCGACCAGGACGATCCGTACGGCCGACCGTTCGAAGCGGAAGCCGTCGTGGCGTACCGAGACGTCGAGCAGCTCGGCGAGGGCGCCGGCCACTTCGACCCCCGTCGGGCCGCCCCCGACCACCACGAACGTGAGCGCTCCCTCGGCGGTCACCCCGGTGTCCGCGTCGACGTCCTCGAGCACGCGCAGGATGTGGTCTCGCAGTTTCCGGGCGTCGGTCAGCGTGTAGAGCGGGAAGCTGTGCTCGGAGGCACCGGGGATGCCGAAGAAGCGGGTGGTCGCGCCACTGGCCACGATCAGCGAGTCGAAGGGCAGGCGCCGGCCTCCCCGGAGGAGCACCTCGCGGCGGTCCCAGTCGACGCCCGTCACCGCGGCGAGGCGGAAGGTCACGTTGTCGGCCTTCCCGAAGATCACACGGATCGGGTAGGCGACGTCCCCCGATTCGAGCCCGGCGGTCGCGACCTCGTAGAGCAGGGGCTGGAAGGTGTGGAAGTTGCGCTGGTCGACGATGGTGACCTCGACCGGCCCGCCGATGAGGTGACGGGCCGCGGACAGGCCCGCGAACCCGGCCCCCACCACGACGACGCGGTGCATCGGGCCATGGTGGCACACGGGCAGGTCGACCCCCTCGGTGGCGCCCCTCCGCGAAGGTGGCACACCCCGTCGGTACGCTGGCGCGCGCGGGCCGCGTGGGCCTGTTGGCGTCCCGTCGGGGTGGTGACACCCCGCCGTGGCAGGGGAGAGGAAATCGACATGATCACCGGACTCGTTCTCGGCCTGGTCGCCGGTGCCGCCCTGGGCCTCGCCGTCGGGCTGCTGGTCAGGGCAGGGCAGGTGACCGCGGCCCGCACCGCCGAGGCACGCCATGCCGACGCCGAGGCGCGGGTCTCGGCCCGTGACGCCGAGCTGGGGGCCGTGCGCGCCGCATTGGCCGATGAGCAGCGCGAGCTGATCGACGTGCGGGCCGAGGCCGCCCGCCTCGGAGCGGAGCTCGCCCACGCCCGCTCGACGAGTGAGGAGCGGGCCGGCACCCTCGAGGAGGTCCGTCAGCAGCTGACCGGCGAGTTCGCCCGCCTCTCGACCATGGCCCTCCGCCAGAACAACGAGCAGTTCCTCCAGCTGGCCGAGGCCAAGCTGGGCGAGACCCGCCAGGCGGCCGATGGCGAGTTGGCCAAGCGCCAGGAGGCCATCGAACAGCTGCTCAAGCCCATCGGCGAACAGCTGGGCAAGTACGAGGAGGGGATGCACCGCCTCGAGGTGGAGCGGCAGCGGGCCTACACGACCCTCACCGAACAGATGAAGCACCTGTCCACCTCCCACGACCAGCTCCAGAAGGAGACCCGGAACCTGGTCACCGCGCTGCGCTCCCCCCAGACACGCGGCCGGTGGGGCGAGCTCCAGCTGAGGCGCGTCGTCGAAATGGCCGGCATGCTCGAGCAGTGCGACTTCTCCGAGCAGGTGAGCTCGGACGGGGACACCGGTCGCATGCGCCCAGACATGGTGGTCCACCTGCCCGGCGGCAAGAACGTGGTCGTCGATGCCAAGGTGCCGATGCAGGCATTCCTCGATGCCAACGAGGCCGACGACGAGTCGGAGCGGCGGCTCCATCTGGCCAGCCACGGCCGTCAGATGAAAGCCCATGTCGACGCCCTGTCAAAGAAGGAGTACTGGAAGCGGGTCGATCCCTCCCCGGAGTTCGTGGTGGCGTTCATCCCCGGCGACCCGCTTCTCACCGCAGCCCTCGAGCACGAACCGGGCCTCATGGAGTACGCCGTCGCCAATCACGTCCTCCTGGCGACGCCGACCTCGCTCATCGCCCTGCTGCGCGCCGTGGCGTACGGATGGCAGCAGGACGCCCTCGCGGAGAACGCCCGCCGGGTCCAGGTGCTCGGCACCGAGCTCTACGAGCGGATCTCCGTGCTCGGTGAGCACGTTGCCGGGGTGGGCAAGGGACTCACCAGCGCGGTGACCGCCTACAACCGCGCAGTGGGCTCGCTCGAGACCCGGGTGCTGGTCACTGCCCGCCGGTTCGCGGAGATGGGCGTGCCCGGAGCAGGGGAGCTGACCCCGCCGAGCCAGGTCGAATCCGCCACCCGGGCCCTCCAGGCCCCCGAGCTCGCTCCGGCCACCCTCGACCTCCCCGGCATCGGCATCGGATCGGTCCTCGGCGAGGCCGGGATCGGCGACGAACCCGAGTCGCCGGCGACCCTCCCGGCGCTACGGCACCGCGCTGTAACCCATTGACCAGGTCATTCGCTCGCCAAAGTGTCCATCGGTACATTACGATCACGTTTCAGTTCTAGGATCCCGTCTCAATTCTCTCAGCTCATCCGAAGGGAGAACCGGGTTTGTCCCAAGGGGAGAGCAGTAGGAATCGGGGGGTCGCGCCCATGAGGGCGTCACACATTCGTTGCCGCACCCGCGCGACGAGGGAGGAAGGCACCGCGTGAAGATCCTTGTACTCGGAGGAGACGGTTATCTGGGCTGGCCGACGGCACTGCACCTCTCCCGCCGCGGCCACCGGGTGGGCATCGTCGACAATTTCGCCCGTCGGGGCTACGACCTCGAGATGGGCGTGAACTCCCTCGTGCCGACCGTGAGCCTGCAGCAGCGGGTCCGCCGTTGGCACGAAGTCTCCGACAACGCCATGGACGTCTACGTGGGCGACCTCACCGACGCGGCCTTCGTCAACGAGACCCTGGCCTCCTTCGAGCCCGCCGCGGTGGTCCACTTCGCCGAGCAGCGCTCGGCGCCGTATTCGATGATCGACCGCAAGCATGCCGTCTACACCCAGGTCAACAACGTGGTGGGCACGCTCAACCTGCTCTACGCCATCGCCGAACAGGACCGGGACATCCACCTGGTCAAGTTGGGCACCATGGGGGAGTACGGCACACCCAACATCGACATCGAAGAGGGCTTCCTCGAGGTCACCCACCGGGGCCGCACCGACGTCCTTCCCTACCCGAAGCAGCCCGGCTCCTTCTACCACCTCTCCAAGGTGCACGACAGCCACAACATCATGTTCGCCTGTCGTATCTGGGGGATCCGGGCGACCGATCTCAACCAGGGGATCGTCTACGGCCACGAGACCGACGAGACGTCGCTCCATCCCGAACTGGCCACCCGGTTCGACTACGACGGTGTCTTCGGCACGGTCCTCAACCGATTCTGCGTCCAGGCCGTGACCGGTCACCCGCTCACCGTCTACGGCAGCGGCGGGCAGACCCGGGGCGTGCTCAACCTCCTCGACACCCTGGCCTGTGTGGCGTTGGCGATCGACCACCCGGCAGAGCGCGGGGAGTTCCGGGTGTTCAACCAGTTCACCGAGTCGTTCTCGGTCGCGCAGATGGCCGAGATGGTCGCCGCCCAGTACTCGGGTGCCGTGACCGTCGAGCATTCGCCGGATCCCAGGGTGGAGCGTGAGGACCACTACTACCGGGCGGCCCACACCAAGCTGCTGGATCTCGGGCTCGTTCCCCACCTCCTGACCGCGTCGGTCATCCGGTCGATCCTGGCGGTGGCGGACAAGTACAAGGACAACGTCGACCTGACCGCGATCCTGCCGACCGTCGAGTGGCGGAGCACCTCGAGCCATCTGGCCACCTCCGGGGGGACACAGTCCACCGAGCCGTCGGTCGACGGGTACGCCGTGGACGACGTGACCTGACGACCTCTTTGTCCCACCGCCGGGGCAGGGGGACGCGCCGGGGTCGCTGAGGGTCCCCGGCACTATGGTCCTCCGGGTGCCGAGAGCAAGTCGCCGACGCCGCCGCGCCCGCGGATGGGGTGCCGGGCCGGCGGCCCTGGTCGGCATCGCTGTGGCGCTCACGGCGGTCCTCGTCGTCGGGTCACTGGTCGCCATCCACACCCAGTCGCAGGGCTACCGTTCTGCGACCGCCACCGGATACGGAGCGCTGGCCGCCCGGACGGCGACGGACTCCACCCAGACCGGGAGCCGACTCGCCGCCCTCATGAACGAGGCGTCCGGGATGACCAA
Organism: uncultured Acidimicrobiaceae bacterium; assembly: GCA_963753905.1. Lineage (GTDB taxonomy): Bacteria > Actinomycetota > Acidimicrobiia > Acidimicrobiales > RAAP-2 > Bog-756. The sequence continues at coordinate 130,880 of CAVWDZ010000002.1, read as the reverse complement.
CGCCAAGTTCCCCCAAACCGCCCGCGGGATCCTCCAGCAGGGCCTCGACTCCGCCGTCCAGGAGACCTCCGAGCAGGCCGCCCAGGCCGCCGAGATCGCCACGCCTCCGCCCTCCGCCGACCTGGCCACGCGGTTCTCCGCGGTGATGGCCGACCGGGCCGCGGCGACCGCGCGGTTGCGGTCGACCATCGACCAGCTGCTCGGCATGACCCCGCTCCCTGTGGCCGCCGGACCATCCACGAGCGTCCCGGCCTCGCCGGCGATCCTCATCTCGGTCGGCCAGGCCACGGCGGCCCTGACCGCTGTCGGTGCCCTGCTCGAACAGGCCGATGACGACTACCGGCAACTGGCCGCCACGGCCCGGGCACTGCGCCCGCCGGTGCGACTCCCGCCGTCGGTGTGGGTGCACGACCCGGTGGCCGCCGCTCCCCTCGGGGCCACCCGGCTCGGAGCGGCCGCGGCCGCACTCTCCACTTCGGCGGCTCTCGTCCCCTTCCACCATCTGGTGATCACGGCGGTCGGCCTCGCTCCCCCCGCCGTGCCCGGCGGCGGGGTCGGCGTGGTCGGGACCACCTGCGTGGCACCCCAGTCGACCGTGCCCGCGGCCTCGCCCACCACCCTTCCCCCGACCAACAGCGTCGCCGTCTCGGTGACCGTGACCAACTGCGGGACGGTGCCGGAGACGGGTGTGTCCGTCACCGTGGACATCGCCCCTGCCGATCCCCCCGGGGCCCCCGCACTGCCTCCCCGTGCCGCCGGGGGTACCTCGCGCGCCAGGGTCTCCTTGGCTTCCGGATCCTCGAGCGCGCCCGACCTCTCGGCGTTGCCGGTCGCGCCCGGACACCGCTATACCCTGACCGTTTCCGTGAGTCTTCCCGCCGGCCAGGTCGACCCGACGGGGACCACCCAACGGTTCCTCCTCCAAGTGGCCGGCTGACATCCCCGCGGGAACGGTCGGTTGGTCAGGGAGACCAGAGGAGGCTCTAGGATTGGGTCATCACCAGTGGACGGCGGGACGGAAGGGCTTGAACCCAGTGGCCGAGAGCATCACGATCACCGACAATCGCACCGGTGAGTCCCTCGAGATACCGTTGGAGAACGGTGGCGTGTCGGCGGCGCAGTGGTCGAAGCTGCTCCCCGGGATCTGGTTCTACGATCCCGGGCTGGTGTCGACGGCCGCCTGCGAGAGCGCCATCACCTACCTCGACGGTGACGCCGGCATCCTCCGCTACCGCGGCTACCCGATCGAGCAGCTCGCCGAGAGCTCGACCTATCTCGAGGTGGCCTACCTCCTGCTCAACGGCGACCTGCCCGACGCCGAGCAGTACGAGGTCTGGAAGCGCGAGATCACGCTGCACACCTTCATCCACGAGAACGTGCGGAAGCGCTTCCTCGAAGGATTCCACTACGACGCTCACCCGATGGGGATGCTGGTCTCGGCGGTTGCGGCGCTCTCGACTTTCTACCTCGACGCCAAGGACATCTTCGACATCGAGTCCCGCAACAAGCAGATCATCCGGCTCATCGCCAAGATGCCCACCCTGGCGGCCGCCGCCCACCGGTTCAGCGTGGGGATGCCCTTCGTCTACCCCGACAACTCGCTGCCGTTCACGTCGAACTTCCTCTCCATGATGTGGAAGATCGCCGAACCCCGCTTCGAAGCCGATCCGACGCTGGCCCGTGCCCTGGACGTGCTCTTCATCCTCCACGCCGACCACGAGCAGAACTGCTCGACCACGGCGATGCGGGTGGTGGGCTCGTCGCACGCCGATCCCTACTCGGCCACCGCCGCGGCCGCGGCCGCCCTCTACGGCCCGCGGCACGGAGGAGCGAACGAGGCGGTCATCCGGATGCTGACCGAGATCGGCTCGATCGAGAACGTGGAGCCGTTCATCGCCTCGGTCAAGGAGGGATCGGGTGGCCGCCTCCAAGGCTTCGGTCACCGGGTCTACAAGAGCTATGACCCGCGGGCCACGATCATCAAGCGGACCGCAGACGAGGTGTTCGGGATCACCGGCAAGAACCCGCTCCTCGACATCGCGCTCAAGCTCGAGGAGATCGCCCTCTCCGACGAGTACTTCACCTCGCGCAAACTCTATCCGAACGTGGACTTCTACTCGGGTCTCATCTACCAGGCGATGGGCTTTCCGCTCGAGATGTTCCCCGTGCTCTTCGCCATCCCACGCACGGCAGGCTGGTTGGCCCACTGGCAGGAGATGCTCGACCAGGACTCGAAGATCACGCGGCCGCGCCAGCTCTACATCGGTGACGCCGAGCGCACCTACCGGCCCATCGGCGAGCGCTGATCGGTCGCACCGCCGGCGGTTGCCGGCTCAGCCGCCCCCCGACCCACCGGTCACCCGCATCAGTCCTTCCTGGACCATGGACACGACTAGTTCGCCGGTGCGGGCGAACATGAGACCCCGGGCCAGGCCCCGCGCGCCGAAGGCCGACGGGCTGTCCATGTCGTAGAGCAGCCATTCGTCGGCCCGGAAGGGTCGGAGGAACCACATGCAGTGGTCGAGGCTGGCTCCCATGAAGGTGACGTCGTCCCAGCTGACCTCGTGTGGAGCGAGCATGGTGTCGAACAGCGACATGTCCGAGGCGTACACGGCGATGCAGGTGTGCAGGAGGGGGTCGTCCGGGAGGGTCCCGTCCGCCCGTATCCACAGCCGTTGGGTGGGCTCCTTGCCGGCGCCGTGCAGGAAGGGCAGCGGTCCGATGTGGCGCTGGTCGATCGGGTGGGGCCGCGCAAACCAGTCACCCAGGCTGTCCCGGTAGGGCTCGAGACGGGCTGCGAGCGTCTCCAGCGTCTCGGGGTCGGGGACCTCCGGCATCGGGAACTGGTGGGAGAGGCCCACCTCGTCCACATGGAACGAGGCCGACATGTTGAAGATCGCGCGCCCGTGCTGGATGGCGACCACCCTGCGGGTGGTGAAGGACCGGCCGTCGCGGATGCGGTCGACCTCGTAGAGGATGGGAACCTCCGGGTCGCCCGGACGGAGGAAGTAGGCGTGCAGCGAGTGTGGGCGCCCGCGTTCGACGGTTCGCCCGGCGGCCATCAGGGACTGGGCGGCCACCTGACCCCCGAAGACCCGCTGGCGGTCCTCGTGCGGGCTCACCCCCCGGAAGATGTTGACCTCGATCGGCTCGAGATCGAGGAGGTCGACGAGGAACTCGAGTGCGTCGCTCACCTCCCCATCCTGCCAGCTCGGGCGCGGAGCCCCCGCTACGTTTGGCCCGTGTCCGAAATCACCTTTCCCGACCGCTTCGTCTGGGGGACTGCCACCGCGGCTCACCAGATCGAGGGTGGCAACGTCAACAACGACTGGTGGGCCATGGAGCACGACCCCACCTCGGGCTGCGCGGACGTGAGCGGCGACGCCTGCGACTCGTTCAACCGCTACCCCGAGGACATCGCCCTGGTCGCAGACCTCGGCCTCGCGGCCTACCGGTTCTCCATCGAGTGGAGCCGTATCGAACCGGAGGAGGGCGAGTTCTCCACGGTCGCCCTCGACCACTACCGCCGGATGGCCGCCACCTGCCGTGAGCGCGGGGTCCTTCCGGTCGTGACGTTCCACCACTTCACCCACCCCCGTTGGCTTGCTGCCGCGGGCACCTGGGAGGCCCTCCACGCCGCCGACCGGTTCGCCCGGCTCTGCGAGCGGACCACCGCCCACATGGGAGATCTCATCGGGATGGCCTGCACGCTCAACGAGCCCAACGTGGTCGCCACGATGGGATGGCGCCACGGGCTCTTCCCGCCCCGGGTGCGTGACCGCACACGCAGGGACGTGGTCAACGCCGCCCTGGTCTCCGCCCACCGCAAGGCGGTCGAGGCGATCCGCTCCGGCCCAGGGGACTTCCCGATCGGGCTCACGCTCTCGATGACCGACTTCCAGCTGCAGCCGGGTGGCGAGGAGTGGCTCGAGCGGCTGCGGCGCCCGAACGAGGACGTGTTCCTGGAGGCAACCGGCGGTGACGACTTCGTCGGGGTCCAGACCTACACCCGAATGCGGGTCGGGCCGGACGGCACGATCGGTACCGAGGACGGCATCCGGACCACCCAGATGGGGTACGAGTTCTGGCCCGAGGCCCTCGAGGGCACCATCCGCCGCGCCCACGAGGTCACCGGTGGCCTCCCGGTCCACGTGACCGAAAACGGGATCGGGACCGACAACGACGAGGACCGGATCGAGTACGTCGGGCGGGCCCTCGCCGGTGTGCGCAGGTGCCTCGACGACGGCATCGACGTACGCGGCTACTTCTACTGGAGCCTCATGGACAACTTCGAGTGGGTCCTCGGGTACCGACCCACGTTCGGTCTGGTGGCGGTCGACCGGGAGACGTTCGTGCGCACCTCCAAGCCGAGCGCCCACTGGTTCGGCGCAGTGGCCCGGGCCAACGCGGTCAGCGCCTGAACGACCTGGTCAGCCCGCCCCTGGGCCGTCAGATGGTCGCGCGCGGCGCGGGCACCCGCTCACGCGCTGAACTGCTGCATACGAGGGGCGACGGCTAGGGTGGGCCGAATGCCGAGTCTCACCGTGCGCGTCGAACACCTCTGGGAGAAGCGGGACACTCCCGAGGCCAGGAGGCTGTTCAAGTACACGATGGTGTCGGTCATCTCGACCGCGGTCTCCTTCGGCGTCCTCGCGCTCGTGTTCGGCGTCCTGCACCTGTGGGGGGAGGTCGCCAGCACCGTCTTTGCCAATGTGGTGGCCACCGTCCCCTCGTACTATCTCAACCGCCAGTGGGTCTGGGGCAAGGGCGGGCGGTCAGCCCTGACCACCGAGATCGTCCCGTTCTGGGCGATGTCGGCGCTCGGCATCGTGGTCTCGATCGGAGGCGCCGCACTGGCTCGCCACATCGGGATCGAGCACCACCTGAGCCACTTCGCCCAGACCTTGGTGGTCCTGGCCGCCAACCTGCTCTCCTTCGGTATCTTCTGGGTGCTCAAATTCCTCGTCTTCAACCGGCTGTTCCACGTGCACACCCTCGAGGAGCTCGACGAGCTCGTCGAGGCGGCCTGATCAGACCGGGCGGCCCGACGTGCTGATCGCCACCACCGCATCGAGCGGATCGGTGGTCCTCGTGACCGCTGTCTTCCTCGCCTGCGCGGTCGAGATGGTCGAGGCCCTCACCATCGTCCTCGCGGTGGGGGTCACCCGGGGGTGGCGGTCCGCACTGGAAGGCGCGGCGGTCGCACTGGTCGTCCTCGCAGCCCTCGTGGCCGCGCTCGGCCCGGCACTGGTGCACTACGTCCCGCTCTCGGTGCTCCGGTTGGTGGTGGGCGGACTGTTGCTCGTCTTCGGCCTTCAGTGGCTGCGCAAGGCCGTGCTCCGGGCCGCCGGGCTCAAGGCCAAGCACGACGAGGATGCCATCTACGCCGAACAGGTGGCCGAGCTCTCAGGGGCGTCACGGAATCCGGGCCGCGACACCACCGGGTTCGTCGTCGCCTTCAAGGGGGTCTTCCTCGAGGGACTCGAGGTCGTGGTCATCGTCCTCACCCTGGGCACGACCTCCCACCACCTCGGACTGGCCGCAGTTGCCGCCGGGGCGGCCGTGGTCGTGGTCTGTGCCGTCGGGCTCCTCGTGCACCGGCAGCTCTCCGGGGTCCCCGAGAACGCCATGAAGATGGGTGTCGGCCTGATGCTGGTGAGCTTCGGGACGTTCTGGGCCGGCGAGGGCGTGTACGTCGCCTGGCCCGGCTCCGACCTGGCGATCCCGGTGCTGGTGGGGTGGTACGGCCTCGTCGCCTGGGCTCTGGTAGCCGCGTTGCGCCGCAGCGCAGCGGGATCACGAGGGGAGCGGCGGGCCCCCGGGCTCGCCCCGGCCGGCGGGACGGCCCATGGGTGACGGCCGTGGTCCGGGGGGCCGGCCGCTGCTGCTCCGGTGGGTGTCCGCGTTCGGACGCTTCTGGTGGGAGTTCCTGATCGGTGACACGCCGGGGTTGTTCGTCGGCGCCGCTGCCGTGGTCGGGGTGGTGGCCCTCATCTGTGTCCATCCCGGCGCGCGTACCCTCGCTGCGTACCTCATGCCGGTGCTGGTGGCCCTGGTGCTGGGTCTCTCGGTCTGGAGGGCCTCCCGCCGGGCCTCCTGAGCCGATGTGGACCCCGGCGGATCGGGCCGGGCGAAGGCGGGCGACGAACGTCCGTCAGTCGCGGAAGTTCTCGAACTGCAGCGGAATCCCGAAGTCCTCCCCCTTGAGCTTGGCGATCACCGATTGCAGATCGTCCCGCTTCTTGCCGGTCACCCGCAGCCGGTCACCCTGGGTCTGGGAGCTGATGCCCTTGAGGCCGAGGTCCTTGATGTACCGGTTGATCTTCTTGGCGTGGTCCGAGGAGATGCCGGCCCGGATCCCGAGACGCTGGCGTGCGGTGCCCTTCGTCGCCTCCTCGATCTTGCCCACCTCGAACGACTTGAGCGAGACCTCGCGCCGGACCATCTTCTCCTGCAGCACTTGGTAGAGCGCCCGCAGCCTGTCGTCGGTCGACGAGCTCAGGAGCAGTTCCTTCTCGGAGAACTCGATGGTCGAGTCGGTGCCCTTGAAGTCGAAGCGGGTGGTGGCCTCGCGGTTCGCCTGGTCCACAGCGTTGCGCACTTCCTGCATGTCGACTTCGGAGACGACGTCGAAGGTGGGCATGGCGAAACAGTACCGCTGCACCAGGCGATAACCTTCCCGCCTGCGGGTCGGTGCCCGAGCGGCCAAAGGGAGCAGACTGTAAATCTGCCGGTTCTGCCTTCGAAGGTTCGAATCCTTCCCGGCCCACCCCAGGGAGCCCCGGTGGGAGTGGCGCGCGCCCTCCTCCCGGGGCTTCGTCGCGCCGGGGGGTGGGAGGGTCGGGCCGACACTTGCGGGGCGTCCGCCGTTGGTTACAATGACGTTACGGAATGATTGCGTTCACGGGTTGCCCGAGCACGGGGCGCCACTGTCGGGGGGACCGCACACACCCCGGGTGAGACGGGATTCCCGCTTCGCCCGGTCACATCGCCGCAGGACTGAGGAGAACCCCCTACCCCATGTCATCCGAACGCACAGGGGCGGCTGCGCAGCCTTGTCATGACCTCGGTGATGCCACTCTGCCGGTCGGCTCGGAAGCGGCACCCGGATCACCGGCACTCCTCCGGGCCGCGCTGACCCTGTTCGGCTACGTGCGCGATCTTCTCGCCAGCGCCACATCCGAAAGCGGGACCACCCCGGCGCCCGGCGACGGATCGGAGCCACGGGGCCTCGTCCTCCGTCCCGCACTCCTCGGGTTCGTCGCCATGCTGGGGGTGAGCATCGGCGCCTCGCTGCCGAGCTCGCCGTTCAAGCTCGAGATGCCGGGCGTCTGGTTCTTCGGCGAGCCGTCCACGACCACACCCAGCCGTTGGGGCTTCTACTTCTCCCTCGCCGCGGTCTACGGCGGGCTCCTGCTCTTCATGCGGGTGTGGTGGGCGATGATCCGTCTCTACCGGCGGTGCCCGGGCGTCTCGGTCAACAAGTTGATGTGGGTCTTCGGGTTGTGGTCCCTGCCGGTGCTGGTCATCGCTCCGCTCTTCAGCCGGGACGTCTACTCGTACGCGGCGCAGGGCGAGATGGTCAGCCGGCACATGAACCCCTACCTCTACGGGCCCTTCGAGCTCGGGAACAACTCCTACACCGCGCCGGTCGACCAGCTCTGGGGCAACGCGCCCGCTCCCTACGGCCCACTCTTCCTCCAGCTGGACGGCTTCTTCGCCCGGATCACCTTCCACAACGAGCTGGCCACCATCATCCTGCTCCGGTTGCTCGCCTTCGCCGGTGTCCTGCTCATCGCGTTCTGCGTGCCCCGGCTGGCCCGCCTCTACCACCGGGACGGGGGCGAGCTCTTCACTCTGATGATCCTCAATCCGGTCACGATCTTCCACCTGGTCGGGGGCGCCCACAACGACGCCCTGATGCTGGGCCTGCTGGTGGCCGGGCTGACCGCGGCCAAGGAGAAGCACCCGATCATCGGGATCGTGCTCTGCGCGCTGGCCACGGCCATCAAGGCACCGGCAGCCATCGGCGTCCTCTACATCGGCTGGAGCTGGCTGGGCAGCGGTGTGCCGACGCGCGACCGGATCCGGCCGGTCGTGACCGCGGGGCTGATCGGGCTCGGGGTCCTCGGCTTCTTCTCCTACGTGAGCGGACTCGGCTGGGGGTGGGTCAGCATCCTCGGCACCCCCGGCGCGGTGCGCTCCTGGACGGCACCCACGACGTCGCTCGCTCTGTTGGTGACCGGGGTGGCCCACGTGGCCCATCTCGGGGTCGGGCTCGGGGGCGTGCTCACGGTCACCCGTGGTCTCGGGCTGCTCGTCGCCGGGGCGGCCGGGCTCTGGTTGCTGTTCAACAGTGACCGGATCGGCACCCTGAAGGCCATCGGGATCACCCTGTTGGCCTTCGTGCTCCTCGGTCCGGTGGTCCAACCGTGGTACCTGTCGTGGGGCCTCATCCTGCTGGCACCGGTGGCCCTCGGCCGACTCCGATCGTTCATCATCGGTCTCTCGATGGTGACCGCCTTCATCGAGCTGCCCGGCGCGACCGCGCTGCTCGGCCCGCTGCTCCACGGGGACCCGCTGCAGATCGTGCTGACCCTGCTCTGGTTGCTGTTCATCCTCACCGTCCCGGTGACCGCCTGGGAGCGACGCCCGTCCGAGGTCATGGCGTCGCGGGTCGCCCCGCCCTCCGAGCTGGCGGTGAGCCCGGTCTGAAGGCAGCCGGGGCCGGCCGGCCCGTCGGCGTCCAGCCCCCGGCGGGGACCGCTTCTCTCAGAGCATCCTCTGGAGAACCGTGACGTCCAGCCACCGGTTGAACTTGCGGCCGACCGCCCGTTCGACGCCGACCGGCGCGAACCCACAGGACCGGTGGAGTGCGATCGAGGCCACGTTGTCACCCCCGACCCGGGCGATCATGGTGTGGAACCCGTGACGGGTGGCCAGGCGGACCAGCTCCTCGAGGAGTGCCCGGCCGACCCCCGTGCCCCGGTGGGCACCGTCCACGTAGACCGAGTTCTCGACGGTCGTCGCGTAGGCCGGCCGGTCACGGTAGGCCGACAGGGAACCGAACCCGAGGACCCGGTCCTCGTCGTCGACGGCCACCACCACCGGGTAGGTTCCCCGGTGTTCGGCCATCCAGGCGTCCTGCTCCTCGGGCGTCCGCGGTCGGAGGTCGAAGGTGGCGGTCGAGTCCGTGACCTCGGCGTTGTAGATCATCCGGACGGGCTCGGCATCGGAGGGCCCCGCCATGCGCACGTGCATCCGTGGATGGTAGTCAGGCGTGGAGGCCTTTTCGGGGGCCGCGTCGGTGGCTATGATCTCCTGGCTGCAGCTCGATTGAGCCGCACTGCCCCTGTAGCTCAGTGGTAGAGCACCGCCATGGTAAGGCGGGGGTCGTGGGTTCAATCCCCACCGGGGGCTCGCCCATGGCGGCGTAGCTCAGTTGGTCAGAGCACACGGCTCATAATCGTGGGGTCGCCGGTTCGAGTCCGGCCGCCGCTACCAGTTCGGGGATCCAGGGCACAGTGGAGCAGGAGACCTGCCGGCGACGAGGCCGGCAGGACAAGGAGGCATCGTGGCAAAGAACGAGAAGCGGGTCCAGGTCACCCTGGCCTGTGAGTCGTGCAAGCGGCGGAACTACATCACGACCAAGAACAAGATGAACGACCGCGAGCGGATCGAGATGAAGAAGTACTGCAGCTGGGACCGCCGGCACACTCTGCACAAAGAGACCCGCTAGGCGGCAGGGCACCCGCCGCTACGCCGCCGGCCGCTTGGGCCGTGCGGCGTCCCCGGTGGTACCCTGAAGGACCGTCCCTGCGAACGGCTGTCCACATCGCGGCACGGCGGTCGACAGAGGGCAGTAGCTCAACTGGTAGAGCACCGGTCTCCAAAACCGAAGGTTGGGGGTTCAAGTCCCTCCTGCCCTGCTCTGCACCCGTGACCTCGGCCGAAGGAACCAGCACGTGAACCGAGAACAGAAGCGAATGATGCAGCGTCAGGGCCAGGACCCCGACGGTGAGGCCGCGCCCAAGCGGACAGCGCCCCCTCCCCGCCGCCCGGCCAAGCGCGAGCCGTTCCGAATCGGCCAGTTCCTCCGCGAGGTACGCTCAGAGCTCCGGCAAGTGGCCTGGCCCAACAGGTCAGAGGTCATCAACTACACCACGGTGACCCTGGTCACCCTCATCTCGCTGATGGTCCTCATCTTCGTACTCAACTACGTCTTTGCCAAAGGCGTCCTCTGGCTCTTCAACACCTGATCGGTATGACTGTGACCCACACCAACGGAACCATCGACCCGCCTGGCGACGACCCGGGCCTCGACGACGCGGCGGACGCCGCGGCCGCCGCCGACCCCGCGCCCGCCGTCGACCCCGCGCCCACGGTCGACTTCGAGCCTGCCACCGGCGCCGCGCTCCCCGACGACACACCGTCGGCGGAGGACGCCTCCCTCGACGGCGACCTCGAGCTCGACGATGGGGACGTGGAGGACGACGAGCCGTTCGTGACCAGCCCCTACGACCAGCCCGGGCGCTGGTATGTGGTGCACACCTACGCCGGCTACGAAAACAAGGTCAAGTCGAACCTGCACAGCCGGACCGCCTCGATGAGCATGGAGGACCGCATCTACGAGGTGGTCATCCCCATGGAGGACGTGGTCGAGTTCAAGAACGGCAAGAAGGTGGTCGTCCAGAAGAAGGTCTTCCCCGGGTACCTCCTCTGCCGTTGCGAGCTCGACGACGACAGCTGGTCGGTTATCCGCAACACGCCCGGCGTCACCGGGTTCGTCGGCCCGGGCACCAAGCCCACGCCGCTCTCCCGCCGCGAGGTCGAGGGGATCCTCCAGGTCAAGGTCGAAGGCGTCGAGGCGCCCACCAAGCGCAGCCGCCCGCGCCTCGAGCACGAGGTGGGGGAGACCGTGCGGGTGAAGGAGGGACCGTTCGCCGACTTCTCCGGGCAGATCGCCGAGATCAACGAGGACCAGCTCAAGCTCAAGGTGCTGGTCAACATCTTCGGTCGCGAGACCCCCGTAGAGCTCGAATTCAGCCAGGTCGCGAAGCTGTAGGCCGGCCGGACCAGGTTAGGAGTACCAGACGCATGCCCCCCAAGAAGAAGACCCTCGCGATCGTGAAGATCCAGCTGCCCGCCGGCGGTGCGACGCCCGCGCCACCGGTCGGCACGGCGCTCGGGCCGCACGGCGTCCAGACCATGGACTTCGTCAAGCAGTACAACGCCGCCACCGAGAAGCAGGCTGGCTCCGTCGTGCCGGTCGAGATCACCATCTACGAGGACCGGACCTTCTCCTTCATCCTCAAGACACCTCCGGCCGCCGCCCTGCTGCGGCAGGCCGCCGGGATCGACAAGGGTGCGGCGACCGCCGGGCGCGAGCAGGTGGCCACGGTCACCAGCGCCCAGATCGAGGAGATCGCGGTGATCAAGATGCCCGACCTCAACACGTCCGACATCGAGGCGGCCAAGCGCCAGGTGGCTGGCACGGCCCGGTCCATGGGGATCGCCGTCGCCGGCTGAGCCGGACACCGACGACCGCGAGCACGGAGAGAGAGACATGTCCAGGGGAAAGAAGTACACGTCGAGCGTCGCCCTGTTCGACCGCCAGCATCTCTACACGCCGATCGAGGCGGTCGACCTGGTCAAGTCCATGGCCAAGGCCTCCTTCGACGAGACCGTCGAGCTGGCGGTCCGCCTGGGGGTGGATCCCCGCAAGGCCGACCAGATCGTCCGGGGCACCTTGTCGCTGCCGGCCGGCACCGGCCGCACTGCCCGCGTGGCGGTCTTCGCCGCCGGGGAGAAGGCGACCGAGGCCCGGGCCGCGGGGGCCGACGTCGTCGGAGCCGACGATCTGGTGGCCAGGGTCGCCAACGACGGGTTCCTCGAGTTCGACGTCGCCATCGCGACCCCGGACCTGATGGGGCAGGTGGGGACCCTCGGTCGGGTGCTCGGCCCGCGCGGGCTGATGCCCAACCCGAAGACGGGCACCGTCACCGACGACGTGGAGCGAGCGGTCCTCGAGTTCAAGGGAGGCCGGGTCGAGTACCGCACCGACAAGGTCGGGAACATCCACATCCGGGTGGGCAAGGCCTCGTTCGAACGTGCCCCGCTGCTCGAGAACATCCACGCCGTCATGGAGGAGCTCCACCGGGTCAAACCGGCCTCGGCCAAGGGGAGGTACGTGCGGGCGGTCACCTTGTCGTCGACCATGGGCCCCGGGGTCCACATCGACCCGTTGCTGGCCCGCCTCGTCGACGAGGAGTTGCCGGCAACCGCCTGACTCCGCCACCGGCTGGCCGCTGGCCGGTCCGCTGGACTAGAGTGCCATTGCTTCCAAATCGACAGAACTTGCCGTAGACGTCCGGTGTACCGGTCACCCGGTACCGAAGGGGCCCCAACGGGTCCGCCTGACCAGGCGTTCCGCTCCGAGCACCAGCTGCTCGCGCGTTGCCACCCATTGGCGTCTACGGCCCGGACCCGAGCGTGGTGCTCGGTGGAGGGATCATGGACAATCCGAGGGCCGACAAGGTCGCCGTCGTGAACGAGGTGCGCGACCGGCTGGAAGCCGCCGACGGCGCCCTGCTGACCGAGTACCGCGGCCTGACCGTGGGCCAGCTCGCCGAGCTCCGCCGTGAGCTTGCCGCCGCCGGTGGCGACTACAAGGTCTACAAGAACACGCTGGTACGCCTGGCCGTCGCCGACGGTCCGCGGGCCGGGATGCACGATCTGCTCACGGGCCCGACCGCCATCGCATTCGTCCAGGGGGACGTGAGTGCGGTGGCCAAGGCCCTCCGGGACTTCGCCCGGGGCAACCCCAATCTGGTGGTCAAGGGCGGCATCGTCGGGACCGGCCTGCTCTCCGCAGCGGAGATCGCCCGGCTGGCCGATCTCCCGTCGCGGGACACCCTGCTGGCACAGTTCGCCGGCGCGCTCTCGGCCCCCCTCCAGCAGTTCGCCGGCCTGGTCCAGGCCCTGCCCCGCAACCTGGCCTACGGCATCGCCGCCTTGCTCGATGAGCGCCGAGCAGCCGAGGGCGGCTCAGGGGACAGTGCCGCGGAGGCGTCCACCGAGACTGCCCCCGCCGAGGACACGACCGAGACTGCGCCCGCCGCGGCTGACAGCGCCGAGGACAGCGCCGCGGGGACACCCGGAGAAACCCCTGCCGAGACCGCCGAGGCAACTGCCGAGGACGCCGGCGGGGAGGCCGCCGAGCCGCCACAGGATGCTCCGGACGGCTAGTCCGTCCCGAGCTAGCTGGCCCACCGATACCCACCGACCGATCACCGACCGACAACAGACCACGAACGAGGAGTCACAACGATGGCTGCAACCCTGACCAAGGACCAGATTCTGGACGGCATCGCCGAGCTGTCCGTGCTCGAGCTCAGCGAGCTGCTGAAGGAGTTCGAGGAGCGCTTCGGCGTGACCGCGGCCGCTCCGGTGGCCGTGGCCGCCGCGCCCGCCGCTGGCGGTGCCGCCGGGGGCGATGCCGCCGCCGAGGAGGAGCAGAGCGAGTACGACGTCATCCTGACCGGTGCCGGGGACAAGAAGATCCAGGTCATCAAGGAGGTTCGTGCGCTCACCAGCCTCGGGCTGAAGGAGGCCAAGGACCTCGTGGACGGTGCCCCCAAGCCCGTGCTCGAGAAGGCCAACAAGGAGGACGCCGAGAAGGCGAAGGCGCAGCTCGAGGGCGCCGGGGCCTCTGTCGAGCTCAAGTAGGCCCTCTCCGGTCCCGACCCCGGGTCCAGACTCCGGGCCCTGGTCGGGAGGTCCGGACGGCCCCCGGATCCTTGACTGCGGGGTCCGGTTCTCCTACCCTGGCCGGGCCCGCTCGGCGACGAGCGTCCATGGGTTGTGATCGTGTGCGCTTCCGGTTATGCTTACTGGTTGCCGTGCCTGCTCCTGACGCCTTCTTCCGTGTTTTGGCTGATTGACGCGCGCCCTGGCGCCCCCAACGACTGCACCGGCGGCAGTTGTCGACCCCCGAGACGTGCCGTTCCGCAGCGAGCATCACCGCAGTACCCCGCCCCTGCCCCATTCACCCTGCAACTGGGAGGAGTAGGCCGTTGCCTACACGGTCAAACAGCCCGGAACGATTTTCGTTTGCCAACATCGACGAGGCCCTACCACTCCCAGATCTGGTGGCCATCCAACGGGACTCGTTCCAGTGGTTCCTGGACCGGGGCCTCGCCGAGACCTTCGACGACATCAGCCCGATCGAGGACTTCACCGGCCAGCTGAGCCTGGAGCTCGAGTTCGACCCGACCGACCCCGACCTGCGCCCACCGCCGAAGTTCTCGGTGGAGGAGTGCAAGGAAAAGGACATGACCTACGCCGCGCCCGTCTTCGTGCGCGCCCGGTTCATGAATGCCAGCACCGGCGAGATCAAGGAACAGACGGTCTTCATGGGGGACTTCCCCGTCATGACCGACAAGGGGACCTTCATCGTCAACGGCACCGAGCGCGTCGTCGTCAGCCAGCTGGTCCGCTCCCCGGGCGTCATCTTCCAGCCCGGCCGCGATGCCAAGACGGTCTTCACCGGCACCATCCATCCCTATCGGGGTGAGTGGATCGAATTCGACGTCGAGGCGAAGCCGGGCAAGGACGTCACGGCCGGCTGCAGGGTCGCCCGCAAGCGTCGGATCTCGCTGTTCGTTCTGCTGCGCGCCCTCGGCTACGAGGACCAGTCCTTCCTCGAGCGGTTCGTCCGCCACTTCGACTTCCTCGAGGGCCAGTGGGAGAAGGAGCAGCACATCGCGCCCACCCGCGAGGACGCCCTGCTCGAGATCTACAAGCGCGCCCGTCCAGGTGAGCCGCTCTCGGTCGAGGCGGCCCGGCAGTACTTCGAGAACGCCTTCTTCAACCCGAAGCGCTACGACCTGACCCGGGTCGGCCGGTACAAGCTCAACCGCAAGCTGGGTCCGGAGATCGAACGGATCTCGGAGCTCCTGCAGATCGATCTCGAGCGGCCCTCGCCCACACAGGGTGTGCTGAGCCCCTCGGAGATCCTGGCCTCCGCGACCTACATGCTCCACCTGGCCAAGCACATGGCCGACGGCGAGTCGACCTACCGGATCGACGACCAGGACCATTTCGCCAACCGGCGGATCCGCTCGGTCGGCGAGCTCATCCAGAACCAGGTCCGGGTCGGCCTGTCCCGGATGGAACGGGTGGTCCGCGAGCGGATGACCACCCAGGACGTCGAGGCCATCACGCCACAGACGTTGATCAACATCCGCCCGGTGGTCGCCGCGGTCAAGGAGTTCTTCGGCACCAGCCAGCTCAGCCAGTTCATGGACCAGAACAACCCGCTGTCGGGCCTCGCCCACAAGCGGCGGCTCTCCGCGCTCGGCCCGGGCGGCCTCTCCCGTGAGCGGGCCGGCTTCGAGGTCCGCGACGTGCACACCTCCCACTACGGCCGGATGTGCCCGATCGAGACCCCGGAGGGACCGAACATCGGCCTGATCGGGTCCCTGGCGACCTATGCACGGGTCAACGAGTACGGCTTCATCGAAACCCCGTACCGCAAGGTCGTCGACGGCAAGGTGACCGAGGAGGTCACCTACCTGGCGGCCGACGAGGAGGAGGAGCACGTCATCGCTCAGGCCTCCGCCGCGCTCGACGCCAACGGGCGGTTCACCGAGGAGAAGGTGCTCGTGCGACGTGGTCCGCAGGGGACCGGCGTGCGGGTCGGTGCCGCCACCACCTCGTTCGGCACGACCTCGGAGGTCGACTTCGTGCCCCCGGCCGAGGTCGACCTCATGGACGTCTCCCCCAAGCAGATCGTCTCGGTGTCCACCGCCCTCATCCCCTTCGTCGAGCACGACGATGCGAACCGGGCCCTGATGGGCGCCAACATGCAGAAGCAGGCCGTCCCGCTGGTGGTGCCCGAGGCCCCCTACATCGGCACCGGCGTGGAGGCCCGTGCCGCCCGCGATGCCGGGGACGTGATCATGGCTGAGGGAGACGGCACGGTCGTCGACGTCTCGGGCGACCAGATCACCGTCGAGTACAAGGCCGGTGCCAAGGATCGCGCTGGCCGCGTGCTGGGCCGGAAGGTCTACCGCCTGGCCAAGTTCCGCCGGTCCAACCAGAACACGGCCATCAACCAGAAGGTCATCGTCGACGAGGGCCAGAGCGTCTCGCTCGGCGACGTGCTGGCCGACGGGCCCGCCACCCACAACGGCGAGCTCGCGCTGGGCAAGAACCTGCTGGTCGCCTTCATGCCGTGGGAGGGCTACAACTACGAGGACGCCATCATCCTCTCCGAGCGCCTGGTGAAGGACGACGTGCTCACCTCGATCCACATCGAGGAGCACGAGGTCGACGCCCGCGACACCAAGTTGGGAGCCGAGGAGATCACCCGGGACATCCCCAACCTCTCCGAGGAGATCCTGGCCGACCTCGACGAGCGGGGCATCATCCGGATCGGGGCCGAGGTCGGCCCCGGCGACGTGCTGGTCGGCAAGGTGACCCCCAAGGGGGAGACCGAGCAGACCCCCGAGGAGCGGCTGCTGCGTGCCATCTTCGGCGAAAAGGCCCGCGAGGTCCGCGACACCTCCCTCAAGGTCCCCCACGGGGAGCAGGGCACGGTCATCGACGTCCGGGTCTTCTCCCGTGACGACGCGCACGAGCTGCCACCCGGGGTCGAGCAGCTGGTCCGGGTCTACGTGGCCCAGAAGCGCAAGATCTCCGAGGGCGACAAGCTCGCCGGCCGCCACGGCAACAAGGGGGTCATCTCGAAGATCCTCCCCATCGAGGACATGCCCTTCCAGGCCGACGGCACACCGGTGGACATCATCCTCAACCCGCTCGGCGTGCCGAGCCGGATGAACGTCGGCCAGGTGCTCGAGTCCCATCTGGGCTACGCGGCCCGCTGGGGCTGGGAGGGGGCCGGGGACGCCGCCCGAACCCCGGTGCGGGGCACCGAGAACAAGACCCGTCCGCGGACCGATCCGGCCGTGTGGGTGTCGACGCCGGTCTTCGACGGCGCCCACTGGGACGAGGAGGACGACGCGGGCCGCCACCCGACCATCCAGCAGATCTTCCGCCGGCTCAACCCGGACGGGGTCGACGGGGTCGTCCAGGTGAACGACGACGGGAAGTCCCAGCTGTTCAACGGTCGCACCGGCGAGCCCTACGACAACCCGGTCTCGGTCGGCTACGTCTACATCCTGAAGCTCCACCACCTGGTGGACGACAAGATCCACGCCCGGTCCACCGGTCCCTACTCGATGATCACCCAGCAGCCCCTGGGCGGCAAGGCCCAGTTCGGCGGGCAGCGGTTCGGCGAGATGGAGGTGTGGGCGCTCGAGGCGTTCGGCGCCGCCTACGCCCTCCAGGAGCTGCTGACCATCAAGTCCGACGACGTGCTCGGCAGGGTGAAGGTCTACGAGGCGATCGTCAAGGGGGAGAACATCCCCGAGCCGGGGATCCCGGAGAGCTTCAAGGTGCTTATCAAGGAGATGCAGTCGTTGTGTCTGGACGTCGAGGTCCTGGCGCCCGGCGGCGAGGAGATCGAGATGCGCGAGCTGGACGAGGACGTGTTCCGCACGGCCGAGGAGCTCGGGATCGACATCAGCCGGCCGGAACGTGGTTCTGACGAGGAAGATGCCCGACGCGCCGCGGAAAGGGGTTTCTGATGTTGGATGTCAACGATTTCGACCAGCTGAGGATCGGACTGGCCACCGCCGACTCGATCAGGGGGTGGTCGAACGGTGAGGTCAAGAAGCCGGAGACCATCAACTACCGCACCCTCCGCCCGGAGAAGGACGGCCTGTTCTGCGAGAAGATCTTCGGTCCCACCAAGGACTGGGAGTGCTACTGCGGCAAGTACAAGCGGGTCCGCTTCCGGGGCATCATCTGCGAGCGCTGCGGCGTCGAGGTCACCCGTTCCAAGGTCCGGCGCGAGCGCATGGGCCACATCGAGCTGGCCGCTCCGGTCGTCCACATCTGGTATCTGCGCGGCACACGGAGCTGGCTGGCCTATCTGCTCATGGGCACGGAGGCCCGCGAAGAGCTCAAGGCCAAGCAGCTGGAGAAGGTCATCTACTTCGCCGCCAACCTGGTCACCTGGGTCGACGAGGCCAAGCGCCACGAGGACCTGCCCGACCTCGAGGCCGAGCTGCGGGTGGAGATCGCCGACGTCGAGAAGAAGCGCGATCTGGACATCGACAAGCGGTTCAAGGCGCTCGAGGCGGAGCTCGCCGACCTGGAGAAGTCCGGGGCCAAGGACGCCGAGATCAAGGCTCGCCAGCGTCTGGTGGACAAGGAGATCGCCTCGGTGCGCGAGCGCTACCAGGGGGAGATCGAGCTGGCCCAGCGCGCCTTCGACGAGTTCAAGTCCCTGCACTCCCGCAAGATCCTCGAGGACGAGCTGCTCTGGCGCGAGCTGCGGATCCGCTACGAGGACTACTTCGAGGGTGGCATGGGGGCCGAGACCATCTCCCGGCTCATCGAGCGCATCGACCTCGACGCGGAGGAGATCAAGCTGCGCGAGATGATCGACGCCGCCGACGGGCGCAAGCCCCTCTCGGCCCAGCGCCGCCAGAAGGTCATCAAGCGCCTCAAGATCGTTACCGCCTTCAACCGGCGTGACGAGAACGGCCGCCGTATCAACGATCCGCGGGCGATGATCCTCGACTCGGTGCCGGTCATCCCGCCGGACCTCCGGCCGATGGTCCAGCTGGACGGCGGCCGGTTCGCCACGTCCGACCTCAACGACCTCTATCGCCGGGTGATCAACCGGAACAACCGGCTCAAGCGGCTGCTCGACCTCGGCGCGCCCGAGATCATCATCAACAACGAGAAGCGCATGCTCCAGGAGGCCGTCGACGCCCTGTTCGACAACGGCCGCCGCGGGCGACCGGTGACCGGTCCGGGCAACCGCCCGCTCAAGAGCCTCTCCGACATGCTGAAGGGCAAGCAGGGCAGGTTCCGTCAGAACCTGCTCGGCAAGCGCGTCGACTACTCGGGACGTTCGGTCATCGTGATCGGCCCCACCCTCCAGCTGCACCAGTGCGGCCTGCCCAAGCTGATGGCCCTCGAGCTGTTCAAGCCCTTCGTGATGAAGCGGCTGGTCGACGCCGAGTACGCCCAGAACATCAAGTCCGCCAAGCGGATGGTCGAGCGTCGGCGCCCCCAGGTCTGGGACGTGCTGGAAGGGGTCATCAAGGAGCACCCGGTGCTGTTGAACCGTGCGCCGACACTCCACCGGCTGGGCATCCAGGCCTTCGAGCCGGTCCTGGTCGAGGGCAAGGCCATCCAGGTCCACCCGCTGGTCTGCACCGCCTTCAACGCCGACTTCGACGGCGACCAGATGGCGGTCCACCTGCCGCTCTCCGCCGAGGCCCAGGCCGAGGCCAGGGTGCTCATGCTCTCCTCGAACAACATCCTCTCCCCGGCCACCGGACGCCCGATCACCGTGCCCACCCAGGACATGGTCTTCGGCATCTACTACCTGACCCTGGTGGTCGACGGGGCGAAGGGCGAAGGCCGGGTCTTCCGGCACGCCTATGAGGTGGAGCGCGCCTTCGACGCCGGGGACATCGACCTCCAGGCAAAGATCATGCTCCGCCCGGAGGCCGGCTCCCACATGGCCCGGTCGATCGCCCTGGCGAGCGGGCGCCCGCTCGACGCCGAGGGCAACCCGATCGTCGGCGAGGACGACGATCGGATCGAGGTCGAGACCACGGCCGGCCGGCTGTTCTTCAACACCGCCCTGCCCGACGGCTACCGCTACATCAACGACATCGTCGGCAAGCGCAACACCGCCATCGGCACCATCGTGGAGGAGGTCGCGGCCGGCTATCCCAAGCGGGAGGTCGCGGCCAGCCTCGACCGGATCAAGGACCTCGGGTTCCGCTACGGCGCCCAGTCCGGCCTCACCATCTCGATCAACGACGTGGTGACCCCGCCGGACAAGCAGCTCATCCTCGACCGCTACGAGAAGGAGGCCGAGAAGGCTGAGGCCCAGTTCAAGCGCGGCATCATCACCGACGACGAACGGCGCCAGAAGGAGATCGAGATCTGGACGTCGGCCAACTCCGAGGTCGGCAAGGCCATGGAGAAGTCGCTCTCCGAGATCACCTTCAACCCGATCGACATGATGGTCGACTCGGGCGCCCGGGGGAACAGCCAGCAGATCCGCCAGATCGCGGGCATGAAGGGCCTCGTGTCCAACCCGCGCGGCGAAATGATCCCGCGGCCGATCAAGTCCTCGTTCCGCGAGGGCCTCTCGGTGCTCGAGTACTTCATCTCCACCCACGGCGCGCGCAAGGGCCTGGCCGACACCGCACTCCGGACCGCCGACTCGGGGTACCTGACCCGCCGCCTGGTCGACGTGGCCCAGGAGCTCATCGTGCGCGAGGAGGACTGCGGCTCGACCCGCGGCATCTGGATCGAGGGCGTGGTGCCCGACGGGGCGGGGAGCCGCTCCTACCTCGAGACCCGGGTCACCGGGCGGTTCGTCTCCGAGCCGGTCACCCTCTCGGACGGCACGAAGCTCGAGGCGGGCAGCGTGCTCACCGACGACCTCGTGGCCCGACTGCGGGACGACCCGGCTGTCGACCGGATCCGCACCCGGTCGGTGCTGACCTGCGAGGCCGAGCAGGGGATCTGCGCGGCCTGCTACGGCCTCTCGTTGGCAACCGGCGAGATGATCGAGCTCGGCGAGGCGGTCGGGGTCATCGCCGCCCAGTCGATCGGTGAGCCGGGGACCCAGCTGACCATGCGCACCTTCCACACCGGCGGCATCGTCGGTGAGGACATCACCCACGGACTCCCCCGCGTCGTCGAGCTCTTCGAGGCCCGCACGCCGAAGGGGGCCGCCGTCCTCGCCCGCCACTCCGGTGTGGTCAGGGTGGAGGAGGACGAGTCGGGCCGGCACGTCACCGTGGTGGCCGACGACGGCGAGGAGCACACCGTGCTGCTGGCGCCGCGGGCCCATCTCGAGGTCGCCGAGGGGCAGGAGGTCGGGGCCGGGGACGCGCTGGTCGAGGGTCCGAAGGACCCGAAGGAGCTGCTCGAGGTCAAGGGCATCCGCGAGACCCAGCAGTACCTGGTCGAGGAGGTCCAGAAGGTCTACCGGGACCAGGGGGTCTCGATCCACGACAAGCACATCGAGCTCATCGTGCGTCAGATGCTCCGCCGGGTCCTGGTCGCCGAGCCGGGGGACGCCACGTTCCTGCCCGGCGAGCGGGTGGACAGCCGCTCCTACGCGGAGGTCAACCGCCAGCTGGTCCAGGACGGCCAGCGTCCGGCGGAGGGCCGTCCCGAGCTCATGGGGATCACCAAGGCCTCGCTGGCCACCGAGAGCTGGCTCTCGGCCGCCTCCTTCCAGGAGACGACCCGGGTGCTCACCGAGGCAGCCATCGAGGGGAAGTCGGACCAGCTCTTCGGGCTCAAGGAGAACATCATCATCGGCAAGCTGATCCCGGCCGGCACCGGCATGGAGCGGTACCGGGACATCAAGCTGGAGATGCCGGGTGCCGAGGCCATGCCCTTCTGGGCGCTCGGCTCGCAGGGCGACGCCGGCACCGAGGACCTGGCAGCCTGGCTCCGGGACACCGGTGGCGACGGCACCACGGGGACCTTCACCTCGGACATCGACGCGAGCTGGCTGGGTGCGGTCCCCTCGGGGGACGATCTGCCCGGCTCGGCCGCCGACTTCGGGAGCCCGGACGGCCAAGTGGTGGCCGACGGTACACTGGAGGCCGGGGCCTAAACGGGGGCGTCCCGAACGGCCGGGTGTGGTGCGTGGCGTAAGCCCGCATACGCTCCGACCGGGACGGACGTCGGCTTCAAAGGGTCCTCCTGCCCCGGGTGCACTTGCCCGGTCGCAGGGGATGCCATACGATGGTGTCGCTACGGCTGCGCGCCGATGGTGCGCCGTGCCTGCGTGCAGGTCGCTTTTGCAGGTGGTCCGTGCAGTACCCCTTGCAATCCGTCCTGCCGGAGAGCCGAGTCCTGAAGTCTCCCCGCAGTCCAAAACCTAGAGGTCACGCGTGCCCACGATTTCCCAGCTCGTCCGTTACGGTCGGGCAACCAAGCCGACGAAGTCGAAGACCCCGGCCCTCCGGGGCGCCCCGCAGCGCCGGGGCGTGTGCACCCGCGTCTACACCCACACCCCGAAGAAGCCCAACTCGGCACTGCGGAAGGTCGCCCGTGTGCGGTTGACCAGCGGCCTCGAGGTCACCGCCTACATCCCCGGCGAGGGCCACAACCTGCAGGAGCACTCGATCGTGCTGGTCCGCGGCGGGCGGGTCAAGGACCTCCCGGGCGTCCGGTACAAGGTGATCCGGGGCACCCTCGACGCGTCGGGGGTCAGGGAGCGCAACCAGGCCCGCAGCCGCTACGGCGCCAAGAAGGAGTCCTGACGTGCCCCGCAAAGGTCCCGCAGTACGACGTGAGCTGATGCCCGACCCGGTCTACCACTCGGTGCTGGTCACCCAAGTGGTCAACCGGGTGCTGAGCCGGGGGAAGCGGACCCTGGCCGAGCGCATCGTCTACGACGCCCTCGCCGACATCGCCGAGAAGAGCGGCAACGATCCGGTCTCGGTCCTCAAGAAGGCGGTCGAGAACACCCGGCCCGAGCTCGAGGTCCGCAGCCGCCGGGTCGGCGGTGCCACCTACCAGGTCCCCGTCGAGGTACGTCCCCGCCGGGCGACCACCCTGTCCATCCGGTGGCTGGTCGGATACTCCCAGCAGCGCCGTGAGAAGACCATGGCCGAGCGCCTCTCCAACGAGGTCCGGGACGCGGCGAACGGCATCGGGGCTGCGGCCAAGCGGCGCGAGGACCTGCACAAGATGGCCGAGTCCAACAAGGCCTTCGCCCACTACCGCTGGTAGGAGGGTCCGCCCCACCCCGCCCGGACCCGGGCCGTTCGCGACGAGTACTACCCGAGAGCTGATCAATCATGGCTGAACACCCCACCCGCAACCACCCGCTGGCCAAGACCCGCAACATCGGGATCATGGCCCACATCGACGCGGGCAAGACCACCACCACCGAGCGGATCCTCTATTACACCGGCAAGAACTACAAGATCGGTGAGGTCCACGAGGGGGCTGCCACCATGGACTGGATGGTCCAGGAGCAGGAGCGCGGCATCACCATCACCTCCGCGGCCACGACCACCATCTGGAACGACACCCTGATCAACATCATCGACACCCCCGGGCACGTCGACTTCACCGTCGAGGTCGAGCGTTCGCTGCGGGTGCTCGACGGTGCGGTCGCGGTGTTCGACGCGGTGGCCGGCGTGGAGCCCCAGACCGAGACCGTGTGGCGCCAGGCCAACAAGTACGGGGTCCCGAGGATCTGCTTCGTCAACAAGATGGACCGGACCGGGGCCGACTTCGACCAGTGCGTCGAGATGATCAAGGACCGCCTCGACGCAACGGTCGCGGTGGTGCAGCTGCCCATCGGCGCCGAGGGCGATTTCCGCGGGGTGATCGACCTCGTGCGGATGCGGGCCCTGGTCTGGGACGAGGGCATGGGCGAGGAGTGGAGAGAGGAGGCCATCCCGGCCGACCTCGAGCAGGCCGCCACCGCCGCTCACGCCGCCCTCATCGACGTGGTCTCCAACCACGACGACATCATCATGGAGAAGTACCTCGGCGAGGAGGAGATCACCTCCGAGGACATCAGCCGGGCCCTGCGCACGGTGACCCTGGGCAACCATGCGGTTCCCATCCTGTGCGGCTCCGCCTTCAAGAACAAGGGTGTCCAGCCCATGCTCGACGCAGTGGTCGACTACCTGCCGAGCCCGCTCGACATCCCACCGACCATGGGCACCGTCCCCCGCAAGGAGGGGGTGACCGTGGAGCGTCCCGCCGACGACTCGGCGCCCTTCTCGGCACTTGCGTTCAAAGTCATGACCGATCCCTTCGTGGGCAAGCTGACCTACCTGCGCGTCTACTCGGGCACCCTGACCAAGGGCTCGGGGGTGATCAACTCGACCAAGGACCGCAAGGAACGGGTTGGTCGGCTGCTCCAGATGCACGCCAACTCCCGCGAGGATCTCGACGCGGTCTTCGCCGGCGACATCGTTGCGGTGGTCGGCCTCAAGCAGACGACCACCGGGGACACCCTCTGCGATCCCGACGACCAGGTCATCCTGGAGTCGTTGACCTTCCCCGAGCCGGTCATCCACGTCGCCGTCGAGCCGAAGACCAAGGCCGACCAGGACAAGCTGTCCAAGGCCCTGTTCTCGCTGTCCGAGGAGGACCCGACCTTCCGGGTGCAGTCGGACGAGGAGACCGGGCAGACGGTGATCTCAGGGATGGGCGAGCTCCACCTCGAGGTGCTGGTCGACCGCATGCTCCGGGAGTTCAACGTGGACGCCAACGTGGGGAAACCCCAGGTGGCCTACCGTGAGACCGTCCGCAAGAAGGTCGAGAAGGTGGAGACCAAGTACGTCCGCCAGACCGGCGGCAGGGGCCAGTACGGGCACGTGGTGATCTCGCTCGAGCCGACCGGCCCGGGCGGCGGGTACGAGTTCGAGGACAAGATCACCGGCGGCGTGATCCCGAAGGAGTACATCCCGTCGGTCAACCAGGGGATCCAGGAGTCGATCACCTCGGGCGTCCTCGCGGGCTACCCGACCGTCGACATCAAGGTGACCCTCACCTACGGCTCCTACCACGACGTCGACTCCTCGGAGATGGCCTTCAAGATCGCCGGATCCATGGCCATCAAGAAGGCCGCACTGCTGGCGGACCCGGTCCTGCTGGAGCCGGTGATGGCCGTGGAGGTCACCACCCCCGAGGAGTACATGGGCGACGTGATCGGCGACCTGTCCTCACGCCGGGGCAAGGTCGAGGGCATGGAGCAGCGGGGGAACAGCCACATCGTGCGGGCGCAGGTACCGCTGAGCGACATGTTCGGCTACGCTACCGACCTGCGCTCGCGTACGCAGGGGCGGGCTACGTACTCGATGCAGTTCCACGCGTACAACCAGGTCCCCGAGTCGATCGCCAAGGAGATCATCGCCAAGGCGCGCGGAGAGTAGGCGGCACAGAGCAGGTGGCACGGAACCGGATCACCGGCACCGTGCACCGGCTCGAGCGCCTCGCCCAGACGTTCCACACCAGCACAAGGCAGCACAGCAGCACCAGACCGAGCAGCATCGTCGGACAACAGCAGAGACAGAAACACGAGGAAGGACGGAGGCACCCGCCTCCGTCGCGGCGGGCCCGAGGGGGCACCGCCCGAGATCAGGGAGCACTGCCCCAGCCATGGCCAAGCAGAAGTTCGAGCGCACCAAGCCCCACGTCAACGTCGGGACGATGGGACACATCGACCACGGGAAGACCACGCTCACCGCGGCCATCACCAAGGTCCTCCACGACAACGACCCGACCACGTCGTTCACCCCCTTCGACCAGATCGACAAGGCACCTGAGGAGAAGCAGCGGGGCATCACCATCTCCATCGCCCACGTCGAGTACGAGACGCCGAACCGGCACTACGCCCACGTGGACATGCCCGGCCATGCCGACTACATCAAGAACATGATCACCGGTGCCGCCCAGGTGGACGGGGCCATCCTGGTCGTGTCGGCCGCCGACGGCCCGATGCCCCAGACCCGTGAGCACGTGCTGCTCGCCCGTCAGGTCGGCGTGCCCTTCATCGTGGTCGCCCTCAACAAGTCCGACACGGTCGACGACGAGGAGCTGCTCGACCTGGTCGAGCTCGAGGTGCGGGAGCTGCTCAACGAGTACGAGTTCCCCGGCGACGACACCCCGATCGTCCGGGTGAGCGCGCTGAAGGCCCTGGAGGGCGATGCCGAGTGGGCCGGCAAGATCACCGAGTTGATGGACGCCGTCGACTCCTACATCCCAGAGCCGATCCGTGACGTCGAGAAGCCCTTCCTGATGTCGATCGAGGACGTCATGTCGATCACCGGGCGCGGCACCGTGGTCACCGGCAAGATCGAGCAGGGCATCATCAAGGTGGGTGAGGAGGTCGAGATCGTCGGCCTGCGGGACACCCAGAAGACGGTGGTGACCGGCATCGAGATGTTCCGGAAGCTGCTCGACGAGGGCCGTGCCGGCGACAACGTCGGTGCTCTCCTCCGAGGCACCAAGAAGGAGGAGGTCGAGCGCGGACAGGTCCTGTGCAAGCCCGGCTCCATCACCCCGCACACCAAGTTCGATGCGACCGTCTACGTGCTGAACAAGGACGAGGGTGGCCGCCACAAGCCGTTCTTCACCAACTACCGGCCGCAGTTCTACTTCCGGACGACCGACGTGACGGGCACCATCTCGCTGCCCGAAGGAACCGAGATGGTCATGCCCGGTGACAACACCGACATGACGGTGGAGCTGGGCAAGCCGATCGCCATGGACGAGGGGCTGCGGTTCGCCATCCGCGAGGGTGGCCGCACGGTGGCGTCGGGCCGGGTCACCAAGATCCTCGAATAGCCGCACCCGTCGCCCGCCCCACCCACGAGAGGACCCAGACACCATGGCCGCAGAAGGCCCCCGCCAGAAGATCCGGATCCGCCTCAAGGCGTACGACCACGAGATCCTCGACCAGTCGACCGAGAAGATCGTCCAGACGGTGCTCCGCACCCAGGCCAAGGTCCTCGGACCGGTGCCCCTGCCCACCGAGAAGCACCGCTACACGGTGATCCGGTCGCCCCACAAGTACAAGGACAGCCGCGAGCACTTCGAGATGCGGGTGCACAAGCGCCTGGTGGACATCGTCGAACACACCCCGAAGACCGTCGACTCGCTCCAGCGGCTCGACCTCCCGGCCGGGGTGGACATCGAGATCAAGATCCAGACCGTCTAAGGGCCGCCTGCCGCCCGGGTGGGCCTGGAAGGGCCGGTCAGGATGGTATAGAGTTTCCGGTCGGCCCGAACCCGGGCTCACCATGTGAATGGGACGTGTTCGAGCGCCTGCCGTGCCGGCGGGGACCTCGGGCCAAATCAGGCGAGCGCTCCGCTCGGGTCCAACCGAGCGGAGCGTCTGCGTGCGAGCCGGCGGATGCCGGTGGACAGGCGCCTGGTCTGACCAGGGGGAGTACCGAGTGAGCATCACCCGCGGGTGATCGTGCCGGGTGGAGGAGACCGCCCTCCGGCCGGTCGGCCCGGCGGCGCAGGACGAATTGTGGATCCAGGCCGGCCGGCGTGGACCGAGAGTCGAGAAAGAAGAAGCTCCAGTGGCGAGCAAGGCGATCGTGGGTGAGAAGGTCGGGATGACCCAGATCTGGGACGACCGGCACCGGGCCATCCCGGTGACGGTGCTGCGTGTCTCACCGGTCCGCATCGTCCAGATCAAGACTCCCGAGCAGGAGGGCTATTCCGCCCTGCAGGTGACCTGGGGTCACCGTCGCAACGGGTCGCTGACCAAGCCGGAGCGCGGCCACTACGACCGGGCCGGAGTGGACCCGGGCAGGCGCCTGGTCGAGCTGCGGCTGGACGACACCTCGGAGTACGAGGTCGGCCAACAGTTGACCGCCGACCTGCTCGAAGCCGGCGAGATGGTGGACGCCATCGCCGTCTCGAAGGGCAAGGGATTCGCCGGCGCGATGAAGCGTCACAACTTCAAGGGCCAGGGCGCCAGCCACGGCAATCACAAGAAGCACCGGTCCCCGGGTTCGGTCGGCGCCTGCGCGACGCCATCCAGGGTCTTCAAGGGAACCCGGATGGCCGGTCGGATGGGCGGCCAGCAGGTCACCACCCTCAATCTGGAGATCGTCCAGGCCGACCCCGAACGGGAGCTGGTCCTGGTCAAGGGTGCGGTTCCCGGCCCACGGGGCGGGATGGTCGTGCTGCGGGACGCGGTGAAGGCACCGATGGTCAAGGGAGCGTCCCGATGACGCCCGGCACCATCGACCTCGAGACTGCCGGGCCTGCCGAGATCCGGCGGTTCCTGCGCCCCGAGCCCGAGCACCGGACGGTGACCCGCCGGTCGAGCGAGGGTGCCGACCTGGGCGAGGTCGGCCTCGATCCGGAGACCTTCGGCATCGAACCCAATCTGGCAGTGCTCCACCAGGTGGTGACCGCCCAGCTGGCTGCCGCCCGCTCCGGCACCCAGTCGACCAAGACCAGGTCCGAGGTCCGCGGCGGCGGGACCAAGCCCTTCCGTCAGAAGGGCACCGGTCGTGCCCGTGCCGGCTCGACCCGGTCACCGATCTGGGTGGGCGGCGGCGTGGCCCTCGGCCCGAAGCCCCGCTCCTATGCCCAGCGGACCCCGAAGAAGATGGTCCAGCTGGCCCTGCGCTCAGCGCTCTCGGATCGCGCCTCCCAGGGCAGGGTCGCGCTCGTCGACGCCTGGGGCTTCGACGAGCCCAGCACCAAGGCGGCGCTGGCCTCCCTGGCGGCCCTCGAGCTGACCGGCAGGGTGCTGGTGGTCCTCGGCCAGGAGGACGGCATCGCTGACCGCTCGTTCGGGAACCTCCCAGAGATCCAGTCCATCGCGAGCAGCGAGCTCAACGCCTACGACATCCTGGTCAACGATTGGATCGTCTTCACCGACGAGACCCTCCCGACCGGCCGGACCGGCCTCCGGACCGACGCCGACGGGGATGCCCCGGCACTGGCGGACGTCGAGGCGGAGACAGGGGCGGTCGAGACCGGGAGCGACGGAGCCGGTGACGCCGGGAGCGAAGACGCCGAGAGCGAACCAGAGCCAGAGGAGGACCCGTCGTGAGGGATCCCCACAACGTCCTCATCCGTCCGGTCGTGTCCGAGAAGTCCTACACCCTGATGGACGACAACGTCTACGTCTTCGTGGTCGACAAGTCGGCCACCAAGATCGATGTGCGGCACGCCGTCGAGCAGGCCTTCAGCGTGCGGGTGGTCAACGTCAACACCCTCAATCGCAAGGGCAAGACCAAGCGCAACCGGAAGGGCGGCGGCTTCGGCCACCGCCCGGACACCAAGCGGGCCATCGTCACCCTCGCACCGGGTGACTCGATCGACCTGTTCGAGAACTGAGGGACCGGGACCGACCATGGCACTTCGTTCACGCAAACCCACCAGCGCCGGCCGGCGCTTCCAGACCGTGTCGGACTTCGCCGAGATCACCCGCGACCGACCCGAGAAGTCGCTGCTCTCGCCGAAGCCGTCCACCGGCGGCCGCAACAACCACGGGCGCAAGACGGCTCGCCATCGCGGCGGCGGCCACAAGCAGCAGTACCGGATCGTCGACTTCAAGCGGGACAAGGACGGGATCCCGGCCAAGGTCGCCTCGATCGAGTACGACCCGAACCGGAACGCCCGGATCGCCCTCCTCCACTATCTCGACGGGGAGAAGCGCTACATCCTCGCCCCGGCCCAGGTTTCGGTGGGCGACCGGATCCAGTCCGGCCAGGGTGCCGAGATCCGACCGGGCAACGCCCTGCCACTGCGCTTCATCCCGGTCGGGTCCGTCGTCCACAACGTCGAGCTCCGAGCCGGTGCCGGCGGAAAGATGGCCCGTGGGGCGGGCATGAGCGTCCAGCTGGTGGCGAAGGAGGGCGCATTCGCCACCCTCCGGCTCCCCTCGACCGAGATGCGCAGGGTCCCGATCGACTGCCGGGCCACCCTGGGCGTTGTCGGTAATTCGGAGGCCGAGCTGGTCAAGATCGGCAAGGCCGGCCGCAACCGCTGGAAGGGTGTCCGTCCCCAGACCCGTGGTGTGGCCATGAACCCGGTCGACCACCCGCTGGGTGGTGGCGAGGGGAAGACCTCCGGAGGTCGCCACCCCGTCTCTCCCTGGGGCCAGCCGGAGGGCCGTACGAGGGCCCGGGGCAAGGACTCCGACAAGATGATCGTCCGCAGGCGCCGCACCCGCGGCGCGCGCCGCTAGGGAAGACAGAGGAACGAGACGCCATGCCCCGCAGCCTCAAGAAAGGCCCGTTCGTCGACGACCATCTGCTCAAGAAGGTCGATGTGCTCAACGCGGCCGGCGACAAGAAGGTCATCAAGACCTGGTCACGACGTTCGACCATCATCCCGGACATGGTCGGCCACACGATTGCCGTCCACGACGGCCGCAAGCACATCCCGGTCTACGTGACCGAGTCGATGGTCGGCCACAAGCTCGGAGAATTCGCCCCGACCCGGACCTTCAAGTTCCACGCAGGTCAAGAGCGGGCAGGAAGGCGCTGACGTGCCCGGACTGACCGTCGACCAGCGTGAGGGCACCCGTGCCGTGCTCCGCCACAGCCATGCGCCGGCCAACAAGGTGCGCCAGGTCCTGGACCTCATCCGCGGCCGTGACGTTGCACTGGCCACCGAGATCCTGGCGAACGGCGACCGCGACGCCGCCGTCCTCGTCGGCAAGGTGCTTGCGTCCGCTGTGGCCAACGCGGTCCACAACGACGGGCTGGCCGCAGAGGAGCTCTACGTCTCGGCGTGCTACGCGGACGAGGGCAGCACCCTCAAGCGCTGGCGCCCCCGGGCCCGGGGCAGGGCCACCCGAATCCGCAAGCGCACCTCCCACATCACCGTGATCGTGAGTCGGATGCCCGACGAGCGCATCGCCCGCCAACGGGCCAAGCAGTCGGCCGGCGGTTCCCAGCGCTCGCGCCGGGTCGCCGGATCGCGCCGGCGCCAGCAGGCGGCGACCACCCCCGAGACCGTGGTGCCCGCAGCACCGGCCACCGAGACCGAGGAGTTCGCAGAACCGACCGCCGAGACCGTCGACGAGGTGACCGAGACCGATGCGGACACCGACAGCGAGACCGATGCGGAACCGGGCGACGAGGTCGTCGGCGACGCCGGCGACGAGACCGACACCGACGAGACCGACACCGACGAGACCGACACCGGGGACGACAGCACCGAGGAGAAGGGCAACTAGATGGGCCAGAAAGTGAACCCGTACGGGTTCCGACTCGGGGTGACCACGGACTGGAAGTCGCGGTGGTTCGAGGAGCGCAACTATCAGAACTGCGTGATCGAGGACTGGGAGATCCGTGACTACCTGATGTCCCAGCTCGAATCCGCCGCGGTCAGCCGCATCGAGATCGAGCGCACCCGGGACCGGCTCCGGGTGGACATCCACACCGCCCGCCCCGGCATCGTCATCGGCCGGCGCGGCGCCGAGGCCGACCGTCTGAAGAAGCGGATCGAGGAGATCACCGGCCTCAACAACCGGATCCAGCTCAACATCCAGGAGATCAAGCAGCCCGAGCTCGACGCCGCGCTGATCGCCCAGGGGATCTGCGACCAGCTGGCCCGCCGGGTGGCCTTCCGCCGGGCGATGAAGCGCTCCATCCAGACCGTGCAGAAGGCGGGCGCGGTCGGGGTCCGGGTCCAGTGCGCGGGCCGCCTGGGCGGATCGGAGATGTCCCGCAAGGAGTCCTATCGCGAGGGCCGGGTGCCGCTGCACACCCTCCGGGCCGACATCGACTACGGGTTCCGCGAGGCCAAGACCACCTACGGGCGGATCGGTGTGAAGGTCTGGATCTACAAGGGTGACATCCTCCCCTACAAGATCTCGACCGAGGACAAGATCACCCGCGAGGCGGCCATGGCCGTGGGCGAGACGTCCGGCCAGTCCGGCGATGCCGCGCCGCGTCGCCTGATCACCGCCGGTGGCGGCAGACGCCGTGCCGAGCAGGGTGCACCGGGCAGTGTGGTGACCCTCGACGCGGACGCCACGGAGACCGACGTTCCCGACGGCCTGGTCGACCGGTCGGCCGCCGACATCGCCGCCCCACCGGCCGTGCCCGACGAGCTCGAGCGCATCCTGAGCGAGGACGAGGAGATCGAGCGCCGTACCCGCGAGCACCACGAGACCCCCCACTTCCGCAAGGAGGTGGACTGAGATGTTGATGCCCCGCAAGGTCAAACACCGCAAGCAGCAGCGCGGCCGGATGTCCGGGCAGGCCAAGGGGGGCAGTGAGGTCACCTTCGGCGACTTCGGGATCCAGGCGCTCGAGCCGGCCTGGATGACCGCACGGCAGATCGAGGCCGCGCGTATCGCGATGACCCGGCACGTGAAGCGAGGCGGCAAGGTCTGGATCCGGGTCTTCCCGGACCGGCCGGTGACCCAGAAGCCCGCCGAGACCCGGATGGGTTCGGGCAAGGGGAACCCCGAGCACTGGGTGGCCGTGGTCAAGCCGGGCAGGATCCTCTTCGAGCTCGCCGGGGTGGACCAGAACCTGGCCCGCGAGGCCATGGACCGCGCCATCCAGAAGCTCCCGTTCAAGGCCCGCTTCGTCATCCGCCCCGGGACCCACGGCACGCCGGAGGTCCAGGTCTGATGGTGACCGCCGCCCAGATCTCCGAGTACGACACCGAGGAGCTCGAGCGCCAGCTGACCGAGACGAGGCGCGAGCTGTTCAATCTCCGCTTCCAGCTGGCCACCGGGCAGCTCGACAACTCCACGCGCATCGGCCACGCCCGCAAGGACGTGGCCAGGATGCTCACCGAGCTGCGCAACCGTGAGATCGCAGAGGCCGAGGGCCTGGCCCTCGACCAGCTGCCGGCGCACCAGGCGGCGGCCAGGCGGCGGAGCGAGGACGATGCCCTGGGCCGGGACCACACCACCGCCTCGGAGCGGCGGGCCGCGGCCCGGGCCGAGGCCGAGGAGCCCGAGGCCGGCGCGGAGGAGTTGTCGGACGACGAGGACGAGGACGCAATCACAGCTGTCGACGAGGACGCAGGCGCCGGCGACGAGGACGCAGACCCAGAGGAGACGGAGTGATGGCAGCCGACGAGCGTGCCGACGGCACGACCACCGAGCGGAAGAACGCCCGGAAGGTCCGAGAGGGCCTGGTGGTGTCCGACGCCATGGAGGCGACGGTGATCGTGGCGGTGGTCGAACGGGTCCGCCACCCCCGCTACGGCAAGACCGTGCAACGGACCAAGCGCCTCTACGTCCACGACGGCGAGAACACCGCCAAGGTGGGCGATCGGGTACGGGTCGTGGAGACCCGCCCGCTCTCGAAGCTCAAGCGGTGGCGGCTGTCCGAGGTCCTGGAGCGTGCCAGATGATCCAGCAGGAATCGCGGCTGCGCGTGGCTGACAACTCCGGCGCCAAGGAAGTGCTCTGCATCAAGGTGCTGGGTGGCTCGCGTCGTCGGTACGCCTCGATCGGCGACGTCTTCGTGGCAACCGTGAAGGACGCCATTCCGGGCGCGGCGGTCAAGAAGGGTGACGTCGTGAAGTGCGTCGTCGTCCGCACCAAGAAGGAGAAGCGGCGCCCCGACGGCAGCTACATCCGTTTCGACGAGAACGCAGCCGTCCTCATCAACGACCAGCAACAGCCGCGGGGGACCCGCATCTTCGGCCCGGTGGGCCGTGAACTGCGCGACAAGCGGTTCATGCGGATCATCTCGCTGGCACCGGAGGTGTTGTAGATGCGCATCAAGAAGGGCGACAAGGTCCAGGTCCTGTCCGGCAAGGACCGCGGCAAGCAGGCCAATGTGGTCCGGGCCATCCCGGCCGAGGGCCGGGTCATCGTGGAGGGCGTCCACGTCGCCAAGCGCCATGCCAAGCCGACCCGCGCCACCATGCAGGGTGGTGTCATCGACAAGTTCATGCCGGTCTCGGTCTCATCCGTGGCCATCGTGTGCAACTCGTGCGGCCCGACCCGAATCGGCATGCGGATCGACGAGCAGGGTCGCAAGATACGGGTCTGCCGCAAGTGCGGGACGGACCTGTGATGGCGACCACCGCGGCGGCCACCCGTCCGCGTCTCAAGCAGCGCTACGACGAGACGGTCCGGGCCGAGCTCCAGCAGACATTGGGTCTGTCAAACCCCATGGAGGTCCCCCGGCTCACCAAGATCGTGATCAACATGGGGGTCGGCCGGGCGACCCAGCAGAAGTCCCTGATCGAGGGGGCCATGCGCGATCTCGAGGTCATCGCCGGCCAGAAGCCGGTGGTGACCCGCGCCAAGAAGTCCATCGCCCAGTTCAAGCTCCGCGAGGGCCAGGAGATCGGCGCCAAGGTGACCCTCCGGGGCGACCGGGCCTGGGAGTTCTTCGACCGGCTCGTCGCGATGGCCATCCCCCGCATCCGCGACTTCCGCGGCCTCTCACCCCGCTCGTTCGACGGCCACGGGAACTACACCTTCGGCGTGACCGAGCAGCTGATCTTCCCCGAGATCGACTACGACCGGATCGACACCACCAGAGGCATGGACATCACCATCGCGACCACCGCACGAACCGACGAAGAGGGCCGGGCTCTACTGGCCGCATTCGGCTTTCCCTTCCGACAGGAGAACCAATAACCCCATGGCGAAGACGGCTTTGATCGAGAAGCAGCGGCGCACCCCCAAGTTCAAGGTGCGCGGGTACACCCGGTGCCGCCGGTGCGGCCGGCCCAAGTCGGTGTACCGCAAGTTCGGCCTGTGCCGGATCTGTCTGCGGGTGATGGTCCACGCCGGTGAGATTCCCGGCGTGACGAAGGCCAGTTGGTGAGAGGAGGCGACACACCATGACGATGACCGACCCGATCGCCGACATGCTCACGCGCATCCGGAACGCCAACACCGCCCATTTCGACACCGTGTCGATGCCGGGGTCGAAGCTCAAGGAGTCGTTGGCGGCAATTCTGGTGGACGAGGGGTACATCGGCGGCTTCCAGGTGAACGACACGCCGGGCAGGCCCGGCAAGACCCTCGAGATCACCATGAAGTACGCACCCGACCGCGCCCGGACGATCTCCGGAATCAAGCGGGTGTCCAAGCCCGGCCTGCGCATCTACGCGCGGGCCGACAAGATCCCCCGCGTGCTCGGCGGTTTGGGAGTGGCGGTGGTCTCGACCTCCAAGGGCCTCATGACCGATCGCGAGGCCCGCAAGCGCAGGATGGGTGGAGAGGTGCTCTGCTATGTCTGGTGAACTGACCGTTGCCGGCGGCCGCACGCAGTGCGGGCACGGGGCCACCGCCGGAGGTGTGCGCTGATGTCCCGCATCGGACGCTCACCGATCGCCGTGCCGAGCGGGGTGACCGTGGCCCTCGGCAACGACCACAGGGTGA
Source organism: uncultured Acidimicrobiaceae bacterium (assembly GCA_963753905.1). Classification (GTDB taxonomy): domain Bacteria; phylum Actinomycetota; class Acidimicrobiia; order Acidimicrobiales; family RAAP-2; genus Bog-756. The sequence goes on along the minus strand of CAVWDZ010000002.1, from coordinate 95,938 downwards.
CGGTCAAGGGACCCCAGGGCGAGCTCGCCCGCACCGTCCCGGCCGCCATCAGCATCCGCCAGGACGGCGACGTCCTGGTGGTCGAGCGCCCCGACGACCAGCGCCAGAACCGTGCGCTGCACGGCCTGACCCGCTCACTCGTGGCCAACATGGTGGCCGGGGTGACCGCCGGGTTCAGCAAGGAGCTCGAGATCGTCGGCGTCGGCTACCGCGTGGTCCCCAAGGGCCCGAACGCACTCGAGCTCGCCCTCGGGTTCTCGCACCCGGTCAACGTGCAGGCCCCGGCCGGGGTCACCTTCGAGGTGCCGACCCCCACCAGGATCATCGTCAGGGGAATCGACAAGGAAGCGGTCGGCCAGGTGGCCGCGGACATCCGCAAGCTGCGCAAGCCCGAGCCCTACAAGGGCAAGGGCATCCGCTACGCGGGCGAACGGGTCGTGCGCAAGGCCGGGAAGGCAGCCAAGTAATGGCACACACCGATCACAAGCGAGAGCTCCGCCAGCGCCGGCACGCCCGCGTCCGCCGCCGGGTCCAGGGCACCGCCGCGCGCCCCCGCCTGGCCGTGTTCCGGTCCAACAAGCACATCTCCGCCCAGCTCATCGATGACGACACCGGCCGCACGCTTGCCGCCGCGTCCTCGACCGAGAGCGTCCTTCGCGACGTCGGGGGCGGGAACGTCGAGGCGGCCCGCGCCGTCGGGGCCCTGGCGGCCTCGCGGGCGAAGGAGGCCGGAATCACCGCAGTGGTCTTCGACCGCGGCGGATTCGCCTATCACGGACGGGTGGCAGCCCTGGCTGACGCCGCCCGTGCAGAAGGACTGGAGTTCTGAGACATGGCCGCTAACGAACTGCAATTCGAGGAACAGACCATCCGGGTCAACCGGGTGTCCAAGGTGGTCAAGGGTGGCCGCCGGTTCTCCTTCGCCGCCCTCATGGTGGTGGGTGACGGGAACGGACGGGTCGGGCTCGGGTACGGCAAGGCGAAGGAGGCCGGCCTCGCCGTGCAGAAGGGCATCGAGGAGGCACGCAAGAACATGTTCGACGTGCCGCTGGCCGGGTCGACCATCACCCACCCGGTGGTGGGGGAGAGCGGCGCGGGCCGGATCATGCTCAAGCCGGCCGCCCCCGGCACCGGGGTCATCGCCGGCGGCGCCGCCAGGGCCATCCTGGAGATGGCCGGCATCCGCGACATCCTGTCCAAGTCGCTCGGGTCGTCCAACCGGATCAACGTCGCCCACGCCACGATCGCCGGCCTCAAGAGCCTCAAGCGCCCGGACGAGATCGCCGCCCTGCGGGGCAAGCCGGTCGACGAGGTGGTCCCGGCCGCCCTGCTGCGCGCCTACCGCGAGCGTCGGCGCGAGGCGGACCTGTTCACGGAGGTGAGCTGAGATGGCCGCCGGCGCCGATGGCGCACCGGCTGCCGGATGGCTACGGATCACCCAGGTCCGCTCCGCCATCGGGACCAAACCCAAGCACCGTGGCACCCTCCGGGCACTCGGCCTGCGGGGCATCGGGCGGACCACCGTGCTCCCGGATCGCCCGGAGATCCGTGGGATGCTGGCACGCGTGCCGCACCTGGTGGACGTCCGCGCCGCCGGTGAAGACGAGAGGGGTCGATCATGAAGGTCCATGAGCTCCGCCCTCCGGCCGGGTCCACCCGTGCGCGCCGGCGGGTGGGTCGCGGCATCGCCGGAAAGGGCGGCAAGACCGCAGGACGCGGCACCAAGGGTCAGGGCGCCCGCGACACCATCCCGCTCGGCTTCGAAGGGGGCCAGCTGCCGCTGATGCAGCGGATCCCCAAGCTGCGCGGCTTCACCAACCCCTTCCGGGTCGAGTACACCCCGGTCAACGTGGGTGCCCTCGCCGGCGTCGACGCGGATGCGATCGATGTCGCCGCCATGGTCGCTGCAGGGCTCGCCCACAAGGGAGACCTGGTCAAGGTGCTCGGCGGCGGCGAGCTGACACGGGCCGTGCGGGTCGAGGCGCACGCCTTCTCGAAGTCGGCCGAGCGTGCGATCACCGCGGCCGGAGGCTCGATGACCGTGGTCCCGCTGCCGTTCGGAAACGATCGCCCGCCCGCCAAGGGCAACGCGCTCACCAACCGGTAGCATCGGCCCACCCCGGCGTCGAGGAGCCCAATGCTCGCCAGTCTGGCCAACATCTTCCGCATTCCCGACCTTCGCAAGAAGGTCCTCTTCACGCTGACCGTCATCGCCCTCTACCAGTTCGGGGCGAATGTGCCGGTGCCCTTCGTCAACTTCTCGAAGGTGGCCCAGCTGGAGGCGGCGTCCAAGTCCTCGGGCGTGCTCGGCTTCCTCAACCTGTTCAGCGGCGGAGCACTGACCCGGATGGCCGTGTTCGGCCTCGGGATCATGCCCTACATCACCTCGAGCATCATCATCCAGCTGCTCGCCACGGTGATCCCCAAGCTCGAGCAGTGGCGCGACCAGGGTGCGGTCGGACAGAAGAAGCTGACCCAGACCACCCGCTACCTGACGGTGGCCCTGGCCCTGATGCAGTCGACCGGACTCGTCTACCTCTTCCACAAGGGCGGGGGCGGGCTCTTCGGCACGACCCAGACGATCGACCTCATCCTCAACTACTCGATCTGGCGGGCCGGCTTCATCGTGCTGACCCTGACCGCGGGCACGGCCTTCGTGATGTGGCTGGCGGAGCTGATCACCCAGCGTGGCATCGGCCAGGGGATGTCCATCCTGATCTTCGCCAACGTGGTGGCCGGCATCCCCTCCGGGCTCAACACGGTCCTCCAGGAGGGGGGGAGGGTCAAGTTCTCCGCCATCATCGTGGTGTCCCTGGCCCTGCTGGTGCTCATCGTCTTCGTCGACCAGGGGCAGCGCCGGATCCCGGTCACCTTCGCCAAGCGGGTGGTCGGGCGCAAGATGTACGGCGGCTCCAACACCTACATCCCGCTCAAGGTCAACCAGGCCGGCGTGATCCCGATCATCTTCGCGAGCTCGGTCCTCTACATCCCGGTCCTGCTCTCCAACATCATCCCGTCGGATGCCTTCCGCACGTGGGTGAACCAGAACGTGACGCCGACCAGCCTCTTCTACATCTTCACCTACTTCCTGTTCATCCTCCTCTTCACCTTCTTCTACGTCTACGTGGCCTTCGACCCCCACCAGCAGGCGGACATCATCCGCAAGCAGGGCGGGTACATCCCGGGCATCCGGCCCGGGCAGCCCACCGAGCGGTACCTGGCCCACATCCTCAACCGGATCACCTGGCCCGGGGCCCTCTTCCTCGGCGCGGTCGCAGTCACGCCGTCCCTGCTGATGGCCGCCTGGAACATCACCAGCTATCCCTTCTACGGTACGACGCTCCTCATCGCGACTGGCGTGGCACTCGAGACGATGAAGCAGATCGACAGCCAGCTCATGATGCGAAACTACGAGGGCTTCCTCAAGTAGGTGGTACCCGGTGCCAGGCTCGTCGTCCTCGGCAAACAGGGGGCGGGGAAGGGGACACAGTGCGTGCGCCTCTCCCATCATTATGTGGTCCCCCACATCTCGACCGGGGACATGCTGCGCGCTGCGGTCAAACAGGGCACCGCGGTCGGCCTGCGGGCCAAGGACCAGATGGACCGGGGCGAGCTGCTCGGCGACGACCTGATCATGGAGATGGTGGCGGAGCGGCTCGCCGAGAGCGATGTGCACGACCGGGGCTTCGTCCTCGACGGCTGCCCGAGGACGGTCGCTCAGGCCGAGCGGCTGGCCGAGATCCTCTCCCCGATCGACCTCGACCTGGCGATCGACATCGAGATCGCCACCGGCCAGGTGCTCCGCCGGCTGGCCTCGCGCCGGGTGTGCGTGGACTGCGGTGCCAACTACTCGCTCTCCGCGCCCCCGTTGATCAACTGGAGCTGCGATGTCTGCGGTGGCGAGGTGGTGCAGCGCGAAGACGACACCGAGGAGGCGATCTCCCGGCGTCTCGAGCTCTACGAGCGCCAGACCGCGCCGCTCATCGAGTGGTACCGGGCGCGCAACCAGCTGGTGGCCGTCCCGGGTACCGGGACGCCGGACGCGGTGACCCGGCGGATGGTCAAGGTCATCGAGGACCGCCGCAACCGCAGACACGGTCAGTTCACCTGAGGCGTGCCGTACGATGAGACGGTGGGATCGGATCGCCGGGAGCAGACATGAGGCGTAACCCCGACGAGCTGGCGAAGATGCGCAAGGCCGGTCGTGTGGTCGCCGAGATGCACGAGGCCACCCGGGCCGTGCTGCGTCCCGGGGTGACCACGGCCGACATCGACCGGGTCGCGCGCTCGGTGCTGGACAAGCGGGGCGCGACCTCCAACTTCCTCAACTATCACGGGTTCCCCGCGGTGGTCTGCACCTCCCCCAACTCGATGATCGTCCACGGCATCCCCTCCGGGGCGGTGGTGCTGGAGGAGGGCGACATCATCTCGGTGGACTGCGGGGCCATCGTCGAGGGCTACCACGGGGATGCCGCCTACACCGCCGGGGTGGGCACGGTGACCGCCGAGGCCACCCGGCTGATGGAGGTCACCGAGCGGAGCCTCTACGCGGGGATCGAGCAGCTGCGCGACGGCAACCGGCTCCACGAGGTCGGACGGGCCGTCCAGGAGGTCGCCGAGGCGGACGGGTTCTCGGTGGTCAGGGAGTACGTCGGGCATGCCATCGGGACCGCCATGCACGAGGAGCCCCAGGTCCCCAACTACTGGCCGGGCGCACCGGGGCCGACCCTCAAGACGGGCATGGTGTTCGCCATCGAGCCGATGGTCAACGCCGGTGCGGCGGAGACGGTCCTGCTGGAGGACGGCTGGAGCGTGGTCACCGCCGACGGCCGGTTGTCCGCCCACTTCGAGCACACCATCGCGGTCACCGATGACGGCCCGGAGGTGTTCACCCGGGCCTGACCCGGCTGGTCACGGGGCTGCTCCCGGCTGCCCGGAACGGGCTTCGGGCCGACCGGACTGGCAATTTGGCCCCAACAGGGTAAACTTGTCGTCCGGCTGGCCACGGCGGTGTCGTGGTGTGCCGACCCCGCTTCCGGTGGCGCTCCTCTGGCGTGCCCCCGCCTGTGGAATATCCGGACGACGACGCTGTCGGCCCGGGCGCAGGCCGGCCCCAGGGTCGACGAGCGAGAACGACCGAGAACGACAGAGTGCCGAGGAGATTCACCTGCCCAAGCCCAAGGAAGATGCGATCGTTCTGGAGGGGACGGTCGTCGAGCCACTGCCCAACGCCATGTTCCGGGTGGAGCTCGAGAACGGTCACAACGTGCTGGCCCACAGCTCCGGAAAGATGCGGATGCACCGTATCCGCATCCTCCCCGGGGACAAGGTGCAGGTGGAGATCACGCCATACGACCTGGCCCGGGGCCGGATCACCTACCGCTACAAGTGAGCCGGCGCCGGCGGGTGCGCCGGAGCCGCCCGGTGGGCCGGGACGGGACAGGCGTGAGACGAGGAAGAGAAGGAACGTGAAAGTTCGACCGAGCGTGAAGCCGATCTGCGAGAAGTGCAAAGTGATCCGCCGACACCGGCGGGTCGTCGTCATCTGCGAAAACCCCCGCCACAAGCAGCGGCAGGGTTGACCAGGCTCCGGCACGCCTGAGAGAGAAGGTAGACACCTGTGGCCCGCATTTCCGGCGTGGACATCCCCCGCGAGAAGCGGTTGGAGATCTCCCTCACCTACATCTTCGGCATCGGCCGGACCACCGCGCAGCGGATCTGCGCGGAAACCGAGACCAGCCCGGACACCCGGGTACGCGACCTGACCGACGAGGAGGTCACCCGGCTCCGCAACTTCATCGACAGCAACCTGCAGGTCGAGGGCGATCTGCGCCGTGACGTCTCCCAGGACATCAAGCGGAAGATGGAGATCGGCTGCTACCAGGGGATCCGCCACCGGAAGGGCCTGCCGGTCCACGGCCAGCGCACCCATACCAACGCCCGTACCCGCAAGGGACCGAAGAAGACCGTCGCCGGAAAGAAGAAGGTGCGCAAGTAATGGCAAAGACCACCAAGCCCGGGGCCGCACGCCGGCCCCGCAAGCGCGAGCGGAAGAACGTCACCTTCGGGGTCGCCCACATCAAGAGCTCGTTCAACAACACCATCGTCTCGATCGCGGATCCCGAGGGCAACGTCCTGGCGTGGGCCTCGGCCGGCAACGTCGGCTTCAAGGGCTCGCGCAAGTCGACCCCCTTCGCGGCCCAGCTGGCCGCCGAGCAGTGCGCCAAGCGGGCCATGGAGCACGGGGTGCGCCGAGTCGACGTGCTGGTGCGCGGACCCGGCTCGGGACGCGAGACCGCCATCCGGTCTCTCGCTGCGGCCGGCATCGAGGTGGCGGGGATCAAGGACGTGACCCCGATTCCGCACAACGGCTGCCGCCCCAAGAAGCGGCGCCGGGTCTAGGGACCGGGACGAAGGGAACCAGGGAACACCATGGCTCGATACACCGGACCCGTCTGCCGGCTCTGCCGCAGGGAGCGGACCAAGCTCTTCTTGAAGGGGGAGCGCTGCTACTCGATGAAGTGCCCCGTCTCGGAGGCGGTCACCGACCGCCACAGCCGCGCCTACCCGCCCGGGGAGCACGGTCGTGACCGGATGCGCCAGGGCTCGGAGTACCTCGGCCAACTGCGCGAGAAGCAGAAGGCCCGCCGCATCTACGGCCTGCTCGAGCGCCAATTCCACAACCTCTACGTCGAGGCCAGCCGGGCCCCCGGCATCACCGGCGAGAACCTGCTCCGCATGCTCGAGCTCCGCCTCGACAACGTCGCCTTCCGGGCGGGGTGGGGAGCAAGCCGCGCCCAGGCCCGGCAGTTCGTCCGCCACGGTCACGTCCTGGTCAACGGCAAGCGGGTGACGATCCCCAGCTACCGGGTCCGGCAGGGTGACACCGTCGCCCTCAAGCAGTCGTCGCGCGAGCTCTTCCACGTGCGCCGTAACATGGACACCCTCGACCGCCAGCTGCCACCGTGGTTGGAGACCGTCGGTGACCGCTTCGAGGTCCGGGTGTTCTCCCTTCCCCTGCGAGAGCACATCGACGAGCCCGTCCAGGAGCAGCTCATCGTCGAGCTGTACTCGAAGTAGCCGCCCCACCGCGTCGCAGAATCCGCACCCGCCCGACCACCTGAGTCCCACCGAACCTGAAGCTGCACACTGCCGAGGAGCCACGATCAGCATGCTCATCATCCAGCGCCCCACCGTCGAGTCGATCGGCGAAGAAGAGGACAACCGCCAGCGGTTCGCCGTCGGCCCGCTCGACCCGGGCTTCGGCCACACCCTGGGCAACTCGCTGCGCCGGACCCTCCTGTCCTCGATCCCCGGCGCCTCGGTCACCCAGGTGCGCTTCGACGAGGCGCTCCACGAGTTCACCGTCCTGCCCGGGGTGAAGGAGGACGTCACCGACATCATCCTGAACCTGAAGGACATCCTGCTCAGGGTGCACGTCGACGAGCCGCTCATCGTCCGGCTCGACAAGCGCGGACCGGGCGTGGCCACGGCCGGCGACCTGCAGGTCACCGCCGACGTCGAGATCCTCAACCCCGACCAGCCCATCGCCACCCTCAACGCCAAGGGCCGCCTGGCCGTGGACCTCACGGTGGAGCGGGGACGGGGCTACCTCTCGGCCGACAAGAACAAGCGCTCCGGGGCCATCGGGGTCATCCCGGTGGACGCCATCTTCTCCCCGGTCCGGCGGGTGGCCTTCACCGTGGAGCCGGTCCGGGTGGAGCAGTCCACCGACTTCGACCGCCTGGTGCTCGACATCGAGACCGACGGTTCCCTGACCCCCCGTGAGGCGCTGGCCTCGGCCGGGGACACCCTGCGCACGCTGGTCAGCCTGGTGGCCGATCTCGAGGACGAGCCCATGGGCCTCGAGCTCGGGGAGGTCGGCACGGTCGGTACCGGCTCGCCGGACCTCGACCTGCGGATCGAGGACCTCGACCTCACCGAGCGCCCCCGCAACTGCCTCAAGCGGGCCCAGATCAACACCATCGGGGAGCTGGTCGACCGGACCCTCGACGACCTCCTCAACATCACCAACTTCGGGCAGAAGTCCCTCGACGAGGTGCTCCAGAAGCTCGACGAGCGGGGCCTGTCGCTGCGGGTCAAGGACTGAGACCCGGATGCTCGGTACCCCCAAGAAGGGCCGCCGGTTGGGCGGCAGCTCGGCGCACCAGAAGGCGATGCTGGGCAACCTGGTCGCCTCCCTCATCGCCGCCGAGTACCTGGTGACCACCGAGGCCAAGGCCAAGGCCGTGCGCCCGGTGGCAGAGAAGGTCATCACCGCGGCGGCCAAGGGTGGTCTGGCCCGGCAGCGCAACGTGCTGGCCTTCATCCGCGACAGAGAGATGACGACGAAGCTGTTCGCCGAGATCGGGCCCCGGTACGCCGAACGCCCGGGCGGGTACACCCGCATCCTCAAGCTGGGCAACCGGCAGGGTGACAACGCCCCGATGGCCCGCATCGAACTGGTGTGAGCGGGCCCCCCGAGACCGGGGGACAGCGCGGCGCTGCCATCCGGTGGCGCCTGCATGTGGCCTACGACGGATCGGGCTTCCGCGGCTTCGCGGCCCAGGAGGGTCAGGTCACCGTTGCCGGCACCCTGGCCGGGGCACTGTCCCGGTATGCGCGGGCCCCGGTCATTCTCACCTGTGCCGGGCGGACCGATGCCGGGGTGCACGCCCTCGACCAGGTGGTCCACTTCGACCTGCCGGTCGAGCGCTCGACCGCCCTGGACCCGGCCGCTCTGCTCAAGTCCGTCAACCGCCAGGTGGGGCCGGCCATCGCGGTGCGGGCGGCGGAGATCGCCCCGGAGGGCTTCGACGCGCGTCGCTCGGCGACCGGCCGACGGTACCGGTACCTGGTGGTCAACGCCCCGGTGCCCGACCCGCTGCTCGCGGGCCTGAGCTGGCACGTGGCCGACCCCCTCGACCTGCGGGCGATGACCGCGGCTGCCGACGCCCTGCTCGGCGAGCACGACTTCCGGGCCTTCTGCCGCCGGGTGCCGGGAACATCGCCGGACGACCCCATGCCCCGCCGGGTGCGCGATGCCCGGTGGACCCTCCTCGTCGACGACCTGCCCCGCTCCCGGACCGACGGGACCGCCGCCCGCCCGCCGCGCGGCGACTCCAGCGCCGGCGAGCGCGGCCCGGGCCTGCTGCCCGCGGTCGGGGACCTGCTGGCCTTCGAGATCGAGGCGAACGCCTTCTGCCACCAGATGGTGCGATCGCTGGTGGGCACCCTGGTCGAGATCGGACGCGGCCGGAGGCGCCCGCCCGAGATCCTCGAGATCCTCCGCTCGGCAGACCGGAACCAGGCCGCCCAGCCGGCCCCGCCCCACGGCCTCTCCCTGGTGGCGGTCCGGTACGGCGGTGACCGGCTTGCCCAGGGGGAGCCGTCCGACCTAGAGTGATGGGTCGCCGGTCGGGCCGGGGAGGGATGGCGCAGGCACTCGACTGCACCCGTTCCCCCTGCACACCGCACCTGCGTCGATGGCCGGTGCCCGCAGCTGACGGCGCCCCGACGTCCGGCACCACCGAACAAGGACCACACCGTTGCGCACCTACTCCCCGAAGCCCGCCGACATCACCCGTGCCTGGCACATCGTCGACGCCGACGGGCTGGTGCTCGGTCGCCTGGCCACCGAGGTGGCGACGATCCTGCGTGGCAAGCACAAGCCCACCTTCGCCCCCCACGTCGACGTCGGCGACCACGTGATCGTGGTCAACGCCGACAAGGTCGTCCTCACCTCGGGCAAGGGCGACGCCAAGATGGCCTACCGGCACAGCGGCTACCCGGGCGGCCTGACCGCGACCAGCTACACCGAGCTGATGACCGACCGGTCCGACGAGGTGGTCCGCAACGCGGTCCGCGGGATGCTCCCGAAGACCCGGCTCGGCAGGCAGATGCTCACCAAGCTCAAGGTCTACCGCGGCGCGGACCACCCGCATGCCGCCCAGTCCCCCGAACCCCTGGAGATCGCCGGGGCCCGTCGCAGGGCGTCGGCCCGGAGCGGCGCGTAGCCGCTGCACCCGCCAGGCTCCCACCCAGACGAAACCGAGGATCACAACGTGGCCACCGCCGCCCCCATCTGCCAGACCACCGGACGACGCAAGCAGGCGGTCGCCCGCGTGCGGATCCGCCCGGGACAGGGCGTCATCACCGTCAACGGGCACAAGCTCGAGGAGTACTTCACCTCGGCGACCCACCGGATGGTCGTGACCGAGCCGCTGCGGCTCACCGACACGGTCGAGTCGTGGGACATCGACGTGTCCATCGACGGCGGCGGCGTCTCGGGGCAGGCCGGCGCATTCCGCCTGGGGATCGCCCGGGCTCTCTGCGAGCTCGACCCGGAGCTGCGCCCGGCCCTCAAGAAGGCGGGATTCCTCACCCGTGACGCCCGGGAGAAGGAGTCCAAGAAGTACGGTCTGAAGAAGGCCCGCAAGGCTCCGCAGTACTCCAAGCGGTAGGTCGGTGACCCGGACCCGGTTCGGCACCGACGGTGTCCGTGGCATCGCCAACGTCGAGCTGACCCCGGAGCTGGTCCTGGCCCTCGGCCGGGCGGTCGCCAGGACAATCACCGCCGCCACCTTCCTGACCGGCCGGGACACCCGGAAGTCCGGTCCCATGCTGCAGGCCGCCCTCGGGGCGGGCCTGGCCAGCGAGGGCGCCGACGTCGTCGACGTGGGGGTGCTGCCCACCCCGGCCCTGGCCTGGCTGTCCGCCCAGCGCGACCTTCCGGCCGCGGTCGTCTCGGCGTCGCACAACCCCTTCTCCGACAACGGGATCAAGCTCTTCGGAGCGGGTGGGATCAAACTCGGCACCGACACGGAGAGCGCCATCGAGGCCGAACTGGAGCGGGTGCTCGACCCGGCCACCAGGGGACCACGCCGCCTGGAGGGTCACGGGGTGGGCACCGTACGCAGCGAGCCCGATCTGGAGTCCGCCTATGTCGCGCACCTCGCCTCGGCGCTCGACGGCCGGACCCTCGACGGTCTGCGCCTCGTCGTGGACAGCGCCCACGGGGCCGCGTCGGGGATCGCCGCCGAGGTCTTCGAACGCCTCGGCGCCGAGGTGGTCGCGATCGGCTGCGAGCCGGACGGCACCAACATCAACGCCGGCTGCGGCTCGACCGCCACCGAGGCCCTTTCGGGCGCGGTCGTCGAGCACCGGGCCCACCTCGGATTGGCCCTGGACGGCGATGCGGACCGGCTCCTCGCGGTCGACGGGACCGGTGCCCTGGTCAACGGCGACGAGCTCCTGGCCCTCTTCGCGCTCGACCTCGCAGAACGCGGGCAGCTGGCCGGCAACACGGTGGTGGTCACGGTCATGACCAACCTCGGGTTCCGTCTGGCCATGGAGGGGCGGGGGATCGTCGTGAAGGAGACCCCTGTCGGCGATCGGCACGTGCTGGCCGCCCTCGACAAGGACGGCTTCTCGCTCGGCGGGGAGCAGTCCGGGCACATCATCTTCCGGCGGTTGGCGACGACCGGTGACGGCCTGCTGACCGGCCTCGTCCTGGCCGACCTGCTGGCCCGGAGCGGGAGCTCACTGGTCTCGCTCCTCGACGGCCTGGTCACCAGGGTCCCCCAGGTACTGGTCAACGTTCCGGTCCCCAACACCGAGCTGCTCGAGCAGGCCGGCGCCGTCTGGTCGGCCGTTGAGGAGGAGCGGGCGGGACTCGGGGAGTCCGGCAGGGTGGTGCTGCGCCCGAGCGGGACCGAGCCCCTGGTCCGGGTCATGGTCGAGGCGACCGGCGACGGGGTCGCCGAGGCCGTGGCCGCCCGGCTCAGCACCCTGGTCGAGCACGAGCTGCGATCCGCGGCGGCCACCCACGGCTGACCGCCACCCCGCCGAGGTGGTGCTGTCGGGCACCTCCTCCCACTAGCGTTACGGCGCATGTGCGGCATCATCGGAGTCACCAGGGGCACCGGCAGCCACCCGGACGGCGCGGCGGTCCTCGACGTCCTGGTCGAGGGCATCGCCCGCCTCGAGTACCGCGGGTACGACTCCGCCGGCCTGGCACTGGTCGGCCCGACCCCTGACGACGGGCTCTGGCGGATCCGGGCGGCCACCGGGACCCGCTCGCTCGAGGACCTGGTCAAACGCTGCGAGGACGCTCCCGTGCACCCGACCGCGGGGATCGGCCACACCCGCTGGGCCACCCACGGGAGACCGACCGAACAGAACGCGCATCCTCATGTCGACTGCACCGGCCGGCTCGCCCTCGTCCACAACGGCATCATCGAGAACCACATCGAGCTCTCCGACGAGCTCACTGCCGCCGGGCACCGCCTCGAGTCCGAGACCGACACCGAGGTGCTGGCCCACCTCATCGAGTCGGAACTGGCCGCCACGCCGGCCGCCGGGCTGGCACGGGCGGTGCGGGTCGCGCTCGGGCGGGTGCGCGGGGCATTCGCCCTCGCGGTGGTCCACGCCGACGACCCCGAGGTGCTGGTGGCCGCGCGCCGGGTCTCACCGCTGGTGATGGGGATCGCCGACGGGAGCGCCTTCCTCGCGTCGGACATCCCGGCCATCCTCGGGCTCACCCACGACTTCTTCGTCCTCGACGACGACCAGGTCGCCGAGCTGCGTCCGGGCTCGATCCGGGTCACCGCCGCCGACGGCACCCCGGTCGATCCGGTCCCCCTGCACGTCGACTGGGACCTCGACGCCGCCCGGAAGGACGGCTACGACGACTTCATGAGCAAGGAGATGCACGAGCAGCCGCGAGCGGTGGCCGACACCCTCCTCGACCGGCTCCTGCCCGACGGCTCACTCGTGCTCGACGAGGTCCGCATCACGACCGAGGAGTTCCGCTCGATCAACAAGGTCTTCGTGGTCGCCTGCGGCAGCAGCTACCACGCCGGCCTGATGGCCAAGTACGCCATCGAGCACTGGGCGCGACTCCCGGTCGAGATCGACATCGCGAGCGAGTTCCGCTACCGCCAGCCCGTCCTCGACGAGCGCACCCTGGTGATCGGGGTCAGCCAGTCCGGCGAGACGGTCGACACCTTCCAGGCCATCCGCGAGGCCGGACGGCTCGGAGCCAAGGTGCTGGTCATCACAAACGTCGTCGACTCCTCGATGGCGCGTGACAGCGACGCGGTGCTCTACACGTGGGCCGGACCCGAGATCGGCGTGGCCGCCACCAAGACCCACCTGGCCCAGATCACCGCCCTCGAGATCCTCGCCCTCTACCTGGCCCAGGCACGCGAGACCCTCTCGCCGGACACCGCCCGGGGCCTGCTCACCAGCATGGGGTCGCTGCCCGGCAAGGTGGCCACCGCCCTCGGGCGCGCCGCCGACGTGGACGCGGTGGCCCGGGCCTACCGGGACTCTCCCTCCTTCCTCTTCCTCGGTCGCCAGGTCGGGTACCCAGTGGCCCTCGAGGGGGCGCTCAAGCTCAAGGAGCTCTCGTACCTGCGGGCCGAGGGGTTCCCGGCCGGCGAGCTCAAGCACGGCCCGATCGCCCTCGTCGAGCCGCGCACCGTGGTGGTCGGGGTGGCGACCCGCACGCCGGTCTGGGAGAAGATGATGGCCAACGTGGCCGAGGTCGCCAGCCGGGGCGCCACCGTGATCCTGGTGGCCAACGACGGTGACGAGGAGACCGCCCGCCACGCCGATGCGGTGCTCTGGGTTCCCCAGACCGAGTACCTCTTCGCCCCGATCGTGGACGTCGTCCCGCTCCAGCTCTTCGCCTACTCGCTCGCCCGACTGCACGGTCTCGACGTCGACCGCCCGCGCAACCTGGCAAAGGTGGTCACCGTCGAGTGAGCGGCCACGACCTCGCCGCCGCGCTCGACGCCGTGGCCGGGGGAACGGCCCTCGGCACCGTATGCCGGGCGTCCGGGGGGGTGTCCGGGATCGGCATCGACGCGGTGGACCTCGAGCGGTTCCGGGCGCTGCTCGGCCGGCGGCCGCGACTGGCGGGCCGTCTCTTCACCGACGCGGAGCGTGCGTACGCGGCTGCTGCCGCCGACCCGGTGCCCCGGTTGGCCACCCGGTTCGCCGCCAAGGAGGCGGTGCTCAAAGCGCTCGGCGTGGGACTCGGTGCATTCCGGTTCGCCGAGGTCGAGGTGGTCCGCGAGGGACTCGACGCACCGTTCCTCGTCCTCCACGGCTCGGCAGCAGCCCGTGCGGGACGGGCGGGTGTGTCGGGCTGGCACCTCTCCCTCACCCACACCGATCTTGTGGCGGTGGCGGTGGCGGTGGCGGTCTTCGGTCCGGGTCGCGCCGACCACCCGCAGACGTCGTAGCGTCCACCTCGATGCAACCGGTGCTCACCATCGCCGAGATGCAGGCGGTGGACGCCGGCGCCCTGGCCTCGACCCCGGTCGGCGAGCTCGTCGGGCGCGCGGGCACCGCGGTGGCCGGGGCCGCGCTCGACCTGCTCGGCGGCGCCTACGGCCGGCGGGCGGTGGTCATCGCCGGGAAGGGCAACAACGGGGCCGACGGCCGGGTCGCGGCCCGCCTCCTGGCCGCCCGCGGGGCCCGGGTCCGCCTGGTGGCGCCGGGCGAGCTGGACCGCATCGGCGCTGTCGGCCCGAGGGTGGACCTGGTGGTGGACGCCGCCTTCGGGACCGGCTTCCGGGGGAGCTACGAGTCGCCCGAGGTGGCCGCCGGCACCCCGGTGCTGGCGGTCGACATCCCCTCGGGGGTGGACGGCGACACGGGCATGGCGCAGGGCCGGCCACTGGCGGCCACCCGAACGGTGACCTTCGTGGCGCTCAAGCCCGGTCTGGTCCAGGGTGACGGCGAGCGGCTGGCCGGAGCGGTCATCGTGGTCGACATCGGTCTGGCGACCGGGAGCGCCTCGATCGCCGTGCTCGAGGACGACGACGTGGGCGCGCTGGTCCCGCCCCGCGACGTCCACGGCAACAAGTGGTCCGCCGCCGTCCTGGTGGTGGCCGGCTCACCGGGCATGACCGGGGCAGCCGCCCTCTGTGCCCGTGGCGCCTACCGGGCGGGGGCCGGGATGGTCCGGCTCGGGGTTCCCGGCGCCGACCTCGCGTCCAGCCCTTCCGCCGAGGCGGTCGGAGTGGCACTGCCGGCGGTCGGATGGGCCACCGCCGCGTTGGAGCAGGCCGCGCGCTGCCGGTCGGTGGTGGTCGGCCCGGGCATCGGCCGTGCCCCGGACACCGCTGCGGAGGTCCGTCGACTGGTGGCCGAGTCGCCGGTGCCGGTCCTGGTCGACGCAGACGGGTTGGCCGCGCTCGGTCCGATCGACCGGCCGCTCGCGGCGCGTGCCCCGGTCGTCCTCACCCCCCACGACGGCGAGTACGGGCAGCTGACCGGCGAGCGACCCGGCCCGGACCGCATCGCCGGGGCGCGCCGTCTGGCCTCGGCGAGCGGCGCGGTGGCCCTCCTGAAGGGTGGGACCACCGCGGTGGCCGCACCCTCGGGCCGGGTCCTCCTCGGGCGTTCGGGCACCCCGGCCCTCGCGACGGCAGGCACCGGCGACGTGCTGAGCGGGGTCATTGGCGCGCTGGTGGCCCGTGGCGTGGCTCCCCTCGAGGCCGCCGCCCTCGGGGCACACGTCCACGGTCGGGCCGGGCAGCTCGGAGGCGGAAGCGGCCTGATCGCCTCCGATCTCCCCGAGCTGGTGGCCCGGGTGCTCGGCGGGCGCGGCCCGGCCGCCCACCGGGAACGGGGCATCCGCGGTGGGTGAGCGGTGGCGTCCGGCATGGGCCGACATCGATCTGGACGCGGTGACCGCCAACGCGACCCTGCTGGCCGGGGTGGCCGGCCCTGCGGCGCTCTGCGCGGTGGTCAAGGCCGACGCCTACGGTCACGGGGCCGTTCCGGTCGCCCGGGCGGCCCTCGCCGGAGGGGCGACCTGGCTGGCCGTGGCACTGGTCGAGGAGGGGGTGGTGCTGCGTGAGGCCGGCATCGACGCGCCCGTCCTGCTGCTCTCCGAACCGCCGGTCGAGGCGATGGCCGAGGCCGTCGCCCGTCGGCTCGTCCCGACCGTCTACACGCCCGAGGGGCTTGCCGGCCTCGCCCGGACCGCCGCCGGTGCCGGGGTCGGACCGGTCGACGTCCACCTCAAGGTCGACACCGGGATGCACCGGGTCGGCACCGACTGCGCCGGTCTGGTCGCGCTGGCCGACCGCATCGCCGCGGACCCGGTCCTCCGGTTGGGCGCGGCCTGGACCCATCTCGCGGTGGCCGACGGCGCGGGCGCCGACGACCGAGCCTTCACCGACCTCCAACTCGACCGGTTCTCCGAGGCGCTCGCCGCGCTGGCCGCGTCCGGCCACCAGCCGCCCCTCACCCATGTGGCCAACTCCGCCGGCGCCATCGGGTGGCCGCCCGCGCGACGCGACCTGGTCCGGTGCGGCATCGCGCTCTACGGGGTGGCCCCGACCCCCGCCCTCGACGACGAGCTCAGCCGGTCAGCCGGAGGCAGACGACTGCGCCCGGTCCTCTCCCTCCGCACGAGGGTCACCCACCTGTTCGACCTCGCGGCCGGAGAGCGCCCCTCCTACGGCCGCCGCCGGGCGCTCGCCGAGCGCTCGACGGTGGCGACCGCACCCATCGGCTACGCGGACGGCGTGCCCCGCCGGCTGTTCGAGGCGGGGGTCGAGGTGCTGGTGCGCGGGGTGCGACGCCCGCTGGCGGGCACGGTCACCATGGACCAGATCATGATCGACTGCGGTCCGGTGGGCGCGCTCCCCGTCGAGGTCGGCGACGAGGTGGTGCTGCTCGGCCCCCAGGGCGACCAGGAGGTCAGCGCGGACGAATGGGCCGGACTGCTCGGGACCATCAGCTACGAGGTGCTCTGCGCGATCGGCCCCCGGGTGCCACGGCTCCCGGGCGGCGGTCCCGGCGGCTGAACATCGCCGACCCACAGCCCGCCGGGCCGATCGGCCCGCGGGGTGGCACGCACAGGGCGGGCGGTACGATGCGCCGGTGGCCCCGGGCACCGAACTCCAGGAGCTCGCCGCGGAGGCCTCGGGGTGCACCCGCTGCCCGTTGTCCGGGACGCGCACGCAGGTCGTGTTCGGGGTTGGGGACCCTTCCGCCGACCTCATGTTCGTGGGCGAGGCCCCTGGCCGGGACGAGGACCTGCAGGGGGAGCCGTTCGTCGGACGCTCGGGTCGCCTGCTCGACCGGCTGCTCGCCGAGGAGCTCGGCATCGACCGGAGCCAGGTCTACATCGCCAACGTGATCAAGTGCCGGCCTCCGGACAACCGCGATCCGCGGCCCGACGAGATCGCCGCGTGCCGGCCGTGGCTCGAGGCGCAGATCGAGCACATCTCCCCGAAGGTGGTGGTCACCCTCGGGAACTTCGCGACCAAGCTCATGCTCGGCACCGACAAGGGCATCACGACCATGCGGGGTGCCTCCTACCCACTCGGGTCACTACAGCTCGTGCCCACCTTCCACCCGGCTGCCGCGCTGCGCTCGGGCGGCGTCGTGGTGGCCCAGATGCGCGCCGATCTCATCCGGGCCAAACAGCTGCTCGGGGCAGGGGCGTGACCCGGACCGCCCCGACGGTTCGTCCGCTGATCCTGACCACGTCGTCGGCGGACCAGACGCGGGCCCTGGCCGGGGCCCTGGCCGAGCACTGCCGGGCCGGCGACCTCGTCCTGCTGGCCGGCGACCTCGGTGCCGGGAAGACCACCTTCGTCCAGGGGTTCGGGCGGGCCCTCGGGATCGCCGACCCGATCACCAGTCCCACCTTCACCCTCCTCCGGCAGTACCCGGTCGAGGCTGGCCCGCCGGGGGTGCGGACGATGCTGCACGCCGACGTCTACCGCCTCGACGGGCTCCGCGAGATCGAGGACCTCGGTCTCGCGGAGCTGGTGGAGGATGCCGGTGTGGCCCTCGTCGAGTGGGGGGACGTCGCCGGGCCGGTCCTCGGGGGGGGCGCCCTTGCCGTCCTGCTCGCGCCGGGCGGCGACGACGACCGCCGCACCGTCACCGTCTCCGACCAAGGGGGGGCCTGGGCGGGCCGGTGGGCGACGCTCACCGAGGCGCTCGCCCCGTGGCGGGGGGCGGGATGACCCTCCTCGCCATCGAGACGGCCACCGACCTGGTCGGTGCCGCGCTGCTCCGGGACGACGGTGGGCTGGCCGAGCGGAGCCACGAGGGAGGCCGCGCCCACGCCGAGCTCCTGGCCCCGTCCATCGAGGAGGTCTGCGCCGTCTCCGGGTGCGCCCTGGGCGATCTCGACGCCCTCGCGGTCGACGTCGGCCCGGGCCTGTTCACCGGTCTGCGGGTGGGGGTGGCGACGGCCAAGGCACTCGGCCAGGCACTCGGCCTCGGCGTGATCGCGGTCACCAGCCTCGACATCCTGGCCGCCGCCGCGGTCGCGCTGGCCGGCCTCGGCCGGGCGCGGTGGGTGGTGGCGGTCGTCGATGCACGGCGCGGAGAGGTGTTCGCCGCGGTCTACGCGGTCGGCGACGACGCCGGCGATCCCGTCGATCCGGCCCCGGCGCGCATCGACCCCGGTGAGCCGCTCACGCCGGAGGCGCTCGCCGAGCTGCTCGGCTCCCTGGTCACCGAGGGCCCGGTGGTCGCGGTCGGTGACGGTGCCGTCCGGTACGCCGCGCTGTTGGGCGCCTGCGCCGGTCTCGACCTCGGCTTTGCCGCCCGGATCGCCGCCCCTCCCCCGGCCTGCCTGGCCCGGTTGGCCTCCCGCCGGCTGTCGGAGGGGGTGGAGCCGCTGGCTCCCGCCGACCTGGTGCCCGAGTACAGGCGTCATGCCGACGCGCGGATCAACTGGGAGGTGCGGGCGCCACGGCGGGACACCGTCCGCGCCGTCGGCGACCCGTGCTGACGGTCGCGCCCGGATCATCCGGCAGCGCGGACCGGCCCGAACCCTCCCCGCCGGCCGGTCGGGTCGTCCTCGCCCCCCTCCGGGCGAGGGACCTCCGGGCGACCCTGCGCATCGAGCAGGAGGTCTTCCCGGAGCCGTGGTCGCGCCGGCTGTTCGAGGAGGAGCTCGCCCAGCGCACCTCGCGCGCCTACCGCGCCGCATGGATCGGCCGCCATCTGGTCGGCTACGCCGGCCAGATGTTCATCGACGACGAGGCGCACGTGAACAACGTGGCGGTCGCCCCCGCCTGGCAGGGACGGCGGCTCGGCACGGTGCTCCTCCTGGACCTGGTCCGCACCGCGCTCGAGCGCGGGGCGCGGCACCTCACGCTCGAGGTCCGGGTCGGCAACCAGCCGGCCCTCGCCCTCTACCGCCGCTTCGGCCTGGCGCCGGTCGGGGTGCGCCCCGACTACTACCCCGAGGGTGGCGACGCCCTCATCATGTGGGTCCGGGAGATCGGCTCGGAGGAGTACGCCGGCCGACTGGCGTCGATCGAGTCCTCGCTGCCCGCCGGACTCGAGATGGAGCGGCGGCGGTGACCGGCGCCGGCACGGCCACCCGTGTCCTCGGCATCGAGACCTCGTGCGACGAGACGGCGGCCGCGGTGGTCGACGGCGGGACGACGATCGTCTCCTCGGTCGTGAGCAGCCAGATCGACCTGCACGCCCGGTACGGCGGGGTGGTCCCCGAGCTCGCCGGCCGCGCCCACGTCGAGCTCCTGACCCCGGTGCTGGCCGACGCGCTTACGCTTGCCGGGTCGGGTACCTCCGGTGCCGGCATCGAGGCGGTGGCGGTCACCCACGGCCCGGGTCTCATCGGCTCCCTCCTGGTCGGGCTCGCCGAGGCCAAGGCGCTGTCGATGGCCTGGGGGGTCCCCCTGGTGGGGGTCAACCACCTGGAGGCCCACCTGTTCGCCTCGCTGCTCGAGCAGCCCGACCTCGGCTGGCCCCTGGTCGTGCTGCTGGTCTCCGGCGGCCACACCCTGCTCCTCGAGGTGACCGGCCCGGGCCGGTACCGGCTGATGGGCGGCACGATCGACGACGCGGCCGGCGAGGCCTTCGACAAGGTGGCCCGGTTCATCGGTCTCGGGTACCCCGGGGGCCCGGCCATCGACCGGATCGCCGGGGAGGGTGACCCGGCCGCCTACGCCTTCCCCCGGTCGCTGCCCGGTGACGGCTACGACTTCTCGTTCAGCGGGCTCAAGACGGCGGTGGTCAACCGGGTGCGCAAGGAGCCCGGCGCAGCCACGGCCGACGTGGCGGCATCCTTCCAGCAGGCGGTCGTCGACGTGCTGGTGACCCGGTCCCGCCGCGGCGCCGCCGAGGTGGGGGCGCGCGCCATCTGCCTGGCCGGAGGGGTGGCCGCCAACTCGCTGCTGCGGCGGGAGGTCGAGCGGGTCTGCGCGGAGGACGGCATCGGGGCGTTCCTGCCCGGCCGGGAGCTCTGCACCGACAATGCGGCGATGGTGGCGGCTGCCGGCTGGTGGCGGCTGCGCCACGGCGGTGCCAGCCCGCTGACCCTCGGGGCGGACCCGAACCTGCGCCTGGCCTCGACGGCCTGAGCCGGACCCCGGCAACCGCTGGCACTCGGGCGGCCCGGTTGCCAAACCCGATCGGGCCGGGTATGTTGGCACTCTCAACCCTTGACTGCTAACGCGTGCCACAGGAGGCCCGAACACATGAGTCTGCATCCCCTCGACGACCGCATCGTCGTCCGCCCAGGCGAATCCGAGGAGACCACCGCATCCGGTCTTGTCATCCCCGACACCGCCAAGGAGAAGCCCCAGCAGGGGGAAGTCCTGGCCGTCGGCCCCGGCCGCCGCGCCGAGGCAACCGGTGACCTGGTCCCCCTCGACATCAAGGTCGGCGACACCGTCGTGTACTCCAAGTACGGCGGCACCGAGATCACCACCGACGGCGAGGACCTCCTCATCCTGTCCAGCCGCGACGTCCTGGCCAAGGTGACCAAGTAATGCCCAAGATCCTCAAGTTCGACGAGTCCGCCAGACGCGGCCTCGAGGCCGGCGTCAACAAGCTGGCCGAGGTGGTCAAGGTCACCCTCGGGCCGAAGGGCCGCAACGTGGTCATCGAGAAGAAGTTCGGCGCCCCGACCATCACCAACGACGGCGTCTCCATCGCCCGCGAGGTGGAGCTCGACGACGTCTTCGAGAACATGGGCGCACAGCTGGTCAAGGAGGTCGCCACCAAGACCAACGACGTGGCCGGCGACGGCACCACCACCGCCACCGTGCTGGCGCAGGCCCTCATCCGCCAGGGGCTCCGCAACGTGGCCGCCGGGGCCAATCCCCTCGGGTTGCGCAAGGGCATCGACAAGGCGGTCGCCGCCGCGGTCGAGTCGATCAAGAAGCAGGCCAAGGAGATCGACTCGAAGACGGAGATCGCGCAGGTGGCCTCCATCTCCGCGGCCGACGGCGCCATCGGTGAGGTCCTCGCGGACGCCATCGACCGGGTCGGCAAGGACGGGACGGTGACCGTCGAGGAGTCCAACACGTTCGGCATCGACCTCGAGTTCACCGAGGGGATGCAGTTCGACAAGGGCTACCTCTCCCCGTACTTCGTCACCGACGCCGAGCGTCAGGAAGCCGTTCTCGACGATCCGCTGATCCTCTTCGTGAACACCAAGGTGAGCGCGGTCCACGACCTCGTCCCGGTGCTCGAGAAGGTCATGCAGACCGGCAAGCCGCTGCTGATCGTCGCCGAGGACGTGGAAGGGGAGGCCCTGGCCACCCTCGTGGTCAACAAGATCCGCGGCACGTTCACGTCGGTTGCGGTCAAGGCTCCCGGCTTCGGCGAGCGTCGCAAGGCGATGCTCCAGGACATGGCGATCCTGACCGGCGCCCAGGTGATCTCCGAGGAGATCGGCCTCAAGCTCGACACCACCACGGTGGACCTGCTGGGCAAGGCGCGCAGGATCATCGTGACCAAGGACGACACGACCATCATCGAGGGTGGTGGCTCCAAGGACGAGGTCAAGGGACGGATCGCGCAGATCAAGCGCGAGATCGACGACACCGACTCTGACTGGGACCGCGAGAAGCTGCAGGAGCGGCTGGCCAAGCTGGCCGGCGGTGTCGCGGTGGTCAAGGTCGGCGCCGCGACCGAGGTCGAGCTCAAGGAGAAGAAGCACCGCATCGAGGATGCGCTCTCCGCGACCCGGGCCGCCGTCGAGGAGGGCATCGTGGCGGGAGGCGGGACCTCACTGGTCCGTGCCCGTCCCGCGGTGCAGACCGTCGTGGACTCCCTCTCGGGGGACGAGGCCACCGGCGCGGCCATCGTGCTCAAGGCGCTGTCCGCTCCGCTCGAGGCCATCGCCAACAACGCCGGGCTCGAGGGGACCGTGTTCGTCCGTGAGGTCGAGTCGAAGAAGGGCCACGTCGGGCTCAACGCGATGACCGGCGAGCTCGAGGACCTGGTCAAGGCCGGGGTCATCGACCCGGCCAAGGTGACCCGCTCCGCGCTGCAGAACGCGGCGTCGATCGCCGGTCTGCTGCTCACGACCGAGGCGCTCGTCGCCGACAAGCCCGAGAAGGCCGACCCGGCAGCAGCCGCAGCCGCGGCCGCCGCGATGGGCGGCGGCATGGGCGGCATGGGTGGCATGGGCGGGATGATGTAGTCAGCCGTCCTGGGTGGCGATCGCAGTGCGGCCGATCGGGCACGTAGTGACGGTCGCCACCCCGGTCGACCCAGACCCGGCACCATCCGTGCGGTGCCCGGGACGTGGAAGACCTTCGTCGGTCACCACGACGACCACCGGGCGGGCTCCCGGTACTCGGCCACCGTCAGCTGCGGGCGCCGACGACGACAGCGGTCTCGTGGGCGACGATCCCGGTTCAACGGGGATGGATGCCGCGTGCTCAGCGTCATGATCGACCCGTAGGAGAACTGGTCGGGCGAGGCGCGCCTTGCGCCGCACCGCCCGATCCTTCGGGGGTAGGGAGCAACCTTCCGCCGTCCTCACGCAAGGTGGTCCCCGTTTCGCCGACAACGTCCGCGTAGGGTGACGCCAGTCGAACAACAAGGAGGTCGCCCGCATGATCGGCTCGACGCAATCGAGGAGTACCGCATCACCTGTCCGCAGCGGAATGTCGGTCGTCGCCAAGTTGGGGATCGTGGTCGCTCTCTCTGGAGCGGGCGTAGCTGCAACGTTCGACATAGCGGGCGCCTCTTCGGCACCCGCCCCTCCCTCGCCGATCACCTACAGCGACGCGTCCGCGACGGTGACCGCGACCGTCCCGGCAGGCGTCTGTGCGGTCACCTTCGACGCGGTGGGCGGTCAGGGAGGCGGAACCGAGGGTGCGAACGGCGGAGAGGTCGAAGCTACCGTCACGATGTCAGCGGGTGAGGCCTACTCGGTTGCTGTCGGGGGCGTGGGCGGACCGGCCACCGGTGGATTGAGCGGCGGCGCTGCCTCCGGCGGTGCGGGCGGTACAGCAGTCGTGGCGGTCGGGGATGGCGGCGGCGGCGCCACGGTGGTGACGGTCGGGGGTGCGGCATCACCGACGATCGTGGCCGCAGGAGGTGGGGGCAGCAGCATGGGTGACCCGACGTTCGGCGGCTCCCTCGTCACCGGAGGCGGTACGGGCGGCGCGACGGGCGCGAATGGTGTTCCCGGACCCGATTCCGCTGGGACCGGCGGCAAAGGGGCGACAACGACTGCACCGGGTGCCGCCGGCTCCGGCGGTGCTGATCCCGGGTTCCCCGGCGTGGGCATGGTCGGCGGGGCAGGTGTCAGCGAAGAAGGGGCCGGCGGTGGCGGGGGTGGCGGTCTCTTCGGGGGTGGTGGCGGCGGCGATGATGGTGGCTTTCATGCTGGTGGAGGCGGCGGCGGCTCGAATCTGGCACCAGCGGGAGCCACGCTGGACGGCACGGCGACAACCACCGGAGGCGGTTCCGTCGTGGCGACGTTCACTGCCTGTGCGTCTCCGAAGGCCCGGGGTTACTGGCTCGTTGGCGGCGACGGCGGAGTGTTCTCGTTCGGCCCCAGCTTCTATGGATCGACGGGCAACCTCGACCTCAACCAGCCTGTGTTCGCCATCGCCTCGACCCCCGACGGCCACGGGTATTGGTTCGTGGCCCGTGACGGCGGGATCTTTGCGTACGGTGACGGCGTCTTCCATGGCTCGGTGCCGGCACTCGGTGCCCATGTCACCGACATCGTCGGGATGGCTGCTGACTCGGCTACCGGCGGCTACTGGGTGGTCGGCTCGGACGGAAGCGTCTATGCGTTCGGTGCGCCCTTCCATGGTTCGGTCCCCGGACTTGGTCAGCACGTGAACGACATCGTGGGCATCGCTGCAACCTCCGACGGCGGCGGGTACTACCTGGTGGCTTCGACCGGGGCGGTCTACGCCTTCGGAGATGCTGTGAACAAGAGTGGGGCCAACGCCTTGCCCCATCTCAACGCACCCATTGTCGGCATGAGCGTCGACTCGGCCACCGGCGGCTACTGGCTCGCCGGCTCGGACGGAGGCGTCTATGCCTTTGGTGCGCCCTTCCACGGTTCTGCCGGTGGAACCCACCTCAACGAGCCCATTGTCGGCATCAGTGCCACCTCGGACGGCTCGGGCTATTACCTGGCGGCGTCCGATGGCGGGGTCTTCTCCTACGGCGCTCCGTACCTCGGTTCCATGGGCGGATCGCATCTGAACGCTCCGATGGTGGGAATCACGACCGCTGGGGGGTAGCGATGCAGGCCGACTGACCGCAACATCGGCTCCCCGTCGCCCCCAAACAGGGAGTGCCGGGCCGGTGTCGGGCGCTGCACCCGTAGTCTCGGGGCGATGACCATCCGGAACCCTCGACCCCCTGTCGGACCCCAGGTCGTCCGCCGTCCACCCCATCACCGTGCCGGCGGACCCGCTCCCTGGGCCGACCTCGAGCCGGAGCGGCGCGATCCCGTGCGCCTGGCCGCGGTGCTCGACGCGGTCACCGCCCGCGACGGCTCGTCCGACGCCGCGACCACGGCACGCGAGGTGGCCGAGTTCGTCCGGACCTTCGAGACCCAGCCGGAGACACGCCCGGCCGCCGTGTTGGTGGCGCTGTTCGAGGAGGCCGGTCAGGCCCGGGTCCTGCTCACCGTCCGCTCGAGCCGACTGCGTTCCCACCAGGGGGAGGTGGCATTTCCCGGCGGACGGCTCGAACCGGGTGAGACCGCAGTGGAGGGAGCCCTGCGGGAGGCCTGGGAGGAGGTCGGCCTCGACCCTGCGCTGGTGACCGTCGTCGGCCACCTCACCCCGCTGCCGACCATCTCCTCCGACACGCTGATGACGCCGGTCGTGGCCAGCCTCGACGGCCGGCCGAGCACGCGGGCCGCCCCGGCGGAGGTTGCCCGGATCTTCGACGTGGCACTCTCCGACCTGCTGGCCGACGGCGCCTTCGTGGAGGAGTGGTGGGCGTTCCCCGGGCGGCGCGGGATCGACGACGTGCCCGGCGGCGAATTCCCGGTGTGGTTCTTCGCGGCGGGCGGCGAGACCATCTGGGGGGCGACCGCACGGGTCCTGACCGAGCTGCTCTGCCTGGTCGTCGGCGTGCCCGCGCCAGCCTCTCGCATCGGTCGATGAGCGGGCCGGCGGGCTGACGACGCAGGGCCCGGCCCGGGTGTGCAGGCGGTAACCTGGAGCATGATCGGCCGACGTGCTCACCAATCCGCCGGCGGTCTGGGGGGTTCGACACACGACAACCTGATCCGGAGGACGCACACGTGGCTGAGCTAGAGATCGGCATCTTCAAGTCGGGACGGAAGGCCTACGGCCTCGACGACATCGCGATCGTCCCGAGCCGGCGCACCCGCGATCCCGAGGATGTCGACATCAGCTGGGAGATCGACGCCTACCGTTTCGAGCTCCCCCTCATGGCCTCGGCCATGGACGGGGTGGTGAGCCCGGCAACAGCCATCGAGGTCGGGCGCATCGGTGGGCTCGGTGTGCTCAACCTCGAAGGTCTGTGGACCCGGTACGACGACCCGACCCCCCTCTTCGACGAGATCCGCGAGCTCCCGGCCGAGAAGGCCACCGCCCGCATGCAGCAGATGTACGCCGAGCCGGTGCAGATCGACCTGGTGACCCGGCGGATCAAGGAGATGAAGGCTGCCGGCATCACGACGGCCGCCTCGGTCACCCCGCAGCGCACCGAGTCGCTCGCTCCCGCCCTGCTCGCCGCCGAGCTCGACATCCTGGTCATCCAGGGGACCGTGGTCTCGGCCGAGCACGTGTCCAAGACCGTCGAGCCGCTCAATCTCAAGCGGTTCATCCGCGAGTTCGAGATCCCGGTCATCGTGGGCGGCTGTGCCTCCTACCAGGCCGGGCTCCACCTGATGCGGACCGGCGCGGTGGGCGTGCTGGTCGGTGTCGGCCCGGGCAACGCCTGCACCACCCGCGGCGTCCTCGGTATCGGCGTTCCGCAGGCGACCGCCATCGCCGACGTTGCCGGGGCCCGCATGCGCCACCTGGACGAGACCGGCGTCTACTGCCACGTGATCGCCGACGGCGGCATGTCCAAGGGCGGGGACATCGCCAAGGCCGTCGCCTGTGGCGCCGACGCGGTCATGCTCGGCTCACCGCTCTCCTCCGCGGTCGAGGCCCCGGCGCGGGGCTACCACTGGGGCATGGCGACCTTCCACCCCACCCTGCCCCGTGGTGCGCGGGTGCAGACCACCACCCGGGGCACCCTCCGGGAGATCCTGCTCGGCCCCGCCCACGAGAACGACGGGCGGATGAACCTCTTCGGGGCACTCCGCACGGCCATGGCCACCTGCGGCTACCAGACGGTGAAGGAGTTCCAGAAGGCCGAGGTCATGGTGGCCCCGGCACTGCAGACCGAGGGCAAGGACCTCCAGCGGTCGCAGGGTGTCGGCATGGGCCATTGAGCCCCCCGCCGAGCACCGACGACCCCCGCAACGGGCCGGTCCTGGTCGTCGACTTCGGCGCCCAGTACGCACAGCTCATCGCCCGGCGGGTCCGCGAGGCGCACGTCTACTCCGAGATCGTCCCGCACTCCTCCGACGCCGCCGATCTGGCAGCCCGCAACCCGTCGGGCATCATCCTCTCCGGCGGGCCCAAGTCGGTCAACGAGACGCCGGCTCCGCTCATCGACCCGGCCGTCTACGACCTCGGGGTACCCGTGCTCGGCATCTGCTACGGGGCCCAGCTCCTCGCGCAGCAGCTCGGGGGGGAGGTGGCACGCACCGGCCGCGGCGAGTACGGGCGCACGCCGCTCACGGTGACCGGCAGGTCGCCCCTGTTCGTCGACTGGCCCGAGGACGTCGAGGTGTGGATGAGCCACGCCGACGCGATCACCGGCGTGCCCGAGGGGTTCGTGGCGACCGCCACCAGCCCCGAAGCTCCGGTGGCCGCACTTCATCACCCGGAACGGAACCTCTACGGCGTGCAGTTCCATCCCGAGGTGGTCCACACCGAACGCGGTCGCGACCTGCTCGAGCGCTTCCTCTACGACGTCTGCCACTGCCCGCCGCTGTGGACCCACACCTCGATCATCGAGTCCCAGGTCGAGGCGGTCCGGGCCCAGGTCGGATCGGCACCCGTGCTGTGCGCACTGTCCGGCGGGGTCGACTCGGCGGTGGCCGCGGCGCTCGTGCACAAGGCCGTCGGCGACCAACTGACCTGTGTCTACGTCGACACCGGCCTGATGCGGGCCCAGGAGAGCGAGCAGGTCGAGGAGACGTTCCGTCGGCAGTTCCACATCGACCTGGTCCATGTGAAGGCCGCCGACCGGTTCTTCGAGGCACTCGCCGGGGTGACCGATCCCGAGGCGAAGCGCAAGATCATCGGTGGGCTGTTCATCCGCATCTTCGAGGAGGTGGCCCGCGACCTGGTGGTGGAGAAGGGCGATCTGACCGAGGACGCAGCCGCCGGCGGGACCGGCCCGGTCGGTGGGACCACCGGCTTCCTCGTCCAGGGCACCCTCTACCCGGACGTCATCGAGTCGGGCTCGACGACGGCTGCCACCATCAAATCGCACCACAACGTGGGCGGTCTGCCCGACGACCTCGCCTTCGACCTGGTCGAGCCCCTCAGGCTGCTGTTCAAGGACGAGGTGCGGGCGGTCGGCGAGGAGCTCGGCCTGCCCCACGAGATCGTCTGGCGACAGCCCTTCCCCGGCCCCGGGTTGGCCGTCCGCATCGTGGGTGAGGTCACCCCCGAACGGGCGGCGATCCTGCGTGCGGCCGACGAGATCGTGGTCGAGGAGATCCGGCGGGCCGGTCTCTACCGCGAGCTCTGGCAGAGCTTCGCCGTCCTTCCCGCCGTGCGGACGGTCGGGGTCATGGGAGACGGCCGCACCTACGCGTACCCGATCGTGATCCGGGCAGTCACCAGCGAGGACGCCATGACCGCCGATTGGGCACGCCTTCCCTACGACTTGCTCGAGCGCCTCTCCTCGCGGATCATCAACGAGGTGGACGGCGTCAACCGGGTGGCTCTGGACATCACCTCCAAGCCCCCCGGCACCATCGAGTGGGAATGACCTCGTGGAGCGGGGATCCCGGACACCCTGACCCCGACCAGCAGGGCTTCCATTCCCCAGACGGCACCGCCCCGGCCCGCGGACGTCCACCGGTCGGCCCCGAGGCGGCCGCCGCACTGCTCGAGGGGCTGACGCCCGCCCAGGAGGCCGCGGTCATCCACCGTGGCGGGCCGTTGCTCATCGTGGCCGGGGCCGGCTCGGGCAAGACCCGCGTGCTCACCCGCCGTATCGCCCACCTCATCGCCTCAGGGGACGCCGCCCCTCGGCAGATCCTCGCGATCACCTTCACCAACAAGGCAGCCGACGAGATGCGGAAGCGGGTTGCCGAGCTGGTCGGCCCGCGCGCCGAGCGCATGTGGGTCTCGACCTTCCACTCGGCCTGCGTGCGGATCCTCCGCTCGGCAGGCGACCGGTTGGGCTACAAGGGATCCTTCACCATCTACGACGACGCCGATTCGCGACGCCTGGTCGAGATCATCTGCCGCGAGCTGGACATCGACACCAAGAAGCTGTCGCCGCGCGCCATCCTCGGGCAGATCAGCCAGGCCAAGAGCCGCCAGCAGGGCCCGGTCGAGTACCGGGATGCGGCGGCTTCGATCTTCGACCGGCGGGTGGCCGACGTCTTCGACCTCTACCAGCAGCGGATGCTGGCGGCCAACGCGATGGACTTCGACGACCTGTTGCTCAACACGGTCCGGCTCTTCCGGGAGCACCCCGACGTGCTCGAGCACTACCGCGCCCGCTTCACCCACATCCTGGTCGACGAGTACCAGGACACCAACCCCGTCCAGAACGCGTTGGCGGTCCAGCTGGCCGGCGGGCACCGGAACATCGTGGTGGTGGGGGACAGCGACCAGTCGGTCTACCGGTTCCGCGGGGCCGACATCTCCAATATCCTCGACTTCGAGGAGGCGTTCCCCGACGCTACGACCATCACCCTCGACCAGAACTTCCGCTCGACCCAGACCATCCTCGACGCGGCGAACGCGGTGATCACCAACAACGTCTCACGCAAGCCCAAGACGCTCTGGACGGATCAAGGCGGTGGAGGCCCGCTCGTCCGCTACCGGGCTGAGGACGAGCGCGACGAGGCCGAATGGGTGACCCACGAGATCGTGCGCCTGCGCAGCGACGAGTCGCTGCGCTGGGGTGACGTGGCTGTCTTCTACCGCACCAACGCCCAGAGCCGGGCCCTCGAGGAGGCACTGATGCGGGCCGAGATCCCCTACAGGGTCGTCGGCGGGACCAAGTTCTACGAGCGCCGCGAGGTCAAGGACGTCATCGCCTATCTGCGGGTCCTGGTCAATCCGGACGACGAGGTCAGCTGGCGGCGCATCGTGAATGTTCCCAAGCGTGGCGTGGGCGAGACGTCGGTGGCCAAGCTCGCCGGGTGGGCCGGCCAGCGCGGGGTGTCGCTCGGCGAGGCGGTCGCACGCTCGGCGGAAGCCGGGGTGGGTGGCAAGGCGGAGCGGGCCCTGACCGAACTGTCCGAGCTCCTCGAGGACCTCCGGCGCCGGATGGCACTCCCGGACCCGGTGGACGACGACGGGGATCCGCCGGCCGGTCCGGTCCCGCCCGCGGGGGAGTTCGGCGACGAGCAAGAGGGCGAGGCGCTGCTCGGTCCGGGCGAGCTGGTCGTCGCGGTGCTCGATCGGACCGGTTATCGCAGCGAGCTCCTGGGCGAGGGCACCATCGATGCGCTCGGCCGGGTCGAGAACGTGGACGAACTGGTCGGAGTGGTCGGCGAGTACCCGACCCTGACCGAGTTCCTCGAGGCCGCGTCCCTGGTGTCCGATTCGGACGAGCTCGACGGGGACGGCACCACGGTCTCTCTCATGACCCTGCACATCGCCAAGGGACTCGAGTTCCCAGCTGTGTTCCTGGTCGGGATGGAGGACGGGGTCTTCCCCCACCTCCGTTCGCTCGGCGATCCCGTCGAGCTCGAGGAGGAGCGGCGGCTCTGCTACGTCGGCATCACCAGGGCCGAGCGCCACCTCTTCCTTTCGCACGCCTGGAGCCGGATGCTCTTCGGTAGGAGCGGCGCCAACATCCCGAGCCGTTTCCTGAAGGAGATCCCCTCCGAGCTGGTCCGCGAGGTGGCCGTCGACGGCGGGAGATCCGGCACCCCCGGTTGTTCGGTCTTCGGGAGCGGGGTCTCCCCGCGGGAGCGCGCCGCCGACCCCAGCGCTCGACGGCCGGCGCCGGCCACGACGGGGGCCGAGCTCCTCGGGCTCAAAGTCGGCGACGCGGTGGTCCACGGCAAGTGGGGTGAGGGGAAGGTGGTCGAGACCGGCGGCACCGGTGAGGACGCCGAGGCCGTGGTCGTCTTCTCCTCGGTCGGCCGCAAGAAGCTGCTCTTGCGGATGGCGCCGATCAAGCGGGCCTGAACCCGGTCGTGGTGCTGATCGCCGAGGCACCTCGGGGTCGGCACCGACACTGTCGAGCGACCAGCCCGTATCCTTGCCATCGGGGCGCGGGCGGTACTCCGAAACCGGAGGTAGGGGGATGGGACGGAAGGCAAGAGTGGAGTTCGTGCTCGACTGCGCACACCCCAGGTCGCTCGCCGAATTCTGGTGCGCTGCGCTCGACTACCGCGTCCACTACACGGACACGAAGCTGGCTGTACTGGTTCCCAAAGAAGAGGTGGCGTCACCGCTCATCCTTCAGGGCGTACCCGAGGCCAAAGCCGGCAAGAATCGTATGCATCTCGACATCGTGGCCGACGACATCGAAGCCGAGATCCACCGGTTGGAGGCACTCGGTGCCGATCGCATCGACCGAGGCGTGCAGAGCTTCGGGGGGACCCAATGGGTGAGAATGTCGGACCCTGAGCAAAATGAGTTTTGCGTCAGCAGCGGTGTCGAGTGGTGAGGCGTTGACGCCCCAGACACCCCCCGACGGCCTCGCCTGCTAGAAGGACCTCGTAGGTAGGTTCATCTTTGTGATCGGAGTACTCGGGGTGAGCCTGACCGCATGCGGTGGATCGACTTCGACATCCGCACCGTCGTCGACCTCTACACCAAGTACCACCAGTTCATCGAGCCCAATCGTGCCGTCTTCCGCGACCCCGACCACGGTTGTGGTGGCTCGAGCTGCTTGCACCATCGGTCGGCTTCGGATTTTTGCGGGCGGGCAACGGTGGAGCCGCAGGTGGCAGTGCTGAGCAGACGATCCCGTTCACCAATGTCGGCCAAACCGCGTGCTCCTTGACCGGTTATCCAGGCGTCGCTGCACTCGATGCCCACGGTGACCAAGTTGCTCAGGAACAGCGGGAGATGAATGGGATGCTCGGAGGGGTCTCCATCGGAACGACGGCGGCGCCGCCGACCCTGCAACCCGGTCAGGTCGCATCGGCAGTGATCGAAGGCGTCGACCATCCACTGGGGTCGGCGACATCGTGCCCGATCTATCCGGCATTCCTCGTGACGCCACCTGACGAGACGCACTCGGTCACCATCACCGCTGGACTGGCAGGCGGCGACAACCCGGGGTTCTACGGTTGCGCACCCATCAGCGTCAATCCAGTTGTTGCGGGGACGTCAGGCTCCTTGAGTTGAACGGGGCCCGTCCCTGAGCGCTGCCGGGTGGGTGAGCATCAGGCCTCGGCGCTACCGGAACCTCGGCATGACCTCTTCTCCGAACAGGCGGAGGCTCTCCATAATCTCCTCGTGCGGGATACGGCCGGCTTGGACCAGGCAGATGATCTGGTCGGCGCCGATGTCGACGTAAGCTTGGACTCCTTCTGCCACCTTGTCGGGCGTGCCGATGAGCGAATACTCGTCACTCATCGCGTCCTCGAGTGGTCTGAGGAACCGGGCCACGAATTCAGGATCGTTCGCGAGCTGACCGTAGTACTCGTAGCCGGCAACTTCCTTCCCAGCCCAAGGCGCGAAAAGCTTGGCCGTCTGCGCCCCGTACCAGAGTGCCCCGACCGCCCCCAGGTCGAGAGCCTTGCGCGCATCCTCGGCGCAAAACATCAGAGTGGCTGGGGCCACCGCGTTGGTAACCACCTTCCCGACTTGCCTTGCTGGGTTGGCGATCCGCTTCTTGTAGCGCTTCAGGGAGTCGACTATATCGCCAGGCGCTCCGACGCCGAAGGCGAGGACCCCTATTCCATAGTCAGCGGCCAGGTCGAACGACGATGGTTGAGTGCAAGCCATCCAGATCGGCGGGTGGGGGTCTTGAATAGGCTTGGGCAGTACCGGCCGCTCGGGCATTGAGAAGAATTTGCCCTCGAACCCCGGGTACGGGTTCTCCGTCCACATGCGGACAATCTCGGGCAGTACCTCATCGAGCATCGGCCGTGAGTCCTGCGGGTCGACACCGAATCCGCCGAGCTCGGCTTCGGTGATCGACCGGCCGACACCGAAGTCATAGCGACCCTTGCTCATGATGTCGAGGACTGCCGCCATCTCGGCTGACCGCGCCGGGTGGTTGAACGGTGGAGGGAGGAGCCGCACCCCGTTGCCCACGCGGATACGTCCCGTGTTCTGTGCTACCGCTGACAAGAACACTTCGGGTGCTGAGGAGATCGAGTAACCCTCCAAGAAGTGATGCTCAACCTCCCACACATGTTCGAAGCCGAGTTCGTCGGCCAAACAGATTTGTTCAAGCGCCTGCCAATAGGCTTCTGCCTCCGACGAGAAGCCGTCGAAGGGTTCCGGCCGGCAGATCTCGTACACCAGGCCGAATTCGATCATCTGGTGGCCTGCTTTCTTTGGTGGCAGCTTTGAGCAGACCTAGTCTGTCCGAAGTGGAAACGAGCCGCACCTCCAGCCGCGAACTTCGGCGCCCCACAGGATCTTCGAACGTGCCAGCGAACATCGCCTACCGCTGGATATGCCACCTCGCTCCCTACTCTCCGCCCACTCGCTCGACCCGCTCCCAGTCGTCCTCGAGCGCTTCGCCATGCTCCACGCACGAGGATACCCAGCGGCGGACCCCCCTGCCGTCGACGAACGTCTCTCGGAGGGCGACGGGCAGGGGCAGTCGTGCGGTGCTCCCTGGGCGCCGGCGACGGCACTGGAGACGAACCGGAAGCAGCCGCCGGGATCGGTGTCAAAGGCTTCCGCGTAGTGCGGAAGCGGGCGCTTGCGGCACTCCATGCCTCGGCGGTACCTGACGAGTGCGCGTCTCCCCGACCGTCGGGGATAGGCGAAGGAGTTAGCCTGCATTCGTGCCAGATTCGTACGCCTGCTTCGTGTACGGCTTCGGCGGTTTAGCAGAGCCTCCGTGGTCAAATGATGCGCCCTCCGACGAGATTTGCCCATCCTGTGGAACCCACTTCGGATTTGACGATGTGGCCGGTGGCCATCCCGACGAGCGGGAGGCTACCTACCGCCAGCGACGATCACAGTGGATTACCAACGGAATGCTCTGGTGCTCAAAGGGTCGAGCAGCACCAGCACAGTGGGACCCCGTCCTACAACTTTCCGCCGTGACCTCCGACTGAATCCGGGGTTCTGCACCGTGCCCCCGATCACCGGATCCGGGCGGATATCAATCACAGGGGCGAACTCATCGCCCTACTCTGTTGACGATCGTTTCGATGACGCCAAGCACGATCACCACGATCATGGCGTTGCGGCCGCCTTGACTCAGCCAGATGGACCAGTCACTACTCTGGGCCGTCTCTTCCCCATCTGCCGGCAGCAAGTCACCCAAGAGTCCCCACGGGTACTCCGAGGTCAGCATGATGAAATATCCCCCGAGGCGCAATTGGAATCGGATCACCGCACGTGCTGCCTCGTAGAGGGGAATTGGCAAGCTGCCAGTGAAGGTGATCATGGCCCAGCTACCCACAGAGACGAGCCCGAGTCCGGCACCAACCACAGAGCCGACGATGGCCGCAGGGATCACCAAGAAGATCCTAAATAAGACGGCCAGGCGATTGAGCGGAGCACGCTCAGGGACGGAGATCTGGATCGGGTAATTGAGATTCTCCTCGATGGAGAAAGGCGGGTAGGAGTCGGTCAGGAAGTAAAGGTAGCCATTGACACGAACACCCCATCGAAGGGCACCGGAGAGGAAACTCTCGGCGAATTCAGGCAGTTCGCCGGTGAATAGGGCTCCGAGCCAACCGACGACTGCGACGAAGAAGGCCCCGATGTAGACGAAGGTCAACACGACCAATTGTGGGATCACCCAAATGAAGCGCAGGGCAGCGGTGAGGCGATCTCGTTCCACCGGTTGGATCGAGCGAAAATTGATCGGACGAGGTGTCGCGCCCTGTGCGGCTGGGTTCATCGACACGGCCTCCGCCCTCCTCTGACCAGTTCGTCAGATGGTACTTCAGACCGTGCTTGGAACCGAGAGAGAATCTTGCTGGTCGGGATGACTCCGCCACCACCTGCCCAGATCGCCGGCTGTGGGCGCGACATCAATGTTCTGAATCCTCGTCGGCGCTCATACCGTCGGACTGCCTATCAAAATGTGAGTCAAGCGCAGTGTGTCTTCGGAGCGAAGGCCAAATACCGCCTTTGCCAGTGGCCCGTCACGAAGGTTTTGCTTGACTCTCTACAGGGACTGCCAAAGGATGTCCACAGGCAGACGTGGCGAACCAGAGGGTCCCGTTGGGTCCGTTCGTGATGGCCCACGGAATTTCGTCGGTAGGGTAGTTGACGATCTTCCCGGCAGTGGTGATCCGTCCGACCCCTGCAAGGTCGCTGAACCAGAGGGCTCCGTCGGGTCCGACGGTCATCCCCGCCGGAATATCGGTCGCTGGGTTGAAGTTGATGGCGGAACTCGTGTAGTGAGTGAGCTTTCCTGCGGTCGTGATCCGTCCGATCGAGCCTGCGCGGAGACCGGCGCTGGTGAACCAGAGGGCCTTGTCTGGCCCAGCGACGATCCCCTGCGGGTAGGTCAGAGGGCCAAGGCCGGCGAAATTGGTGACCGCTCCAGCCGAGGAGATCCGTCCGATCGAGCCGTTGGGCAAACCTTGGCCTCACTACCGTCGGCGGCGGTTGATGTTGCGGGTTTCGGCAAGACTGCCACCTATGGTGGGCTTCCTCTTGACCGTGACCTTTGCGTGCGGGGTCCTAATTGCTGTCGCCCATGTCGTGAATCAGCGATTCGTCGCCCCTGTCTACGATGTCGTGGCGAATCTCACGGCCTTCGGATGTGCTGTAGGGGCATCCCTACTGCTCGATCATCCGGTCCCCGCGATCCTGGCAGGCGTGGCCATCTTGTGCTGGCTTGTTCTTGCAAGGCGAACGGTCCTCGATCGCCGCGAACGACGTGAAGAAGAACGTCGCTGAATCAGAGACTGGAGGCACGAGTGACCCGACGACTCGTCGACGCTGACCGACTGGGAGTTGCCGATGCCCAGTGGGTTCGGCCCACGTTGGGGATATCTCATACCACCGGCTCGGAGGCGCTTATCGACTGGGGTGTGCTTGCCCGCTGCTAACTGCCATGATCGGCACTTCTGCCATACCCTCGTTCCACCCTGAGCCACGCGGAGTCAGGGTGGCCCCTGATGGGAGTTGATTTTCACGAAGCAGCCACCCGGTCAACTCGGAGGGTATAGCTTCCTGACTTAGTCGGGAAGCTTTGATTCCGGCCGAGGAGGGACTGGTGCGATGATCCACGGGAGAATCGTCGGGACGGTTCTGATCTTGGCAGGCATAGTTACCGCATCCGGAGTGGCGAGTCTCGGATCGCCCGTCCAGGCGGGCGCAACCTCCGCCTGGACAGTCTCCTCCAGCCCCAACACCGGGACGGGATCCACACTGTCGGAAGTGTCGTGCGTGTCGTCCACCTCGTGCACTGCGGTGGGTGGCCGCAACAGCGCGAGCGGCGCCTACAGGACCCTGATCGAGTCGTGGAACGGCACCGCCTGGACGGTCTCTACCAGCCGCAACCCAGGCCCGGGCGGAGACACTCTCTGGGGCGTGTCGTGCGTGTCGACCACGTTCTGCATGGCCGTTGGCGAGTCCTTCGCAACCGCGAGCGGCGGAGCCACCCGGACCCTGATCGAGTCGTGGAAC
Source organism: uncultured Acidimicrobiaceae bacterium (assembly GCA_963753905.1). GTDB lineage: Bacteria > Actinomycetota > Acidimicrobiia > Acidimicrobiales > RAAP-2 > Bog-756. Next base: position 59,630 of record CAVWDZ010000002.1, on the reverse strand, counting down.
GGCACCGCCTGGATAGTCTCTGCCAGCCGCACACCCAGCACCGGGAGCTATCCGTCTCTCGACCGTGTGTCTTGCGTATCAGCTACCTTCTGTGAGGCCACAGGTAGCTACTCGAGCCCCACAGGCGGCAGCGGCTTCATCGAGTCGTGGAACGGCGCCTCCTGGACGATCTCCAGCAGCCCAAGCCCCGGGACGGGAGGGAACTCCCTCGACGAGGTGTCGTGCGTGTCGATTACCTCGTGTACGACGGTGGGTACCTACCGCAACGCCAGCGGCGTCGACCGGAGCCTCATCGAGTCGTGGAACGGCAGTGGCTGGACGATCTCCAGCAGCCCAAGCCCCGGGACGGGCGATAACCTTCTCTCGGGCGTATCGTGCGTGTCAACCACCTCGTGCATGGCCGTGGGTGTCTACTACACCGTCGACAGCGGCAGTATCGGCCGGATCCTGACCGAGTCGTGGAACGGCAGCACCTGGAGGCGTTACTACGCCCCTAGCCCCCTCAGGGGGCCTTACGGGATAGTAAATCTCAACAGCGTGTCGTGCGCGTCGGCCACTTCGTGCCAGGCCGTGAGTTCCTACGCCGCCAGCCACGAGGTTGCCTTCATCGAGTCGTGGGACGGCACCGCCTGGACGGTCTCCACCAATCCCAACCCCGGGACGGGTGGAAACGATCTCTCCGGCGTGTCGTGCGTGTCGACCACCTCTTGTGTGGCCGTGGGTAGCTACTACAACGTCAACCACAGCGGCGGGACCTTGATCGAGTCGTACTGACGCTACCGGGGCACTGCCCCAGATCACCTGTGTTCAGGGACACTCATCGACGCTTGGCGAACTGGGCGACTAGCGAGGCCTGGCGCGGCCTTCTTCCCTCATGAGATCGTTGAACTTCTCCCAGCGCATCCGGTATCGCGTCCGGCCATTGCCGGGCAGCCAGTCGATAGAGCCTTTGCTTACCTGGAGTTCGCCGAGCTTTGCTTCGTCACTCCATACGGCGAAAGTTACGTCCGAATGGAGTGACGAATCGGATGGGTAGGTCGATAGTGACGTTGTGAGTTGCCATGACTGGACGGTAGCCACCTTGGCGTCTCGCAGGACGGGGAAGCGCTCGAACAGCCTCACGGCCGGTGAACTGGGGCAGCCGGTCTCGTCTCGATTGGCTCGCTTACCCGTCAGGGTCACCTGCTTTCTGCGTAGCAGAGAGATGAGAGGGTTTGGGTGTTCCGGTGAGCGTGGTCTTCGGGTGGACTGCGAGCACCACGGGTGTCCGCGGAGATTGATCGAAGTCGAAGTCACTGACCAAATTTCCAAGGATCTTCTCGTTCTCCCGCACGTCGGGTCGAGGGTCAGGGCGGCCGTCCGTAGCTGGGTCGATGCGTTGTCCATTGAGGAAATCATCTTCGATGAACTTGTCATAAGCATCGAAGCTGAGGGTCTGGTGGTCGATGTAGCCCTTCTTCGCATAGGGGCTGATCACCATTGCAGGCACGCGCAAGCCATAGCCGAGCTGATCGACGGTCGGTGGCACGACGTGGTCATAGAAGCCTCCCCAGTCGTCCCAAGCCAAGAAGATCGCCGTCGAACTCCAGTCCGGGCTGTGCATCACGGCGTTGATCAGGCTGGTTACGTAGCTTTGTCCGTAGCTCACCGGGGACGGAGGATGTTCGCTGACCGCACCCGATGGGACCACCCACGACACGGCGGGAAGAGTCCCTGCCTTGGCCGCCGCGTAGAACTTGGTGACGTCCTGAATGTTCCCGAGCTGGTTGTCGGCTTTGACCGTGTCGAACCATGGAAGTGGGTTCCAGATACCCGGCGTATTGGAGTTCTGCTCCACCGGTGCGCACGTTTCGGCGGCGTCGTTCTCGCAGTCGGGCTCCGTTCCGCTCACCACGTAGTAGCCCCAGCTGACGTGGTCCTTGTGCAGCAGATAGGTCAGGTCGGTCCAGGCGTAGATCGGCTGGTGGTTTGGGGTGTTCTTCCCCCTCTTGTTTTTCTTCGGGCCAACCTCGCCGCCGTAAACGGCGGGCGTTGCGGGCGGTTTCGCAGGGGGATTGTTCACCGTTCCGTTCACGCAGCTCGAAGGGTTGTCCTCCTGGGTGCAATGGGCAGCCCACTCCGAGACCAGGAACAGGTGGGCAGGCAGGCTCCACGAGGCGTTCGGCTCGAATATGTGGTCCTGGAGAACGAAATCTTGGGCGTAGGTCCAATAGTTGGGGATGTCGCTCTGGGTGTGATACCCCATGACGTCGGGAGTCGCCGAGTTGGTGCACGCCGGGTCGGTCGGATCCGTACAGCCCTTCTTTCCGAGCTCGGCTTGCCCGACGAAGCCGTTCATCGTGCCGCCGTTGACGTCACTCGTCGCGTTCGTGTAGTTATGCGGTCCACCACCGTTCACGTCCGCGTGGTCAACGTAGGGCGCGACGCACGTTCCGTTCGAGGGATCGGGCACGCATACGGTCGGAGTTCCGTTTTTGATCGGAATCCCGTCGGCGCCAGGAAAGGTACCGAAGTAGGAGTCGAATGACCGGTTCTCCTGCATGACGACGATGACATGCTTGATCTTGTGAATGCCGGGCGGGACGATATAGCTGCCGGTGGGTCCGCCACTCACCCGTTCTACTTGCGCCGACGGCGAGGAGGGCCCGCTGCTGCACGACGCGGCGACCAAAGCCAGTGCCGCCGCACCGAGGACTAGGCGCCAGCGCATGGCGTTTACTCTCGCCCAAAGATATTGCCGAAATGTGATGACATCATGCGTATCTGCGATCGGTCTGCCGCGAGGGGAACCAGGAAACCCTATCCCCATGGTGCCGGGCGTGGGCAGTTAGCGATCCGCAAGCATTGGGCCGTCGATAACGCCTCCGAGCCGGGCGTTCGGGGGCAGGGACCGGGCCGCCGGATAGCATCGACCCGTGCGGTTAGCCGGATCAGAATCATGGCGAGTAGCGGTAGGGGGAGGTCAAGCTACCCACGCACTTCTCTACGTGCGAGATGCCTGCCAACTCGCTCCATCAGGTCCTGAGGTACCTCCCAAGCTTGCCGGTGCCCTCGAACTCATCGACCCCGGATTCAGTGCCGGTCAACTGGCCGAGGCATCTGACGGATGGACCGAATGGTGGCACCGGTATGTCCAAGAAGAGGGCTTGAACCAGCTAGGTGAGCAGGCGCAGATGGAAGAACTATTCAGTCCCCCTGACTTCGACCATCTTGCCGGTTGCCCTCCGCTGCAGCAGGCGGCCCGACGCTCTTGTCAGCAGGCACTTGCTTGGTGGAGAGATAACAGGCAAGACCGCCGCCAAACACTCCACGATTCCTCCCGTGGTCTGTCAACGAAAGCCATCGCTGGGGCCGTCATGGATGATCACCAGGTCGGTGCTGAACGGGTGCGTGCTGGCGTGATCGTCCTAGCCGTCGATGGGGTCTGGTCGATCATTCCGCAACCAGGCGTGTTGCTTTGCTCCGAGGCTGTGTTCGCGGACAGCCACCTCTATGGAGCCGAACTTAGGCGGACGTTGGAGTCGGGATTGACCAGGGGGGTATAGTCCAAGCGAAAGACCCGGCCCCTGATCGGGGGCAGGGTAAGCGCCTCTGACCCGGTCTGGGGCAGTGAGTCGTCAGATCGTTTCCCCTACTATGTGCAGCCAGGATGCTCAGTGAAAGGGAAGACCGTGGAAGGGTATGTATTGCGGGGCGCGCCAGGTTGGACTTGGAAGGCCAATGGGCGCGACAACGAGGGACGCTTTGACTTCCTGGTAATTGAGCATCTCTCGTATGGGGCAGGCCCGCCGTTGCACTTCCATACCACGTTCGAAGACTCTTTCTTCGTTTTGGACGGTTTGCTCACGGTCCAGCTAGGGGACGACGTTGTCGAGCTCGGGCCGGGAGACTTTGCGACCGCCCCACCCGGCGTCCCGCATAGCCTCACGAACGCACACGCTGACCAGAGTGCTTGCCGGGCAGTCAACCTGTTGACACCGGGTGTCGGCTTCGATCGCTACATAAGTCAGATCGACCAGCTCGCCACGAAGGGCGACCACGAGGGCATGGAACGGCTCAACGCTGAATACGACGTGACGATCGTTGGTGCGAGCGTGGCCGATCGACTCGGACTCTCGTAAGCCAGCGATCGGTGAACAAGGAGCGCCTCCGAGCCGGCGTTCAGGGCTACCCCAGGATTATCGCTCGGAATCCGCCGACCACAGGTTTGCCATGATTGTGGGATGGAACAGCGCATCAGTTTGGTGACCCTCGGAGTCTCCGACCTCGTCCGGGCTCGAACCTTCTACGAGGCCCTCGGCTGGTCCGGTGCTCAGCAGCCAGACGACGAGGTGTGCTTCTTCCAAGCTGGCGGGATGGTCTTTGGCCTGTGGACCGCTCTAGGCGGCCACGGGGCCCCGGGAATCGAGTTAGCTCATAACGTGCGCTCGCCAGGAGAAGTCACCGAGGTGTTGAACGAGGCTGAACGGGTTGGTGGCTCAATTGTCCGCCCGGCAGCAATCGCCGATTGGGGCGGCACAACCGGGGCGTTCGCCGATCCCGATGGGTACATCTGGGAGGTGGCACACAATCCGGGCTGGACTTTCCATCCCGACGGCACGATCCACATCTAGGAGGCATCATCCGCTCGGCGTGATCCGCTCCCGGCGATCTGGGTCACCCCCCCCCTGACCTCGACCTGATTCTGGTGAGACGATGGTGCTGTGCGGAGGCATGTCGTGCTAGGGGACCGGTTTCCTAGCGTTTGCCGCTCTAATGGCAGGCTGCGGCGGCGGTCCCCCCGCGTCGCTCCGTCCGTCCACGACTACGTCCACGCCGGTGCCTGTGTCGACGGGGATACTGACGGGAGCAACCTGGGTGTGCACCTTGTATGCCGTCACTCACCCGAGTTCCGTCAATGTCTACAAAGGCGAGCAGCTCGTGGCGCAGCGGCGATTCCCCAAAGGGGGAGGGACATATCGCTTTGTGCTACCTGCGGGCCCGTACTCGTTGCGCTTCTCTCTTCAGGCATCGGTCTCCTATCCAGTGGTTGTACCGGCAGGAGGAACCGCCCGAGGACGCCAGTCGACCTGCGTATAGCGACGGAGCCACCGGTGGGTCCCACCGATGTGCCAGTCGGGCACAGGGATAAGCGCCTCTGTACCGGTGCGGCGGGTACCGAGGAGGCCCGGAGTGTCATACTGGATAGGTGCGACGAACTGGGCGCATTGCTCTGGGGATCGGAATATCGCTGATCATTGGCGTGGTCGTGCTTGTGCTGACGTTGTATGTCATGGCCCGTGTCGCTCCGAGCACTGTCTTTAGTAGCTGCGGCTTCAGTCCCCCAGCTCATTCCTGCTCCCCGCCGGTCAGCCCGTGGGGTCTGCTGCCGATCGCAACGAGCATCCTTGGGATGGCGGCGGTGGGAATCCTGTTGATCCGACGCCGCCGAAGTCAGACGGTTCCGATCTCAAACTGACTCACCAGGCGGGTGCCCCACATCGCCGGTTGGGTGGGGCATTCCGAACTGGTCACGCCGACGAGACGTTGGGGGTTTCACCTAGCCGAAACTCGATTCGAGCGGTCCAGCGTGGATCGTTGGGGTCAGGCACTGCGTAGAAACTACCGAGTTCTCCCCTTGCCGCAAGCGCCGTGTCGATTCCGACAACGGCCAGCGCCTCGTGGTATCCGTGACGACTGAGGAGGGCCCTGACATGGGCGAGGTCTCCGTTGATTCGGGTCGCGGGTCTGTCGGCAGAGTCGCCTGTCCAACTGGTTGTGATCGACTCCTCTGCATTCTCGATCTGGCGGTCGAACCCATGCAGTAGGGACATTCGGGAGAAGGCAGCATCGAAGCGGTCCCAAAGGGCCCCCTCATCGGTGGTTGACCCTGCCGAGCCGAGACTCTCGTCAACGATTCCCGTCGATTCAGCCATGGTCTCAACCATGCTGTTGGTCATTCTGACGACGCAATCCCGGCAGATTCCCGTTCCATTGGGCCCCGCTCCGGCGGCACGGCTCAGAACGGGCGAAGGGCCACAGAAGCCGCATTTCACTGGGTCATCGGTAGTCTCACCAATATTGCCCGTATCGCTCATGCCATCAGCGTCTCACGCATGCCTGACCGCCTGACAGGGCTGGCACCTTCTCGCAGCCACTCCCAACCGACCTGCAAGAGCCGGATGAGCTGAGAGGTTCACGTCCGGTTCTGTGAGAGCCGGGGGGTGAGATTCCCCCCGGCTACTCGACTGGGTAACCCCCTCGGGTGGCCGAGTTCCGCCCGCGATAGACCCCGGCTGGAACCACGTGCCATCGCAGAGTGACAGGCTCGTTATTTGTGGGGATCCGATGAACCCCGGTTCTCCATCCGGGTACAACCGGCGACCACTGTGGCCCCATGGCGGCAAGTGTCTGCAATCCCAGCAATCGAGCGTTTACATAAGTCACTATTGACATGTTCCTGTCGGCTTTTTACGCTCGACAAGGCGACGATAGTCGAGCTGAGATGTTTGCCAAGGCCAATCGATGACGCTCAGCCGTCCTTTCGTCCACAGCATCACGGGATGGCGACCTCACCACCGACAAACTTGTTCCAAACGGGAGAGGAGTGGAATGCGGCCAAACATCGCGCTGACTGGCGGGATTCGAAGCGCCATGTTTCTTGTGGCGGCAGTTTTCGCCGCTGGTTTCCTGATTGCAAGTGCCGTTCCAGCCGGCGCCGCGGTCATCCGCTGGTCCGTCGTCCCCACGCCGAACACCAGCTCGACCGTGGACAACGCGCTCGACAGCGTCAGTTGTCTAAACAGCTCGGACTGCTGGGCCGTAGGTGACGTGAACCGAGGGGGGCCGTACAACCTGGCGACCCTGGCCGAGCACTGGGACGGCAGCACGTGGGCGATCGTCGCCACGCCCAATACGGGTCTTGAGAACTTCAACGCCCTGAACGGCGTCACCTGCGTGAGCAGCTCGGACTGCTGGGCGACCGGGATCGGGAACGGCACCGCGACGACGGATCAGACGCTGGTCGAGAACTGGGACGGTAGAGCGTGGTCGATCGTAACGAGCCCGAATTTGGGCCCGGTTAGCATCCTCGGCGGAGTGACCTGCGTCACCAGCTCGGATTGCTGGACGGTCGGAAATGCCAGCGGTAAGACGCTGGCCGAGCACTGGGACGGCGGCTCGTGGTCCATCGTGACCACACCGACGTTGCCTTCTGAAAACGCCCTAGGCAGCGTGTCCTGCGTGACCACCTCGGACTGCTGGGCGGTGGGCGAGGCGGACAACGGCGCGTTGCAAGAGCAGACTCTGGCCGAGCACTGGAACGGGACGGCGTGGTCCGTCGTCACCAGCCCCGACACTGCCCCCTCCGTAGAGAACGTCCTAAACAGCGTGTCCTGCGTGACCACCTCGAATTGCTGGGCGGTGGGAGATGTCGTCGGCACCAACGGCAGCGGTCCTCAACAGACTCTGGCCGAGCACTGGAACGGGAGTGCGTGGTCCATCGTTGCCACCGCCGACACCGACTCGTCCGTGGACAACTATCTGGTGAGCGTGTCGTGTGTCACGACCTTGAACTGCTGGGCGGTGGGAACGAGCGGAACTACGACGGGCCAGACCCTTGTCGAGCACTGGAACGGGGAGGGTGCCTGGTCCATCGTGCCCAGCGCCGACACCAGCTCGTCCGTGGCCAACGGGCTCGGGGGCGTGTCATGCGACTCCAACTCGGACTGCTGGGGCGTGGGAGGTGCAGCCAGCGGGAGCGGCGAGACTGGCCAGACCCTGGCCGAGCACGAGATCGGGGCTGGCTACTGGGAGGCGGCCTCCGACGGCGGCGTCTTCGCCTTCGGTGACGCCACCTTCTACGGCTCGACCGGCAGCGTCACCCTCAACAAGCCGATCGTGGGCATGGCTCCTACCCCCGACGGTGGCGGCTACTGGTTGGTGGCTTCCGACGGCGGCGTCTTCGCTTTCGGTGACGCCCAGTTCTACGGCTCGGCGGGTGGCATCGTCCTCAACAAGCCGATCGTGGGCATGGCTCCTACCCCCGCCGGTGGCGGCTACTGGTTGGTGGCTTCCGACGGCGGCGTCTTTGCTTTCGGTGACGCCCAGTTCTACGGCTCGGCGGGTGGCATCGTCCTCAACAAGCCGATCGTGGGCATGGCTCCTACCCCCGACGGTGGCGGCTACTGGTTGGTGGCTTCCGACGGCGGCGTCTTCGCTTTCGGTGACGCCCAGTTCTACGGCTCGACCGGCAGCGTCACCCTCAACAAGCCGATCGTGGGCATGGCTCCTACCCCCGACGGTGGCGGCTACTGGTTGGTGGCTTCCGACGGCGGCGTCTTCGCTTTCGGTGACGCCCAGTTCTACGGCTCGACCGGCAGCGTCACCCTCAACAAGCCGATCGTGGGCATGGCTCCTACCCCCGACGGTGGCGGCTACTGGTTGGTGGCTTCCGACGGCGGCGTCTTCAGCTTCGGTGATGCTCAGTTCTACGGATCGGAAGGCGGTCAACCCCTCAACGCTCCGATAGTAGGGATGGCGTCCTAAGTGTCCCTCAACGTTCCCATTGCTCGGACGACAATTGTCCTGGTATCCCACATCACCGCCGGGTCTGAGGCTCTTCTCGCCTGCGAGTGAGCTCGCAGCACGAATGGGGCAGGACTGGCCCGGTCCCTTCGAGCTTTAGCCACTCGTTCGAATAACTGGCCCATCCCGGCCTGCGCTTTGCCGACGGCGGGTATCCCCGACACCGGGATGGGGGCACCCAAGGTGCCGCCGACCCGGCACGACTGGGGCAGTTTTGGCGCAAGTGGAGTAGGGCGGCGAGGTAGAGGGCTAGAAGTCACGCGCCGTTCGAGCGCGATCCGCGGCGGCGCAGGGGTTTCACAGGTTGAAGGTCATGGTCCCACCCACGTGGTCCCTATCATGAGTGGATGCGAATCGGCGTGCTCACCGGTGGTGGTGACTGTCCTGGGCTGAACGCGGTCATCCGGGCGGTGGTGCTCGGTGGTTTCGACCATCATGGTGACGAGTTCGTCGGCGTCCTCGACGGCTGGCGCGGCCTCATCGAAAATAGAACCGTCTCGCTCGAACCTGATCAATGCCGGTCCATCTTGACGAAGGGAGGGACGATCCTAGGATCGTCCCGCACCAATCCGTTCGCCACTGACGACGGTGCCGACCGTGTTGAGGCCACCATGGAGGCGCTCAGGCTCGATGCGGTTGTGGCCATCGGCGGAGATGACACATTGGGCGCAGCGGAACGACTATACCAGCGGGGCCTCCCTGTCGTCGGTGTGCCCAAGACCATCGACAACGACTTGTCGGGAACGGAAGTGACCTTCGGTTTCGACACGGCGGTCCAGATTGCCACCGAAGCGATTGACCGCCTGCAAACCACAGCCGAATCCCACCACCGGGTCATCGTGTGCGAGGTGATGGGGCGAAATGTGGGATGGATCGCCGTCCATGCTGGGATCGCTGGAGGGGTGGCCGAGATCCTGATCCCTGAGGTTCCATTTTCACTTGATGAGGTGTGCACGCGGCTGCTGCAGCGCCATGGCGATAAGCAGTACTTCTCCACCGTGGTGGTGGCCGAAGGGGCACACCCCAGAGACGAGGGGTCGGCCACGTCATCCTGGAACTCGCAGGGATCGGGAGCCGCCGACCAGTTCGGCCACGTCCGCCTCGGCGGGATCGGGAACTTCCTTGCACAGGAGATCGAGCGCCGAACGGGATACGAGTCCAGGTCCACTGTGCTCGGGCATATCCAGCGTGGTGGGTCCCCTACGGCTTTTGATCGTGTTCTCGCCACCCGATTCGGGGCTGCCGCCCTCGCTGCAGTGCAAGAGCACGACTTCGGATGCATGGTGGCGCTGCGCGCTGGGGCGATCGTCCGGATCCCATTGAGCGACGCCGTCGGAAATCCTAAGCAGGTCGACCCCCACCTCTATGAGCAAGTGGCCGCGCTCTACCTCGGCTAGCGGTAGTCCGCGAGCGAGGCCACGGCCTACAGCGCTTGGGGGTAGTGCATGCGTGCCGACACCGAGCGGGTCCGAGGGTGCGGTACGGCAGTGGCTTCGGTCAAGTGAAACCACACAGCGTCTTCAACGGTGGGGACCCGACAGGGTTAGTGGAGAACATCACCTGGAGTTCCTGGGGCGGCCCTACGGCCACCGGCACCGGCACGAGTGACTACGTGCCGCCAGGGAGCCAGTCGGTTGCTGGAGATTCAGAGGTGGGGTCTGCCACGATCGTCGCCTTCGATCTGGGCAGGTGTGACGGCAAGCTCATGTACCAGGCCGTAGAGTGGTACTTCGCCAAGTTCGGCGGAGTGTTCGACCCCAACCTGTACGAGAACGTCTGCAGCGGCCAGTATGTCGGATCATCTTGACCTTCTCTGCGTGCCCCCTCACCGGTTTTGCACGCTCACTGAGTCGCTACTCGCCGAGTCGCTGAGTATAATCGGCGTAGGATCCTTCGGTGATAGCGGTGACGACGGCAGTGAAGGCAGTCCACGGCCCGTACTTGATCCTGCTCATCGTGACCGTCGTCGTCGGGGCGAGCGCTGAGTTACGCCAACTGACAAAGGCGAGGCCCGAAGCAACCAAGGTGGACTGGAAGGACGAGATTGTGCTCCGGGTGGCAGTCCTCGGAGGCATCGCCGTTGCTCTGCTGGCGCTGTTCCATGTGCCTGGGGCGGCAATCCGGTCCACGGCGTTGGCGGCTTGGCTTGGCCTCATCTTCCTGTGGTGCGGTACAGCCTTGCGCATCTGGTGCTTTCATACGCTCGGACGGTATTTCACACTCACTGTGAGGACGAGCAGTGACCAGCCAGTCATCGCCGACGGCCCGTATCGGGTGCTGCGTCATCCAAGCTATGCCGGGAGTCTGCTCATCGTTGCCGGGATCGGGTGCTACTTCGACAACTGGCTGTCGCTGCTTGCGATTGTGGCTGGGATGACAGTTGGTCTCGTTTACCGCATACGGGCAGAAGAGGGGGCGCTGGTGCGAGACCTGGGTGACCGATACCGCGAATACGCTGCCACCCGAAAGCGTCTGGTCCCATATGTCTGGTGAGAGCGCGCCGGGCGGCGGTTTGAACGCCAGACCAACCTATAGGCCCGGCTCCAGCTCATAGTTTTTCTGCTCTTTCACAGTTCGCCGGACCGGACGGGTGACCCCCGTCGCCGGAAACGGGTCAGTTATCGAGCGTGGCTGACCGGCACATGGGGGGATCGGCCTACGATTCTGACCGTGTCCTACGACGAAGACCTTGCCGACCGCATCCGCGAGTTGCTCGGCACCAAACCAGGTGTCCAGGAAAAGAAGATGTTCGGTGGCCTGGCATTCCTGATCGGAGGCAACATGGCGATCGCCGCCAGCGGCCAGGGCGGAGTGCTGGTCCGGTGCGATCCCGAGAAGTCGGAGCGGATCGTCCGAACGACCAAGGCTGAGCCCATGGTCATGCGAGGTCGTCCAATGGTGGGATGGCTCCGGGTGGCAGCAGGGGACGCTGCAACTAAGCGCCAGCTCGACAAGTGGGTCAAGCTCGGCACCGACTATGCGGGGTCACTCCCGGTCAAGGCTGCGAAGAAAAGGCGATAGTACCTGTTCCCGTGCAAGACCCTCGGCGGAGTCCGTATCGGTTGGGAGCTGCGATGTTGAGCAAGGACCAGGCCGCCAGGACCAAGCCGCCCCCGAACACCAATGATATGTCTGCCGCCGACCGGCACCTCTGCCACGCTCGATTCGATGGGTTAGGCAGGCTCCTCTGGCCGGGAGAATGCCTGCCTGACCGTCCGATGAGTGAGGTCGCTCTCGGGACCCACTTCGCCATAAAACCCCGCTTCGTCAGGACTCGGGGTCGATTGGCGTTCTGCGTCGTCTGCCCGCCTCATGTCTTCCGATCCAATGCCAACCTGATCCGATGGAATCGGAAGGAATGGCGTCGGTGCGGGTCGGTTCGGCGGGGGGTCTTGGGCCTCAACCCCTCCATCTCGCACCAGGTTCGATGGGCGACCGGCCGAAATCCAGCGCTGCTCGTGGACGCCGAAGGGGTCGAGGTACCAACCCTCCGCCGATTGATCAGCCGTCATGGCCTGACAGTAGTCCGACGCCTCAGAAGTGACCCCCATCGCCGGGAGCGTGGCGGCAATTGACCCGTGGCTATTCGCTGACGAGTCCGATCCAAGACCAATGCGGGATAGTCAGTCCGTCGGGGACATCGCCTTCAGATCGGTGGTAGCGGGACATCGAGTTCGTGGTTGCCCACTCGAAATAGTCATGCAGGATATTCGAGCCGATCATCATCAGCAAGTCCTGCGTCACCCAGGGCCTCATCGAAGCACGCAATCGCTCGTCGGTCCATGTCTTCGTGCGGTCCATTCCCGCTGTGCATCCGCACAACCTCGCTCTCGTCACCGTACAGATCCGAATAGCATGTGGGACCACCGAGCGCCTCTGCCCAGTAGGCAGCTAGTCGCTCGGTGTGTTGTGCGTGGAATCCGTGGCTGAACGCATGGCTCACCACCTCGTCGGCCATCACCCGGGCATGCCAGGCCCTGGCCAGGCTCAAAATGTTGTCGTAGCCACCAACGGCTTCATAGACCGTTTGCATACATCAGGAGGCTATTCCCTGAGGACTCAGGTGTCCCAGAACACACCGGAACTGGGGCCTCAATTAGCGCGGGGACTTGTGCTGTCAGATAGCTTCTCCTCCCAGAGAGTTGCCAGCCAAAGACGCAGCATTCGCTGCCTTCACGAGGTGCGGAAAAGACATGCCAGAGTTCCCTGCGATTACTCACGTGGCGCTAACGGTTACGAGCCTCGAACGGAGTGTGCCTTGGTACAAGGCTCTGATCGGCTCGGACCCGATCCTTGACGAGGACACGGGTCCTTTCAAGCGTGTCGCTTGGCTTACGCGCGACACAATCGTCGGTCTAACTCAGTTCCCTGATGTGAACAGCACTCAGCCGTTCAACGAGCGCCGGCCAGGTCTCGATCATCTGGCTTTCGGCTGTGCCAACCGCGACGAGTTAAAAGCGTGGGAAATCCGCCTGAACGAGCTCGGCATCCCCAACGGCGGCATCGTGGACGCACCTTCCTACTCGGCATTGTCATTTCGAGATCCCGACAACATCGCACTTGAGTTCTTCGCACCTCGGGGCTAGGACGGGCGAAGTATCCGACTGCTATCCGACGCTGCACGGCCATCCCCTACCTGCCGGGAGTGGGGTAGCCATTCTTTCCCTGGGGCTGTAAACCTGGGGTTGGAACCGGATCACCCTCCAAAAACGGAACCCGGTTTGTCGGTTACCCGACGGTCTACTCGGCCAGGAAACCGCCCACTTCGAACCTGTCCCCGATCATCGGTTATGCCTGCCACCGACCCGCACCTTCGGGTGTGTGGATAACCATCGGACGCCCAACACCGCGGGATCATGAGCTTGGAGGGGGGTCCTCCGTCCACGCTGAACCGTTCCAACTCGCTAGCAGCATCGTCGGTTGCCCTTCATCGACTGTCGTACCCACTGCAACGCAGTCATTCGCCTCTACGCACGATGCGCTAGTGAAAATGTTGAAACGTCCAGACGCCAGACTTGGGTTGGGCATCGCTGCATCGGTCCAGTTTGATCCGTTCCACACTTGGGAGACAGGCGGGAAACCCGCATTCGGAGGGGTAGGTCCGTCCTGCCGGTCCGCAGCCCACAAAGAGGACCAGACGGCCAAACATCGTGTCGGCGACGTACACGCTAGAGCTGATGTTGACAACCCGAGGTCACGGCCAAACGGATGCGGAGCAGGAGCGACCGTCCACGATGTGCCGTTCCAACGCTCAACGATGAGCCGAGTGGGGATTCGCAGAGCGTCATTCTCGACGGTGCCGAGGGCGAGACAAAACGAACTCGACGTGCAGGAGACGCTGTGCAAGGACGCCGCTCCGTTCACTGGCGGCGTGGTGATTTCCTTCCACTGTGATCCATCCCAGCCTTCGGCCAATGCGGGCGCTTTGGTGCCCACACTGTTTTGACCAACGGCCATGCAGAACGTCGGGGTGACGCAAGAGACGGCCCAGAGTTGGTTGAAGAACCTGGTTGCTGGACGCACGACAGGGGTGAGCGGAGATGCCCAAGCCTGCCCGGTCCATGTCTCAACCACCGCTTCCTGCCCGCCTGTGCTGCTCGTAAGATCCATGCCGTAACCGCCGACGGCGACGCAGAAGCTGATACTGGAACAGGAGATCTGATTGGGAGCTGTTGTCGCAAAACCGTCGACAGGTCCGACGGGAAGGGAGGGAAACGGATGCCAGGATTGGCCGTCCCCTTCTTGGAATCCAGTCGCTGAAAACCCGTTTTGGGGCGCCAGACCCCCGATCATCAGGCAGACTCCCGAAGCAACACACGACACCGATTCGCTGCCCGCCAGTTGCCCCTTTGCCCCTGTCGACCACTGGCTCCCTGGCCCCATTCGGCTCAACGTAGGTGCGTCCCCTACGGCCACGCAGGTGCCGTTCTCAGCACAGGAGACGGAGTTCAGCAATCCCTGGCCCGTGGCCGTAGAAGTCGAGCTCGGCGTTGGAGCAAGAGATGTCGATGTCGGAGGAGTCGATACGGAGTGCCCTCGGCTGTCGGCTCTTGTGCCCGATTGGGACGCACATCCCGCCACACCAACGACCGCTAGAAGGATCAGCGTTGCATGGGCTGCCTGTCGGGCCTTCCTTACCCTCACCGCGCGCATACCTACATCATTGCCCGAAGTGCGCCATACCACCGGCTGGGTGTCATGGTCCGGCACGTCCCGCAGAGTCATCATCCCTCGGCAATACTGGAACGATGGCGGGCCGGATGGGTAGAACTGTCTTCGGACCACTCTTCGGACTGGCAGTCCTTCTGGCGGCCTGTAGTTCGTCGGCCACATCCTCGCCCGGTCAGACCCTTTCGCCCCGGTCTGCCTGTTCACTCTTGACCGCTCAGGAAGCAAGCACAGCTCTCGGAGAGCCTGGTCAAGCACCCCACGAGTGCAAAACGTACCCAGGGAATCAGAGTGGAGGCATCTATTCCTCTGATTTGCCCAAATCAGGTTCGCTGCTCGTTCATCTCTCATGGGACAAGCGGGTAGCTACCACGTTCACTTTGTCCCACAGCGGTAATGCCAAATACGACGCTGGTGGAGGTCTGGTCCAGTACGAAAAGATGACGCTGGATGGAGTACCCGCCTACTCGCAAGTGAGCGGCCCGGCTCCGATTGGGGACAACCCCGCACTCTGATCATTAGCAGTCTCAAGAGTGGCTGCGTTGTGATGGTCACTTCGATGGGCCTGAGTCAACCCCAAGTTGAGCGGGCCTTAGCTGTCATCCTCAGTCATCTGTGACTGCGGTCGGGTGCCCCCGACCACCGGCTTTGCCCCCAAACGCAAGCATGCAGGCTCCGTATGTCTTCCGGCTGACGCCGATCGTCGACACGGTTGTCGAGGACGGATGTCATACGCTCTTGGCGTGACCGGCCCCCACCGATTCATCGTTACCTGGGGAAGAATGGGGCGGTTCGACTACGTGGTCGAGCAAGTCGAAGCCTGGGACCCCGAGGACGCCTTGGTGACGGCTGCGGAGCTCCATCCTGAGCTGCCACTTCCTCGGGTCGCAGTACTGGCCTCACAGGCCGGACCGCTTCCCTTCGGTCGCCGGGCCAGTCAGCAGCGCAAGAACCCCGGTAAGTGACCTGCGCGGGTTCACGCTGTGGGCGTGCTGAGCGTGGCGAGTTGAGCGGCGGTGAATGCCTCGGTGCCGGCCTGCCAGGTCCGGTCGAGGTTCGAGCCGTCGGGGAACCGTCGGTCGAGCTCGAGGATGAGCGTTCCGTGAGCGAAGGACCACAGCGCTTGGGCCAGATACGGCTCGCCGACCGCCAAGAAGAACGGCTCACCGGCCCATGCCTCCAGACCGGGGAGCAGCCCGGCTCGGGGGAACGAATTGGCGGTGATCAGGCGGTACAGTTCGGGATTTGCGAGTCCCATCGCCCGGTGGGCGCCGAGCAGGTCACTGACCGGATCGCCATTCGAGCCTGCTACCGCAGCGTGCAGGGCCAGCCCGGTCTCGTCGAGGCCGGTCTCCACCAACGCCAGTTCGAGCGCTGGCCGCCCATTGACGTGCTTGTACAGCGACGGCGCCCGAATCCCGAGCTCGGCGGCCAGCCGTCGCATCGTCAATCCGTCGCTGCCGACCGCTTCGAGCAGCGCCCGGGCCGTGTCGATGATCTGTCGGGCCCGGGGAGTGCGTTCCCGAGGCGTCGGTCGAGGCGAGGCGGCAGGCGCGCCATTGTTCACGACGCCGGGCGGAGGAGAAAGACAGGGTGGTTGGGCCCCGCTGCTCGGAGCTCATCGTCGGAGGAGTCAGCGGAGACTCCTTCGAAGAACACGCCGACCTCTGCTTTCCATCGTCTCAGGTAGGCACGCAGGACCGGGGGCTTCTGGTCGTCGGTCAGTTCGGTGGCTACCCAGTGCTGGCGGGTGCGGCCGAGGAGCAGGTCCAGCCGGCCGCCGGCGGCCCGAACGTTGCGGACCCACTGGCCGGTGCCCCGCGCCGAGACGAGGTAGTGGTTGTCGTCGAGCGACAGCAGGTTCACCGGAACCCGCCGCGGGTCACCCGAGTTGCGCCCGGCCACCTCCAGCACCCGGCTGCCCCAGACGCTGACGCCGGCCCGGGTGAGCAGGGAGACCGCCGGGTTGAAGATGTGCTGGGTGAACCAGCCCGGCTTGCGGTACCGGACAGGACTGGCTTGGTTCATTGCGACCTCCGATCGGTTGGGGGGTAACGCCATTAGCCCCACGTTAGCTAACGCTGTTAGCCGTGTCAACCCGTCGGAGACGGGATTGGCCCCGGCGGTGCCACCGAACCCCTGGTTATGGAGTGTCAGCTGCCCAATTGCCGTGAAAGCCGTATGGCACGCGCACCGGAAGATGAACGACCGCCGCCGGGTCGCCGGTGAAGTCTTGCGCGTGCAGCACCAGGAGATCGCTCGCCTCTCGCTCGGTGTCATACACGAGGCTGAGAACGAACCCCTCGTCCTCTCCTGACGTAGCGCTCTCCGGCACGAAGACCGCCTCACCGGCACCGCCTCGCAAGGCTCTGGTTTCAGTCGTTCCCGTAGCCAGGTCGTGCTTGATGAGCGCCCCACCCATGGTGAACCCGGCCTCGTCCTCTTCCCCGTTGTCGACTGCGGCACTGTACCCATAGCGGTTCCGACGCCCGACGACGCGCTCGTCAACGCGCGGGAACTCCTGGGGGCGGTCGTCGAGCAATTGGGAGACCACCTTGCCGCCCGCTGGATCGATGCGCCACCGCTCGAGCACCGGCGCACCCTCGTCGGGACCGGTGAAGTGCGTGGCAAACATCTTCGGATGCCGCACCACGTCGACGATGACCGCTCCGTCCTCGTCGTAGGCGTTCATCGGGTGAAAGACGTAACAAGGGTCGACATCGCACCAGACCACGTCGTCCGCGCCGCCTTCGAGCGGGAGGAGCCCGACCCTGCTCTCATAGTCATCGGACCAACGGTAGGGAAATGCGAAGCCCTCGGCCAGGGCCTCGGGACTGAACAGGACCGGAAGGTCGTAGATCACGGCAAAGGTGGTCGTGAGCGACATGTCATGGATCGAGACTGGCCCACCGACGGGGATATCCACAGTCCTCCGAACCTGCCCGTCTACGTCAACGACGCTGTACTGCACGTGGTTTCCCCAGGCCCAGTAGTACGAGATCGCGTGCAGCTCGCCGGTCTGTGGATCGCGCTTCGGATGTGCGGTATAGCCACCAGGCAAGGTGCCCTGAAAATCTGATGCCCCGACGCTGTCCAGCTCGTACGTCATCTCGTAGGGTCGGGCACCCCCCTCGACGATCGCGTACGTTCTGCCCGCGTGAGCAATGACATTGGTGTTCGACGAGAAGTCCATCCCGTCTACGACCGGCCCGGGGTGCGGGCTCTCGCCCAGCGCACTCGCCACATCCGCCGAGCGGACCCACCGATTCCGATACCAGCGAGCTTCGCCATCGTCGATTCGGATGCCGTGGACCATCCCCTCGCCTGTGAACCAGTGGTACGTAGCGGGATCCGGCTGCATGATCGGGTTGGGCCCGTTGCGGAGATAACGGCCGCTCAAGGTGCTCGGAAGCGTTCCGGTCACCGTCAGGTCGGTCACCGTTTCCTCGCTGGCGACCGGGGCGTAGTTGCCCAGTAGATAGGGGTTGGCCACAGTCATCGCAACCTCCTCTTTTGTCTCTGGCAGTTATATCCGATCGACCAATGGCGCGCTCGACCCGACTTCCCGTCGGATTCCCCCGAGGAGCGCCGAGCCCGATTCTCTACGGCTCGAGCGGCTCGGACCGCTCTCGGAGCATCCTCTGGCGGTCCTCGGCGCCGAGGCTGGCGGGCACCGTCGAGTCGATGAAGTCGACGAGCGCCTCGACGAACTGCTCAGGAGCCTCGATCTGGGGGAAGTGGCCCACACCCTCGAGGATCACCAGCCGGCTTCCGGGCATGGCGTCGTGCGCGGCGTGGGCGTGGCTCACCGGGATGATGCCGTCCCGGTCCCCCCAGACGATCAGGGTCGGCACCGGGGCCGCCAGGTAGAGCCGATTTATCGCGCTCACCGTCTGACCGCCGGGGTCGATGACGGACTTGATGGTGCGGGCGAACGCCCACCGGTTCTCCGCCTCGGCCAGTGACGCGTACGCGCTCCACATCTCGGCGACACGACCCAGATGGATGCCGCGGTCGTTGATCGTCCGGAAGAGGCTGTCTCCCCAGTCGCGGACGAATCCCGGAAAGATCACCGGCATCACGTACTCGCTCCCCGGCAACGTCATGAACCGGAGCATCCAGTTCACCTCCCGACCGAGGCCCCCACTGTCGACGAGGACGAGACGTTCGCACTGCTCAGGGTGCTGGTAGGCGAACTGCATGGCCACCCCGCCACCGAAGGACTGGCCGACGACAGAGGCTCGGCCGATCTCGAGGACGTCGAGCAGATCACGGATCCCGCTCGCGAATGCTCCGAGTGAGTAGTCACCGACGGGCTTGTCGGACTGACCGTGACCCATGAAGTCCGGCGCAATGACCGTGAATCGATCTGTCAATCGCGGGATCACGTCACGCCAGGTCCGCGAGCTACCGGCGATGCCGTGGAGGAGCAGGAGAGCGGGCCCGTGTCCCTCCATCCGGTACGCCATGTCGTGACCATGGATCGAGACGTGGTGGAGCTGGGCTTCCATGGCGACATTCTTCTCCAACAGTGCGGACCGCGTTGCCACGGCGGACACCCGGGCCGGGAACCGGCCGTCTGCCCCTACGGAGCCGCTGCTACCGGGCCATCACGGCCCGGACCCGAGGTCGAATCGCAGCCGGGGATCGAGGTGGTGGATGCCATTAGGTTCGCGGGGTGATTTCGACCGGTACCGTCGTAGCCATCGCCGGCATCGTCTTTGCCGCCGCTGCGCTCCAGCGGGCCGTCGGGTTCGGGTTCGCACTTCTTGCGGTGCCGCTCATGGCGTTCGTGGTGCCGACCAAGAGCGCCGTGGTCATCGTGTTCCTGAACGGCACCGTCGCCTGCGTCTGGCTCGCCCTGCGCCTTCGCCGACACATCGAATGGCCGACTGCCCGCCGATTGGGCTTCGGTGCCATTGTCGGTGCACCGATCGGGGTGGTCATCCTGAGCGTGGTCTCAGCGACCGCGCTACGCCTCGCCCTGGGAGTCACGACGTGTGCGGCTGCGATCTGGATCGTCATCTCTTCGCGCCGATCGAACCCTGAACCGGCGCTACCGCACGGAGCGACGACGTTCGTCATGGGCTTCGTGAGTGGCGTACTCAATACGTCGCTGGCCACCAACGGGCCGCCGCTCGTGTACGAACTCCGTCGGACAGGCTTCCACGACGACCGGTTCCGAGCCACCATCTCGGCTGTCTTCGTATTGTCGAATCTCATCGGGCTGCCCCTTCTGGCCCTGGCCGGACTGATCACCGCCTCCGATGTTGCCCTCGCTGCCTCGTCGCTCGTGCCGTGTGTGGCCGGCATCGCCGTGGGTTCGGCCATCAGCGGTCGGATGGAGCCCACTCATTTCGCATGGGCTGTCGACCTCCTCCTCATGGCCACAGGCCTGCTCACCATCTCGAAGGCGATCTGAGATCTCTGGGGATCCGTCCCGTCTCCGGCCGCAGGTCAGGTCGTTGTGGCACACTCGCCGAGCTTGGATCGGAGGTCCGCCTCGAAGGCGAGGATCTCCGGCGCCATCGCCTTTGCCCGAAGCTCTTCCAGATGCGGGTAGCCGGCATCCCGTTCGGCGTCCCACTCATCGGCAAAGCGGCCGGAGGAGATCTCGTCGACCGCCTCTCGCATCGTGGCGGCGATGTCGAGATGGCCATAGCGGTCGGCGCGCGACATCTGACCGTATTGACTCGTTGGAGAGTGGTACGCCATCTGTGCTGCACCTCCTTCGAGCCGCACCAGACGGTAGGTCCGCTCCACTTCGCCGGAGAGAACCAACTCGGTGACGATCGCCTCGATGGGAATGCCCTGCTCGAGCATCACCCGGACGAACGACTCGCTGACGCGCTTCAGAGCAGGGGCGAGCGCCTGCTCGACAGCAAGATCGAGGATCGCCTCCTGCTCGGGAGTGAGTTCGATGGCGCCCTGGCGAAGCCCCCCGATCGCCTTGGCAACAGCCAGCACTCTGGAGCGGGCGGTGCCTGTGACGTCCTGGTGGACTCCGACAGCGGTGATGAACCCGGTGCCTTCGAGGTAGCACCTGCGAACCTCGGGGCCGAGCATTCTCGGCGCCACCATTCCGACGTCACAGCGTGGATCCAGGCGCCCGAAGGCGAGCGTGTACCCGCTGGCAACGATGACCAAGGCGTCGGGGCGGGGTGTCAGGGGCACAGTCGGTATGACATCGTCGGGGATCAGCAGGCACACGACGTCGGCATCGTTCGCCCCGTCGAGACCGCTGGTTGCGAACCCGTCTGCCTCGGCCGTGTCCCTGCTGGGATCGGCCCGTACGCAGACGACGACCTCGATGCCGGAGTCACGCAGATTGAGCGCCCACGACCGGCCCTGATTCCCGTACCCGATCACGGCGACCCGCTGGCCGTCGAGCGCTTCGAGTTGGGCTTCCGCTTCGTTCACGATCACAGTCATGGCCCGACCGTACCGTTCTTCTCGTCCGGCTTCCCGCTCGCCCCGGCTGGCCTCCCATCGGGCCGATCGAACTGCCGGCTCAGCCGGGCAGGCGGCGCCAGGCTGCGCGGGGCAGCTGGCGCATGACGGCGAACGCCCAGCGCAGCGCAGACGGCACGTAGACCACCTCCGACCCGGTCTCGACTGCTCGCACCACCGCGGCGCCCACCGCCTCGGGGGTGGTGGCGAAGGGAGCCGGGTCCATGCCCTCGGTCATCCGCCCCACCACGAATCCGGGCCGCACGATGGTCACCCCGACCCCGGATCCGACCAACGCGTCCCCGAGGCCCTGGGCGAACGCGTCGAGCCCCGCCTTCGACGACCCGTAGATGAAGTTGGCCCGCCGGACCCGTGCGCCGGCCACCGAGGAGAGCACGACGATCCGACCATGGCCCTGCCGGCGCATGCGGTCCGCCACGGCGAGCAGCACGGAGGCCAGCCCGGTGAAATTGGTGGTGATGAGCTCGGCCGCACCCGGCGGGTCGTGCTCGAGGACCTCCTGATCGCCGAGTGCGCCCGCGGCTGCGATGACCAGATCGATGTCGCCGAGACGGTCGAAGACATCGTCGACCAGGGCACGGTGGCTGGTCGGGTCAGTGCTCTCGAACGCGACGGTCTCCACGGTCTCGGCGCCGGCCGACCGGGCCCGAACGGCTGCGGCGTCCAGCCGTTCCCCGGGGCGACCAGCGAGGATCACCGTGCGGCAGCGCGATGGGACAAGCCCGTCGACGACGGCCTGGGCGATCTCCGAGGAGCCCCCGAGCACCAGGACCGATTGGGGCCGCCCGACGGCGTCGATCATGATCCTGTCCGTTCTGTTCGTCCCGTTCGGGTCGCACCGCCCGAGCCGGGTGCCGGCGCTCTCCCGTTGACCGCCTTCTTGGTGGCGGCGGTCTTCCCCGGCGCCGCCCGTTTCGTGACTGCCTTCTTCGCTCCCGCTCGTTTCCTCGGCGCCGCCCGTTTGGCCGGAGCCTGGCGGTGAACGTCCGAGCACAACCCGAGCCGGCGGCCGAGATCGGAGCGGAGCACCCCGTCGGGGTCGACCCGGTGCCGGACGGCGAGCCACTCGTCGATCCGGGGGTACATGGCGCGGAAGGTGTCCTGTGCGAGTCGCGAGTCCTTGGCGAGGTAGACCCGGCCGCCCGCGGCCGCGACCTCACCGTCGAGCTCGTCGAGGATCCTGTCGAGCCCGTGAAGGCCGACCGGCAGGTCGAGCGCGAGCGTCCACCCGGGCATCGGGAACGAGAGCGGCCCCGGGTCACCGGGTCCGAAGCGCTTGAGCACGGTGAGGAACGATGCCGCCCGGACCTCACCGAGCCGCTCGATGACCCGGCGCACCGTCTCGCCCTCGCCGTCGCCGACCACGAACTGGTACTGGAGGAAGCCCTTCGGGCCGTAGAGCCGGTTCCA
The DNA here is from genome assembly GCA_963753905.1 of uncultured Acidimicrobiaceae bacterium. GTDB lineage: Bacteria > Actinomycetota > Acidimicrobiia > Acidimicrobiales > RAAP-2 > Bog-756. The sequence goes on along the minus strand of CAVWDZ010000002.1, from coordinate 37,016 downwards.
CCCGCCGAGCCCGTCGAGGGGATGGAAGAAGGCGGCCATGGGCACCGGCTTCCCCACCTCGAACTGCGGCGCCTTCCGGAACCAGAGCTCGTTGAAGGCCGCAACGGTCAGTGGGTTGAGCAGCCCGCCCGGCGGGGTGAGCGGAACCCGGGCCCGTGTGCGCGGCACGAACGCCCGGGCGCGGTCCGGAGCCCGGCGGAACCTCGCGGGCAGGTCCCCCAGCCTCGCATGGTCACCGCGGGTGAGGACCGACCGGCCGAGGCGTCCCCCGGCGGCCCGGCAGTCGATCCAGGCCACCGAGTACCGGTAGGCGGCGTCGCCGGTCCGCATCCGCCCCATCACGTCGTCGAGGTCGGCGGCCCGCTCGGTGTCCACCAGCATGTAGCTGGTCTCGACCGGGAGCATCTGGACCGTGGCCTCGGTGATCACGCCGGTCAGCCCCATGCCCCCTGCCGTGGCCCAGAAGAGGTCGGGATCGGACTGCGGGGTCACCTCCACCGTGCCGGTCGGGGTGACCAGGGTCAGGGCCCGCAGATGGGAGCAGAACCCGCCGTCCACGTGGTGGTTCTTGCCGTGGATGTCCGCGGCGATGGCGCCGCCCACCGTCACCAGCCGGGTCCCGGGCGTGACCGGTACGAACCACCCGAGCGGGACGAGGCGTTCCATGAGCGTCTCGAGGCTGAGCCCCGCACCGACCCTCACCACGCCGGACCCGAGGTCGACCTCGTGGACCGCGTCGAGCCAGGTGGCGTCCAGCACGGTGCCGCCTGCGTTCTGCGCGGCGTCCCCGTAGCTGCGCCCCAGCCCGCGGGCGAGCAGCCCCCGGCCGTGGTCAGCGGCGTCGGCGACCGAGCGGGCCATGGCCTCGTCGACGGCGTGGGAGTCGAGCGTGTGGACGAGATCGGCCGCGGTCGGTGCGGTCCGGCCCCATCCGGAAAGGAGGGTCCGCTGCCCGTCGGGGCCCCTCATCCGGTGTACGCGCCGATCGCGAACAGAAGCACCCAGCACGCGCCGTAGATCTGGAGCCGGTGGTCGTGCAGGGCCAGGTCCTCGGGGGCGGCGCCCTCGCCCGAGTCGAGGAGGCGCATCACGTGGAGCAGGGCGATGACGAACGGAAAGATCGAGAGCTGGAACCAGATCGGGTCGTGTCCGGGGTGGACCTGGCTGGCCCGCTCGAATGCCCAGAGGCAGTAGGCGGCGACGGTGACCGAGGCCGAGAGGGTCCGCACGGTCCGGAGGAACGAGACCGTGTAGAGACCGAGCGTCTGGCGGACGCCGTCGTCGACCTGCTCGCGGGCCAGCAGCTCCTTCTCACCCGAGCGCTTTCCGGTCACGACGAGGAGTGACCCGAAGGAGACCACGATGAGGAACCAGTTCGAGAGGGGGACCGAGGTGGCCACGCCCCCGGCCAAGGCACGCAGGATGAACCCGGCGCTCACGCAGGCCAGGTCCAGGATGGGCTCGTGCTTGAGGCCGAAGGAATAGGCGAGTTGCACCGCGGCGTAGGCCCCCATGACCAGGGCCAGGTGCCAGCCGGCGACGGGGAACGAAAGCGCGATGGCGACAGCCAGCATGCCGATCCCGGCCGCGATGGCCAGAGGCACCGGTACGACGCCGGCGGCCACCGGCCGGGTGCATTTGATGGGGTGCCGGCGGTCGGCGTCCGCGTCGATCGAGTCGTTGAGGTAGTAGGTGCCGGAGGCAGCCAGGCAGAAGATGCCGAACGCGGCCGCGGCGTGGCCGAGGACGGTGGGGTGGAAGAGGACGCCCGCCGCGCCGGGAGCGACGAACACGAGGAGGTTCTTGATCCACTGGCGGGGCCGTGCGAGCAGCACGAGCCCGGGGAGAAGCAGTTGGGTCCCGCCTGCCCCCGACGGGACGGCCTGCTCGTCGGGCTTGTCCACGGGCTCTGTCGATGTGGTCACTGAGTCCTCAGGTGATCGAGTGTCGGTCCGGGCGCCGGTCACGCCGCCCGTGGGCATCCCCAGGGTAGGTCCTGGGCGGCTCGGAGGTCGATGATGCGGGTCGGCCTGCCGCCGATCGGGTGGTCCCGGATGGGCCCTGCTGGCCGTCAGCGCCTAGGATCTGCCGCCGTGAAGCGCCCCTATCGAGTGGTTGTGGCCAAGCCCGGCCTCGACGGCCACGACCGTGGGGCCAAGGTCATCGCGCGGGCGCTTCGGGACGCAGGCTTCGAGGTCATCTACACCGGTCTCCACCAGACCGCCGAGCAGGTGGTCCGGGCGGTGATCCAGGAGGACGCCGACGCGGTCGGGCTCTCCATGCTCTCCGGAGCCCACCTGACCCTCGTCCCGCGGGTGATCGAAGGCCTCAGGGAGCAGGGACGGGGCGACGTCCTGGTGCTCGTCGGCGGGATCATCCCGGAGACCGACATCCCCGTCCTGAAGGAGATGGGGGTCGCCGAGGTCTTCACCCCCGGAGCACCCCTTCCGGCGATCGGTGAATGGCTCGGCAACGCGTTGGACCAGCGCGAGACCGGAGACGTGGCCTGACCCCAGGACCCGGCTATCCCCGGATGTCGCCACCCCCCACACCCACAGGACAGCAACGATGACAGAGAGGAACAGATCCAGTGGATCTCTTCGAGTACCAGGGTAAGCAGTACTTCGCCCGGTTCGGCATACCCATCTCCAGGGGTGGGGTGGCCGACACGGTCGACCAGGCCCTCGCCCGGGCGGAGGAGGCCGGCTACCCGGTGGTGGTCAAGGCCCAGGTCAAGGTCGGCGGCCGCGGCAAGGCGGGGGGGGTCAAGCTGGCGAACGACGCCGAGGAGGTCCGGACCCACGCCGGCAACATCCTCGGACTGGACATCAGGGGCCACGTGGTCCGGCGGCTGTGGGTCGAGCACGCATCGGACATCGAGAAGGAGTACTACGCGAGCTTCACCCTCGACCGCAGCGCCAAGAAGCACCTCGGGATGCTCTCGGCCGAGGGCGGGGTCGAGATCGAGGAGGTGGCCGCGACCAATCCGGGCGCCATCGCGCCGCTCCACATCGACCCCGTCGACGGTCTCTCCATCGAGGTGGCGCGCGGATGGGTGGACCGGGCCGAGCTCGACGAACCGGCCCGGGCCCAGGCGGCGCAGTTGTTGGTCGACCTCTACACCTGCTTCACCGAGGGCGACTGCGACCTGGCGGAGATCAACCCGCTCATCCTCACCCCGGAGGGTCGGGTCCACGCCCTCGACGCCAAGGTCACCCTGGACGACAACGCGACCTACCGCCACCCCGAGTGGGAGGAGTTCACCGGGGGTGACGTCATCGACGAACGGGAGGCGCGGGCCAAGGAGCGGGGGCTCAATTACATCGGCCTGTCCGGCTCGGTCGGGATCATCGCCAACGGTGCCGGACTGGCCATGAGCACCCTCGACGTGGTCAACCAGTGCGGCGGCCAGGCCGCCAACTTCCTCGACATCGGCGGCGGGGCGAACGCCGACGTGATGGCAGCGGCCCTCGAGGTCATCAACTCCGACCCGGCGGTCCGGTCGATCCTGGTCAACATCTTCGGAGGGATCACCCGCGTCGACGAGGTAGCCAACGGCATCTTGGAGGCCCTCGACCGGGTCGACATCGGCTCGCCCATCGTGCTCCGGCTCGACGGGACCAACGCCCCGGCCGGCCGCGAGATCCTGGCGCACCATCTCTCCGATCGACTGGTTGCAGAGCCGACCATGATCGACGCCGCGCGCCGTGCGGTCGTCCTTGCGGGAGGCCGGTCGTGAGCATCTTCGTCGACGAGCGCACCACCGTCGTGATCCAGGGCATCAGCCCGACCAGCCAGGGCCTCTTCCACGGCCTGCGCAACCGGGCCTATGGCACCCGGGTCGTGGCAGGGACCAATCCGAACCGAGGTGGCGAGGAGATCGAGGGGATCCCGGTCTTCTCCACCGTGGCCGAGGCGGTCGAGGCCACCGGGGCGAACGCCTCGTTCATCTCGGTGCCGCCGAAGTTCGCGGCCGACGCCATCATCGAGGCGGCAGCGGCCGGACTCCCCTTCGTGGTCTGCATCACCGAGGGCATCCCGGCCCAGGACGAGGCACTGGTCTACAACCAGCTGGTGCGCGACTTCCCCGGCACCCGCCTGCTCGGGCCCAACTGTCCGGGGATCATCTCCCCCGGCAGGTGCAACATCGGCATCACCTCGGGGGACATCGCCATGCCCGGTGGTCCGGTCGGCATCGTCAGCCGATCGGGCACCCTCACCTACCAGGCGCTGCACGAGCTCAGCCAGCAGGGAGTCGGCCAGACCACCTGCGTGGGCATCGGAGGGGACCCGGTGCCGGGCACCAGCTTCATCGACTGCCTGGCCGCCTTCGAGGCCGACCCGGACACCCGGGCGATCATGATGATCGGTGAGATCGGGGGGTCGGCGGAGGAGGAGGCAGCGGCGTTCATCGCCTCCTCGGTGAGCAAGCCGGTGGTCTCCTACGTGGCCGGGGTCACCGCACCCCCCGGGCGCAAGATGGGCCACGCCGGTGCCATCATCTCCGGGTCCCAGGGCACCGCGCAGGCCAAGATGGACGCCCTCTCGGAGGCCGGGGTGACCGTGGCCAAGAACCCGACCGAGGCGGGCGAGGCCATGGTGGACATCGTGCGGAAGCTGGGCTGAGCCCGACGCCCCCCATCCCGCGCTCCGTCGGTGGCCGGACCGGTCGGCCGATCGACGCCGTGGTCTTCGACCTCGACGGGCTGCTCATCGACTCTGAGCCGCTCTGGCGCCAGGCGGAGATCGAGATCTTCGGCCACCTGGGGCTCGACCTCACCGAGGTCGATGTCCGCCAGACCATGGGCCTGCGGATCGACGACGCGGTCCGGCACTGGTGGGTGCGGCGGCCGTGGACCGGCTCCTCGCCGGTCGAGGTCGAGCGCGCGGTGACCGCCCGGGTCGCCGAGCTCGTCTCGACCGTCGGCTCCCCGATGGCCGGGGCACGCGCGGCGGTGGACCTCTGCGCGCGCCTCTCGTTGCCGGTGGGCGTCTGCTCGGGGTCCTACGCCGTGGTCATCGAGGCCGCGCTGGCCAGGCTCGGCATCGGATCGTCCGTGGCGGTGTGGCACTCCGCCGAGTGGGAGCCCCTCGGCAAGCCCCATCCGGGCGCCTACCTGACCACCGCGGCCAAGCTGGGGGTCGACCCCACGGCCTGCGTGGCGGTCGAGGACTCCCTCAACGGGGCCGTCTCGGCCCGGGCGGCCCGCATGCGTGTGGTGGTGGTGCCCGAGCCGGGGATGCTCGACTCGCCGGTCTGGGGCTTCTGCGATCTGCTGCTCGACTCGCTCACCGGCCTCGACGAGGAGGCGCTGCGCACGCTCGAGGGTGCGTCCGCCTGAGATTTCTGCTTCGGAAACCGCTGTTCGGTGCCGATACCTACGTGCACGAGGGGCATTCCCTGGGCAGGGGGCCGAGCGACGTTGTGCCCGCACCGGTGGCAGGCCGGTCGGGCCGCGTCGCTCGGGTCTCTCGTGCATTTCGCACGCGAGGACGGCACCACCGGCTGTCGATCGACGGCCGGTGGCCTCGCGTCCGGGCACGCGCGCGCTGGTAGCGTGCGCGGGAGTGGCCCCCGCACCGACAGCCGACGCCGAGACCCCCCCCGTGCGGATCGGCGTCCTGGCCTCGGGCAGCGGCACCATCCTCGAGGCGATCCTCGAGACCGATCTGCCGGTGCGCCTAGTCGTGGCCGACCGCGAGTGCCGCGCCCTCGAGGTGGCGGCACGGGCGTCGGTTCCCTCCCTCCTCGTCGACCGGGTCCGCTTCGGGGGGTTCGGACCCTCCTTCGACCGCGACGGCTACACCCGGGCGATCACCGCAGCGCTGGTGGAGGGCGGGGTGGACGTGGTGGTGATGGCCGGGTTCGGGACCGTGCTCGGGCAACCGGTCCACGATGCGTTCCCCGCGCGCATCCTCAACACCCACCCGGCCCTGCTGCCGGCCTTCCCCGGCTGGCACGCCGTGCGCGACGCGCTCGCCGCCGGTGTGCCGGAGACCGGGACGACGGTGCACATCGCTACCCTGGAGATGGACGCCGGTCCGGTCCTGGCACAGGCCACGGTGTCCATCCGTCCCGACGACACCGAGGCGAGCCTGCACGAGCGCATCAAGGCCGTCGAGCGGACGCTCTACCCGGCCACCATCCGCGGCTTCGTCGACGATCTGGCGGCGGGGGTCGGCGATGGGCGAGGATCACCACAGGAGGTCGCCGAATGAAGGCGTTGCTGTCCGTCTACGACAAGTCGGGGATCGAGGAGCTGGCGCGCGGACTCTCCGATCTCGGGTGGGAGATCGTCTCGAGCGGCGGCACCTCGGCCGCCCTCAGCGCGGCGGGCATCGGCCACGTCGAGGTGGCCGACCTGACCGGCGCCCCCGAGATGCTCGGGGGCAGGGTCAAGACCCTCCACCCGGTCATCCACGGAGGCATCCTGGCCGACCGGTCCGAGCCCGAGCACCTCGACGCCCTCGACAAGCTGGGCATCGGCCTCATCGACCTCGTGGTCTGCAACCTCTACCCGTTCTCCTCGGACCCATCGATCGAGCTCATCGACGTCGGCGGCCCGACCATGGTCCGCGCCGCGGCCAAGAACCACGACCACGTCGCCGTCGTCGTCGACCCGGCCGACTACGCGGGGGTCCTCGACGAGTTGCGGTCGTCGGGCTCGCTCTCGATCGACACCCGGCGCCGCCTCGCCCGCCAGGCCTTCGCCCACACGGCCGGATACGACGCGGCCATCGTCGAGTGGCTCGACGAACGGGAGCACGCCGCACTGACCAGCGCCGGCGAGACCGCGATCGGCGACCTCGAGACCGCTGCCCTGTTGCCGGCCACCATCCACCTGACCCTCGAGCGCACCGGCACCCTCCGCTACGGCGAGAACCCCCACCAGCACGGGGCCCGGTACCGGGTGGTGGGTCAGCAGACCTGGTGGGACGCGGTCGTCCAGCAGGGCGGCAAGGAGCTCTCCTACCTCAACATCTTCGACGCCGATGCCGCGTGGCGGCTCGTCCACGAGCTTCCCTCGACGCCGACCGAGCGCGCGGTGGCCATCATCAAGCACGCCAACCCCTGCGGGGCCGCACTCGACAGCGATCTGGTCCGGGCCTACGAGCGGGCCCTCGAGTGCGATCCGCAGTCGGCGTTCGGGGGGGTCGTCGCGGTCGGTGGCCCGGTCACCGTGGCCGTCGCGGGGGCCATCGCCGCCGGCCCGCAGGCAGACGTCATCATCGCCCCCTCCTACGACGACGAGGCGCTCGCGCAGCTGGCCTCGAAGCGGAAGGCGACCAGGTTGCTGTCCGCCCCCGCCCCCGAGGAGCTGGTCCGCCAGTACCGGGGGCTCGGGTCGAGCATGCTCGTCCAGGATGCCGACCGGTTCCTGGTCGACCCCGCCGACTGGGAGGTCGTGACCGGGGTCCGTCCCACCGATGCCCAGTGGCGGGACCTGGCGATGGCCTGGAAGGTCTGCGCCCGGACCACCTCCAACGCCATCGCCATCGTGTCCGACGCCCAGGCCGTCGGGGTCGGGGCAGGCCAGCAGTCGCGGGTGGTGGCGGCCGAGATCGCAGCCGGAAAGGCCGGCGCCCGTGCCCGTGGCGGGTCGGCGGCGAGCGACGCCTTCTTCCCGTTCCCCGACGGGCTGCTGGTCCTGGCCGGCGCCGGGGTCTCGGCCGTGGTGCAGCCGGGGGGATCGATCCGCGACGACGAGCTTGTCGCCACTGCGGACGAGGCGGGGATCGCGATGGTCATGGCGGGCGGCGAACGCCACTTCCGGCACTGAGACGCCGGTGACGAGAGAGAGCGAGACGGCGATGACCGCAGCACTGCTCGATGGCGAGGCGCTCGCGGCCAAGGTCCGCGCCGAGGTCGCCGACCGGGTGGCCCGCCTCCGTGGCGCCGGCGTGACCGTCGGGCTCGGGACCGTGCTGGTGGGTGACGACCAGCCGAGCGCGCGCTACGTGTCCATGAAGCACGCCGACTGCGAGGAGGTCGGGATCCGTTCGTTCCACGAGCACCTGCCGGCCGACGTGTCCCAGGCAGAGCTCGACGAAGTCGTCGCCCGGTTCAACGCTGATGAGGAGATCCACGCGTACCTGGTCCAGCTTCCGCTGCCGGCCGGTCTCGACGAGGAGGCGACCCTGCTCGCGGTCGACCCGGAGAAGGACGTCGACGGCCTGCACCCGGTCAACCTGGGCCGGCTGGTGATGGGGGCGGCCGGTCCGCTGCCGTGCACCCCCGCCGGCATCGTCGAACTGCTCCACGAGAACGACGTGCCCGTCGAGGGGAAGCACGTGGTCATCATCGGCCGGGGTCTGACCATCGGACGGCCACTGGCACTGCTCATGGCCCTCAAGCGCCCCGGATGCAATGCCGCGGTGACCGTCGTGCACACCGGGGTCGAGGACATGGCGGCCCTGGTCCGCACCGCGGACGTAGTGGTGGCGGCTGCCGGCCGGGCCGGGCTGGTGACGGCGGACATGATCAAACCGGGGGCGGCGGTGGTCGGCGCCGGCACCTCCTGGGAGGGGAGGCGGCTCCTCTCGGACGTCGACGACTCGGTGGCCGAGGTGGCAGGGTGGATCACCCCGCGGATCGGTGGCGTGGGCCCGATGACCCGGGCCATGTTGCTGCGCAACGCCGTACGGGCCGCGGAGCGGGCGCGGTGATCGGGGCGCCCGACGGCTCGCGGACGGGTCACCCCGTTCTGATCGGTCCCCCGGGCGGTCGCAGCACACGACAGTAGGCTGGTGCGGTCATGACCCGTATCGCCGACCTCTTGGGCAAGGGCCGGACCTACTCGTTCGAGTTCTTCCCGCCGAAGACCGACGCCGAGCAGGCCACGCTGGTCAGGACCCTGCGCGACCTCGAACCCCTGGGTCCCTCCTTCGTCTCGGTCACCTACCGCGGCGGGGCCGAGTCCCGCAAGCGAACCTTCGATCTGGTGACCGGCATGCTGCGCACCACGACCCTGGTGCCGATGGCCCACCTCATCTGTGTCGCCCATACCCGCCTCGAGCTCGCCGAGATCCTGGTGGCCTACCGAGCGGCCGGGGTCGAGAACCTGATGGCGCTCGGAGGCGACCCGCCCGACGAGCCGGGGGGAGGACCCGGTGAGCTCCGCTATGCCTGCGAACTGGTCGAGCTCGCCAGGGCCATCGGCGGCTTCTCGATCGGCGTGGCCGCCCAACCGGCCGGCCACCCCCAATCGAGGGACCTGGCCACCGATCGCGACCGGCTGGCCGCCAAGCTGTCCGGCGCGGACTTCGCGGTGACCCAGTTCTTCTTCGAGGCCCCCGAGTACACCGCGCTGGTCGCCGACCTCGTCGCGCGGGGGGTGGACAAGCCGGTGCTGCCCGGCATCATGCCGGTCACCAGCCTGAGCTCGGTACCCCGCATGGCCACCATGGGCGCGGCGGTGCCCGGATGGATGGTCGATCGCCTCGGTGCGGCCGATGCGCGCGGCGGAGCCGAGGCCGTCCGCCGCGAAGGGGTGGCCTGCGCCACCGAGCTCTGCGAGCAGCTGCTCGAATCCGGCGTTCCCGGGCTCCACTTCTACACGTTGAACCGATCGAGCGCGACCCGGGAGATCTACTCCGCCCTCGGCCTGGCGACTCCCTGATCCGGGCACGGTCCGTCGCTCCCGGTTGGCGGCCGGGGTAGGGGGTGCCGGTAGGCTGCGCCAATGGCGCAACCGATCACAACGGGTCCCGACGGCACGCTCCAGGTCTCCGACGAGCCGATCATCCCCTTCATCGAAGGCGACGGCACCGGCGTCGACATCTGGCCGGCGGCCAAGCTGGTGCTCGACGCGGCTGCTGCCCGGCACGGCAAGTCCGTCGCATGGGTCGAGGTCCTGGCCGGCCAGAAGGCCTTCGACGAGACCGGGAACTGGCTGCCCGACGAAACGGTGGAGGCGTTCCGCACCCACCTGATCGGCATCAAGGGGCCCCTCACCACACCGGTCGGCGGCGGCATCCGCTCGCTCAACGTGGCGCTCCGCCAGATCCTCGACCTCTACGTCTGCCTCCGCCCAGTGCGCTGGTTCACCGGGGTGCCCTCGCCGGTGCTCCACCCCGAGAAGGTGGACATGGTGATCTTCCGCGAGAACACCGAGGACATCTACGCGGGCCTGGAGGCGGAGGCCTACTCTCCGGCGGCCGTCAAGCTCGCCGCCTTCCTGCACGACGAGATGGGCTGGGACATCCGCGAGGGTTCCGGGATCGGGATCAAGCCCATCTCCGAGATGGGGTCCAAGCGCCTGATCCGTGCCGCCATCCAGTACGCCCTCGCCCACGGGCGCAAGAGCGTGACCCTCGTCCACAAGGGCAACATCCAGAAGTTCACCGAGGGTGCCTTCCGCAACTGGGGGTACGAGCTGGTCCGCGACGAGTTCTCCGACGTGGCCGTCGGCTGGGACGACTGCGACGGCAGGCCCGGCGACCGGCTGCTGGTCAAGGACAACATCGCCGACATCACCCTGCAGCAGGTGCTCACCCGGCCCGAGGACTTCGACGTCATCGCCACCACCAACCTGAACGGCGACTACCTGTCCGACGCGCTGGCCGCCCAGGTCGGGGGCATCGGGATCGCCCCGGGCGGGAACATCAACTACGTGACCGGCCACGGCATCTTCGAGGCGACCCACGGGACCGCCCCCAAGTACGCCGGGCAGGACAAGGTCAACCCCGGCTCCCTCCTGCTCTCCGGGGTGATGATGTACGAGCACCTGGGGTGGACCGCAGCCGCCGCCGACATCGTGCGGGCACTCGAGGCGACCATCGCCGACAAGGTAGTCACCTACGACTTCGCCCGGCTGATGGACGGCGCGACCGAAGTCAAGTGCTCCGAGTTCGCCGGGGCCATCGTCGACCGGCTCTGAGTCCGCCCGGTCCAGCTCCGCCAACCGGGTCGGCTCGTCCCGAGCCGGTCTATCCCGGCGGGTGGGTCCGGCCGTTGTGGTTGGAGAGGTCGGGCAGCTCGAGCCCGGGGACGAGCCCCAGGCGCTGCGCCCGGCGGATCCGGCCGAGGCCGGGAAGGGTCACACCGCGGACGCCGAGCACCTGTATCCACGGGGGCAGGAACGACGCGCGGTAGCCGAACGCGAGGAGCTCCTCGGGTCGCGCCGCCTGGCACAGCCTCGCCGCGAGGTTGACCGGTCTGCCGATGTAGTCCTCGCCCTCCATGATCAGGGCCTGACCGTGCGCGAACCCGCCGCGCAGCGCGAGCGTCGAACCGTCGTAGCGCCCGATGAGCTCGGCGGCGGTGGCCATGGTCGGCCCGACCTCCACCCCGACGATCATGGCCCCGTCCCCGAGCCATTTGGCCACCATCACCCCGCGGCGCACCGAGATGTCGCGGGCGAGGGACCGGAACTGGGCGAGGGTGTCGATCGCGGCGTGCTCGCCGCGGTTGGCGATGAAGGCGGTGAAGCCGCAGAGATCGACGAAGGCGAACGCCCGGTCGACCAATCCGATCCGCTCCGCCAGCTCTCGGGGCTCCTCCACGCCGCGGGACCCGGGCGCGGTGCCGACGGTGCCGGCCCCCGCGCTGTCGGCGGGGGTGTCCATCTCGGTCAGCGCCGCCGGGCGGTCCGCCACTAGGACGGCGCCGGGATGGGGTGCCAGTCGAGCAGGCTCACCCCGTGCTCGACGCAGGCCTCCACCGTGCACCGCTGGTCATTCCCGGTGATCAGCCTGCCCCGCACCCGGACCGGTCGTGGGCACCGCTGCGCGGAGCCGTCGGCGTCCCCGTCGACCAGACGGAAGCACTGTCCCGGCAGGACGGCGATGGCCTGGGCGAGGAACGTCATGGACCAAGTATGCCGAGGTGCGCCGCCACATGGGTCCATCCGGGGCACTCGTGACGAACAATTCATCGCGGTGACAGCATCCTGTGACGTCGAGTTCACCCTGCTACCGGCGGTCGGACCGCACCGGCGACGGGTCGACCCCGGGCAGGTTCGCCCGGCCTGGGGAGGCGGATTAGCCTGCGCCCCATGACCGCCATCTCCCCCATCCAGGTCACGATCACCGGTGCCGCCGGACAGATCGGCTATGCCCTCCTGTTCCGGATCGCCTCCGGCCAGCTCCTCGGGCCCGACCAGCCGGTCGTGCTGCGCCTGCTCGAGATCGAGGCGGGCATGAAGGCGCTCGAGGGCGTGGTCATGGAGATCGACGACTGCGCCTTTCCCCTGGTCAGCGACATCGTGACCACGACCGATCTGGACACGGCATTCGCCGGGACGTCGTGGGCCCTCCTGGTCGGCTCCATCCCCCGCAAAGCGGGCATGGAGCGGGGCGATCTGCTGACCGTCAACGGCGGCATCTTCGGTCCGCAGGGTCGGGCCATCGCCGACAACGCCGCCACCGACATCCGGGTGCTGGTGGTCGGCAACCCCTGCAACACCAACTGCCTCATCGCCCGCTCGAACGCTCCCGAGGTGCCGAGCGACCGCTGGTTCGCCATGACCCGCCTCGACGAGAACCGGGCCAAGAGCCAGCTGGCGTCCAAGGCCGGGGTCCCGGTCGCGTCGGTCACCAATCTCGCGATCTGGGGCAACCACTCGGCCACCCAATTTCCCGACTACGCCAATGCCCGGATCGGGGGGAAGCCGGCCGCCGAGGTCATCGACGACGCGGCCTGGCTGCAGGGCGACTTCCTCACCACGGTCCAGAAACGGGGGGCCGCCGTCATCGAGGCCCGCGGGCTCTCGTCGGCGGCGTCGGCTGCCAACGCGGCGATCGACTCGGTGCGGAGCATCCGCACTGCGACCGAGGGCGACGACTGGACCTCGCTGGCCGTGGTCTCCAACGGCGAGTACGGCGTGCCCGCCGGCCTCCAGTTCGGGTTCCCAGTACGGGCCAACGGCGCAGGCGGATGGACGGTGGTGGAGGGGCTGCACCACGACGAGTTCGCCACGGAGCGGATCCGGATCACCACCGAGGAGCTCGAGGCCGAGCGGGGCGACGTGGCCGACCTGCTGCCCTGACCGGGATCGGGCCGGCGCAGGGTGACCCGGCGCCGTAGGGTATCGGCATGCACGACTCGGTGACCTTGCACATGGATGCACCGCCGATTGCGGTCTGGGACCTGGTGAGCGACGTGACCCGCATCGGGCGCTACAGCCCGGAGACCTTCGAGGCGGAGTGGCTGGAGGGTGCCGCCGGTCCCGCCGTCGGGGCGAAGTTCCGCGGCCATGTGAAGCGCAACGGCAAGGGGCCGATCTACTGGACGACCTGTACGGTCAGCGCGTGCGAGCCGGGGCATGAGTTCGCATTCGGGGTCGGAAAGGAGGATCGGCCGCTCAACGTCTGGAGTTACCGCATGGAGCCGTCGGGTGAGGGGTCGGACGTCACCGAGTCGTTCCAGCTGGCCCCGACCTTCGGGCTGCGCCTCTACTGGGCGCTCTTCGGCTGGTCCCGGGGGAAGACCAACCGAAACGGGATGCGCACCACGCTCGAACGGATCAAGGCCGAGGTCGAAGCTGTCGCACAGTAGGGCCGGAGGCGGAGCGAATGGCAGATAGGAGAGTGCGATCGTGACAACTGAGCGGATCGAGGTCGCCCGCACGATCGTCGCGGACCCGGCGAGGATCTTCGCGGTCCTCTGTGATCCGCAGGGACAGGTCACGATCGACAGTTCCGGGATGCTCATGGATGCCACCGGCGACCCGGTGACGGCGGTCGGTGACACCTTCGTCGTGCACATGGATCGCGAGGCACTCAACGACTACCCCATGGGTCGCTACGACGTGACGGTGACCATCACCACGTTCGAGCCCGACCGCGAGATCGCCTGGACCATCCTCGGTCAGCTCCGCCCGCAGATCGGCCACGTGTACGGATACACCCTCGCGCCGGTCGACGGCGGCACCCTGGTCACCTCCTACTACGACTGGTCGCAGATCGACCCGGTGTACCGCGACGCCGGGATCTTCCCGGTGATCTCCGAGGCTGCGCTCCGCGCCACGCTCGGGATCCTCGCCCGGACGCTCGAGCGGGGCGCCGGCGCGGCCTGACGGTTCTCGCCTTCAATTCTGACGGCTTCCAAGAGGGGGATACACCATGTCGCGCGGTACAGGGCATGATCGGACGGCTCGGATGTCCGGCGGGATTCTCGTGGTCCTCTTGACGGTGGGCCTTGCCGCCTGTGGCTCCAGCTCCAGCTCCGCTCCGCCGCCGCAGCCGGTGAGCTACCAGGCGGCGGCGACGTTGACCGGCCCGGTAACCGAAGGGCAGATCAGCGAGCCACTCAGTGCACTTCCCACGGACCTGGCCGCCTACAACTATGTGGAGCAGGAGTTCTTTGCGTCCGGAACGGCGATGGCCTTCAAAGCTCGCGCCATGCCGAGCAACGGCAGATGGACCGTCACCCCCACGACGACGGCTCCGTACAAGACGAGGATCATCGTCCGCCGACCGGCGAATCCGGCGGACTTCAACGGGACCGTCGTCGTCGAATGGATGAACGAGTCGGCGGGGGAGTCCGCCCCCGACTGGGACCTGCTCAACCCGCTGCTCAAGCAGGACGGCTATGCCTATGTGGCGGTGGCGGCCCAATCGCTGGGCGTGAACGGTGGAACGTCCATTCTGAGTACGGCTGCCACTTCGAGCAACATCGCTGGGCTCGTCACTCAGGAGCCGACCCGCTACGGGTCGCTGCACCAGCCCGGCGATCAGTATGCGTTGGACATCTTCGCCCAGATCGGCGAAGCGCTTCGTGCGCCGGATACGGCACTCGGGCCGCTGAAGCCGAAGCGCCTCGTCGCCGTCGGGGAATCGCAGTCGGCGTTCTACATGACGACCTTCGCCGACGCCCTCCAGCCCCGGACCAATATCTTCAGTGGGATCTTCATCCACAGCCGGGGGTCCGGGGCAGCGTCACTCAACGGCACATCGATAACGTCGGCGAACTCGGTGCCCAAGGATCTGTGGATCCGAACCGATCTGACGATCCCCGTCTTCCTGTTCGAGACCCAGACCGATCTCATCGGGTTGGGCTACGCCGTTGCGCAGCAGCCGAACACCGACAGGATCCGAACCTGGGAAGTCGCCGGGACATCGCACGCCGACGCGTACCTCGTGGGTTCGGCTGTGAGTGACCTCGGCTGCACCACCCCGATCAATACAGGCCCCCAGCACGAGGTGGTCCAGGCAGCGTTTGCCGCATTGGAGAACTGGGTCGTGGACGGGACGAAGCCCGCACGTCCAGCACCCTTCCGTTTGTCCAGGGAAAACCCACCGGCGTTGGCGCTGGACGACAACGGCAACGTGATCGGTGGGGTCAGGACGCCTGCGGTCGAGGTCCCGATCTCCACGCTCAGTGGAGCAGCGCCGGCTGGCGCAAGCCTGATCTGTTCCTTGTTCGGATCGACGATGCCGTTCGATTCGAGCAAGCTGGTCAGCCTCTACGGAACCCCTGCCGACTACGTGAAGGCGTATACGTCGAGCCTGGACAAGGCAATTGCCGGCGGATTCATCCTTCCAGCGGACCGGGCCGAATTGCTCGACAGCGCTCAGCACGTGCAGTTCTGATCACTCCCGGCTGCGATGCCGGCCGCCGCCTCAGCCTCCGGCCGGAACGAGCTCGATCCGGTTGCCGAACGGGTCGTCCACGTACCACTGGGGCTTGCCCGGCACCTCCTCGACATGCCGGGTCGGGTGGCCTGCCGCATCGAGGAGGGCACACGCCTCCGCGATGCCGGACACGATCAGGGCCGGGTGGGCCTTACGGGCCGGCCGGAAGTCCTCCTCGACCCCGAGGTGCACCCGCAGCGCCCCGCGCTCGAACCAGCAGCCACCCCGGGACGCGAGTTCGGGGGGCTTGGGGACGCGGGGGATGCCCAGGATGCCTTCGTAGAATGCGGCGGCCCGCTCCTCGGCGCCGGCAGGCATGGCCAGCTGGACATGATCCAGGGACTCCACGCGGAAGGTGGCACCCACGCGCTCAGGCTACTGCGCAGGCGCAGGCGCAGGCGCCGGGCGCAGGTCCCGTCGCAGTGGATGGTCCGCGGGCACCTCGACCAGATGGATGCGCAGGCCGTCCGGATCGTCGATCCATGCCTCGACGAGTCCCCACGGTTCGAGGCGCGCCGGGCGGGACAGGACCGTGCCGCGGGCGCTGAGCTCGGTGACGGTCTCCTCCATCGAGCGGACCTGCAGCCAGAGAGCGACCCCGGCGCGCCCCGGCGCCGGGCCCTCGCCCACCACCTCGAGGAACCCGCCCCCGGCAAAGAACACGACACCCCGGCCTGCGCCCTCGCCGAACTCTCGGGCCACGGCCAGACCGAGGCTGTCGCGGTAGAAGGCGAGTGTGCGCTCGAGATCCGCCGGGTGGAGGATCGTTCGGCTGCTCAGGATGTCCATGAGTCCCTTTCCGCTCGGATGTCCGCCCTGTCTACACCGGCCTCCCGCGGGTCCCGCCCCTCCGACCGGGGGCGCTCAGTAGGTCGTCTCGGCGTCGACGGCCCGGGTGTGTTCCCTCGCCGTCGTGAGGAGCTCCTGGCCGGCCACCAGCACCGAGAGGTCGCCGCGCACCCTTATGCGCCCGCCGGTGAGCGCCTCCGCCGCGGAGAGCTCGCCCCGCGAGAGCGCGACCGCGTCGGCGTACTCGAGAGCGATGGTGACCTCGACCTCGGCGGTCGGAGCCGACCCGCCGATCGGCCCGAGCGAGAGGGTCAGGGCGCCGTCGGCCGCCTGCAGGACCAGTCGCACGTCCCCCCCGGGAGCGCCCCGGACCTCCTGCGCCACCCGGAACCGGCCGTCGGCGGCTGCCAATCCGGTCTCGGGGCCCGGCCCGGGCAGGCTCACCCCGTCGAGGGCGCCGTTGAGCGCGGCCACCCACTCCTCGGTCAGGAAGCGGGCCACGGGCAGCCCCTCCCGGACCGGGTCATCCGGGTGGCGCCTCGTCGGCGTGCGACTCGGCCGCGGCCCCGACCTCGGCCATCTCTCCAGGCGGGTCCGTGGCGGGGTCGTGCTCTGCGATCCCCTGGAGCCCACCGGACGGCAGGACCGCCGCCGGACCGCTCGCCGGCGACTCCGCCGCCGCCTCCTCTGCCGAGCGCCTCGTGCGGTTCCTGATCTTGCGCCCCAGCCATGCGACCGGGTCGTACCGTGCGTCGACCACCCGCTCCTTCAGCGGGATGATCGCGTTGTCGGTGATCTTGATGTGCTCCGGGCACACCTCGGTGCAGCACTTGGTGATGTTGCACTTGCCCAGGCCCTGCTCCTCCTGGAGGAGCTCCCGGCGGTCGTTGGTGTCGAGGGGGTGCATCTCGAGCTCGGCAGAGCGGGCGAAGAAGCGCGGTCCGGCGAAGGCGGTCTTGTTCTCCTCGTGGTCGCGGACCACGTGGCAGACGTCCTGGCACAGGAAGCACTCGATGCACTTGCGGAACTCCTGCGAGCGTTCCACGTCGATCTGCTGCATCCGGTAGCCGCCGACCTTCATCTCGTCCGCCGTCTTGGCGCGGGGGCTGAACGGAGGGATCCGCTTGGCCACCTCGTAGTTGTAGGAGACGTCGGTGACCAGGTCCCGCAGGATGGGAAAGGCGCGCATCGGCGCAACGGTGACCGACTCGCCCGGGGGCAGTGAGTCCATGCGGGTCATGCACATGAGGGCGGGGCGCCCGTTGATCTCGGCCGAGCACGAGCCGCACTTTCCGGCCTTGCAGTTCCACCGGCAGGCCAGGTCCGGCGCCGCCGTCGCCTGTACCCGGTGGATCACGTCGAGCACGACCTCGCCCTCCTGGGCGGGCATCACGTAGTCCTCGAACCGCCCGCCGGTCTCGTCGCCGCGCCAGAGGCGCATGGTGACCTCACCGCTCACGGTGCCGTGGATGATCTCCTCGGCCATCAGACCACCTCCTCGAACAGGGCTTTGAGATCGTCGGGCATCGCCGGGATCGGCTCCGGGCTGGTGGTGATGGCTCGGACGGACGGCGTGCCGCCCACGCCGAGGGGTGCGGCGGCCACGTCGGCGATCCGCTCGACGAAATTGACCTGGCCCATCTCGGCGACCGGCTTCGGGAAGTCGTCGCGGGTGTGGCCTCCCCGGCTCTCCTTGCGGTTGATGGCGCCCTGGGTCGTGCAGCGGGAGACGGTCAGCATCGAGGGGAGGTCGGTGGTGAGGTTCCACCCCGGGTTGTACCTGAGGCCGCCGACGAGGGACACCCTGGTCGCCCGGTCCTCGAGCTCCTCGATCGCGCCCATGGCCTGCTCGAGCTCGGCGCCGGTCCGGATGATCCCGACCAGGCTCTGCATGGTCTCCTGCAGGTCGTTCTGGATGTCGTAGGGGTTCTCCCCGGACTCCCGCTCGAAGGGGGCGAGCGCGGCCGCGATCGTCGCGTCGATCTGGCCCTGGTCGAGCGCGAAGTCGTCCCGACGGCCGGAGGCGAACTCGGCTGCGCCGATCCCGGCGCGCCGGCCGAACACCAGCAGGTCGGAGAGAGAGTTGCCGCCGAGCCGGTTGGAGCCGTGCATCCCGCCGGCCACCTCGCCCGCGGCGAAGAGCCCCGGCGCGGTGGTCGCAGCGGAGTCGGCGTCGACCCGGACGCCCCCCATGATGTAGTGGCAGGTCGGCCCGACCTCCATGGCCTCGGCGGTGATGTCCACGCCCGCGAGCTCCTTGAACTGGTGGTACATCGAGGGGAGCCGCCTGCGGATGTCCTCGGCGGTGCGCCGGGTGGCGATGTCGAGGAAGACACCCCCGTGCGGGCTGCCGCGGCCGGCCTTCACCTCACTGTTGATCGAGCGGGCGACCTCGTCGCGGGGGAGCAGCTCCGGCGGCCGGCGGCCGGCCGAGTGGTCGTCGTACCACTTGTCCGCCTCGTCCTCCGAATCGGCCGTCTCGGCCTCGAACATCGGGGGGATGTAGTCGAACATGAACCGCCGTCCCTCCGAGTTGCGCAGGACGCCTCCGTCGCCGCGCACCCCCTCGGTGACCAGGATGCCGCGTACCGACAGCGGCCAGACCATGCCGGTCGGGTGGAACTGGACGGCCTCCATGTCGATGAGATCCGCCCCGGCCCACAGCGACATCGCATGGCCGTCCCCGGTGGACTCCCACGAGTTGGATGTGTACAGCCAGCTCTTCCCCACCCCACCGGTGGCCAGGACCACGGCCTTGGCCCGGAAGACCACGAACTCGCCGCTGGGCCGCCAGTAGCCGACCAACCCGGAGACCGTCCCGTCGGCGTCGTGGACGAGGCGGAGCACCTTGAGCTCCATGAAGACCTCGATCCCCTCGGCCACCGCCTTCTGCTGGAGGGTGCGGATCATCTCGAGACCGGTGCGGTCACCGACATGGGCGAGCCGCGCGTAGCGGTGCCCCCCGAAGTCGCGCTGCAGGATGAGGCCGTCCTCGGTCCGGTCGAAGAGGGCGCCCCAGTCCTCGAGCTCACGGACCCGGTCGGGCGACTCCTGGGCGTGGAGCTGGGCCATCCGCCAGTTGTTGAGCATCTTGCCGCCCCGCATGGTGTCGCGGAAGTGGACCTCCCAGTCGTCCTCGCCGTACACGTTGCCCAGCGCGGCGGCGATCCCGCCCTCGGCCATGACGGTGTGGGCCTTGCCCAGCAGCGACTTGCAGACCAATGCCGTGCGGAGACCGGTCGACTGGGCCTCGATGGCCGCCCGCAGGCCCGCCCCGCCCGCACCGATGACGATGACGTCGAAGTCGTAACTCTCGTACTCGCTCATGGTTCCCCTCCTCCTAGAAGTGGAAGCCGTAGTCGTGGATCGTCCCGCTGGCCACCAACCGCACGTAGAGGTCGGTGAAGGCGACGAACAGGAGGCTCATCCATGCGAAGACCATGTGCTTCCCGTTGAGCGGGGTGAGCGCCTTCCAGATCCGGTGGCGGATCGGCGCACTCGAGAACTGCTTGAGCCCGCCCCCGCAGAGGTGCCGGCAGGCATGGCAGCTGAGGGAGTAGAGCCACAGCAGTGTGGCGTTCACGATGAGCACCGCGGTGCCGACACTGAACCCGAGCCCCACTCCGGGCTGGCGGAAGGCGACGACCGCGTCGATGGTGAGGATCACGTTGAAGACGAGGCCGAAGTAGAAGAAGTAGCGGTGCACGTTCTGGAGCAGGAGGGGGAACCGGGACTCGCCGGAGTAGGAGCCGTGGGTGTCGGAGACCGCGCAGGCCGGTGGTGCCAGCCAGAAGGAGCGGTAGTAGGCCTTGCGGTAGTAGTAGCAGGTCATCCGGAATCCCAGCGGGAAGATGAGGATGAGCAGCGCGGGCGAGATGGCCCACCAGGTGATCACGGTCGAGGGATGGCTGCCCGGTACGCAGCTCTCGGTGAGACAGGGCGAGTAGAACGGCGAGATCAGGTCGCGGTTGAGCGAGGCCCCGGCGTAGTAGTTCTTGTTCACGAAGGCGGCCCAGCTGGCGTAGGCGACGAAGGCGGTGAGCACCACGACGGTGACCACCGGCTGTACCCAGTAGCGGTCGGTGCGCAGGGTGGGGACGTCGGGACCCCCCCGGACGCCTCCCAGAACGACCGGGGTTGCTGTCGCCTCCTCCAACGTCGTCAATGCATCTCTCCCTGATCAGGTCCGGTCTGGCCGCAGCACGCAGCCCACGCCGGCCCACGGCCCGTCCGAACGCTCCTCCACCGCGCGCGTAGCCCAGGGCACGAGCGCAGACGGAGCATCATCTTTCCATCACTCGGGACCCCGTGCGGAAAAAACGCAGGTACGGCTCCCGGGTCGACCGACGACCATCATGGTCCGGCCTCCACGCATAGGCTCGGAGCATGACCACCCCGGAGCACGCAGCACCCCTCGACCCCACCATCCGGCTGACCCCGCCCCCCGACGTCACCAGCCTGGGTGGGCTGCGCCAGGTCGGCTGGACCCCGCTCTCGGTGGCCGACGAGATCCGGCGCAACGCCTCGGCGAGGATCGCGGCCGGAGAGCCCCTGGTCGCCGGTGTACTTGGCTTCGAGGACACCGTGCTACCCCAGCTCGAGAATGCCGTGCTCGCCGGGCACGACCTCATCCTGCTCGGCGAGCGTGGCCAGGCCAAGACCCGCATCATCCGCGCGCTGGTGGGTCTGCTCGACGAATGGCTCCCGATCGTGGCGCACTCCGAGATCAACGACGATCCGTTCCACCCCGTCTCCCGGTTCGCCAGGGACCTGGCCGCCGAGTCGGGCGACGATCTGCCGGTGGCATGGGTCCATCGCAGTGAGCGATACGGCGAGAAGCTGGCGACGCCCGACACCTCGGTCGCCGACCTCATCGGCGAAGTCGATCCGATCCGGGTGGCCGAGGGCCGGTACCTCTCCGACGAGCTGACCATCCACTACGGCCTGGTACCGCGGGTCAACCGGGGCATCTTCGCGATCAACGAGCTCCCCGACCTGGCCGAGCGGATCCAGGTCGGCCTGCTCAACGTGCTCGAGGAGCGCGACGTGCAGATCCGCGGCCACCGGGTGCGCCTCCCGCTCGACATCCTGCTGGTGGCGACCGCCAACCCGGAGGACTACACCAATCGCGGGCGGATCATCACCCCGCTCAAGGACCGGTTCGGCGCACAGATCCGTACCCACTACCCGCCGGATGCGGCAACCGAGTTGCGCATCGCCGAGCTCGAGGCCGACCTGCCCGGTCGGGACGGGACCGAGCAGCGGCCCGGCGCACCGCAGGTGGAGATCCCGGCGTTCATGGCAGAGGTGGTGGCCGAGCTCAGCCAGCTGGCCCGCCAGAGCCCCCATCTGAACCAACGCTCCGGCGTGTCGGTGCGCCTCACCATCGCCAACTACGAGACCCTCGTCGCCAACGCCACCCGTCGGGCCCTGCGCAACGGCGAGTCGGAAGCCGTCCCCCGGATCTCCGACCTCCAGGCCCTCGTCTCGTCGACCCAGGGCAAGATCGAGATCGAGTCGCTGGAGGAGGGGCGCGATGGGTTGATCCTCTCCCAGCTGGTGTCTGCCGCGGTGCTGCTGGTCTTCCGCCGCCGGGTCCATCTTGCCGAGCCCCAGGCGGTGGTCGGCGCCTTCACCGAGGACACCGTCGTGCACGCAGGCGACGACCTCCCGTCGGACGCCTATGCCGGTACCCTCGCCCAGATGCCGGCGCTCTCGGCGCCGGTCCTGGCCCTGACCGGGGGGTCGGAGGACCCCGCCCTGGTGGCGAGCGCCGTCGAGTTCCTGCTCGAGGGGCTCCACCTCACCAAGCGCCTCAACAAGGAGGCCGCCGGGTCCCGGGCGACCTATCGGGGGCGGGGATGACCTGGCGGTTCGACTACCGGCGGTGGGACGGCTCCCAGGAGTCGCTGGCCGACGATGCCGACGCCGTCCTCTCGCAGCTGACCGACGACCTGCTGGCCAACGGCGACCTGCACGAAGCGCTCCAACGCATGCTCAACCGGGGCTGGCAGACCCCGGACGGCGAGCGGGTCCAGGGACTGCGTGACCTCCTCGACCAGCTGCGGCTCGAGCGCGAGGAGCAGCTCGACCGCGGTGACCTGGGCGGTGCCTACAGCGAGGTGGCCGAGGAGCTCCAGGAGGTGCTGGCCGAGGAGCGGCTCGGTATCGAGCGTCTCGAATCCGAGGCCCGCGCCTCGGGTGACCAGCGTCGCCAGGAGGTCACCGATCAGGTGGCGACCGAGCGGCGGATGCAGCTCGATCTGCTGCCCAACGACCTGGCCGGCACCGTGCGGGGTCTGCAGAGCTACGAGTTCGTTTCCTCCGAGGCCCGCGAGCACTTCGAGGAGCTGATGGAGCGCCTGCGCCAGGAGGTCGCCAAGACCTACTTCGACCAGATGTCCGAGGCCCTCTCCAACCCCGATCCGGCCCAGCTCGAGCACATGCGTCAGGCCTTCGACGCACTCAACCGGATGATCGAGCAGCGCGAGGACGGCCGGCCGCTCGACCCCTCGTTCGAATCGTTCATGGAGCAGTTCGGGGACCTCTTCCCGGGGGATCCGAAGACCCTCGACGAGTTGCTCGAACAGCTGGCCGCCCGGATGGCGGCGGCGCAGGCCATGTGGAACTCGATGACGCCCGAGCAGCGCTCGCAGCTCCAGGGCCTCGCAGAGTCGCTCCTCGAGGACATGGACCTCCGCTGGCAGGTCGATCGGCTCGCCGGCAACCTCCAGCGGGCCTTCCCGGATGCCGGATGGGAGCAGCGGTACCGCTTCCGGGGCGAC
The DNA here is from genome assembly GCA_963753905.1 of uncultured Acidimicrobiaceae bacterium. Classification (GTDB taxonomy): domain Bacteria; phylum Actinomycetota; class Acidimicrobiia; order Acidimicrobiales; family RAAP-2; genus Bog-756. The sequence continues at coordinate 13,866 of CAVWDZ010000002.1, read as the reverse complement.
GACCCGATGGGGATGGGCGAGGCCACCGATGCAGCCGGCCGCCTGCGCGACCTCGACGAGCTCGAGTCCTTCCTGCGCTCTGCGAACTCGCCCGCCGCGCTGTCCGAGGTCGATCTCGACAAGGTGGCCCGGCACCTCGGGGACGACGCCGCCCGCTCGCTCGACCGGTTGGCGTCACTGGCCAAGCAGCTCGAGGAGGCAGGCCTCATCGACCAGCGCGAGGGCCGGTTCGAGCTCACGGCGAAGGGGATCCGCCGGATGGGTCAACAAGCCCTCTCCGACCTGTTCTCTCAGTTGACCAAGGACCGGGTCGGTACCCACGCCACGACCTGGACCGGGACCGGTCACGACCGTGAGGAGACCACCAAGCCCTACGAGTTCGGGGATCCGTTCAACCTCGACCTCTCCCGCACGGTGCACAACGCCGTGCGGCGGGCGGGGAGCGGGGTGCCGGTGCGCCTGCATCCGGATGACTTCGAGCTGGTCGAGACCGAAGCCCTGACCCGGTCGGCGACCGTGCTCCTGCTCGACCTCTCGTTGTCGATGCCGATGCGCGACAACTTCGTCCCGGCCAAGAGGATGGCGATGGCCCTCCACACGCTCATCACACAGCGCTTCCCGCGCGACTACCTGGGTCTGGTCGGCTTCTCCGAGGTTGCACGCGAGATCGAGCCCGAGGACCTGCCGACGGTCAGCTGGGACTACGTCTACGGCACCAACCTCCAGCACGGACTGATGCTCGCCCGCAAGCTGCTCGCCCATCAGCCGGGGACCAAGCAGATCATCCTGGTGACCGACGGGGAACCCACCGCGCACATCGTCCCCTACGACGGCGGTCTGGGCTACGACGTGTCGTTCAACTACCCGCCCGTCCCCGAGACGCTCGAGCTCACCCTCGCCGAGGTGCTGCGCTGCACGAAGGCGGGGATCACCATCAACACCTTCCTGCTCGACCCGGACCGCGGCCTCTGGGGGTTCATCGACCAGCTCTCGCGGATCAACCGGGGCCGCACCTTCGCGACCTCACCGGACGAGCTCGGCGACTACGTTCTGATCGACTTCCTCAACCACAAGACGACCGTCCGCTCGCGGGGCCGACGGGCCGGCTGACCCCCTCCAGACCCACCGGCGGCTGCTTCCGGCGCTCTTGCGCTTTCGTTCACAAGCGGGTTTTTTCTTGCGTTTCCGCCCGTGATAGTGAAGGATGACATATCTGTAGTTACAGCCGTGCCATGCGCAAGCGCACGAGTGGTGCCGGATCGTGTGGATGAGTGGGAGGGAGGTCTGTCGATGGACATGGTGTCATTGATGTACGGACCCCGAGAACGGACATGGCAGACCAAGGCGAATTGCATGGGGGTGGACCCGGATCTCTTCTTCCCCGAGCGGGGGGCGTCCACCCGCGAGGCGAAGGAAGTGTGCCGGGGGTGCGTGGTACGCGAGGACTGCCTCGAGTATGCGCTGGCCAACGGCGAGAAGTTCGGCATCTGGGGCGGGCTGTCCGAGCGGGAGCGCAGGCGGTTGCGCCGTCAGCGCGCGCTCCAGCGGAGAGCGGCCAGCGCCTCCTGAGCAGGGCCGGCTGCCGGGGCGTCAGGTCCCGTGCTGTGCCAGGCGGGATTCGATGGTGTCCTCGGCCCGCAGGTCGAGCTCGGCCCACCGGTGCCGCGGCACCGCGTCGAGGACGGCCGAGGGGACCAGGCCGACCAACTCGGCCCGGAGGATCGTGCACCCGCGGCGGGCGGCTCCGCCGGCCACCGCGTCGTAGACCGCAGCGGGTGTGACCCGGGTGGGGTCGGTCAGGTTGCAGCTCACCTGTGCACCGGTGGCGACGGCCAGTCCGAGGGTGCGCACGCCGGGTCCGCGGAGGGAGTCGGCGAGCTCGCGGGCGACGTCGAGGGCCGACGCCGACACCGCTCGTCCGGGGAGCTCGGCGATCCAGACGTTGTAGGCCACCAGCACCGGGCGGGCTCCGACCGCCGTGGCGCCCGCGGTCGGATGCGGTGCCGGCGGACCGAAGTCGGGGGACAGTGCGCCGAACGCGTCGCGCCGGACCTCGGGCAGTGACCGCTCGGGCCCGTAGAGGAAGCAGGGCACCCCGAGCGCGGCACCGGCCCACCGGGCGAACGCGTCCCGTGCGGTCACGACGGACTCCCAGAGGGTAGGAGGTTGGGTCGCCGCGGGTCCGGAGAGCGGGACGAAGGGGACGACGTCGACAGCCCCGAGACGGGGATGGACGCCTCGGTGGGAGGAGAGATCGATGCGGGCGACCGCCTCCGTCGTGATCGCGCGTGCCGCGTCCTCCACATCGGCGAGCGGTCCGCCGAGGGTCAGGACAGTGCGGTGGTGCTCCGGGTCGGTGTGTACGTCGAGGACCCGGTCCCCGCCTGCCCTGCGCACCGCATCGATGACGACGTGGTCACGTCCTTCGCTGATGTTGGCCACGCACTCGGCGAGCGGTCCGTCACCGGGCACATCCACCCGGTGGGATCGCAGCTCGCCGGGGGACGGTGTCAGACCGAGACGGTGCGTGCGATCCGTCGGCGCCGCAGGATGCGCCGGCGCTCGCGCTCGGACTTCCCACCCCACACACCGTGGTCGACCCGTTCCTCGAGCGCGTACTCGAGGCAGGAATCGGCAACCGGACACTCGGCGCAGATCCGCTGGGCCTCCTGCACCCCGACCCCGTCACTCGGGAAGAAGATGGTCGGAGAGAGGTCTTTGCACTTCCCTTCGCTCATCCAAACGGTGTCCATGGTGCCTCCGTCGATATCGGGGATGGTGCGGGGGGCCCGACCTCGGAGGTGTCCCCGTTCGCCGCCGCCATCCGTTCCGTTGCAAGTGTCGCATCCGATAACCCCGAGCTGGCGGAAATCGGCCGGTATTGACGGTTTCCTCACGATATTCTTATCGGGCACCAGGGCGTTCTTATCTACGCATCGGGGGGCGTAGGATCGTGTCCTTACAACCGCCCCAGGAGGAACAATTGTCATGACGTCGGCCACCGACGATCCGAGCCTCCCGGAGGAGGAGCAGGAGCCCCAGCCCCCGGTCGGCCACGTGCGGGTCGTCTACCTCGGCCCGGTCGCCCCGCACTGGGAGGTGCGGTCCGACTTCGGTGATCCCGCACTCATCGAGGAGTTCCGTCGTCGCACCAACGCCCGGCTGGTCCTGCTGCCTCCGCACGACCCGCAGTACCGGCGTAACCGGGAGCGGGTCATCCGTGACGCCGAGCGCGAGAACATCCTGCTCGAGTGGGACCTCGGCGTCCCCGAGGAGGACGTGGTCCCGGCTGCCCCGGCCGAGGCGGCACCTGACGTCCCCACCTGATCCGGCAGCCCTCGGCCCGACCCGGCCGCCGCCGGTCAGGACCCTGCCGGGTCCTCCAGCTCGGGCAGGCTGATGCGCTCCAGCCAGAGCCCGGGTGCGTCCACCTCCGGTGGCGTGGGGAGGTTCCGGGCGGGCGACCAGAGCCGGGCCAGGGCGTCGTGCCCGGCACGCTCCACCACCCCGGCCACGAAGGCACGTCCGCGGTCCACCTGGGCCTGGTCGAGATCGAGGCCGAACAGCGCGCCCGCCGCCTCCTCGCCCTTTCCGCGTTCCGTGCGACGTCGGTACCAGGCCTCCGCGAGCTGTGCGTGCGTACCGACCAGCTTCTCGCCCACCACTGCCGCGATGTGGTCCGCGTAGGCATCGACCACGACCGCAAGTGAGGTGAGCTGGTCCGAGGTACGGCGGGACTCGGGGGTGAGCAGCTCCCCGAGCAGCTCCTCGGGGTCGCCGAACATCCCCTGGAGCGACTCGAGGTCCATGCCCGCCGCGGCGTCGGGGTCGGCTGGGTCGACGAGCCCGCGGAGCCGGCCGGCCAGGCTCTGCTGCGCGGCGGCCGACGATTCGGCCATGGCCAGCAGGAGCTCCTCGAAGCGGGCCCGCACCGACGGTCTGCTGAGCACGCTGTGGGTGGCCAGCTCCCGGGCACAGACCCAGAGCAGGGTCTCCTCGCCGGGCAGGCTCCAGTCCTCGGCGAAGGCGGTGATGTTGGCGGTCACCAGGAGCAGCTCGTCCGATAGCGCCCATGGCAGCGCCAGGGGGTACTGCCCGAGCGTGCGCTGGGAGAGGTGCCCGACCACCGATCCGACCTGGAGCCCGAAGAACATCGGGCCGATCGCGGTGGCCCACTGCCCGAGGAGCCCGGCGAGCCCTGCGGAGGGGTCTGCACCGAATGGGTCGATGGCGTCGCCGGTCGCGGGCGTCACGTCGCCGGACGATTCGGGCGGCGCTTGAACCGGCACGGCCATGGCGGCGAGCAGTGGTCGCCACGACTCGAGGGCCCGTAGGGTCCAGTCGCCACGCCCGACCGGGACGCAGGTGAGGCGCCGCCCGTCGGGAGCCACCGGCATGCCGGTGGACTCGCTCACGTTCAGTTCGGCAACCCGCGACAGCTGCTCGACCTGGATCCGCTCGATGGGTTCGACGTTGGGTTGCGACACGCCGCCGGTGGCCACGTTGAGGGCGAACGAGCGGGTCATCTCCCACTGGTCCGGTGCGTTGGTCCCCAGCATGTTCATGAGGTCACCGAGCAACGATTGGAACGGGTTCCCGGAGTCCCCCGGATCGGTCGGTGCCATCACCTCATGCTATGACGACGAGGCTTCCTCCGGTACATCGGCGTCGGCGGTGCCCAGGACTGCGGTGGCGCCCACGGTGCTGCCGTTCCGCTCCAGGGAGAGCTGCAGCGTCGTACCCGGAGGGTCCGCATAGAGGCGGGTCCGCAGATCGGCATCGGAGCGGACCGCGTGCCCGTCGACGTCGACGACGACGTCCCCCGCCTCGATGCCGGCTTCGTACGCTGGGCTCCCGGGCCACACCGCTCCGACCACCGCGCCGGCGGCCGGTGCGACGTCGAGCGTCGTCGTCGGCGAGTCCAGCGACCCGGTCACGACCGCCGGCGGTGCGAGGGCGATCCCGAGCCAGCCCTGGACGACCGCACCGCTGGTCATCAGCTGCCCGGTCACGTCCTGGACGAGCTCCCCGGGAAGGAAGACCGAGGTGCGTGAGGCCGTCGGGCCGGAGAGCTCGAAGAGGATCCCCCACACCCGGCCGGACTGGTCGACGAGCGGGCAGCCGATGTCGTGCCGTGTGAGCGGGGTGGCCACCGTGGTGGTGGCGAACTCCGAGAGCAGCCCCGTCCCGCCGGGCTGGCCGGCGGAGAGTACTGCCCCGGCGTAGAGGTGGGTGTCGGGTCCTCCGGCCCCCCTGACGCGGGGCCACTCGGAGATGGCCATGAGGGTGCTGCCCAACGGCGGGTCGTTGTGGCTGAATGTGGCAACCGGTAGGTCGTCGTCGATGTGCAGGACCGCGATCCCCGACGTCGCGTCGGTTCCCACCAGGGTGGCCGGCTCGCGGGTGCCATCCGACTCCACGGCGGTGATGGTCCTGGCCCCGTCGAGCACCGAGGTGGGGGTCGCGATGATCCCCCCGGGCTGGGCGACGATGCCGGTGCCGATCACGGTTCTGCCGGGTCCCGAGACCACCAGGAGGACCGTCGAGCGGCGCACGTTCGATTCGACGCCGGCCAGGTGTCGCCGATCCACGACGACGGCGACGGGCCCGGGCTCGGTGGTCGGGACGATGGTGAGCAGTGGCGGCGCGCCCGGCTCCCGCGACACGGTTGTGGTCATGGTGACCCCGGTGGCCACCACGACGGTCAGGAGGCAGAGAACGGCACCACCGAGCAGCCAGCGCCCGGGGACATCCGGTTGGGTGCGTCCGACCACGGTCTGGGCCGACCCGTGCGCCGTCTCGGACGGGTGGCGCCAGAGCCGGTCGTCGGGCGGGACCCACCCGCGCATCGGCCCCTCGTCCTCATCCCAGTCATCGTCGGAACGACCACCGATCCCGCCCTGGTCATCACCGTGCACGGACCGAAGGTTACCGAGAGCACGCCCGCGAGGGGCGTCGCCACTGCCACGTGCACCGCTACGTGCACCGCACGGGACCCACTCCCGGGCTCCGGTCGGCGTGGCCCTACGATGACGGGGTGGCCCGGGACCTCGCGATCGACCTCGGCACGGCCAACACGCTGGTTTTCGCCAGAGGTCGCGGGATCATCCTCAACCAACCGACGGTCATCGCGCTCAACTCGCGGAGCCACGACGTCCTCGCGGTTGGCAACGAGGCGTGGCAGATGATCGGACGCACCCCCGGGTACATCGTGGCCGTCCGGCCCCTGCGAGAAGGCGCGATCACCGACTTCGACATCACCGAGCGGATGATCCGCCTGCTGTTGCGGCGTGCAGGGGTGAGCAAGTTCAACCGCCCCCGCGTCCTCATCTGCGTACCCTCCGCCATCACCTCGGTCGAGCGACGTGCCGTCAAGGAGGCCGCCAGGCGGGCCGGGGCCTCGGCCGCCCACCTCATCGAGCAGCCGATGGCGGCGGCCATCGGCGCCGGCCTCGCCATCCACGAACCGATCGGCAACATGGTGGTGGACGTGGGTGGGGGGACGACCGAGACGGCGGTCATCTCGCTGGGCGGGGTCGTCGCCTCGCGGGCCGTCCGGTGCGGCGGGTTCGACATGGACGCCGCCATCCAGGCCTATGTGCGCCAGGAGCACGGCATCGCGATCGGGGAGCGCACCGGCGAGGAGCTCAAGCTGGCCATCGGGTCGGCACTGCCGTACACCGACGAGGTCAAGGCCGAGGTGCGCGGCCGCGAGATCACCACCGGACAGCCCAAGTTCGTGGTCCTCTCGCCGGAGGAGGTGCGCTACGCGCTCCGGGACCAGGTCGACCTCATCGTCGCCACCGTGCTGGCCTGCCTGGCCGACGCCCCGCCCGAGTTGGCCCAGGACATCATCTACGAGGGCATCCATCTGGTCGGTGGGGGTGCGATGCTGCGGGGGCTGGCCAACCGGCTGGCGGACGAGACCGAGGTCGCGGTGCACCTGGTCGCCACGCCGCTCGAATGCGTGGTGCTCGGCGCAGGGCTCTGTCTCGACACGTTCGACGAGCTCCGTCCGATCTTCGCCGCGGCCGAGTCCTGAGCCGTGGTCCGGCCGCGGTGATCTGATCCCGGTCCGTTATTCGACGGCGAGCAGGTCCTCCGCCACCTGACGCACCTGCCAGTCCCGGTCCTCGAGGCAACGGCGCAGGGCGGCCTCCACTTCGGGCCCCTCGAAAGCGGCCAACGCGACGGCGGCCCTGCGGCGGATGGCGGGCTTGTCCGCGAGAGCTGCCAACACGGCGGGCAGCCCCTCAGGGTCGCCGATCGCCCCGAGCGCGGCGACAGCGGCCTCGCGGCAGAGCGGGTCCGCGTGTCCGGCGGGAGAGGCCATCTGGGCCAGTGCCGGCACCGCGGCGCGTTCCCCGCGCTCGCCGACCGCCCACGCGGCCATCTCGGCCACCGTGGTGTCCCGATCACCGAGCGCGCCGCGCACCTCGACCGGCGGATGCGACGCGGCCAGCTCGCAGGCGCGTCGGCGCACGGTCGGATCGGCATCGCAGAGCGCCCGCTCGAGATCGGCGTCGGTCAGGGCACCGAGCCGGTCGAGCGCCCCGAGCGCGGTGGCCCGCACAGTCCCGGCCTCGTCGGCCAGGCCGGCGCGGGCCGCGGCGCCGTCACCCAGATGGCCCGCCCGAGCGACCTCCCGACGGCGTGCGATGACGTTGCCGCGGTCCGGTTCCGTGGCAGGCTGCATCGCACCACTATGACCGACGACGAGCCCATCACGGCGGCGGCGGACCCCACCCCGGTCCCCTTCGGCATCGCGCCTCCTCCGGGACTGGGGACGCCGCAAGATGCTCCTCCGGAGGGGGCTTCCCTGCACACGGTCCTGACGGTGCCTCCTCCGCCGCCACGGCGCCGCCGACGGTGGCCGTGGGTGCTCTTCGTCCTCGTGGCGCTCGCGGTGGCTGTGTCGTCACGAGTGGATCTCAACTACTACGCGATCCAGCCCGGCGAGGCCCAGTCCGTCCAGCAGTACATCACCGTCCCTTCGGACCGTGCCCACCCGGTGACCGATCCGGTCCTCCTGACGGACGTGGAGGAGGGCCGGGTCTCCGCGCTCAGCTACTACTTCTACAAGCTCCAGAACAAATTCCTCCATGGGAACACCAGCTTCTACCCGCTCACCGCTGTCACCGGCGGGACCGCTGCGTCGGAGCTCGACGCCCAGGGTGCGCTCGAGATGTCGCAGGCCGAGGACAATGCAAAGACGTCGGCCCTCCGCTACCTCGGCTACCCGGTGCCCGCCACGGCGGCCGGGGCGGTGGTCTTCGGGACCTTCCCCGGGACCCCGGCCTCCGGGGTGCTCGATGTCGGCGACGTGATCACCGCCGTCGACGGTGTCGCGACCCCGACGGCCGAAGCCCTGACCACGGCGCTCCAGCGGTACCACTCCGGCCAGACGGTCGTCTTCACCGTGCGCCGAGGAGGGACGCAGCCCCCGGGGCCGGTCCCGATCACCCTCCGCCAGACCAAGGTCGAGGTCGACGGGACGAGTGTGAACCTCAACGTCGGGATCGAGCCGGAGGACCAGGTCGACTACGCCTACCCGTTCCCGGTGGAGATCGACGTCACCAACATCGGCGGGCCATCGGCCGGGTTGGCCATGACCCTCGGGGTGATCGACGCGCTCACGCCCGGCTCGCTCACCGGCGGCCACACCGTCGCGGCCACCGGGACGATGGACGACCAGGGCACCGTGGGCGATGTCGGAGGCGTCCCCCAGAAGACCATCGCCGTCGAGAATGCCGGTGCCACCATCTTCCTGGTGCCACGGCAGGAGTACAAGGCGGCCCTCTCCAAGGACCGGCCCGGCCTCAAGATCTACGAGGTCTCGACCTTGCAGCAGGCGCTCAGGGTCCTGGCGGCCAACGGCGGGAAGGTGGCCGCGTCGCACAGCGCGGGCGCGTCCGGCGCGTCGGCAGGATGAGCCGATCGGTCGACCCGCGGTCGTAGGCTCTGGGCCATGCCCGAGGAACGCCGGATGACCATCACCTCGTCACCCCACCTGGCGCCGGACGAGGTGGCCCGGCACACCTTCGCCTCGGTGCGCCGCGGGTTCGACCCCGGTGAGGTGAGGGACTACCTCGAGTCGATCGCGGCCGGCCTGCGCAGCCTCGCCGAGCGGGAGCGCGAGATCCTCCAGGAGCTGGCCGAGAGCGAGGTCCGGGCGGCCAATCCGGTGCTCGACGAGCCGACCCTGACCGAGGCGCTCGGGAAGGAGACCGCCCGGGTCCTGCACAGCGCGCACGAGGTCGCCGCCGAGGTGCTGGCCAACGTGGAAGCCGAAGCCCAGCGTCTGATGGGCGAGGCGGCCGACATCGCCGAGCACGCCCGGTCCCGCGCCGACACGCTGGTGGCCGACCGGTCCGCGGAGGTCGAGGAGGCCGTCCGGGTGCTGCGGGAGCGGACCGACCAGCAGGTTGCCGCGGCTCTGGACAAGGCGCGCGACGAGGCCGAGCTGATGGCGGAGCGGGCCCGTGAAGAGTGCAGGGCGATGGTGGAGGAGGCCCAGCAACTGCGCGCCCGGGTGCTGGCCGATCTCTCGCGTCGCCGTCGGGTGCTCCACGCCCAGATCGAGCAACTGCGCGCCGGCCGCGAGCGGCTCGCACAGACCGTCCAGGACGTGCGCACCTCGGTCGAGAGCATCGCCGACGAGCTGTTCAACGCCGAGAACGACGCCCGTCTTGCCGCGGAAGCCGCGGGCCGCGAAGCGGCGGGCCGTCCCGAAGAGGGAACACCCGAGGAGCTGGCGGCCATCCTGGTGGCCGAGGAGGCCGAGGCGGCCGCCGTCCTGGGCGCGGTGCCCGATACCGCCGAGCACGGGGACGGTCCCCATGACGCCGCTCCGGCCGCTGACGAAGGGACCGGGCCGGAGGTCGCGGGGGCCGACGAGGATTCCGCGCAGGGAGCGGCCTCGACGGCCGAGGGAGCTCCGCCGGCCGAGGAGGTCGACGCCCTGTTCGCCAAGATCCGGGCCGCCCATGCACAGCCGGTTCCTTCGGAGCCCATCGTCGCGCAACCCGCTCCGGAGAGGGATCCAGCGGAGACCGGGGAGGCCCCCGCGGCGGTGAGCCCCGAAAGTGGTGCTGACGACGGGCCGCCGGCGGACCGACACCCGATGGCGGTGCGCCGAGACGAGCTGCTCCGCCCGATCGTCACTGCACTCGGGCGCCGACTCAAGCGCGCGCTCCAGGACTATCAGAACGATCTGCTCGACGGTCTGCGATCCAGGGGATCGACCTGGTCGAGCGACCTACTGCCTCCCGAGGTCGAGCAGCTGGACCGACTCGCCACGGCTGCGCTCCCAGCGCTCGAGCAGGCAGCGGAGGCCGGCGCTGCGTTCGCGGCGACCGGAACGGACGTCCGTCCCAGCGCCGATGCCCTGGTGGGGATCGCCGACCAGCTGGCCGAATCGTTGGCCGGGCCGTTGCGCCGCCGACTGCTCGAGGAGGACGGCCTCGACGGGGCCGAGGAGTCCGTCGCCGTCGAGCACATCGGGTCTGCGTTCCGGGAGTGGAAGGGGGAGCGGGTCGAAGGTCTCGCCTCGGACCACGTCGTCGCAGCGTTTTCGCTGGGGACGATCGCCGCCATCACCGGAGTCTCAGGGGCCGCGATCGAGTGGATCGCCGTCCCACCTCCCGGCGAGACGCCCTGCCCCGACTGCGAGGACAACGGTCTCAACGGCCCGCAGCAGGCCGGGGAGCCGTTCCCCACCGGAAATCCGCACCCGCCGGCCCATCCCGGGTGTCGATGTCTGCTGGTCCCGGCTTCCATCTAGGCTGCTCCGGATGCCTCCAGCCAGCGACATGCCCACGACCGTCCAGACAGAGCGCTCTCCTCGCCGCCGACGCCGGCGGTGGATCATCGCAGTCATCGTCGTCCTGGTGGTCATCTTTGCCTTCCTGCGGACGTTCGCCACGTTCTACACCGACGCCCTCTGGTTCTCGTCGGTCAACCTGCACTCCGTCTGGCTCAAGATGTTCGAGATCAAGGTCGGGCTGATGGTCGTCTTCTCGCTCATCTTCGCGGCAATGCTCCTGGCCAGTCTGTTGGTGGCGGAGCGCCTCGCCCCGAAGGGCCCGACACTCGACGCAGAGGACGAATTCGTCAAGCGTTACCGCGAGGTGGTCGGACCGTACGCCCGCTGGCTGCGAGCGGTCGTCGTGGTGGTGCTGTCCCTCATCGTCGGGTCACAGGCCATCGGTCAGTGGCAGAACTGGCTCCTCTTCCGGAACAGCACGCCCTTCCCGACGAGTGACCCGGAGTTCCACCGCAACGTGGCCTTCTTCGTGTTCACCTTGCCCTTCGAGCAGTTCCTCGTCCACTGGGCGCTGGTTGCACTGGTGGTGGTGTTCCTGGCCACCCTGGTCAGCCACTACCTCAACGGCGGCATCCGGCTCCAGGGACAACGCCCGCGGGTCCGCCCTGCCGTCAAGGCGCACCTCTCGGTCATCCTGGGTCTCCTTGCCCTGGTGAAGGCCGTGGGCTACTACCTGGCCCGTTTCAACCTGGACCTCTCCTCCAACGGCTTTGTGCAGGGCGCCGGTTACACCGACGTGCACGCGCGGCTCCCGGCCCTCGACCTGCTCATCCTGGTGTCGTTCGCTGCGGCGGCGCTCCTCATCTACAACATCCGCCGCCAGGGGTGGGCTCTCCCCATCCTGGGGGTCGGGCTGTGGTTCCTGGTGGCACTGACCGCCGGCACGATCTACCCGGCACTCGTCCAGGCCCTCAAGGTGAACCCGTCCCAGAACACCCTCGAGCGCCCCTATATCCAGCGCAACATCAACGCCACGCGGACGGCGATGGGGATCAACAACGTCCAGACCAAGGCGTATCCGGCGGGCTCCACGCTCACTGCCGATCAGCTGACCGCGAACAGCGACACGCTGGCCAACGTCCGACTCTGGGATCCCACTCAGACCCAACCGACGTATCAGAAGCTCCAGGACATCCGCTCCTACTATCAGTTCCAGACGCTGACCCTCGATCGGTACGCCATCAACGGAGTCGAGACCCCGGTCGTGGTCGGGGTCCGCGAGATCAACCAGAACGACCTGCCGTCGAGCTCGTGGGTGAACACCACCCTGCAGTACACCCATGGCTACGGCATGATCATCTCGCCGGCCACCGAGGCAGTAGGCAACGGCGATCCCGAGTTCTCGGTCGGTGGTGTCCCCCCGGTCTCCAACGGTCTCCCTCAGTTGACCCAGCCGTCGGTCTACTTCGGCTTGAGCAACGCGCCCTACGTGGTCGCCAACACCAAGCAGCCGGAGATCGACTACCAGCTCCCGACCGGAGGCAACGTCGAGACCCACTACAAGGGCGATGGAGGTGTGCAGCTCTCCAATTTCTTCGACCGGGCGCTGTTCGCGGTCCGGTTCAACGACATCAACCTGCTCATCTCCAATCAGATCACCTCGAATTCACGCATCATGTTCGCTCGTGGCGTCCAGCAGCGCGTGACAAAAGCTGCGCCGTTCCTCAGCCTCGACGCCGACCCGTATCCGGTGATGCTCAACGGGCAGATCGACTGGGTACAGGACGCCTATACGACGACGGGCAATTATCCGTACTCGCAGAATGCCAACACCATTGCCGTCAACCCGGCCAGCGGCTTGCTCTCCGGCAACTTCAACTATGTCCGGAACTCGGTCAAGGTGCTCATCAACGCCTACACCGGCAAGATGACCTTCTATGTGACGGACCCGAGCGATCCGATCATCCAAACCTACGAGAAGGCATTTCCCGGAATGTTCACGCCGGCATCGAAGATGAGCACTCAGCTGGTGGCCCACCTGCGCTACCCCGAGGACATCTTCGCCGTCCAGGCAACCATGTTCGGCAAGTACCACATCAAACAGGCAGCCAACTTCTACAGCGCGGCCGACGCCTGGACGATCTCGCCGTCCCCCGGCTCGGGTTCGCCGTCAGCGGCCCTTGCCACCACCCAGACCGTCAACGCGGTGGGCCAGGTCGTCTCCACCGGGCAGCAGGTACGAATGGCGCCCATCTATCAGGTCCTTCGGATCCCCGGGGAATCGAGCCAGTCGTTCAATCTGATCGACGCATTGGTCCCGTCGTCAGGGGGAAACCAGATCCAGACGCTCTCCGGGTTCATGATGGCCGGCTCGGACCCAGGTCACTACGGCCAGCTCAAGATGTTCGTCACGCCGCGGGCAAACCCGGTCAACGGCCCCGCCATCGTTGCGGCCAGGATCTCGGCCACACCGAACGTCTCCAGCGCCATCTCCCTGCTCAACCAGAACGGGTCGTCCGTGCTCTTGGGCCAGGTCCTCATGATCCCGGTCGCCAACGCGTTGCTCTATATCCAGCCGCTCTACGTCGAGTCCTCGCGCAACGCCTTCCCTGAGCTCCAACGGATGATCGCTGTCTACGGGAACTCACCGGCCGCCATCGGGAACACCCTCGGGGACGCGTTGACCTCGTTGTTCCAGGCACCGGTGTCCACCACACCTGGGCAGTCCGGTGGGGTCGGAACCCTCTCGCCCCAGGTACGGGCTCTGCTCAGCGAGGCGCAGAACGCCTACGCCCAGTCGCAGGCCGACCTCAAGGCCGGAAATCTCGGGGCCTACCAGAACGACATCAATACCCTGGAGTCCAATCTCCAGGCGGTACAGGCGCTCACCGGAGGGACGTCGGCCAGCACCACCACGACCACCACCACCCTCCCGAGCACGGGCGCCCTCGGCCCTGGGGGTTGACCGAAGGGTTCGCCACGCCGGAGGCGATGGACGAGCACCGACGTGCAGGTGGTAGCCTCTGATCTCACGACGCGGGGTGGAGCAGTCTGGTAGCTCGTCGGGCTCATAACCCGAAGGTCGCGGGTTCAAATCCCGC